>CP083824.1:670706-1341412 GCA_023023105.1 Enterobacter ludwigii | reverse complement strand
GTCTGTTCGTTCATCTGCTCGCGACCTGCGGAGAGGCGAACGAAAGAGGTCGGCATCATGATACGCGCCACCGCAATGGTGCGGATAAAGTCAAATGCATCCACGTCTTCGTTATCCGCCAGCGGCGTGCCTTTGACCTTCACCAGCATGTTGATCGGCACGCTTTCCGGCGGGGTCGGCAGGTTCGCCAGCTGCAGCAGCAGGCCCGCGCGGTCTTTCACCGTTTCGCCTAAGCCCACAATACCGCCTGAACAGACCTTAATACCGGCATCACGGACTTTATCCAGCGTGTCCAGACGCTCCTGGTAGGTTCGCGTGGTGATGATATTGCCGTAAAACTCTGGCGACGTGTCGAGGTTGTGGTTGTAGTAATCCAGCCCTGCCGCAGAGAGGCGCTGCGCCTGCTCTTCATTCAGCGTGCCAAGGGTCATACAGGCTTCGAGTCCCATCTCCTTAACGCCCTTTACCATCTGCTCCAGATACGGCATGTCGCGATCGTGCGGGTTTTTCCACGCGGCGCCCATGCAGAAGCGGGTCGAGCCAGCGTTTTTCGCCTTACGGGCGGAGTCGAGCACCTGCTCGACTTCCATCAGCCGTTCAGATTCCAGACCGGTTTTATAACGCGCGCTCTGTGGGCAATATTTGCAATCTTCAGGGCAGGCACCGGTCTTGATCGACAGCAGCGTACTGACCTGTACATGGCGGGGGTCGAAGTGCTGACGATGTACCTGCTGGGCTTCAAACATCAGCTCAAGGAAAGGCTTGTTAAATAATTCAGTGACTTGCGACATCGTCCAGCGTGCGTGGTGAGCCATTGGGCTTCTCCAAAGGGTTTTGTTAATTTTCGGTTCGGTTTATACTCGTAAACCTAAAACTTTTCAAAATGGTTTACAAGTCGATTATGACCCAGGACGATCTCGCCTTCGACAAGCAGCATATCTGGCACCCTTACACCTCCACCACCCGCCCCCTTCCCGTTTATCCGGTGGCTTCTGCTCACGGTTGCGAGCTACACCTCGCCAGCGGTGAGCCGCTGGTTGACGGGATGTCTTCCTGGTGGGCGGCCATTCACGGGTACAACCACCCGCGCCTGAATGCGGCGATGAAAGCGCAGATTGACCAGATGTCGCACGTGATGTTTGGCGGGATCACCCATCAGCCCGCGGTGGATTTATGCCGTCGCCTGGTGGCAATGACGCCTGAAGCCCTGGAGTGCGTGTTCCTGGCGGACTCCGGTTCTGTGGCGGTGGAAGTGGCGATGAAAATGGCGCTGCAGTACTGGCATGCCAGTGGGGAATCCCGTCAGCGGTTCCTGACCTTCCGCAACGGCTATCACGGCGATACCTTCGGGGCGATGTCGGTGTGCGATCCGGATAACTCTATGCACAGCCTGTGGAAGGGGTATCTGCCGGAAAACCTGTTTGCTCCGGCCCCGCAGAGCCGCTTCGACGGCGAGTGGAACGAGATGGATATGGTCGGTTTCGCCCGCCTGATGGCGGCGCATCGTCATGAAATCGCCGCGGTGATCCTGGAGCCTATTGTGCAGGGCGCCGGCGGGATGCGGATGTACCACCCGGAGTGGCTGAGGCGTATCCGCAAGATGTGCGATCGCGAGGGCATTCTGCTGATTGCCGATGAGATCGCCACCGGTTTTGGCCGTACGGGTAAGCTGTTTGCCTGTGAACATGCGGGCATCGCGCCAGATATTCTGTGTCTGGGTAAAGCGCTCACCGGCGGTACGATGACGCTTTCCGCCACACTCACCACCCGTCACGTTGCCGACACCATAAGCGACGGTGAAGCGGGCTGCTTTATGCACGGCCCGACGTTTATGGGTAATCCGCTGGCCTGCGCGGTGGCGAGCGAAAGCCTTGCCATTCTGGAAAGCGGCGAGTGGAAAACGCAGGTTGCGGCGATAGAGACGCAGTTGAAAGAAGAGCTGAGCGCCGCCTCGGGTGCGAATTTTGTGGCGGACGTACGCGTGCTGGGCGCGATTGGTGTGATTGAAACCACCCATCCGGTGAATATGGCCGCACTACAGCGCTTCTTTGTCGAACGTGGCGTCTGGGTTCGCCCCTTCGGTAAGCTTATCTACCTGATGCCGCCGTATATCATTACGCCCGTTCAGTTGCGGAAGCTCACCGACGCGGTCGTCGAAGCCGTTAACATTCCCGCGCATTTCGCGATTTAACCCTATGCATTACACTTTCTGCACGAGTGATTAACGAGGGTAAATCGTATGAAAATCATCAGTAAAGATCTGCGCGACGGTGAAAAACTGCCGGAGCGTCATGTTTTCAACGGCATGGGGTACCAGGGGGATAATATCTCCCCGCACCTTGCGTGGGACGAGGTTCCGGCCGGAACCAAAAGTTTTGTGGTCACCTGTTACGACCCGGATGCACCGACAGGCTCAGGCTGGTGGCACTGGATTGTGGCGAACCTGCCCGCCGACACACGCGTACTGCCACAGGGTTCCGGCTCAGGCCTGGTTGCTCTGCCTGAAGGCGCGATTCAGACCCGTACCGATTTTGGTAAAGCGGGTTACGGTGGCGCAGCGCCGCCAAAAGGGGAAACCCACCGCTATATCTTCACGGTGCATGCGCTGGATGTGGACAAGATTGAGGTGGATGAAGGGGCGAGCGGCGCGATGGTGGGGTTTAACGTACATTTCCATACGCTTGGCAGCGCGTCGATTACGGCGATGTATTCATAAAAAAAGCCGGGTGGCGGCTACGCCTTACCCGGCCTGGATTTCGCACTCGTAGGCCCGGTAAGCGCAGCGCCACCGGGCAAAAAATCACAGCACCGAAGGCAACAGCCCCACCAGCCGCCCTTCTTCCAGAAGCTGCATCGCTTTATCAATATCCGGCGCAAAGAAGCGGTCGTCGTCATAATGCGATACATGCTCGCGCAGCGTATGACGCGCCTGCTCCAGCAGCGGACTGGACTTCAGCCCTTCGCGCAGATCGATTCCCTGACACGCCGCCAGCCATTCCACCGCCAGCACGCCACGGGTGTTGGATGCCATCTCCCACAAACGACGCCCGGCAGCCGGAGCCATAGAAACGTGATCTTCCTGGTTTGCCGATGTTGGCAGGCTATCCACGCTATGCGGATGCGACAGGGCTTTGTTCTCGCTCGCCAGCGCCGCCGCCGTCACCTGGGCAATCATAAAGCCCGAGTTAACCCCGCCGTTACGTACCAGGAACGGTGGCAGCTGAGACATGTGCTTATCCATCATCAACGCAATGCGACGTTCAGACAACGCACCGACTTCAGCAATCGCCAGGGCAATGTTATCCGCCGCCATTGCCACCGGCTCGGCGTGGAAGTTGCCCCCGGACACCACTTCATTTTCTTGAGCGAATACCAGTGGGTTATCGGACACCGCGTTGGCTTCCACCAGCAATACCTCTGCCGCCTGGCGCAGTTGCGTCAGGCACGCGCCCATTACCTGCGGCTGGCAACGCAGGGAATATGGATCCTGCACCTTTTCACAGTTGTGGTGTGAATCTGCAATACCACTGGTTTCGGTGAGAACATGACGGTACATCGCGGCGGCATCAATTTGCCCACGCTGGCCGCGCACCTCGTGAATACGCGCGTCAAACGGGCGACGCGAGCCCAGTACGGCTTCAGTCGTCAGGGCACCGCACACCACTGCTGAGGCGAACAGATCTTCAGCCTCAAACAGGCCGCGTAAAGCGAATGCCGTCGACGCCTGAGTACCGTTCAGCAGCGCCAGCCCCTCTTTTGCCGCCAGGGTGATCGGGTTCAACCCGGCTTTTTTCAGCGCCTCTTTCGCAGGAAGCCACGCACCCTGCCAGCGCGCCTGCCCTTCACCGAGCAGCAGCAGCGACATGTGCGCCAGCGGCGCGAGATCGCCGGATGCACCGACAGAACCTTTTGCCGGGATCCACGGATAGACTTCTGCGTTCACCAGCGCCATCAACGCCTGGATCACGCTCAGGCGAATGCCCGAGAAACCGCGCGCCAGGCTGTTGATTTTTAGCACCATCAGCAGGCGGACAATCTCATCATCCAGCGGCTGACCAACCCCCGCCGCGTGTGAAAGCACCAGCGAACGCTGTAAGTTCTCCAGATCGTGTGTCGCAATACGTGTCTGCGCCAGCAGCCCAAAACCAGTGTTAATCCCGTAGGCGGTGCGCCCTTCGGCAACAATGGCTTCGACGCAGGCAACGCTGTCGTTGATCGCGGCGTGGGCACTTTCATCAAGCGAGAGCGTGACCGGTTGACGCCAGACGCTACGCAGTTGTTTGAGCGTCAGTGAGCCGGGGGTGAGTGTTAAGGCGTTCATTCATGATTTCCTTGTGTGGCAGCGATCATCGGCAGGTTTAGCCCCTGCTCTTTGGCACATTCAATGGCAATCTCGTAACCAGCGTCTGCGTGACGCATCACGCCGGTTGCCGGGTCGTTGTGCAGCACGCGAGCGATACGCGCAGCAGCTTCATCCGTTCCATCACAGACAATGACCATCCCGGAATGCTGGGAGAAGCCCATCCCCACGCCGCCACCGTGGTGCAGCGATACCCAGGTCGCGCCGCTGGCGGTATTCAGTAAGGCGTTCAGCAAAGGCCAGTCGGAGACTGCATCCGAACCGTCGCGCATGGCTTCGGTTTCACGGTTAGGGCTGGCAACGGAACCGGAGTCCAGATGGTCACGACCAATCACAATCGGCGCGGAGACTTCGCCGCTGCGCACCATTTCGTTAAAGGCCAGACCCAGTTTTTGCCGCCACTCCAGCCCTACCCAGCAGATGCGCGCCGGTAAGCCCTGGAAGTTGATGCGCTCGCGGGCCATATCCAGCCAGTGGTGCAGGTGTTCGTCATCCGCGACAATCTCTTTCACTTTGGCGTCGGTTTTGTAGATATCCTCCGGGTCACCGGACAGGGCAACCCAGCGGAACGGACCGATACCGCGGCAGAACAGCGGGCGAATATAAGCAGGAACGAACCCCGGGAAGTCGAAGGCATTATTCACGCCCATCTCTTTCGCCATCTGACGGATGTTGTTGCCGTAATCAAAGGTAGGAATGCCCATCTTACTAAAGGCCAGCATGGCGGAGACGTGTTCTGCCATGGAACGTTTGGCAGCAAGAACCGTACCTTCCGGGTCGGTTTCCGCTTTTTGCTGGTAGGCTTCCCACGTCCAGCCTTTTGGCAGGTAACCGTGCAAAGGATCATGGGCGCTGGTCTGGTCGGTAACCAGATCCGGACGGACGCCGCGGGCGACGAGTTCAGGAAGAATATCTGCCGCGTTGCCGCACAGGGCAATCGACACCGCTTTGCCTTCAGACGTGTATTTTTTGATACGCGCCAGCGCATCGTCCAGGCTGGTTGCCTGTTCGTCGACGTAACGGGTACGCAGACGGAAATCAATGCGGCTCTGCTGGCACTCAATGTTGAGCGAGCACGCGCCGGCAAGCGTGGCGGCCAGCGGCTGCGCGCCGCCCATACCGCCCAGACCTGCGGTCAGCACCCAGCGGCCTTTCAGCGAGCCGTTATAGTGCTGGCGACCGGCTTCCACGAAGGTTTCGTAGGTACCCTGGACAATTCCCTGGCTGCCGATGTAGATCCAGCTCCCGGCGGTCATCTGGCCATACATCGCCAGCCCTTTAGCGTCCAGTTCGTTGAAGTGTTCCCAGGTGGCCCAGTGCGGCACGAGGTTAGAGTTAGCAATCAGCACGCGCGGCGCGTTCTTGTGCGTTTTGAATACGCCAACCGGTTTGCCGGACTGCACCAGCAGGGTTTCGTCGTGTTCGAGGTGAGTCAGAGATTTTACAATTGCGTCATAGCACTCCCAGTTGCGCGCGGCACGGCCTATGCCGCCGTAGACCACCAGCTCGTGGGGGTTCTCCGCGACCTCAGGATCAAGGTTGTTCATCAACATGCGCAGCGGGGCTTCGGTGAGCCAGCTTTTTGCGGTAAGGGTGGTGCCGCGCGGAGCGCGGACATCCTGCTGGCGGTATTTACCTGACGACATTGTGTGCTCCTCATACGGGACAGATGATGCATTTAGATATACTTGTATAGACAAGCACACACAAGGTCAGTTTTAACAAAAAAGATACAATTTTGTTATATTGCGTTAGCTATCACGCTTTTAAAACTTATGACATAAAGTGGCCCTGCAGCCGGTAACGGTTACCCGGGAAAAGCAGCCGGGCATGCGACACAATTTGCGATGACGACCATGTACGACGACGGATCAGCAGGCATGGATCGTGCTCTTTAATGCGCAGCCGTTCACACTCCTGCGGCGTGGCGCGCACGGCCTCCACAATATGCTCCCCTTCCGTCAGCGGTGCGACGAGCGAGAGATAGGCGTGCGGCGTGGTGTGGGTGTAATCCTGGTTCAGGTAGTCCGGTATCCGTTCGGCGTTAACGCAGCGATCTTCAATCTGCACCGGAATGTCGTTTTCGAAATGCACCATCACGGAGTGGAAGATCCGGCTCCCCTCTTTGACATTCAGCTCTACGGCCTGCTCGGCGCTGGCCTGGGTCTCTTCGAGCACCAGCACCTCACAGCGGTGCTGATGGTTACGCGCGGTGATCTCATCGGCAATACTGCGGATTTCAAACAGGGCAGATTGCCCTTTCGGTTCCGCCACAAACGTTCCGACCCCCTGCAAGCGCACCAGAAGACCGTCGTCGGTCAGTTCGCGCAGCGCCCGGTTGACGGTCATCCGGCTAAAACCAAACTGCGCCACCAGCTCGGCTTCCGAGGGAATACGGTCGTGCGGCCGCCAGACGCCGGTGGCGATTTTTTCGCTTATCGCCTGCTTCACCTTTTCGTAGAAAGGTGCGGGAGGGCTCGACTGCGGCAGAGGTGAGCGTGAAAACATCGTGACTCCTTGAATAGTGTTATGCCCACCAGTGAGCAATTTGCCAGGCCAGACGGGCGGCAAGCTTTGCGCCCTGTCCGTCCCGATCGTACTGCGGGTTAAACTCTACCAGATCGGCGGCCTGTAGCTTACCGCTGCGGCAGATTTGTTCGATAACCGGCAGAAGATCCAGCACCGGTATGCCTAACGCGGCCGGTGCGGACACGGCAGGCATTTCGCTCGCGGGGAGGACGTCCAGATCGATCGTCAGATAGATACGATCGGCCTGCGCCAGCACCTTTTCCAGTGCGGGTAGCGCATCGCGCCTGAAATGGAGATCATCCACCAGCGTGACGTTCAGGCGTTCGGCCTCATCCCACAGCGCCAGCGTGTTCGCCGCCCGGCTCACGCCAAAGCAGGCGTACTGAAACTCCCGCCCGCGCTCATCGCAGTAATGCGCCAGCTGGCGAAACGGGGTGCCGGACGTCGCCCGGTCGGCCTTGCGCAGGTCAAGATGGGCATCAAGATTGATCACCACCACGCGCTCGTTCGGGAACGCATCCAGAATGCCCCGACCGTGCGCCCACGCGGTCTCATGACCGCCGCCAAAGACCAGCGTGCGCATCCCGGACTGCTGGCAGGCCGTGACGGCATCGCTTAACGCCTGCTGGGCCGCTTCCAGCTCGTCGCCTTCAACGTAAAACGAGCCCATATCCGCCAGCCGTTCGTGCCCCTGATGGCTTGCCATATTCGCCAGCGCTTTCCGCAGAATATCCGGTGCCTGCACGGCGCCGGGCCTGCCATGATTGCGTTTAACCCCTTCATCACATTCAAAGCCTATCAGCGCGATGCCGGATGGAAGCGGCGTGAACTGCCCCTGCTGCTTTATCGTCTGGAAAATGCGCGTTGCATTGCTGGCCTCGGCGCTGTCGTCGCGCCCCTGCCAGACCGTTTCGGCTACCGGCCGCCATAACCTCATACTGCCTCCCCACGGAAAACACGCTGATACAGCGGATTGCGTCCCGGCTCGTAGACCATCTCAACCGGATGGCGAGCATCCCAGACGATAAAATCGGCGACAAACCCTGCCCGCAGCTGTCCGTGGGTTGCGCCACGACCCAGCGCCTGCGCGGCATTCCGCGTGACGCCAGCCCAGGCTTCTTCAGGGGTCAGACCAAACTGGACGCAGGCCATATTCATCGCCAGGTGCAGGCTGGCAAACGGGCTGGTGCCGGGGTTATAGTCGGTCGCGACCGCCATCGGTATCCCCTGTTTTCTGAGCTGTTCAACCGGCGGACGCTGGCGCTCCTGAAGAAAATAGAACGCGCCAGGCAGCAATACGGCAACGGTCCCGCTTTGTGCCATCGCCTGAACGCCTGCATCATCCAGGTATTCGATATGATCGGCCGACAGCCCCTTATATCGGCTGACCAGCGCCGCACCGCCCTGATTCGACAGCTGCTCGACATGCCCTTTTACCGGGATACCCAGCGCAGCGGCGGCCTTAAAGAGGCGCTCGGTTTGCGACGGGGTAAAGCCGACGTTTTCGCAAAATACGTCGACAGCTTCAAACAATTCTTTTTGCCACAGCACGGGCAATATCTGCTCACAGACCAGCGTGAGGTACGCATCCGGATCCTGTCGGAATTCCGGCGGAACCGCATGAGCCGCCAGCAGCGTTGGGCTTATATCAACCGGATTATTGAGGCTCAGTTGGCGTGCAACCTGCAGCATCTTCTCTTCGGCATCGGCGTTTAGCCCGTATCCGGACTTGATTTCAACCGTGGTGACACCTTCATTCATCAAACGCTGCAGCCGCTGTTGCGCCAGTTTCAGCAGGGTTTCCGGTGAACTGCTGCGCGTCGCCGTCACGGTAGCGTTAATCCCGCCTCCCTGGGCGCTGATTGTTTGATAAGAGACACCGTTCAGACGCTGCTCCCATTCTGCCGCGCGATCGCCGTCAAACACCAGGTGGGTATGGCAGTCAATCAGGCCTGGTGTAACCAGACGTCCCTGAAGATCGACGCTGTGACGGTGTCCTGAAGGTATTTCAGATTCAGGGATCACGGCCTGAATGGTTTGGCCGCGCACCACCAGAGCGTGTTGCTCTTTCAGGCCATACGGAGCGGTGCCTTCCGGATCCATCGTTGCCAGTCGCGCATTTCGCCATATTACATCGTCGGGATGAAGCTGCTGCATGGGTATTCCACTTGTCATGGGTTGTATAGACATTTATTTTCATCCACTGCCCGCTGTCAACCGTCCTGATGGAAAATGTTATTTATTTGTGATGACTTTCCCGCCCCCCGAGGGCAAAAAATGCAACTTTTACCCTTTTTAACTTCCCGTTTCGCTCAACTTAGTATAAAAAAGCAGGCTATTTCGTCTATCCCGTTAAGACTTGCATACCCAGGAGCTTTACCTTGAACATTTCCAGGATTTCCCGTCTGGCGTTAGCACTCGCCTTTGGCGTGACATTATCCGCATGCAGTTCAACACCACCGGATCAGCTGCCTTCTGAGCAGGTAGCACCGGGTACCGCCTCCCGCCCGATTTTGTCCGCTGATGAAGCGAAGAACTTCGACCGTGCACACTACTTCTCGGCGATGGAACCCAACGCTGCGCCGTGGACACCGTCTTCTATTAACCTGCCAAAACAGCCTGACTTCGTCGTTGGGCCGGCAGGTACGCAGGGTGTAACGCATACCTCTATTCAGGCTGCGGTTGATGCGGCCATCACGAAGCACAGCGCTTCTCGTCAGTACATCGCGATCCTGCCAGGCGAATATGAAGGCACCGTTTACGTTCCGGCGGCACCAGGCAGCATTACCCTTTACGGTCTGGGCGAAAAAGCGATCGATGTAAAAATTGGCCTGGCGATTGATTCAGAAATTGACAGCAACGCCTGGCGTCGCCTGGTGAACCCAGCCGGTAAATATATGCCGGGCAAACCTGCGTGGTACATGTTTGATAACTGCCAGAGCAAGCGTTCTGCCACCATTGGGGTGATGTGCTCAGCGGTATTCTGGTCTCAGAATAATGGCTTGCAGCTGCAAAACCTGACCATTCAGAACACCCTGGGTGACAGCGTCGATGCAGGTAACCATCAGGCCGTCGCGCTGCGTAGCGATGGTGATAAAGTACAGATCAACAACGTTAACATTCTCGGCCGTCAGAACACCTTCTTCGTGACCAACAGCGGTGTACAGAACACCCTGCAGAACAACCGCCTGACCCGTACGCTGGTGACTAACAGCTACGTCGAAGGTGATGTTGACCTGGTATCCGGTCGTGGCGCGGTGGTGTTTGATAACACCGACTTCCGCGTGGTGAACTCGCGTACTCAGCAGGAAGGCTATGTCTTTGCACCAGCGACGCAGTCTAACCTGTTCTTCGGTTTCCTGGCCGTAAACAGCCGCTTTAATGCTGCCGGTGACGGCGTGGCACAGCTGGGCCGCTCACTGGATGTGGACTCTGCAACCAACGGTCAGGTGGTGATCCGCGACAGCGTGATCAACGAAGGCTTTAACATGGCGAAGCCGTGGGCGGATGCCGCGATCTCCAAACGTCCGTTCTCCGGCAATACCGGTGCGGTGGACGATAAAGGAAACGTGCAGCGCAACCTGAACGACGCTAACTTCAACCGCATGTGGGAATACAACAACCGCGGTCTGGGTAGCAAAGTGGTTGCTGAGCCGAAGCAGTAAGATGTTTTGCCGGGTGGCGGCTTCGCCTTACCCGGCTTACAGAGATAAAAAAACCTCGCATTCGCGAGGTTTTTTGTTTTAAGCCGCTTAGTGGGCGTTAACCACCACCCACATAGGCCCCTGGCCTACCGCATAGCGCCCTTTCTCTTCCAGCAGGCCCTGCTCGCCTTTGATTTCATACAGCGCAATGTGGTGGGATTTCTGCCCTGCTGCGATCAGATATTTACCACTGTGGTCGATATTAAAACCGCGCGGCTGAGTTTCCGTTGGCTGGAAGCCTTCAATCGCCAGCACCCTGCCATCTTCCGAGACGCTAAACACGGTAATCAGGCTGGAGGTACGGTCACAGGCGTACAGATGGCGGCCATTTGGCGTAATGTGAATATCCGCAGCCCAACGGGTGTCAGAGAAGTCAGACGGCATCATATCCAGCGTCTGCACGCACTCAATCTGGCCGTTAGGATCTTTCAGTTCCCAGACGTCCACCGAGCTGTTCAGTTCATTGACCACATAGGCGTACTGCTGGTTCGGATGGAAAACCATATGACGGGGGCCCGCGCCTTCAACGGTAGTGACTTCAGCAGGAGTCTGCGCCACCAGGTGACCATCGTCGCTCAGGGTGAACAGGCAGATACGATCTTGCTTCAATGCAGGTACCCACAGTGTACGGTTATCCGGCGTGATATTCGCCGAGTGGCAACCTTCCAGCCCTTCCACCACATCGACAGTTTCAACCGGAATACCGTTTTCCAGACGCGTTACGCTGACACAGCCTGCGTTATACGAGCCACTAAAGACAAAATTGCCTTTACGATCGGTAGAGATATGGGTTGGGCTGCCCGGCAATGGCGCTTCGGCAGTGTAAGTCAGCGCGCCGTCGTCCGGAGAGATGCGGTAGGCCAGCACGCGAAACTCCGGGCGCACACCCACGTACAAGAAACGTTTATCCGGACTGATGACCATCGGCTGCACCTGCCCTGGGACATCAACAACCTGCACCAGCGTGAGTGACCCTTCGGTATTTAAACGCCAGACATGGATCTGCTGGCTCTCAGGACTGGCGGTATAAACGGTTTGTTTCATGAATATTCACTCCTCACTGCGCATGAAAGTAGTTAACTTTTGACGGTGAATGCTGAATTGTCGACAGGAATTTTGAAGCGTCCGCCTCTCGGTGTACCATCCCATCAATACGTAAATTCAATATTAACCCGGAAAAAAAAATGACCTCGCGTGTGATTGCTCTGGATTTAGACGGTACCTTACTGACGCCGCAAAAAACCCTCCTCCCCGCCTCCCTTGAAGCGCTTAAACGCGCGCAGGAAGTGGGATATCAACTCCTTATCGTAACGGGTCGACATCACGTTGCCATTCACCCTTTTTATCAGGCACTGGCGTTAGATACACCTGCAATTTGTTGTAATGGCACTTATTTGTATGATTATCAGGCGAAAAAGGTTCTGGCATCCGACCCGCTGCCGGTTCCTCAGGCGCTGCAATTAATTGATCTGCTGGATGAACACGCCGTACACGGCCTGATGTATGTGGATAACGCGATGGTCTATGAACGCCCGACCGGCCATGTGATCCGCACCAGCAACTGGGCGCAGTCCCTGCCTGAAGCCCAGCGTCCGGTCTTTACCCAGGTATCCTCCCTGCGCCAGGCAGCGCAGGATGTTGATGCTATCTGGAAATTCGCGCTGACGGATGAAGACACCACCAAACTGAATACCTTCGCAAAACACGTGGAAGAAACGCTGGGCCTGGAGTGTGAATGGTCCTGGCATGACCAGGTTGATATCGCCCGCAAAGGTAACAGCAAAGGCAAGCGTCTGACACAGTATGTGGAATCTCAGGGGTGGTCGATGCGTGACGTGATCGCCTTCGGCGATAACTACAACGACATCAGCATGCTGGAAGCCGCCGGTACCGGCGTGGCGATGGGCAATGCCGATGATGCAGTAAAAGCGCGCGCTAACGTGGTGATTGGCGATAACACCACTGACAGCATCGCGCAGTACATTTATACCCACCTGCTGTAATCAGGCGGTGATCGAGACGCTCTTAATTTGCGCGTAAAGCCACAGGCCGGGTTTGATCCCTAATTCATCTCTGGCCCACGGGCTGATACGCGCCCAGAGCGTCCTGCTGCCGACCTCAAGCTTTACTTCTACCTGGCCGTTATCATCAAAACACTCCGCCACTTTTGCACGCAGAATATTTCGGATACTGGTCTGCAACGGCGGTTGCAGCACCAGCGAGACATCCGACGCCTGAATGCGAATACGTAGCGCAGACTGCAGCGGTTTGTCGATTTTGTTGACCCACAGATGCTGATCGCCCAGTGCCAGCGCGGTCATTGCGTAATGCGGATGGTGTTCCAGCACGCTGACTTTGAGAATGCTGCTCTGCTGCTCCCGAGGTAACCAGGGGTGCATCACGCTGCTGCCCCACACCTCTTCAAGGTTGCCGAAGGCCTTAACACAACCCTCTTCCAGCACCAGCACTTTATCAGCCAGATGCAGGATCTCATCCAGCGAGTGGCTGACGTAGAGCATCGGAATATTAATTTCGCGCGTCAGGCGCTGCAGATACGGCAGGAGTTCACGTTTACGCGGAATATCCAGCGAGGCCAGCGGTTCATCGAGCAACAGCAACTCTGGCGCGGTCAGTAACGCGCGGCCAATCGCCACACGCTGTTTCTCACCGCCGGAAAGCGAGGATGGCAGCCTGTCGAGCAGCTGTTCAATCCCTAAAAGGGTCACCAGCTTATCAAACTGCCCGGCCATGCTTTTCGCCATGCCGTAACGCAGATTCCCGCGCACGCTGTAGTGCGGGAATAATCGTGCATCCTGAAAAACATAGCCGATACGGCGTTTATCCGGCGAAAGATATACCTTATTTTCCACGTCATTTAAGACGCGGTTATTTAATACAATGCGCCCTGATTGAGGGCGGGTCAGGCCGCTGATCGCATTAATCAACGACGTTTTCCCCGCGCCAGACACGCCAAAGATGGCGGTAATGCCGCTGGCTGGCAGCGTCTCGTTAATCGTCAGGGTATGATTTCCCAGCGTCTGGGTAAATTGAAGCTCCAGCATGACTATTTCCCCATCCGCTCACGGCTGAGTCGCGCTAGCCATTCCGACACCAGCAATGATACCAGCGCTAATACGATTGAGATGATGCACAGTCGCGCTGCGGCGTTTTCTCCACCTGGCGTCTGAATCAGGGTATACATGGCCGAGGGAATGGTTCGCGTCTCGCCGGGGATGTTCGACACAAACGTGATCGTCGCGCCAAACTCGCCCAGCGAGCGGGCAAAGGCCAGCACCGTACCGACAATAATACCGGGTAATGTTAGCGGCAGCGTAATGGTAAAGAAGACGCGCCAGCGCCCGGCGCCCAGCGTGCGGGCCGCCTGTTCCAGTTTGAGATCCACCCCCTCCAGCGCCAGACGGATAGCCCTGACCATCAGAGGGAATGACATCACAGCCGCCGCCAGCACCGCTCCGCGCCAGCTAAAAGCGAACGTCAGCCCAAACCAGTCATAGAGTTTCTCACCGATAAAACCGCGACGTCCCATTGAAATCAGTAACAGATAACCGACCACCACGGGCGGCAACACGAGGGGAAGATGAAGCACACTGTCCAGCAGGGCTTTGCCTGGAAACTTACAGCGGACCAGTAACCAGGCAAAGAAGATCCCAAAGGGCAAACTCAGCACGACTGCCAGGGAAGAGACTTTAAGGCTCAGCAGCACGGCCTGCCATTCAGGATCGGTCAATATCATCAGTGAGTTGTAAATCCATAACGTTTAAAGATTGCAGAGGCTTCTGGTCCTTTCAGATAATCATAAAAGGCAGAAACCGTCGCATTTTTATGTCCATCAACAATCGCAACAGGGTATTCCACTTTCTTGTGGGAGTCTTCCGGGAAGGTACCTACCACTTTGACACCTTTGCCGGCAACGGCATCGGAACCGTAGACAATACCCAGTGGAGCTTCGTTGCGTTCTACCAGCGCCAGCGCACCGCGGACATCTTCAGCCGGGGCCAGTTTCGGTGACAATGTCTCCCATGCGCCCAGTTTTTGCAGTGCTTCTTTGGCGTAGATCCCGGCCGGTACGTGCTCAGGATCCCCCACCGCCAGGCGGCCACCGTTTAGCAGGCTGATCCAGTTGGTCTCTTTGTTGATGGTGATGTCAGCCTGCGCGCTGGCTTTTGGCGCCACCACTACCAGGCTATTCCCCAGCAGCGTTTCGCGGGTCGCCGCATCAATCGCTTTCTTCTCCACCGCGTAATCCATCCACTTCTGGTCAGCCGAGATGAACAGATCCGCCGGCGCACCCGCTTCTATCTGACGTGCCAGCGTCGAGGAAGACGCAAAAGAGGAGACTACATCAACGTTCTTCTCTTTTTTATATGCCGCCGCGATATCCTGCAGCGCGTTGGTCAGCGACGCCGCCGCAAAGACCGTAATTTTACCGTCGTCCGCCAGCGCGTGGCCGGTAAGTGAAAGCGTCAGCGTTGCCCCTGCGAAAAGGCGTACCCAGGTACGTGCCATTTTTAACTCCTGTGAGTAGCGTTATATACACATTAATATAACGATAACGTCAGGGAGATCCCAGCGTTAAATCGTACCGCTGAAGAGGTAAACCAGTGTGATACGTTAAATATTATCGGCGAAAACGGGAAAATCTTGAGAGCAAAACGCCCGGACTAGCCGGGCGTTTTGTAGGGAATCAATGCTGCTTTTTAGCCTGGTCTCGGTGACCAATGTTCGAGAAGACGTTGAACACTTCACCCAGGCCGTAGATGGCACCGAGGATGATGGCCATCACTACTGGTACCATGATCACGGCGAATACCAGACTTTTTAACAACTCTAACATGGTTTTCTCCAGAGATTGTGAATAGCTTATTCTACCCTTTCAAGTGAGAAAAACATCCCCTTTTGTGCGGTACCCTTTGCGCCCTGCACCATTTGGGTCACAATACTCTTTTTGCCAGGATACTGTTATGCAGGCCGAAATTCTCCTCACCCTCCGACTTCAGCAAAAGCTTTTCGCCGATCCGCGTCGTATCACCCTGCTTAAACAGATAGAACAAACAGGCTCGATTAGCCAGGGGGCAAAAAACGCCAGTATCAGTTACAAAAGTGCCTGGGATGCCATCAACGAGATGAACACCCTGAGCGAGCAACCGCTGGTGGACAGAGCTACAGGCGGCAAAGGCGGCGGCGGTGCAGTGGTTACGCGTTTTGGGCAGCGTCTGATTCAACTTTACGATCTCCTGGCCCAGATCCAGCAAAAAGCGTTTGATGTGTTGAGTGATGACGACAATCTCCCGCTGGACAGTTTGCTGGCTGCCATATCCCGTTTCTCGTTACAAACCAGCGCCCGTAACCAGTGGTTTGGTACGGTAACGGCACGCGATAATCTCCAGGTGCAGCAGCATATCGAGATCCTGCTTGCCGATGGGACTACCCGCCTGAAAGCCGCAATAACGGCGCAGAGTGCAAAACGTCTTGAGCTGGATGAAGGTAAAGAGGTGCTGGTGTTACTGAAAGCGCCGTGGGTCAATATCACGAGCAATCCCGATACAGCTAAGGCAGCCGATAACCAGCTTCACGGTGCAATCACCCATATTGAACGCGGTGAGGAACAGTGTGAAGTGCTGATGACCCTGGCGGACGGACAAATGCTCTGCGCGACGGTACCGCTCAACGAGGCTGACGGATTAGAGGAAGGTGCTGTAGTCACCGCATATTTCAACGCAGACCGGGTGATTATCGCCACATTGTGCTGAGCACATTGACAATCGTACCGACAGTGAGTATCCCTGACATCTGTTGCTGCAAAAAATGGGATAAATCATGTCATCATTGCATATTTCGCAAGGCACGTTTCGTCTTAGCGATACCCGAACACTGACAATTGCCGATTTGGCAATTCGCGCAGGTGAAAGCTGGGCATTTGTCGGCACGAACGGGAGCGGTAAATCAGCCCTTGCCCGCGCGTTGGCCGGCGAGCTCCCTCTCCTCAAGGGTGAATATCAGCGCCATTTTACGCGCCTGACACGTCTGTCATTTGAACAACTTCAAAAGCTGGTCAGTGACGAATGGCAGCGTAACAACACCGATTTACTCAGCCCTGGCGAAGAAGATACCGGCCGTACGACGGCGGAAATTATTCAGGATGAGGTGAACGATCCCGCCCGTTGCCAGCACCTGGCAGAACAGTTCGGCATCACCGCCCTGCTGGACCGGCGCTTTAAATACCTTTCAACCGGCGAGACGCGGAAAACGCTGCTTTGTCAGGCTTTGATGAGCGAACCAGAGTTGTTGATCCTTGACGAACCGTTCGATGGTCTTGACGTGCAGTCTCGCGCCCAGCTGGCAACGCTGCTGGCTTCGCTTAACCAGCAGGGGTATACCGTTGTGCTGGTGCTTAACCGCTTCGATGAAATTCCGGATTTCATCCAGAATGCAGGTGTGCTGGCCGACTGTAATTTGACTGAAACAGGCGAAAAATCAGTGCTGCTTAAGCAGGCATTAATTGCGCAACTCGCACACAGTGAACAGCTTGATGGAATCACGCTTCCGGAACCCGACGCCCCTTCAGCTCGTCATGCGCTTGATCCCCACCAGCCGCGCATCGTGCTGTGTGATGGCCTTGTCTCTTATGACGATCGCCCGATCCTTAACCATCTCAGCTGGACGGTCAATCCAGGCGAGCACTGGCAGATTGTTGGCCCTAATGGTGCGGGTAAATCAACGCTACTGAGCCTGATCACCGGGGATCACCCGCAGGGTTACAGTAACGATCTCACGCTGTTTGGCCGGCGTCGCGGCAGCGGCGAAACCATCTGGGATATCAAAAAGCATATCGGGTATGTCAGCAGCAGCCTGCATCTCGATTACCGGGTCAGCACAACGGTGCGCAATGTGATCCTCTCCGGGTATTTTGATTCCATCGGCATTTATCAGGCGGTATCGGACAAACAGCACAAGCTGGCTCAGCAATGGCTGGATATTCTTGGAATGGATACCCGGGTCGCTGACGCGCCGTTTCATAGCCTGTCGTGGGGGCAGCAGCGGCTGGCGCTGATCGTTCGCGCCCTGGTGAAACATCCTACGCTTCTGATCCTCGATGAACCCCTGCAGGGACTGGACCCGCTGAACCGACAGTTAATCCGCCGCTTTGTGGATGTCCTCATTAGTGAAGGCGAAACGCAACTGCTGTTTGTTTCACACCATGCCGAAGATGCCCCCTCCTGCATCACACACCGCCTGGAGTTTGTGCCGGACGGTGAACGCTATGATTATCTGCTAAGCAAAATCGACTAAACTCCGGAGGGCGCCGCCCTCCGTTTTTCAGATAACCTGCACTAAGACATCGCTATCCCTTTGATCTACAATGCCACACGACATCAGAAAATCGGTATTTAAAAACAGTGTAAACGATTCCACTATTTTATCCCATGTCACACTTTTAGCGACTCTGTTATGCTATGGTTATTACATACCATAAGCCCAATGGAGCGAAATATGCGAGTTCTGGTAACAGGTGGTAGCGGTTACATAGGAAGTCATACCTGTGTGCAACTGCTGCAAAATGGTCATGATGTCATCATCCTCGACAACCTGTGCAATAGTAAGCGCAGCGTGCTGCCTGTGATTGAACGTCTTGGCGGGAAACAGCCAACGTTCGTGGAAGGCGACATCCGCAATGAAGCGCTGATGACCGAGATCCTTCACGACCACGCCATTGAAACGGTGATCCACTTCGCCGGTCTGAAAGCGGTCGGTGAATCCGTTGCGAAACCGCTGGAGTATTACGACAACAACGTCAACGGAACCTTGCGTCTCATCTCCGCCATGCGCGCGGCAAACGTTAAAAACTTTATCTTCAGCTCATCCGCCACCGTTTATGGTGACCAGCCAAAAATCCCTTACGTTGAAAGCTTCCCAACCGGTACGCCGCAAAGTCCGTATGGCAAAAGCAAACTGATGGTGGAACAGATCCTGACCGATCTGCAAAAAGCGCAGCCGGAATGGAGCATCGCGTTGCTGCGCTACTTCAATCCGGTCGGCGCCCATCCGTCAGGCGATATGGGTGAAGATCCACAGGGCATTCCGAATAACCTGATGCCGTATATCGCGCAGGTAGCGGTGGGCCGTCGTGACTCACTGGCGATTTTTGGTAACGACTATCCAACCGAAGATGGCACCGGCGTGCGTGATTACATCCACGTTATGGATCTGGCCGACGGGCACGTGGCGGCCATGCAGCAACTGGCAAATAAGCCAGGCGTGCATATTTACAACCTCGGCGCCGGTATTGGCAGCAGCGTGCTGGATGTGGTTAACGCCTTCAGCAAAGCCTGCGGTAAGCCGGTCAATTATCACTTCGCACCGCGTCGTGAGGGTGACCTCCCTGCTTACTGGGCCGATGCCACCAAAGCCGATAAAGAGCTTAACTGGCGTGTGACCCGCACGCTGGATGAAATGGCACAGGATACCTGGCACTGGCAGTCCCGCCACCCACAAGGTTATCCGGACTAAGGATCCGTCATGACTTCATTTAATCCCGTCGATCATCCGCATCGTCGTTTTAACCCGTTAAGCGGGCAATGGATTTTAGTTTCTCCGCATCGCGCCAAGCGCCCCTGGCAGGGGGCGCAAGAGACGCCTGCGAAACAGACGCTGCCGCAGCATGACCCGGACTGCTTCCTGTGTCCGGGCAACACCCGCGTCACCGGAGATAAAAACCCGGACTACAAAGGCACCTTCGTCTTTACCAACGATTTTGCCGCCCTGATGACCGACACGCCGGACGCGCCGGAAAGCCACGATCCGCTGATGCGCTGTGAAAGCGCTCGCGGAACCAGCCGCGTGATCTGCTTCTCGCCCGATCACAGCAAAACGCTGCCAGAACTGAGCGTGGACGCGCTGAAAGAGGTCGTCAGCACCTGGCAGGCGCAAACCGCCGAGCTGGGGCAGAGCTATCCGTGGGTGCAGGTGTTCGAAAATAAAGGCGCGGCCATGGGCTGCTCGAACCCCCATCCGCACGGCCAGGTCTGGGCGAACAGCTTCCTGCCTAACGAAGCCGAGCGTGAAGACCGCCTGCAAAAAGCCTATTACGCGGAAAACGGTTCCCCGATGCTGCTGGACTACACCCAACGTGAGTTGGCCGATGGCAGCCGCACCGTGGTGGAAACCGAACACTGGCTGGCCGTGGTGCCTTACTGGGCTGCCTGGCCCTTCGAAACGCTCTTGCTGCCAAAAGCTCACGTGCGGCGCATTACGGATCTTAGCGACGTGCAGCGCGACGACCTTGCCCTGGCGCTGAAAAAGCTGACCAGCCGTTATGACAATCTGTTCCAGTGCTCCTTCCCGTACTCCATGGGCTGGCACGGCGCACCGTTTAACGGAGAAGAGAATCAACACTGGCAGTTGCATGCCCATTTCTATCCGCCGCTGCTGCGTTCTGCGACGGTACGTAAATTTATGGTGGGCTATGAAATGCTGGCGGAAACGCAGCGTGACCTGGCGGCGGAACAGGCGGCAGAACGTCTGCGTGCCGTTAGCGACGTCCACTATCGCGAATCAGGAGTCTAAAAAAAATGAGTCTGAAAGATAAAACACAATCCCTGTTTGCTGAGAAATTTGGCTACCCTGCCACCCACGTTATCCAGGCACCTGGCCGCGTTAACCTGATCGGTGAACACACCGACTATAACGACGGTTTCGTGCTGCCGTGCGCCATCGATTACCAGACCGTCATCAGCTGTGCAAAGCGTAACGACCGCAACGTCCGCGTGATTGCGGCGGATTATGGTAATGAGACGGACGAGTTTTCCCTCGATGCCCCGATTGTGACGCACGACAGCCAGCAATGGTCTAACTACGTGCGCGGCGTGGTAAAGCACCTGCAGAAACGTAACAAGAACTTTGGCGGCGCCGATCTCGTTATCAGTGGCAACGTACCACAGGGGGCAGGCTTAAGCTCCTCTGCCTCTCTGGAAGTCGCCGTGGGAACCGTGTTCCAGCAGCTTTATCATCTGCCGCTGGATGGCGCGCAAATCGCTCTGAACGGTCAGGAAGCAGAAAACCAGTTCGTGGGCTGCAACTGCGGCATTATGGATCAGTTGATCTCCGCGTTGGGCAAAAAAGAGCACGCGCTGCTGATCGACTGCCGCTCGCTTGGCACCAAAGCCGTTCCGCTGCCAAAAGGCGCCGCGGTCATTATTATCAATAGCAACTTTAAACGCACGCTGGTGGGGAGCGAGTACAATACCCGCCGCCAGCAGTGCGAAACCGGTGCGCGCTTCTTCCAGCAACCCGCCCTGCGCGACGTGACGCTTAATGAATTCAATAAGGTGGCCCACGAGCTGGATCCGGTCGTCACCAAACGCGTTCGTCACGTGCTGACGGAGAACGCCCGAACCGTCGAAGCCGCGTCCGCGCTGGCGAAAGGCGATCTGAAACGTATGGGTGAGTTGATGGCGGAATCGCACGCCTCCATGCGCGATGATTTCGAGATCACCGTTCCGCAAATTGACACCCTGGTGGACATCGTCAAAGCCACCATCGGCGAGAAAGGTGGCGTGCGTATGACCGGCGGTGGCTTCGGTGGCTGCATTGTTGCCCTGGTGCCGGAAGAACTGGTTCCTGCCGTCCAGCAGGCGGTAGAGAAACAATACGAAGCGAAAACAGGTATTAAAGAAACGTTCTACGTGTGTAAAGCATCACAAGGAGCCGGACAGTGCTAAACGAAACACCTACCCTTGCACCGGATGGTCTGCCGTATCGCCTGTTAACCCTGCGCAACAGCGCGGGGATGGTGGTTACGCTGATGGACTGGGGTGCAACCCTTCTTTCTGCCCGCGTACCGATGCCGGACGGCAGCGTGCGCGAAACCCTGCTCGGCTGTGCCTCGCCTGAACAGTATGTCAATCAGTCCGCCTATCTGGGCGCGTCTGTAGGGCGCTACGCTAACCGCATCGCGAAGAGCCATTTTGAACTCGACGGCGTGGAGTATTCTCTGCTTCCAAGCCAGGGTGAGAACCAGCTGCACGGCGGTCCGGACGGGTTTGACAAACGCCGCTGGAAGATTGTTCGTCAAAACGATGGGGAAGTGTTGTTCTCACTGGATTCGCTTGATGGCGATCAGGGCTTCCCGGGGACCCTTATCGCCTCCGCGCGCTTTACGCTGACCGACGACAACCGTATCGCCATTGAATACCGTGCGACGGTCGACAAGCCGTGTCCGGTCAACCTGACCAATCACGCGTACTTTAATCTGGACGGTAACCAGTGCGACGTGCGTAACCACAAGCTGCAGATCCTGGCGGATGCGTATTTGCCGGTTGACGAGATGGGAATTCCTTATCAGGGCCTCAAAGACGTGAGCGGAACCAGCTTTGACTTCCGCAGCGCGAAGACTATCGCCCAGGATTTCCTGAGCGATGACGATCAGCGCAAGGTGAAAGGTTACGACCACGCTTTCCTGCTGCAGGCAAAAAGTGATATCAGCCAGCCTGCAGCACAAGTCTGGTCTGCGGATGAGAAGCTGCAGATGACGGTGTATACCACAGCCCCTGCACTGCAATTCTACTCAGGCAACTACCTTGGCGGCACGACGGCGCGCGAACACGATGAGTATAGCGACTGGCAAGGCCTGGCGCTGGAGAGCGAGTTCCTGCCGGACAGCCCCAATCATCCGGAATGGCCGCAGCCAGACTGTGTGCTGCGCCCGGGAGAAGAGTACGTCAGCGTGACGGAATACCATTTTATCCCGCATTGATTTCCAGCCCTCCTGTCGGAGGGCTTTTTTCTGCTCGCCTTGCTGAAAATAGCGCCGATCGCAGACAAAATCATAACCCTGGATTCACAAGCATCTTA
This sequence comes from Enterobacter ludwigii, assembly GCA_023023105.1. Lineage (NCBI taxonomy): Bacteria > Pseudomonadati > Pseudomonadota > Gammaproteobacteria > Enterobacterales > Enterobacteriaceae > Enterobacter > Enterobacter ludwigii. Next base: position 1,318,948 of record CP083824.1, on the reverse strand, counting down.
CACTCAGAGACTATTTTCGCTATGGTTAGGGTTAAGCGTTGCTGGTGGCACCGCCACGGCAATATAATGAGAATTGTTATCATTCTAAAAATGCTTGAGGAGTAAGAGATGGCTATTACTAAGCTGGTTCTGGTGCGTCACGGCGAAAGCCAGTGGAACAACGAAAACCGCTTTACCGGTTGGTACGACGTTGATCTGTCTGAGAAAGGCGTAAGCGAAGCAAAAGCAGCAGGTAAACTGCTGAAGGAAGAAGGCTTCAGCTTTGATTTTGCTTACACCTCTGTGCTGAAACGTGCCATCCACACCCTGTGGAACGTGCTGGACGAACTGGATCAGGCCTGGCTGCCGGTTGAGAAATCCTGGAAACTGAACGAGCGTCACTACGGTGCGCTGCAGGGCCTGAACAAAGCGGAAACCGCTGAGAAATATGGCGACGAGCAGGTTAAACAGTGGCGTCGTGGCTTCGCAATCACCCCACCAGAGCTGAGCAAAGATGACGAGCGTTACCCGGGTCACGACCCGCGTTATGCGAAACTGACCGACGCTGAGCTGCCAACCACCGAGAGCCTGGCGCTGACCATCGATCGCGTTGTGCCTTACTGGAACGAAACAATTCTGCCACGCCTGAAAAGCGGCGAGCGCGTGATCATCGCAGCTCACGGTAACTCCCTGCGTGCGCTGGTGAAATACCTGGATAACATGGGTGAAGACGAAATCCTCGAACTGAACATCCCGACTGGCGTACCGCTGGTGTATGAGTTCGACGAAAACTTCAAGCCAATCAAACACTACTATCTGGGTAACGCAGAAGAGATCGCGGCGAAAGCAGCGGCCGTTGCGAACCAGGGTAAAGCGAAGTAATTTTCGCCGGATATAAAAAAAGCGCGGAACCTTCCGCGCTTTTTTATTTGTGCCTGATTATTCAGCCGCGACGGGCTTTTACCGCATTCGCCAGCTGACGCAGGATCGTGTCGGTATCTTCCCAGCCGATGCAGGCATCCGTCACGCTCTTGCCATAGACAAGCGGCTCGCTGCCTTCCAGATTCTGGTTACCTTCAACCAGATGGCTTTCGATCATCACCCCAATCACCGCCTTCTCACCGCCAGCAATCTGCTGGCAGACATCTGCCCCCACTTCCATCTGCTTTTTAAACTGCTTGCTGGAGTTGGCGTGGCTGAAGTCGATCATCACCTGCGGTGGCAGCCCGGCTTTGTCCAGACCGACTTTCACTTCCGCCACATGTTTTGCACTGTAGTTTGGCTCTTTGCCGCCGCGCAGAATGATATGGCAATCACCGTTACCGCTGGTGTTAACGATGGCGGAGTGACCCCATTTGGTCACGGACAGGAAGCAGTGCGGCGCGCCCGCTGCGTTGATGGCGTCAATAGCTACCTTGATAGTGCCATCAGTCCCGTTTTTAAAGCCAACCGGGCAAGAGAGACCGGACGCCAGTTCGCGGTGAACCTGCGATTCCGTGGTACGTGCGCCAATTGCGCCCCAGCTCATCAGGTCTGCCAGGTATTGCGGCGTGATCATGTCCAGAAACTCACCGGCTGCCGGCAGGCCACTGTCGTTGATCTCCAGCAGCAGCTTGCGCGCAATGCGCAGACCGTCGTTAATCTGGAAGCTGTTGTCCATGTGCGGATCGTTAATCAGCCCTTTCCATCCCACGGTGGTACGCGGTTTTTCAAAGTAAACGCGCATGACGATTTCCAGCTCGTCTTTCAACTCTTCTCGCAAGGTGAGCAGACGGGCCGCGTACTCTTTCGCGGCTGCCGGGTCGTGAATAGAACAAGGACCAATCACCACCAGAAGACGATCGTCATTACCTTTCAGGATCTTATGGATCGCTTTACGAGCATGACAAACCGTGTTTGCGGCATTTTCAGTGGCGGGGAATTTCTCAAGGAGTGCTACAGGAGGTAATAACTCGTTGATCTCTTTGATACGTAAATCGTCATTCTGATAATTCATTTTCTTTCCAGCTCTGCCATAACTCTAGTAGTGAATGCAATCCTTTCAATCTAACTTGCTCGCCGCTTAGTGTAAACCGCCTTTTACACTCTCTCCCGGATTTGCAGAAACAGACCCAAAAATAGGTTTGTCTAACACATTAAAAACTCTACACTTAACCTAAAATGAACCAGGAAAATAGATATGGCGCACTCTCATTCGCACGCTTCCGGGGACGAAAACGCTAAACGACTGATGCTAGCCTTTGGCGTCACCGCAACCTTCATGATTATCGAGGTCATTGGCGGCCTGGTTTCCGGCTCTCTGGCGCTTCTGGCCGATGCCGGACATATGCTGACCGATGCCGCCGCCCTGCTCTTCGCCCTGCTGGCCGTGCAGTTTGCTCGTCGTCCACCGAATGCGCGCCATACCTTCGGCTGGCTGAGGCTGACCACCCTCGCCGCGTTTGTTAACGCCATTGCACTGGTGGTCATTACCGTTCTTATCGTCTGGGAGGCCTTCCAGCGTTTCAGACACCCGCAACCCGTTGCGGGGATGACAATGATGGTCATCGCCGTGGCAGGGCTGTTGGCTAATATTCTGGCTTTCTGGATTTTGCACCGAGGAAGTACGGAAAAGAACCTCAACGTGCGTGCGGCGGCCCTGCATGTGCTGGGTGATTTGCTCGGTTCAGTGGGCGCGATTGTGGCCGCGCTGGTAATCCTCTATACCGGCTGGACGCCTGCCGACCCGATTCTTTCAGTGCTGGTGTCGTGTCTGGTGCTGCGTAGCGCCTGGCGACTGCTGAAGGAGAGCGTCAATGAACTGCTTGAAGGTGCACCAACATCAATAGATATTGCTGAGTTGAAACGTAACCTGCACCGCTCTGTCCCGGAAGTCCGCAATGTGCATCACGTGCACGTCTGGCTGGTGGGAGAGAAACCGGTTATGACATTGCACGTTCAGGTGATCCCACCTCATGACCATGATGCGCTGCTTGAACGGATCCAGCACTTTCTTGAACATCACTATGAGATTGGTCATGCGACCATCCAGATGGAGTATCAGCCATGTAACGGGCCGGACTGCCACCTGAATGAGGCGCAGTCCGGCCATTCACATCATCAACATTAGCTGGAAAGCGCGTGAGAGCCTCGCTCACGCGCGCTGTTAATCCACATCCGGCTACCGTTCAACGCAATGAAGGTCAGCAGCAGATATTCCAGTGACATCGCATAGACGCCCTGCAGGGCGAAGATCACCACGCTGATGACATTGATGATGACCCACAGCAGCCAGTTCTCAACGTATTTACGGGTCATCAGGATCATCGCGGCAATCGACAACACCATCATGCAGGAATCCCAGAACGGGAAAGCATCTGGCTGAAGCGAAGGCATAGCCACATTCAACCCCATACCAGACATCACCGACACCGCTATGCGGGTCAGGAAAGCAAATACCGGGTTGATATAGACAGTCATTAAACCAATGGCGACCACGCAGGCGACAAACCAGGCGATAGCTTTCGGCAGAGGCAGCCAGCGGATTTGCAGCTCGGCCTCCTGCTGGCTGTTTTGACGCGACCACGCGTACCAGCCGTAAATATTGGCAGCGAAGAAGAACAGCTGCAAAAGCAGGCTGGCGTATAGCTGGATCTGGAAGAAGATAATCGCAAACAGCGTAACGTTAATCAGCCCAAACGCGTAATTGCTGATCTTCTCAAGGCTCGCCAGCCAGATACAGAGTAAACCAGCCAGCGTGCCTACGGCCTCAATCCATGACAGGTCATAGCCACCTGCACCAATCGGTATATGAACCAGAATGTTCTGCGTGCTAAAAAAATCCATCTTTTCCCCAGGGCATTTTGAATTAAGTACGTAGTGTAGCCGCAAAATCCAGCATGCGGTTAAGCGGAATTAACGCACCTTCACGCAGAGCGGCATCCACATGGATTTCATGTGCAGCACCGCCTGTCTCGAGCCCTTCAGCAATCGCCTTCAGGCCATTCATCGCCATCCACGGGCAATGCGCGCAGCTGCGACACGTTGCCCCCTCACCCGCTGTAGGCGCTTCCAGAAGCTCTTTCTCCGGCACGGCCTGCTGCATCTTATAGAAGATACCGCGATCGGTTGCCACGATGAGCTGTTTATTGGGTAGCGTCCTGGCCGCGTTGATAAGCTGGCTGGTTGAGCCCACGGCATCCGCCATGTCGACAATAGACTGCGGTGATTCAGGGTGAACAAGAATGGCGGCGTCAGGATAAAGCGCCTTCATGCGCGCCAGTGCCTGGGTCTTGAATTCATCGTGCACAATGCAGGCGCCCTGCCAGCAAAGAACGTCTGCCCCCGTCTGCTTCTGGACATAATTTCCGAGATGGCGATCGGGCGCCCAGATAATTTTTTCGCCCAGACTGTCCAGATGTTCAATCAGCTCAACGGCGATACTTGACGTGACCACCCAGTCAGCCCGCGCTTTTACCGCCGCAGAGGTATTAGCGTAGACCACCACGGTCCGGTCAGGATGGGCGTCACAGAAGGCCGAGAATTCGTCAATCGGGCAGCCAAGATCGAGTGAGCACTCAGCATTAAGCGTCGGCATCAGAATGGTTTTTTCAGGGCTCAGGATCTTCGCCGTTTCGCCCATAAAACGTACGCCAGCAACCAGTAACGTCGAAGCGGGATGTTTTGCACCGAAGCGTGCCATTTCCAGTGAGTCAGAAATACAGCCTCCGGTCTCTTCCGCCAGCTGCTGAATTTCCGGGTCGGTGTAGTAATGCGCCACCATCACCGCGTCTCGCTCTTTGAGAAGTCGCTTGATCTTCTCACGGTAGAATTGCTTTTCATCCAGGCTCAGCGGGACAGGCTTTGGCGGAAACGGATAGATTGCGGCTTCAGGATCAAACATCACACTCATTATGGCTTCTCGTTTTACTGGCTTAACAATATTGCCTTTCTTTTGCATGACATAGCAAAACGGACGGCAATTGTGTTTTGTATACTAAACAAGATAGCGAATTTGAGAGGAAATGTCATCGGAATGGATAGCAAAAAGGCGCCTTTAGGGCGCCTTTTTACACTGGTGGGTCGTGCAGGATTCGAACCTGCGACCAATTGATTAAAAGTCAACTGCTCTACCAACTGAGCTAACGACCCCTTGCGGGAATTTTTTCTTCGAAGTGGTGGGTCGTGCAGGATTCGAACCTGCGACCAATTGATTAAAAGTCAACTGCTCTACCAACTGAGCTAACGACCCATTCGGGTGCTGACTTCGAAGATTTTTACTCGGTGCCACTTTAAAGTGGTGGGTCGTGCAGGATTCGAACCTGCGACCAATTGATTAAAAGTCAACTGCTCTACCAACTGAGCTAACGACCCGAGTGGTGGGTGATGACGGGCTCGAACCGCCGACCCCCTCCGTGTAAAGGAGATGCTCTACCAACTGAGCTAATCACCCACTCTGTACTGCCGGTAATGCGTTAAGTGGTGGGTCGTGCAGGATTCGAACCTGCGACCAATTGATTAAAAGTCAACTGCTCTACCAACTGAGCTAACGACCCACTTTTACGCTGTTTTCACGTTGTTTGATATCCCGTGGCAACGGCGGCATATATTACTGATTTAAGAATTCAGCGCAACAAAAATTTCGATGAAGATCACTTAACTGCTTAGTAATCATGCTGCACGACCAGAAATAACGCGATTTCTGGTCATGCGATAATCATCCCATCGAATTCAGACGTTTTTGCGCCTGCTTAGCACCTTCGGTACCCGGGAATTTTGAGACCACCTGCTGATAAACCGCTTTGGCTTTCGCAGTGTCGCCTTTGTCCTGCATGATCACGCCGACCTTATACATCGCATCTGGCGCTTTTGGCGATTTCGGGTAATTTTTCACCACAGAGGCAAAATAAAACGCCGCATCGTCCTTTTTACCCTTGTTGTAATTCAGCTGACCAAGCCAGTAGTTCGCATTTGGCTGATAAGTGGAATCAGGGTATTTCTTAACAAAGTTCTGAAACGCCGCAATCGCGTCATCCTGACGAGATTGATCCTGTACCAGGGCAATGGCCGCGTTATAGTCTGTATTCGCGTCACCGCTTTGTACAGGCGCTCCTGTTGAAGCAGAAGCATCAGCCGCCGGGGCTGGCGCAGAAGTCGCCGCTCCGCTCTGATCGCCTGCTGCCGGCTGTGCTTGTGCACCACCACCACTGCTCAGGCTATCAATCTGCAACAAGATTTGCTTCTGGCGTTCCACAACCTGATTAAGCTGATACTGGCTTTCCTGAATTTGGCCACGGAGAGAGTCAATATCGTTTTGGTTATCGGAAAGTTGTTGCTGGAGTTGGGTTAAAAGCTGGCTGTGAGCGTTAGAAATACGCTCGAGTTGAGTGACCCGGTCTTCTACCGAGCCTGAGCCGACACTACTGATTGGTGCCTGAGCAAAAGCGGCCCAGGGGGCCGCTATTCCAACCAGTAACGACAGACTCAACAGATGATGTCTGAAGTTACTGCTCATGCAATTCTCTTAGTAAACCAGTACGGCACGACGGTTTTTGGAGTAAGCCGCTTCGTCGTGACCCAGTACTGCAGGTTTTTCTTTACCGTAAGAAACGATGGAGATCTGGTCAGCAGAAACGCCTTTACCCTGCAGGTACATTTTAACAGCGTTAGCACGACGTTCACCCAGGGAGATGTTGTACTCAGGAGTACCACGTTCGTCCGCGTGACCTTCTACGGTGACTTTGTAAGATGGGTTGCTACGCAGGAAGTTAGCGTGCGCATCCAGCATCGCAGCGAAGTCAGAACGGATGTCGTATTTATCCAGATCGAAGTAAACGATGTTGTTCTGCTGCAGCTGCTGCATCTGAAGACGCGCTTGCTCTTCAGAAGACATGTTGCCATTGCCGTTCGCGTCCATACCGGTGCCGGCACCCATCATGCCTTCGCCGCTCTGGTCATTGCTTGCGTTCTTGTTGGAAGAACACGCTGCGATTGCCATTACAGGCAGAGCGATCATCAGCCCCTTCAGCACTTTGTTCAGTTGCATTTCTATGATTCCTTTAGTAATCAATTAATTATTATTTACAGATACGGCGACCAGGCAGGTGATTTTACCTGTCCATCAGTTGCCGGAATACGCGCTTTGAAACGCCCATCTGTAGAAACCAGATTCAGCACAGATCCCATCCCCTGAGAAGAGCTGTAGATTACCATCGTGCCGTTAGGTGCCAGACTTGGCGTTTCATCCAGGAACGTTGACGACAGAACTTGCACGCCACCCGCTACCAGATCTTGTTTGGCAATGTGCTGCTGCCCACCGTTGGAGCTCACCATTACCATAAACTTACCGTCGCTGCTCACGTCTGCGTTCTGGTTCTGTGTACCTTCCCAGGAAATACGCTGCGGAGCACCGCCGTTGACATTCACTTTATAGATTTGCGGACGGCCTGCCTGGTCAGAGGTAAATGCCAGATTTTGGCTGTCCGGGAACCATGAAGGTTCGGTATTGTTGCTACGACCATCAGTCACCTGGCGAATCTGGCCAGAACCAATGTCCATCACGTACAGGTTCAGGCTACCGGTTTTAGACAGCGCAAACGCCAGTTTAGACCCATCCGGAGAGAATGAAGGTGCACCGTTGTGACGTGGGAACGACGCCACCTGACGAACAGCACCGTTTGCCAGTGTCTGGATAACCAGCGCTGAACGGCCGCTTTCGAAGGTTACATACGCCAGCTTAGAACCGTCCGGAGACCATGCTGGAGACATCAGAGGCTGGGAAGAACGTTTCACCAGGAACTGGTTGTAACCGTCGTAGTCAGATACACGCAGTTCGTAAGGGAACTGACCACCGTTGGTCTGAACCACATAGGCAATACGGGTACGGAATGCACCTTTAATGCCTGTCAGTTTTTCGAATACCGCATCACTGGCAGCGTGAGCCGCGTAGCGCAGGTACTGCTTAGTGACCTTGTAGGAGTTCTGTGCCAGAACGGTACCCGGCGCACCACCGGTATCAACCAGTTGCCAGGCCACGTTGTAAGAGCCGTCCGGGTTAGGCGTAACCTGACCCACAACCACGGCATCAATTCCCAGAGCAGACCATGCAGCAGGCTGTACTTCCTGCGCACTGCCCGGCTGCTGAGGCAGACGAGAACGGTCTAACGGGTTGAATTTACCACTGTTACGCAGGTCAGCCGCCACGATGCCACCAGCATCTTCAGGCGCAGCGCCAGGACCGGCCCACTGGAACGGAACAACCCCGATTGGGCGTGCCGAGTCCACCCCCTGGGTGATCTCGATACGTACTTCTGCGTGCAGTACTGCTGCCCACAGCATTAAAAAACCAAATGCTACACGTAATGCCTGCTTCATCATATCTCCCTTATCCGGGTAACCTTACCCACGATAATTTAGCAGAATGTTAACAAACCCAAATAGACAAAACTACCTGAACCCTGTGACTAAACCTGGTCTATTTTTCCCCGTTTGCACGGGGAAAATGTAACTTAAGGTTTGAAGTCCAGCGGTGCATTTTTGAAGACTTCATAGACTGCCTGAGACGGCGGTTTAGGCATCTTCGCCTGACGCGCTGCAGCCAGGGCCGCAGTACATAAAGCCGGGTCGCCACCTTCAGACTTAATATCTAACAGCATGCCGTCTGGAGCCAGTTTTATACGCAACGTACAGGTTTTACCGGCATAAGACGACGCATCATAGAATCGGCTTTCAATAGCGGATTTAATCTGCGAGGCATAACCGTTGATTTCAGCTCCTGACGCGCCGTTACTCTTAGTGTTACCACTTCCCGTCGGTGCTGCGTTGTTTCCTTTCGCCCCACCACCAGTTTTCGGCGCATTCTTACCAGAACTGAGATCGCCCAGCAGGTCGTCAACGCCCGCAGCGGCAGCGGCTTTCTCCGCAGCAGCAGCCTTTTTCGCAGCCGCTTTTTCAGCCGCGGCTTTCTTATCGGCAGCAGCCTTCTCAGCTGCAGCTTTTTTGTCAGCTGCAGCCTTTTCAGCGGCTGCCGCTTTCTCTGCAGCGGCTTTCTCTGCGGCAGCGGCTTTCTTCGCGGCGTCAGCAGCAGCTTTTTTCTCTGCTTCCTGAGCAGCTTTCTTAGCGGCTTCGGCTTCAGCTTTCTTCTGAGCATCAGCAGCGGCTTTTTTCGCGGCTTCTGCTTCAGCTTTCTTCTGAGCATCAGCGGCGGCTTTCTTCGCGGCTTCCGCTTCAGCTTTCTTCTGGGCATCAGCGGCGGCTTTCTTCGCGGCTTCCGCTTCAGCTTTCTTCTGAGCATCAGCAGCGGCTTTCTTCGCCGCTTCGGCCGCTAATTTGGCCTGGGCATCAGCCTGCGCTTTGGCGTCCGCTGCGGCTTTTGCTGCCGCTTCTTCTGCCTGCTTTTGCTGTTCCTGGGCTTTCTTCGCAGCCTCTTCAGCTTGTTTCTGCTGCTGTGCCTGCTCTTTCGCCGCTTCCTGCGCCTGCAAACGTTCTTTCTCAAGCTGCTTCAAACGCTCCTGCTCTGCGGCCTGCTTTTCACGCAGTTCTTCCGCCTGCTGTTGCGCCTGTTTTTCACGCTGCTCTTCAGCCCGTTTGGCACTCGCCTTCTGCTGTTGTTGGCGATTATAGTTCTGTACTACCGCACCGGGATCCACCATCACGGCGTCAATGGAAGAGCCTCCACCGCCGCCGGCTGATGCATCAATATGCTCGTCGAACGAACTCCAGATCAGCGCTGCAAAGAGAATAACGTGCAGCACTGCGGAGACGATTATCGCTCGCTTAAGCTTGTCGTTCTGTTCGGTTGCCTTTGACACTATCGGTTCCCAAAAACTACGCGGATGATCAAATAGGTTGAGTCATTAAGCCAACTGACTTAACACCCGCACTATGTAGCAAGTTCAGCGCTTTAATAATTTCATCGTATGGTACGTCTTTCGCGCCACCGATTAAGAAGACCGTTTTCGGATTTGACTCCAGGCGACGCTGTGCTTCAGCAATAACCTGCTCAGGAGGTAACTGATCCATACGATCTTTTTCTACCACCACGCTGTATTGCCCTACGCCGGAAACCTCAATGATGACCGGAGGATCGTCATTGGTGCTCACCGCCTGTGATTCTGTCGCATCCGGCAGATCCACTTCCACGCTCTGGGTAATGATTGGCGCTGTCGCCATGAAGATCAGCAGCAGAACCAACAGCACGTCCAGCAATGGAACGATATTGATTTCGGACTTGAGCTCGCGACGACCTCGTCCACGCGATCTGGCCATGGTTTACCCCTTGTTACTCTCGGTGCTGGTAAACGCCTGACGGTGCAGAATCGCAGTGAACTCTTCCATAAAGTTGTCGTAGTTCAGTTCCAGTTTGTTCACGCGCTGGTTCAGACGGTTGTACGCCATAACCGCTGGGATTGCCGCAAACAGACCGATAGCGGTCGCAATCAGTGCTTCTGCAATACCCGGGGCAACCATCTGCAATGTCGCCTGCTTCACCGCACCGAGTGCGATGAAGGCGTGCATGATCCCCCACACCGTACCAAACAGACCGATATACGGGCTGATAGAACCTACAGTCCCCAGGAAAGGAATGTGCGTTTCAAGGTTTTCCAGTTCACGGTTCATGGAGATACGCATCGCACGCGAGGCACCTTCTACAACCGCTTCCGGCGCATGATTGTTTGCACGATGCAGACGCGCAAACTCTTTGAAACCGCTATAGAAAATTTGCTCGGAGCCTGTAAGGTTTTCACGGCGTCCCTGGCTTTCCTGGTACAGACGAGAAAGCTCGATACCCGACCAGAACTTATCTTCAAACGCTTCAGCTTCACGGCCAGCGGCATTGAGGATACGCGTTCTCTGGATAATGATGGCCCAGGATGCGATTGAAAAACCAATCAAAATCAACATGATAAGTTTAACCAGAAGGCTTGCCTTCAGGAACAAATCAAGGATATTCATGTCAGTCACTGCTTAAACTCCGCGACAATAGACTTAGGAAGCGCACGAGGCTTCATTATGGTTGGATCAACACAGACAATCAGTACCTCAGCTGAGTTCAGTACGGTGTTCTCTGCATTGACTATCCGCTGCGTGAAAACCAGTGAGGTCCCGCGCATTGATGTAATTTCAGTTTGGACTTCGAGCATATCGTCGAGTCTGGCAGGCGCAAAATACTCAAGCGTCATCTTGCGTACCACGAAGGCAACTCGCTCAGCCAACAGCACCTGTTGACTAAAGTGATGATGGCGCAGCATCTCTGTGCGTGCCCGTTCATAAAAAGCAACGTAGCTGGCGTGGTAAACCACACCACCGGCATCGGTATCTTCGTAGTAGACACGAACCGGCCATCGAAACAGCGTTGTATTCACTTTACATCCCGGTAATGCAATAAAAGTTAACTCTTTTAAACTTCGCTACTATACGCGCGGGAAAGGTGGTTTGGAATGGGAGAAAGTAAACGGAGAGTAAATTTTTATGGGCTCGGGTAAGCCCATATCGTTAACGGACATTTCTTATTCAGAAGAAGAAGAAAATCAATCCAGCAAGCAGAACGAGATCGGCAATCAGCGGACAGAAGATGCCCTGCCAGTGAACAGCTTTCGGACGAAAGCCCACGCCGTGAATCACACCTGCGCACACCGCCCACATAATGAGGAAACCGTGCCAGATTTCAAGCTCACTGGTTTTCGCTGCAAAGCGCGAAGGGTCCCAGAAAATACAACCTGCCAGCAGTAATGCCATCACTAAAGAAAGCGCCCGTAACGGGCGCTTATCCATTACCGCATATAACCTTGCGATAATGTTCATTAGTGTTTTTCTTCACCCGCTTTAGTCGCTTCAACGTGCTCAAGCGCCAGGGCAGTGATGACACCAAAAGCACAGGCAAGAAGCGTCCCTAAAATCCATGCGAAATACCACATATTCAGCTCCTTACTTAGTACATAGAGTGGGTGTTGCTTTCGATATGTTCTTTAGTAATACGTCCGAACATTTTCCAGTAACACCAGATGGTGTAGGCCAGAACAATCGGCACGAATACGCAAGCAACATAGGTCATTAAGTTCAGCGTCATATGGCTGGAAGTCGCATCCCACATGGTCAAGCTAGCATTCAGCATGGTGCTGGATGGCATGACGAATGGGAACATTGCAATACCTGCAGTCAGGATGATGCACGCCAGGGTCAGTGAAGAGAACACAAACGCCAGGGCACCTTTTTCCAGACGAGACGTCAGAACCGTCAGCAGCGGCAGCAGCACGCCCAGAGCCGGGATAGCCCACAGTGCAGGCGTCGTGTTGAAGTTCACCAGCCATGCACCGGCCTGACGCGCCACTTCTTTGGTCAGCGGGTTAGACGGTGCAGTATGGTTAATGGCAGATGTCACCACGTAACCATCAATACCGTATACTACCCACACACCAGCCAGTGCGAAGCAGACCAGCGTGACCAGCGCAGCAACCTGAGCCGTCGCGCGAGAACGCAGGTGCAATTCACCGACAGTACGCATCTGCAGATAGGTTGCCCCCTGAGTGATGATCATCGCTACGCTCACCACACCTGCCAGCAGACCAAACGGATTCAGCAGCTGGAAGAAGTTACCGGTGTAGTAAAGACGCATGTATTCGTCCAGGTGGAACGGTACGCCCTGCAACAGGTTACCGAACGCCACGCCGATCACCAGCGGTGGAACGAAGCTACCAATGAAGATGCCCCAGTCCCACATGTTGCGCCAGCGGGTGTCTTCAATCTTGGAACGGTAGTCGAAACCAACCGGACGGAAGAATAAAGATGCCAGCACCAGAATCATCGCCACATAGAAACCGGAGAACGCAGCCGCGTAGACCATCGGCCAGGCAGCGAACAGCGCGCCGCCTGCGGTGATCAGCCACACCTGGTTACCGTCCCAGTGCGGGGCGATGGAGTTGATCATGATTCGACGCTCGGTGTCATTACGACCGAGGAAACGGGTGAGCATCCCCACCCCCATGTCGAAACCATCCGTGACAGCGAAACCGATCAGCAGAACGCCGATCAACAGCCACCAGATAAAACGCAATACTTCATAATCGATCATTTGATGACTCCTGTCTTAGCGTGCCGGCTGAGTAGTCGCAGTGGACTGCTCGTAGTGATAGCGACCGGTTTTCAGGCTGCTTGGGCCAAGGCGCGCGAACTTGAACATCAGGAACAGTTCAGCCACCAGGAACAGGGTGTACAGACCACAAATCAGCAGCATGGAGAAGATCAGGTCGCCTGCTGTCAGGGAGGAGTTCGCTACCGCCGTTGGCAGCACCTCACCAATCGCCCATGGCTGACGGCCATATTCTGCAACGAACCAACCGGACTCAATTGCGATCCACGGCAGTGGAATACCGTACAGCGCGGTACGCAGCAGCCATTTCTTCTCGCCGATGCGGTTGCGGATAACAGACCAGAAGGACGCCGCGATGATCAGCAGCATGATGATGCCGCAGCCCACCATGATACGGAATGCGAAGTACAGCGGTGCAACACGCGGAATGGAGTCTTTGGTTGCCATCTGGATCTGTGCTTCCGTCGCATCAGACACGTTCGGGGTATAGCGCTTCAGCAGCAAACCGTAACCCAGATCTTTCTTCACGTCGTTGAACTGGTCACGGACGGCCTGATCGGTCGAGCCAGCACGCAGCTGTTCCAGCAGCGCGTAAGCTTTCATACCGTTACGGATACGGCCTTCATGCTGCACCATCAGCTCTTTCAGACCCGTCACCTGTTTGTCAACAGAACGGGTGGCGATGATACCCAGCGCGTAAGGAATTTGAATGGCGAAGTGGTTTTGCTGCGCATCCTGATCCGGGATACCGAACAGGGTAAAGGCAGCAGGGGCCGGTTGCGTTTCCCACTCAGCTTCGATAGCAGCCAGTTTGGTTTTCTGCACGTCACCCATTTCGTAACCGGATTCATCACCCAGGACGATAACAGAGAGGATTGCAGCCATACCGAAACTTGCAGCGATAGCGAAAGAGCGCTTTGCAAATGCAAAGTCACGACCACGCAGCATGTAGTAAGAACTGATACCCAGGATAAACATCGCGCCGCACACATAGCCAGATGCCACGGTGTGAACGAATTTAACCTGCGCAACCGGGTTCAGGACCAGCTCGGCAAAGCTGACCATCTCCATACGCATAGTTTCGAAGTTGAAATCAGACGCGATTGGGTTTTGCATCCAGCCGTTCGCCACCAGGATCCACAGCGCGGACAGGTTCGAACCTAATGCCACCAGCCAGGTCACTGCCATGTGCTGGACTTTACCCAGACGGTCCCAACCGAAGAAGAACAGACCTACAAAGGTGGATTCGAGGAAGAAGGCCATCAAACCTTCAATGGCCAGCGGCGCACCGAAGATATCCCCTACATAGTGGGAATAGTAAGACCAGTTAGTCCCGAACTGGAACTCCATGGTCAGACCGGTTGCCACGCCCAGTGCGAAGTTGATACCAAACAACTTGCCCCAGAACTTGGTCATATCTTTATAAATCTGTTTGCCGGAGAGAACGTATACCGTTTCCATGATGGCCAGCAGGAACGCCATACCAAGCGTCAGTGGCACAAACAGGAAGTGGTACATCGCGGTCAAGGCAAACTGTAAGCGCGACAGTTCGACTATATCTAACATCATGACTCCTTGCTCATCGCATGAAGACTCCGAGAGTGAACCCCGTCAGAGAGAGATCCACACGCATGCCCCAATACAAATTATTCGCATCCCTGTCGTCGTTATTACCCTGAGGAAGGATAAAAACGATGACGTCAGGTTACAAATACGTTAATAAAAAACTCAAATTGATCCCGCAAATATAATACGCTGCAAAACCCTTACAATAAACAGGTTTTTATTGAATCACATTTACGTTTTTCGACGGTGATCAATTTATAGCAAAATTACCACTTTTCGGCCATTTTGATCGGGGACAATTTAGCGCTTTTCATCGTCTTTTTCCAAGGATTAAACTTTGATTTAAATCAAAAACAAACCTCAATGTTAACCATGTTTAATCATGGTAAGAATGGTGAAATTCTTGTTAATGACATGTGCATTCAAAAGTGTAATTGGTTATCGAAGACGGGAAAAATATGAACAGAAGTGATTTTAATTAACGCAGCGGAACAATGCCATTTCACAAAGAGGCAAACACTAAAGGATAGTCTTCCCTAATTATTTTTCCATTTTTCTTCTGCAATACCGCAAAATTACATTTAATTCACTTTTATTACCCCATAAGTTAACACCGCACCGTAACTATTTAGTGTAAAAGGCCACATTACCTGTGGCCTTTTCAGGCATCACCGCTATCGGTCGATAAGGAAGCTAAAAGTGCGCGACTCTCCGGGTCTAAACGCCCCTACAATGCCCTGCTCCTCTTCCCTGCCCGTTATCCGTTCATTCATATCCGTCTCGCAGCACCGTTTCACCGTCGGGTTCACGGATAACGTCGTGTCACATGCGCTGAACGCCGAGGGGTTGAACAGGCGAAGAATAAGCTCGTCCCGATCTTCCGCCTTCTTGAGGGCACTGAGCACGCATCCCGTGGGCGAAAGAGCTAACAGACTGTAACTTTCCGGCGTGGTAAACGACGAACAATTCAGTTTCATCGCATCCCAGGGAATTTTGTTGTAGCACTGCACGGGCGTTAACCACGATTTGGCCTGCTGCGCGACACCCGCGTTTTCCGGCGTTCCACTGAAACTGAACAGGCTAAAACGACAGGTTAACCGGCCGCGCACCTGAGAGTCAGGAACGGGCAGTTTGATACCCGACGGCCTGCCTGGCCGCAACAACAGATCCTCCTTGCCGAGTAATCCCACGCCGCGCAGTAGGGTCAAGGCAAAGGCTTTTTTGTTCTCACCCACTACCTCAAATTCGCGCAGACCCTCAGTGAACAGCGCAAGTCCGTTTCGCCTTTCCCGAAGAACGGCGTAGTTCAGTAGATTCCAGACGGGCACCGGCGCTTCTTTCCAGCCCTCTTCCTGCCAGTTTTCCATCGCCGGGTCCTGTACCGGGCGGGTGATCGAACCAAACTGCGTATCAGACAGCACCTCTTGCGTGGTAAATGGCGTAGGGATGAGCACCCGTACACGGTGATCATCTGCCTGATTATCCAGACGCACGTCAACATCAATGCGCCTGCTGTTGTGCGTGAGAGTGACTTCAAACGCTACGTCAAGAGACCCCTTTCGCTGACGCGCCGAACGCTCGGCCAGATTTGCCGGAACGGCGAGCCGATGATGGATTATCGCCCTGCTCCGCCAACCCTCATGCACCACCTCAACTTCGTGCTCGCCCTGTGCTGAAGTGAGTCTCCACTCTTCCCGAGAAGGCGAGTAGTCGTATTCATCGCCATCATCAGAGCTCTCTTCGATTTCCAGTACGCGGTCATAAATAAGCCCGGTTTCTTTGTCGCGCAGGCGCAGCGTACCGTCGTCATTTAAGTCAATCTGCCAGAAGGCGTTTTCAAGCAGGGATTCGGTGTTTTCCATCGGAGAGAGCACCTTCCCCGCCACGTTAGGTTCGATAAACAGCGTACGGTAGCCCATCGACGGCAGTATCTGGCTAAGCTGAATATCAAACTCCATAAACGGTTCGTAATTGCCATAATGGACAATCTGCCGGTCAATAAGACCCGGGTCGAGCTCGCACGCGCTGCGGATGAAATAAGGGATCTCATTGCCTTTCTCATCAAGCAGACGGAACTGGCTGGCGCGCAGACGTATCATAGTGTTCATCACCTCTTCACGCGGCCAGGGCATCAGGTTGAACATGACCAGCTTATCGGTATCACTTTGCGGCATGTTGTCGACAATCTTGCGCATATAGAAACGCGACAGGTTATCGGCCATGTCTTCGGCCAGTTCGAACCGGGAGACAATCTCTCGATGCACCTTGTCGCTGCAGCAGCAGCCGATGCTATCGTGAGCGTGGTTTTTGAGGATCTCTTTCCACATTTTTTCCAGTAAACCGTGGTGATAGTCGAAGCCCAGCGCCCAGGCGAGCGTCGCCAGCGGCTCAAGGATGTTGACGATTTTGTTCTCAATGCGCGCATGGGCGATTTTGATGTCCATGCGTGTCGAGCCGATTGTCCGGTGCACGCGCATGTATTTCCCGTCAATAAACTCCCCTTTCAGCGTCGCCAACTCCCCACGGCGTGCCTCAATATGTTCAAAGACGTCCTCAAACCGACTCATTACAAATTGACGCTGCGGATAGATTTCACGAAGCTTATCCATCACCGCAAAAATATTCTGCTGTAATGGCATCTGGTCGTGACCGTTAGGCAGCAAAATCTCTTTGGTGACGGAGGCGTTTTCCAGCACCTCAAAATAGCTGTCGAGCCGTTTTCGCAGCCCGGCTTCGTCCTCCGGTAAGTACTTACCAATCGCGTAGCCCAACGGCAGCACCTGTGTCGTCACTTCACTGCCGTCTGTACTCTGCCATAAAAACTCGGTTTTATCGGTTCCGTGACGTTCAGAACACCCACGCCAGAACAGGGCACGGGTGATGCCAAACCCGTTGTAGATATGCGGAAGTTGCCCGGACATACCAAACGAGTCCGGCAGATAACCGATTTTCATCGGCTCGCCGAACGCCATACAGTCGCGAATGCCGTACATCAGGTTACGGACAATCGACTCACCGCTGACAATCGTGGTATCGGTCTGGGTATACCACGGACCGATAATCAGCTTTCCACGCTCGACCAGCGCCTTCACCCGTGGCCGGTTTTCAGGCACCACGGCGAAGTAATCCTCCAGTACCGCCGTCTGTCCATCAAGGACATAATATTTATATTCGTCATCCTGTTCGAGGCGGGTCAGGATCTCTTCCATATTATTGACCAGAAGAATACGCGACTCCTCGGTGGTGAAGTACCACTCACGGTCCCAGTGCATATGCGGCGTAATATGAACGCGAGATACAGCTTTCATCTTCGTTTCCTGTTAGTGAGTTTTAAGGCGTAACGTCTTCTGTTATGTATTTGCCCTTTCTGACGGCCTGACGTCGCCAGAACAGCAAAACGAGCGTAGAGAGGGTGGTACCTGCCAATGCCGCAGCGAACCAGCCTGCCGCAGCGGCCACACCACCCAGCCCTGCGTCATGAAGTAAAAAGAGGGAGAAAATACCCGCCCCTGGCGTAGACAACCCGATCCCCATCGCACCCACTATTGCGCCCGTTGCCATCGATCCAAGCACAAACGAACCAATAACCCGGACAGGATCTTCAATCGCCATTGGGATCGCCCCTTCTGTGATACCCGCCAGCCCGAGAAGCCACGTTGATTTACCGGTTTCGATTTCAAACTGTTTGAAGAGGTGCGGGGCCAGCATCGTTGACGCCGTGACGGTAAAGGCCGATACCATTTTTACAGAGGCAAAAATGGCGTAAGGGCCATATACACCGTTGGTCATTGCCCCCAGACAGAATGCGTACGCTGCTTTATTGACAGGCCCGCCCAGATCGAACGAACACATAAAACCGAGGAGCGTACCGAGCAATAGCGCATTGGCGCCGGATAGACCGTTAAGCCAGGCCGTCAGAGAGTTGTTCAGCCATGCCACCGGCTCGCCAATCACAAACAGCATCAGGCTGCCCGCGCCCAGCACACCGAGAACCGGGTAGAGGTAATAGGTTAAGAAACCGTTGTAGCGATTATTGAGACGAATATGGTTCTTCACCCAACGCATCAGATAACCCGCAATCAAACCACCTGCAATCGCCCCCAAAAAACCTGAACCGATCATGTTGGCAGCAAGACCGGCAGCGAAGCCTGGAGCCAGCGCGGGTTTATCCGCAAGCGAGTACGCGGTGTAGGCTGCCAGCACAGGCACCATCAAAATGCCGAGCATGCCGCCGCCGAGTTTGCGGTACATCCACAGCCACGAATTTTCCTGATCGAACAGATGCTGCAGTCCAAAGATCTGCGCCAGTAACACTGCGACGGCCAGCACAGTGCCCCCGGCGACAATAAGCGGCACTGCAAAGGAGATCCCGCTGAGAAGCGCCTGCTTGAGTTCCGTTTTAACGCTCTTTCTCGCCTCAGTTTCTGTTTGCACAGGGCGCGCCACCGGTGAGGGCTGTAATGCGAGCGCGCGCTCAATCAACGCCTCAGCATGTCGCAGCGGTTCCGCGACAGGCACTGATAGCGAGGGAATCCCCTGAAAACGCTCACTTTCCTTGATAGCCACCTCTGTCGCAAAAATACAGGCGCGAGCCTCCTGCAGTTGCTCAGGGGTAAGGCGTCCTTCAATGCCGTTCGCCCCCTGTTTTTCAACCACCACGTTCACGCCGAGTTTGCGCCCGGCTTTTTCAAGGTACTCAGCAGCCATGTAGGTGTGCGCAATCCCGGCCGGACACGCCGTCACACAGACAACAGTGGGCGCATCTTCTGACGCGATAACGTCTTCATCCTGTGGCGCATCATTTAACGCGGCAAGCAGCGCTTCTGCCGTGGTTGCCGCCATCACCCGCGCCCGGAGGGCATCATCCGCCAGGCGAGACGTCAGCTCGGTTAACACCTGAATATGCGTTGAGCTCGCCTCAGCCGGGGGAATGGCGAGCAGGACAATCAGCTCGACGTTTTCCGGGCCATCAACGCCTTCCCAGGCCAGCGGCTCCCGTAATGTTGCCACCGCAAAAGCGGCGTCTTTCACTGCGCCAGATTTGCCATGCGGTACCGCCAGGCCTTCTCCCAGCGCGGTAGGGCCAAGTGATTCCCGATGAAAGACGTCGGTCAAAAATGTCTCGCCGTCCGCAATTTTGCCCAGTGCCACCAGCCGCTGAGTGAGCTGGCGTATTGCCTCATCACGGCTGGTATACCGCGCCAGCACGCAGACTGCGCTGGGGTGGGTCAGGGTCGTCAGGTCCATAAAGATCCTCACACTCAATGGTTATTGTTCGGGATCGAGTGTGGCAGACAAAATAATACATTTATGTGATCACTTTCACCTAAAAAACATTATTTGTATTTAATTTGTATTGTTTACAAATTTTAGTCTGAGGGCATAATTCCGTTAAAAGGTATTAGAAAGGCAGATGATATGGGCAACAAACCGATGTACCGACAGATAGCCGATGCGCTTCGCGAGCAAATCAACGCCGGTGAGTTAAAACCTGGTGATGCGTTACCAACGGAATCCAGTCTGCAGGACGCCTTTAGCGTGAGTCGGGTAACGGTGAGACAGGCGCTGAAACTGCTCACCGAAGAGCACATTATCGAGAGCATTCAGGGCAGCGGCTCCTACGTCAAAGAGGAGCGCGTTAATTACGACATTTATCAACTCACCGGATTTTACGAAAAACTGGCGGATCGAAATGTTGATACCCATAGCGACGTAAAAACATTCGAAGTGATCAAAGCGGATGAGAAACTCGCGGAAAAGCTGAACATTCGCCCTGATGACAACGTCTGGCATATCAAACGCGTGCGTTTTATTAAGCAAAAACCTGTGAATCTGGAAGAGACATGGATGCCGCTGGCGATGTTCGACGACCTCACCTGGGCCGTGATGGAAAACTCCAAATATCATTACATCGAACAGATTAAAAAGATGGTTATCGACCGCAGTGAGCAGGAGGTCATTCCCGTGATGCCCTCTGCCGAGGTCGTGAATGCACTGGGGATCGATGCGGCAAAACCTGTCCTCGAAAAAATCTCCCGCGGCTATCTCAGTGATGGACGCGTATTTGAATACAGCCGTAATACCTTCAAAAGTGATGACTACAAATTTACGCTAGTAGCGAAACGTAGACACTAAACGTACATGAATGACAAAAACCCGGTGCTAAACCGGGTTTTCAGGGTAATAATCGCGTTTAAAGCGTAAACGTCATACCAATGCGATAGCGCGACTCAGAGACATTATCCTCACCTTCGTAGTAGCCCTGCTGATCTAAATAGTCGTATTCAACATAGGGACTAAACCATTCGTTCCACTTATACCGCAGTGTAAATGCATTCTCAGTTGCCCAGGTTTTATTATTTTTATAGGTGTAATCCTCATTGGCATGCTTATATGCTGTGCCCTGATATAAGAAACTCCATTCGCGATTAAATTTATAACCCACAAAGATGTCGAGACGATTAACGCTGTCGCGATGTGACTCTCCCTCATCGTTAACAGTCTCATAAGTATTATAATCGTATCGGTAACGCAAACCGAGACTCCAGTCAGCTCCGGGTAGATAGTTGACCCTGATATAGGGACGAATCTGAGTGCCTTTACTGCTCCAGTGGTAAATCCCCCCGGGTTGTAGATTCCACTTATCGGCAAACCGCCAGGTATAATTAGTCTCTATCTCGTTATAGTCAGTTGTGCTGTCACCAAAAGAGTGAGCACTGTCGGACTTATCGGAACCATTTGTACCCTTTCCGTTATTTTTATTGTTTTTATTATCCATCTCCGCGCTTGCCCACCAGCCGTTAGCCCAGCTCTCACTGATCTTATACCGCGACTCATAGGAGTGGCTCCCGGTTTTATAGCCGCCCCGGACATCAAACGTTAGCGCATGGCTCGCCAGCGGCAGCCCGGCAGCGAAGAGAATCAGAAAACGTAATGGATTTTTTTGCATAACAGACCTTCATCCTTTTAAGAAAAGAAAACTCATTGCCATAAACAAATAAAATCAACAGCCATCAACCCGCAATTTTCGAGAATCATATTTATCTACAAATTAAAATCACGAACATTTTTTCATAAACAAGATCGTGATCGTAAAAATTATCAAAACATAGTTTTAATAATTGAAATTGTAAAATAAAAACCTCCCATGAATTATTCATCACATAAATTTAAGATTTATTTACTTATAAAACAGTTAATAAAAACAAACAGAATCCTCTTCCAATCACCTAAACCAAACAAAATGAAATATTGTTTCAAAACTGAGATCAAGATCATAAACACCTCCATCACCAGTCCATAAAATGAAATGAAACATTGTTTTATTTTAACCAAAGCTAATTATCAACGGACAAGGTGAATGTTGTGAAGATCAAAAAACTGCGCTGGTACATTATCTCACTCGTCATGTTAGGTACGATTATCAACTACTTAGCCAGGAGCACGCTCGGCGTCGCAGCACCAGAAATGATGAAAACGCTGAATCTCTCCAGCGAGCAATACTCATGGATTGTGTCGGTCTTTCCATTCACCTATGCCATCGGCGGGATCGCCTGCGGTTTTGTGATCGATAAATTCGGCTTGCGAGTCAGTTTTGCTGTACTGGCCGCGCTGTGGTCTTTGTGCAACATGCTGACGGCATTATTTAGCACATGGTTCCCCATTGCCGCATTGCGCGGGGGCCTGGGCCTGACCGAAGCCGCCTTCAACCCTGCGGGTATGAAAGTCACCGCCGAGTGGTTTCCGGCAAAGGAGCGCGGCTTAGCCTGCGGCGTTTACAGCCTCGGTACCTCCGTCGGTGCCATGCTGGCCCCGCCACTGGTTGTCTGGGCGATTGTTAACTACAACTGGGAAATGGCTTTTGTTGTCACCGGCGCCATCGGCGTTGTTTGGGCCATTCTGTGGGCGGTGTTTTATCGCTCCCCGGAGTCGCATCCTGCGCTGCTGAAAGAAGAGCACGAAGAGGTCATGGCCGATCAAATAGAAGTGGTTAAAGAGAAAGCCTCCCTGATGTCCATGATCAAGGATAAAAGCTTGTGGGCCATCTCCTTACCGCGTTTTATGGCCGATCCGGCATGGGGGACGCTGCACTACTGGATGCCGCTCTACCTGGTGACGGTGCGCCACATGAACATGAAAGAAATCGCCATGTTTGCCTGGCTCCCCTTCCTGACCGCTGACCTGGGTTGCCTGGCTGCGGGTTACATTTCGAAGTTTCTGAATAACCGCGGCGTGCATATTGTTAACGCCAAACGCATCACTTTTACGTTTGCCGCCCTGCTGATGCTGTCGATGGCTGGCGTTGGTTTCGTCAGTAATGTCTATGTGGCCATTGCGCTGTTCTGTATTGCCGGGTTCGCCCATCAGTGTCTGTCCGTAACGGTGATCAGCATGTCATCCGACCTGTTCCCAAGACAAAAAGTCGCCACCGCGACCGGTTTCGCCGCCTTCACCGGCAGCATGGGGAACTTCCTGTTCAGTATTTTCCTTGGCGCGATGGTCGCTGTTGTGGGTTACGACATCTTCTTTATCGGTCTGGGCGTCTTCGATTTGATTGGCGCCCTGTTCCTGTGGATGCTGATTAAGCTCCCTTCTGAAAAAGTCACACCGGTAATCGCCTGAATGACGGGTATAAATGTAAGGAATATACCGATGAATTATCGCAACATTGCGTTTATCAGCGCGCTGTTCTCAACCTCCGCGTTAGCAGCGAGTGGGAATACACAGCCTCAGGGCTCGAATGACGACTGCCTGACGTACGATTGCAGGCAGATGCTTGAGATAAAAGAAAGTATTCAGCGCGGAGATCAAACCTACGCTCCCGCCTGGAAAAATCTGCTGCAGAAAGCAGACCAGGCGCTGGAACATAAACCCTGGAGTGTGACCGATAAAAAATTGTTACCGGCGTCCGGGAATAAGCATGACTATTACAGTTTTGGTCCCTACTGGTGGCCAAACCCGGATACCAAAGACCATCTTCCCTGGATTCGTAAAGACGGCCAGATAAACCCGTCATCTAAGACAGACGATACGGACAGCAAACGCCTGGTGCAGTTCTCTGACGACGTCCGAGCGCTCTCACTGGCCGCATTTTATAGCGCAGACGCCCGCTATGCGCAAAAAGCGGAAATCATGTTGGACACCTGGTTTCTGAACAAGCAAACCCGAATGAATCCTGACCTCAGTTACGCCCAGGCAATTCCGGGCATAGTGAATGGCCGGGGGATTGGCATTATTGATACGCGCGTGTTGATCGACGTCGCTGACAGCATCATCCTGCTGCAACATGCGGGCTTCCTCTCGGATAAAGCGGTTCAGGGTTACAAAAGCTGGTATTCGGACTATGCCACATGGCTGTTATCCAGTGCTAACGGCCAGGAAGAGGGAAACTGGTATAACAATCACGGCGCCTGGTATGACGCGCAGGTTACCGCCTTTTCGTTGTTCTCCGGTGACGTCAAACAGGCTCGTCGGCAAATCGATATTTTCAAAAATCGCCACCTTGCTGCTCAGGTGAACGTCAAAGGCGAACTACCGGCCGAGCTTGAACGAACTCGCTCCTTCCATTACACCAATTTTGCTCTGGCAGCCTACGCCAGAATGGGGCGCTACGGTGAAATAACCGGTGATGATGTCTGGAATTATGCACTGGATGGGCGAACCATGAAAAAAGCCTTTTCCTTCGTCAGCCAGCAAACCGGCAAAGACGCCAGCGACTGGCCGTATCAGGAAATAAAATACAACCCTGAAGAGGCTACTGGTCCGTTACTCGCCGCAGCGAGAGTCTGGAAAGACAATGACTTCAGCAAAAATGCCGCGCTATTGACGCAGGCAAATGACACCGATATCAACATCCTGACCCCGGGCTCTGTATTGGTGAAGTAAGCGCCACGTCAACGCATACAGGTAGATAATGAAACAGTTTACAGAAGCACAGATTGCCGCTGCAAAAGCCCGGGTAACGCCGGAGATCCTTCGCCGCCTGGAGGAAAACAACCGCGACGTCCTTAACCACGACACGCTGGTTCCGCAAACGGGCTGCGCCACCTGGAACCACTATTTTTACTGCCCGGAACACAGCGTGCGGCTGTTCTGGGACCGGAAATCGCCCAATAAGCACCGTTGCCCGGTTGATGGAGCCGTCTTTACCGGTGAACCTTACTATGGTGCCTGGTGGCGCTGGCTTAACGGGCTCAATGCTAAAGCGTGCTATGAGCTGGGCATCCTCTGGCTGCTAACGGACGATAATAAATACCTCAATAAAATTACCGATATCCTGATGCAGTACGCAAAATACTACCCTGACTACGAAGAACACGGCGGTATTCCTTATAACGGTCCCGGTAAAGCCAACGCGCAGACGCTGTGTGAAGCCAACTGTCATGCCGATTTTGCCCGTGGATTCGATATCGTCAGCGCCGCGCTGACGACAGAACAGTATGAGTATATTTCCCGACGCCTGCTGCGCAGCGGAGCCGATTTTCTGATGCAGCACCGTAGCAATCAAATCCACAACCACGAGGTGAAGATCAGCGCGACCATCGGCATTATCGGCGCGATTCTCGACGACGATCGCTATCTGACGTTTGCCGTTAACAGCCCTTACGGCCTGCGGTATCAGCTGGAACATGCCCTGCTGCCCGGCGGCTTATGGTTCGAAGGTTCGCTGCATTACCACTATTACGCGCTTGAGGCGTTCATGGGCTTTGAGAAATTCGCCCAACATGGTCCGTTCAGCCTGCTGGATAAGCCCTGGTATACGAACATGCTGTCGCTGCCATTGGCGCTGCTGATGCCGAATATGACCCTGCCTAAAGTAAACGACTGCGTGAACGGCCAGGAGAGACTCGGCCACGCCGATATCTATGAATTTGCGTTCAACTATTATGGCAACCCGCAATATGGCGAGCTGTTAGCCTGGCTATACACCGCTGGACCGCGCGACAACATTGATGCCCTTTTCTATGGGCAACCGCTGCCGGCGCAGGCGTTAAGCGCCCCGGAGGGTAATGAGCATAATCCTGACGCCGGATTTACGATAATCCGCAACGCGCCAGGCCGCGCCGTATGCATTAAACATGGCCCTTATGGCGGCGAGCACGATCACTACGACAGACTCAACCTTATCGTCTTCAATAACTACAGCGCGCTGTTCCCCGATCTGGGCACAACCGGCTATGGCGCACCGCTGCACTATGGCTACTACAAAAATACGTTTTCGCACAATACGCTGTGCGTCAACGGACTCAACCAGCCCCCTGCACTACCCAAGGTTCTCGATTACCAGCAGCAGGAGGGAGAATCGCGGCTGATCGCCGAAGTGGACTGGTGCAGCGCCGCTGTGTTACCCGACAGCAAAACTCACGTGGAGTGGGATGATGAGTCCTACCGGGATATCGTTTTTCGCCGTAGCATCGTCGTGACGGAAAACCTGCTGATTGATAAATGGGACGTCGATAATCCTCACTACCAGTGCGTCGATGCGGTTTACCACATCAACGCCTCAACAACACCGACGGCGCCACAGAATGGCGTCCGGATCTGCTACCCCTACGTTAAGCAGGCAACTGAACAGCCGCTGAAGGGTAAAATGGAGGTTCACTTCCAGGCCGACGCCCCGGTTTCTGTCACCTGCTTTTCGACCAACAATACGGCGTTAATCAAAGCTCAGGGACCGAATAACCCTTCGACATCGATGATCGACTACCTGCTATTACGCAGCCGAGATAAGCGCATTTCCTTCGTGTTTGTCACAGATTTCACGGGCACCGGGAAAGTCGATATCGTGAAGAGCGACGATACAATAACCGTGATTGACATGACGTTAAACCGCACATACCGCCTCTGACAGCTCGGTCAGAAGTCACTCATTCACTATACAACTGAGGTAATACGATGTTTGTTTTTCACAATCAGACCCAGCTGGAAGAGGCTGGGAATGGCGTAACCCGCCGGATCCTCGCCCATGCCGGCAATATGATGGCGGTTGAAGTACATTTCGCGCAGGGTGCCATCGGCCCCATGCACAGCCATCCCCACGAGCAGTTGACGTATGTTCTCTCCGGTGAGTTTGAATTTACCATTGGCGACGAAACGCATATCGTCAGAGCAGGCGATACGCTGTACAAACAACCCAATGTTATGCACGGCTGCGTCTGTCACAAGGCGGGAACCCTGCTGGATACCTTTACGCCGATACGTGAGGATTTTCTGCAATAAAAAAAGGCCGCTTTACAGCGGCCAACCATGTCGAAACGGACATTTTTTTATTTCAACGCTCTCCTTGCAGAGAGCAGAGAGGATTTACTTAATGATGGTTTTCAGTGCTTCGCCGATATCCGCCAGGCTGCGAACGGTTTTCACGCCTGCGGCTTCCAGCGCTGCGAATTTCTCATCAGCCGTACCTTTACCACCCGCGATAATCGCACCTGCGTGACCCATACGCTTGCCTTTCGGCGCAGTCACACCCGCGATGTAACCGACAACCGGCTTGGTCACGTGTTCTTTGATGTAAGCAGCCGCTTCTTCTTCAGCGCTACCACCGATCTCACCGATCATCACGATCGCTTCGGTCTGTGGATCTTCCTGGAACAGCTTCAGGATGTCGATGAAGTTAGAGCCCGGGATCGGGTCACCGCCGATGCCCACACAGGTGGACTGGCCGAAGCCGTAATCGGTGGTCTGTTTGACCGCTTCATAGGTCAGCGTACCGGAGCGGGAAACGATACCCACTTTGCCCGGCTTGTGAATGTGGCCTGGCATGATACCGATTTTGCATTCGCCTGGAGTGATAACGCCTGGGCAGTTCGGGCCGATCATACGCACGCCAGCTTCATCCAGCTTAACCTTCACGGTCAGCATATCCAGCGTCGGGATGCCTTCAGTGATGGTGATGATCAGTTTAATACCTGCATCGATCGCTTCCAGAATGGAGTCTTTGCAGAACGGTGCCGGAACGTAGATGACGGTCGCGGTTGCGCCAGTGGCTTCTACGGCTTCACGCACGGTGTTAAACACCGGCAGACCCAGGTGCGTAGTACCGCCTTTACCTGGCGTTACGCCGCCAACCATTTGCGTACCGTAGGCAATCGCCTGTTCGGAGTGGAAAGTCCCCTGGCTACCGGTGAAGCCCTGGCAGATAACCTTGGTATCTTTATTAATTAAAACGGACATTATTTCCCCTCCACTGCGGCAACAACCTGCTGAGCTGCATCCGTCAGACTTTTCGCTGCAATAATATTCAGGCCGCTGTCAGCCAGTTTTTTCGCGCCGAGTTCAGCGTTGTTACCTTCCAGACGCACAACCACCGGAACGTTAACACCCACTTCTTCCACTGCACCGATGATACCGTCGGCGATCAGGTCACAACGCACGATACCGCCGAAGATGTTAACCAGAACGGCCTTCACGTTGTCGTCAGACAGGATGATTTTGAACGCTTCGGTTACGCGCTCTTTGGTTGCGCCACCGCCTACGTCGAGGAAGTTTGCTGGCTCACCGCCGTGCAGCTTAACGATGTCCATGGTACCCATTGCCAGGCCCGCACCGTTAACCATGCAGCCGATGTTGCCATCCAGCGCCACATAGTTCAGTTCCCACTGTGCAGCCTGCGCTTCACGCGGGTCTTCCTGAGACTGGTCACGCATTTCGCGCAGATCCGGCTGGCGGAACAGTGCGTTGCCGTCAGCGCCCAGTTTACCGTCGAGGCAGATCAGATCGCCCTGAGTGGTGATCACCAGCGGGTTGATCTCGATCAGCGCCAGGTCACGCTCCAGGAAGATGGTCGCCAGACCCATGAAGATCTTGGTGAACTGTTGAACCAGTTTACCTTCCAGACCCAGTTTGAACGCCAGCTCACGACCCTGGTAAGGCATTGGGCCTGCCAGCGGATCGATAGCCACTTTGTGGATCAGATGAGGGGTTTCTTCTGCCACTTTTTCGATTTCCACGCCGCCTTCGGTAGACGCCATGAACACCACGCGACGGGAACTACGGTCAACAACCGCACCCAGGTACAGTTCTTTCGCGATGTCGGTCGCGGCTTCTACCAGGATCTGGTTAACCGGCTGGCCGTTCGCATCTGTCTGGTAGGTCACCAGACGCTTGCCGAGCCAATGTTCAGCAAACGCACGAATCTCTTCTTTGCTCTTAACAACCTTCACACCGCCCGCTTTACCACGGCCACCAGCGTGAACCTGACACTTAACTACCCAAGGGCCGGAACCGATTTTAGATGCGGCTTCTTCTGCTTCACGCGGGGTAGTACAGGCATAACCCACCGGAGCCGGTAAGCCATACCGGGCAAACAGCTGTTTGGCCTGATATTCATGTAAGTTCATGTGTTCTATCCATCCTTCAGGTAATCGTTAGGTCGTGCTTTTATAGGCCCGGCAGCTATATGCCGCCGGGCAAGACTGCAAACTAGACGTCGAGCAGCAGACGCGTTGGATCTTCCAGCAGCTCTTTAATCGCCACCAGGAAGCCAACGGACTCGCGGCCATCGATCAGACGGTGATCGTAAGACAGTGCCAGGTACATCATCGGCAGGATCTCAACTTTACCGTCTACCGCCATAGGACGATCTTTAATGGCATGCATACCCAGGATCGCGCTCTGCGGCGGGTTAATGATTGGGGTAGACATCAGCGAACCGAATACGCCGCCGTTGGTAATGGTGAAGTTACCGCCGGTCAGGTCATCTACGGTCAGCTTGCCGTCGCGGCCTTTCACAGCCAGCTCTTTAATATTTTTCTCGATATCAGCCATACCCAGGGTATCCACGTCACGCAGTACTGGGGTCACCAGGCCACGCGGAGTAGATACCGCCATGCTGACGTCGAAGTAGTTGTGGTAAACCACGTCATCACCGTCGATGGACGCGTTCACTTCCGGGTAGCGTTTCAGCGCTTCAACCACCGCTTTCACGTAGAAGGACATAAAGCCCAGACGGATACCGTGACGTTTTTCAAACGCGTCACCGTACTGCTTACGCAGGTCCATGATTGGCTTCATGTTCACTTCGTTGAAGGTGGTCAGCATCGCGGTGGAGTTTTTCGCTTCCAGCAGACGCTCAGCCACACGCTTACGCAGGCGAGTCATTGGCACACGTTTTTCGCTGCGGGCACCCAGAGCAGGCTGCGCTGCTGGCGCTGCCGCAGGGGCTTTTGCTTCTGCTTTCGCAGGCGCTTTCGCCAGGTGCTTCTCGATATCTTCGCGGGTCAGACGACCACCCACACCGGTGCCTTTAATAGCAGCCGCATCCAGGTTGTGCTCAGCCAGCAGGCGACGAATCGCCGGGCTGAGCGCATCGTTGGTCTGCTCTTCCAGAGAAGCCTGCTGGCGTTGAGCCGGCGTAGAGGCTTTCTCTTCAGATTTCGCGCTGGACTCTTTGCCCGCGCTGTTGCCTTCGCGCAGGCGACCCAGGATCTGACGAGAGGTTACGGTTGTGCCTTCATCTTCCAGCACAGCATCCAGAACACCATCCGCCGAAGCCGGTACTTCCAGTACCACTTTGTCAGTTTCGATTTCTACCAGCACTTCATCGCGCTTAACGGCATCGCCTGGTTTTTTGTGCCAGGTAGCGACGGTCGCATCTGCTACAGATTCAGGCAGGTCGGGAACAAGAATATCTACGCTACTCATTATGTATCCTTTAATTAATCGACGTTCAGCGCGTCATTGACCAGATCTTGTTGCTGCTTCTGGTGAACGGACATATACCCTACCGCCGGTGAGGCGGAGGCCGGGCGACCTGCATAACGCAGGGCTGACCCAAATGGAATCACTTCACGGAAATGATGCTGGCTGCAGTACCATGCGCCCTGGTTGAGCGGCTCTTCCTGGCACCAGACAAAATCATGTACGTGAGCGTAAGGTTTCAGCGCTTCCTGCACCGCCTGGTGCGGGAACGGATAAAGCTGTTCGATACGCACGATGGCGACATCTTTCTGATCGTTCTTACGGCGCTGTTCCAGCAGGTCGTAATAAACCTTACCAGAACACATCACCACACGCTTCACAGCCTGCGGATCCAGTTCATCAATCTCACCGATGGCTGGCAGGAAGGTGCCATTCGCCAGTTCGTCCAGGCTGGACACGGCCAGCGGATGACGCAGCAGGGATTTCGGCGACATCACCACCAGCGGACGGCGCATACCGCGCAGCGCCTGACGACGCAGCATGTGGTACACCTGAGCCGGGGTGGACGGCACGCAGACCTGCATATTCTGCTCAGCGCAGAGCTGCAGATAACGTTCCAGACGCGCGGAGGAGTGCTCCGGCCCCTGGCCTTCATAGCCGTGCGGCAGCAGCATCACCAGGCCACACATACGGCCCCATTTCTGCTCGCCGGAGGAGATGAACTGGTCGATCACAACCTGCGCACCGTTGGCGAAGTCACCGAACTGCGCTTCCCAGATAGTCAGGGTGCGAGGTTCTGCGGTGGCGTAACCGTATTCGAATGCCAGCACCGCTTCTTCAGACAGCACGGAGTCCCAGACCTTGAACTGGCCCTGACCGTTGTGCACGTGCTGCAGCGGAGTGTAGGTTGAACCGTTGGACTGGTTGTGAACAACTGCGTGACGGTGGAAGAAGGTGCCACGGCCCGCATCTTCACCGGACAGACGAACAGGAATACCCTCGTCAACCAGCGTTGCGTAAGCCAGGGTTTCCGCGCCACCCCAGTCAAACAGCTTCTCGCCTGCTGCCATGGACTGACGGTCAGCGTAGATTTTCTGCACGCGAGACTGCATCTCAATGGCGTCAGGCACAGTGCTGATGCGTTTAGCCAGCTCCTGCAGGCGCTTCATTTCGACCTTGTTCGGGTAGCTCTCATCCCACTCGTGGTTGAGGTACGGCGACCAGGTAAAGGAGTGCATGTTCATTGGGCGCAGCTCTTTCACCACGCATTCACCCGCATCCAGCGCGTCGCGGTAGAGGTTGACCATTTCGGTCGCATCTTCCAGCGTCGCCACTTTGTCGCTCTCCAGCTTGTCAGCATAGATTTTGCGCGGGGTCGGGTGTTTTTTGATTTTCTGGTACATCAGCGGCTGGGTTGCACTTGGCTCATCCGCTTCGTTGTGGCCGTGACGACGGTAGCAGAAGAGGTCAATGAACACATCGCGCTTGAAGGTGTTACGGAAGTCCAGCGCCAGACGGGTAACAAAAGCAACGGCTTCCGGGTCATCCGCGTTAACGTGGAAGATCGGCGCCTGTACCATTTTACCGATGTCGGTGCAGTACGGGGTAGAACGTGCATCCAGCGGGTTAGAGGTGGTGAAGCCCACCTGGTTGTTAATCACGATGCGAACGGTACCGCCCACTTCGTAACCACGCGCTTTGGACATGTTCAGGGTTTCCTGAACCACGCCCTGCCCTGTTACCGCCGCATCACCGTGGATGGTGATTGGCAGTACTTTATTGCTGCTAGGCTCGTCCAGACGATCCAGACGCGCACGCACGGAACCGATAACCACCGGGCTGACGATTTCCAGGTGCGACGGGTTAAACGCCAGCGCCAGGTGAACCAGACCACCTTCGGTTTCGATATCAGACGAGAAGCCCATGTGGTACTTCACGTCGCCGGTGCCGAGGTGTTCTTTATGTTTGCCCGCGAATTCGTCGAACAGATCCTGCGGTTTTTTACCCAGCACGTTGACCAGTACGTTCAGACGACCACGGTGCGCCATGCCCAGCACCACTTCACGGGTGCCGCTCTTGCCGGCGTGACGAATCAGCTCTTTCAGCATCGGCACCAGCGCATCACCGCCTTCCAGCGAGAAGCGTTTTGCGCCCGGGAATTTCGCGCCAAGATAGCGCTCAAGACCCTCGGCAGCGGTCAGTTCGTTCAGGAAGCGTTTTTTCTCGTCAGCCGAGAAGGTCGCGTGGCCCGCTACGGATTCGATACGCTGCTGGATCCAGCGTTTCTCTTCGGTAGAGGTAATGTGCATGTATTCCGCGCCGATGGAGCCGCAGTAGGTTTGCTTGAGCGCGTCAATCAGATCGCCCAGCTTCATCGTGTCTTTGCCGATGGCAAAGGAACCTACGTTAAAGCTTTCCTGGAAATCGGCCTCGGTCAGATCGTGATACGCCGGATCGAGATCCGCCACACGGTCTTGCTGCCACAGTCCCAGCGGATCGAGATTCGCATGCTGGTGACCACGGAAGCGATAAGCGTTGATAAGCTGCAGGACTTTAACCTGCTTCGCATTGGTGTCAGGGTCGGAAATCGCAGAAGAGTAACGTGAGGCATCCTTCGCCAGACGACGGAAATAATCACGTGTTTTGGAATGGAATTGATCCGGTTTGACTCCCGTGCCAGGCAACTGCTGGAACATGGAACGCCAGTTTGCGTCCACTGAGTCAGGATCGGTTAAGAAGTCTTCATAGAGCTGTTCTATCCAGCTCTGGTTGGCACCAGAGAGGTAAGAAGAGTCCAGCCAGGCTTTCATTGCGCCGTTCTGCATCGTGATCCCTTAAGCATTTTTATGCTTACTTTCGCCGTAGAAACTACCACGCACACCACGTGTACGTGCCGGGGTTCACCTGCGAGCTCT
Organism: Enterobacter ludwigii; assembly: GCA_023023105.1. Lineage (NCBI taxonomy): Bacteria > Pseudomonadati > Pseudomonadota > Gammaproteobacteria > Enterobacterales > Enterobacteriaceae > Enterobacter > Enterobacter ludwigii. The sequence goes on along the minus strand of CP083824.1, from coordinate 1,285,783 downwards.
TTTCATTTGGCCCGCGAAGGAACCTTTAGAAACTGTCTGGACTTCAGGGTAGTACAGGGCAGTTTTTAAAGGTTTCTGCAATCTGTCCCCTCTCCCACGGGGAGAGGGTCAGGGTGAGGGGAACAGCGCTCCCCTCTCACTACTTACGCACTGCGCTGCAACAACATCGACTTAATATGGCCGATGGCGCGCGTCGGGTTCAGCCCCTTCGGACACACACTGACGCAGTTCATGATGCTATGGCAGCGGAATACGCTGAAAGCGTCACTCAGTCCTTCCAGACGGCTATCGGTTTCGGTGTCGCGGCTATCGATCAGGAAGCGATAGGCAGCCAGCAGACCCGCCGGGCCGATAAACTTGTCCGGGTTCCACCAGAACGATGGGCAGGACGTCGAACAACATGCACAGAGAATACACTCGTACAGCCCATCGAGTTTTTCACGCTGCTCAGGAGACTGTAAGTGCTCGCGAGCGGGCGGATTTTGCCCATTATTCAACAAGTAAGGCTTAATCTTCTCATATTGTGCATAGAATTGCCCCATGTCCACCACCAAATCACGCACGACCGGCAGGCCAGGCAGAGGACGGATAACAATTTTCTGACCTGGACGCTGCAACGCGGAAATTGGCGTGATGCAGGCCAGGCCATTTTTGCCGTTCATGTTCACGCCGTCAGAGCCACACACCCCTTCACGGCAGGAACGACGAAACGACAGCGTCGGATCTTTTTCTTTCAGCTGGATTAAGGCATCCAGCAGCATCATGTCACGACCTTCTTCCGCTTCCAGGGTGTAATCCTGCATACGCGGAGCATCATCAACATCCGGGTTATAACGATAAACTGAGAATTCGAGTTTCATTATCCTGTCTCCGCATTAGTAAGTACGAATCTTCGGCGGGAACGCCGGACGCAGTTTCGGTTCCATGTTCACCTGACGGCGCGTCATGGTTTCCGATTCTGGCAGATACAGGGAATGGCACAGCCAGTTTTCATCGTCACGCTCCGGGAAGTCGAAGCGGCTATGCGCGCCACGGCTTTCGGTACGGAAGTTTGCCGACATCGCGGTGGCAAATGCAGTTTCCATCAGGTTATCCAGCTCCAGGCACTCAACGCGCTGGGTGTTGAACTCGCTGGAAGTGTCGTCCAAACGGGCATTTTTCAGACGCTCGCGGATCGCTTTCAGCTGCTCAAGACCTTTGGCCATCGCGTCACCTTCACGGAATACCGAGAAGTTGTGCTGCATACATTCCTGAAGCGCTTTACGGATTTCCACCGGATCTTCGCCGTTACGGTTGCCGTTCCAGCGGTTGAGGCGCTCAAGAGAGGCACCAATTTCGTCGTCGGTCGCGTCACGCAGGTCGCCCTGCTCGGCAATGGATTCCTGCAGATGCAGACCCACCGCACGACCAAACACCACCAGGTCCAGCAGGGAGTTGCCGCCCAGACGGTTGGCACCGTGTACGGATACGCAGGCGATTTCACCTACTGCGAACAGGCCAGGGATGACCACGTCTTCGCCCTGCTCGTTCACGGTCAGCGCCTGACCGGTCACTTTGGTCGGAATACCGCCCATCATATAGTGGCAGGTTGGGATTACCGGAATTGGCTCTTTTACAGGGTCAACGTGAGCGAAGGTACGGGACAGTTCCAGGATGCCTGGCAGACGGGACTCCAGTACTTCTTTACCCAGATGGTCGAGTTTCAGCTTGGCGTGTGGACCCCATGGGCCGTCGCAGCCGCGGCCTTCACGGATTTCGATCATGATGGAGCGCGCCACCACGTCACGACCCGCCAGGTCTTTCGCATTCGGGGCGTAACGCTCCATGAAGCGCTCGCCGTGTTTATTCAGCAGATAACCACCTTCACCGCGGCAGCCTTCTGTTACCAGAACGCCCGCACCAGCGATACCGGTTGGGTGGAACTGCCACATCTCCATATCCTGCACCGGCACGCCCGCGCGGATAGCCATACCGACGCCGTCACCGGTGTTGATGTGGGCGTTAGTGGTGGACTGATAGATACGGCCTGCACCGCCGGTTGCCAGCACGGTTGCACGTGCTTTGAAGTAGACCACTTCACCGGTTTCGATGCACAGCGCGGTACAACCCACAATTGCGCCATCGGCGTTTTTCACCAGATCCAGCGCGTACCACTCGGAGAAGATGGTGGTGTGGTTTTTCAGGTTCTGCTGGTACAGGGTGTGCAGCAGCGCGTGGCCGGTACGGTCAGCCGCCGCCGCAGTACGTGCCGCCTGCTCGCCGCCGAAGTTTTTCGACTGGCCGCCAAACGGACGCTGATAGATGGTGCCATTTTCCAGACGGGAGAACGGCAGACCCATATGGTCCAGCTCCAGAATCGCTTCCGGGCCAGTCTTACACATATATTCGATGGCATCCTGGTCGCCGATGTAGTCGGAACCTTTTACCGTGTCGTACATGTGCCATTCCCAGTTATCTTCATGGGAGTTACCCAGCGCAACGGTGATACCGCCCTGCGCAGACACAGTGTGGGAACGGGTTGGGAATACTTTTGAGAGCAGCGCACAGGTCTGGCCGCTCTGGGAAATTTGCAGTGCGGCACGCATACCTGCGCCACCCGCACCAATCACGACAGCATCAAATTCTCTGACTGGCAGTTTCATTACACACCCCACACCACAACGAATCCATAAATAACGTAAACCACCAGAGCAACGACGATTGCCAGCTGCAGAGGAAGGCGAATAGCCAGTGGTTTAACGTAATCGGTCAACACCTGCCACATGCCAATCCAGGCATGAATAAGGATGGAGAACAGCGCCAGCAGGGTGAACACTTTGGTGAAGGCAGATCCGAAAAACCCACTCCAGATTTCCCACGTCAGCGTGCCGCTGGTCGCGAAGAAACCGATCATATAGATAATGTAAAGGGTGAGAACGATAGCGGTAGCACGGACCAGAATGAAGTCATGTACGCCGTTGCGTCCTAATGCGGAGGCGTTGCTTACCATACGAGAACTCCTGCGAGAAGTGAAAGCACGACTGTAATCACAAATGAAATGTTAGCGGAGCGTTTCCCGGCTTCGAAGGTTTCTTCCAGGTAGCCAAAGTCCATCAGCATATGGCGAACACCCACCACAACGTGGTACGCCAGCGCGGTCAGAATGCCCCACATGATAAATTTCACGAAGAAGCTGTTCATGATGGCAGAGGCCTGGAGGAATCCTTCAGGAGAAGAGAGGCTGGTGCCCAGTAACCACAGCAGAATACCGACCGCCACAAACGTAATCACACCAGAAACGCGGTGCAAAATGGACGCTATTGCTGTTACAGGGAACCGGATCGTTTTGAGATCCAGATTGACAGGTCTTTGTTTTTTCACATTTCTTATCATGAATAACGCCCACATGCTGTTCTTATTGTTTCCTTCCTCCGGACTGCGATGCGGGTCAAGCAGCGTTCCTTTTCTATAACTGCGCGTCATGCAAAACATTGCTTCCAGATGCTTAAACGACACGTTACAACGCTGGGTGGCTCGGGATTGCAGGGTGTTCCGGAGACCTGGCGGCAGTATAGGCCGTTCACAAAATCATTACAATTAACCTACATACAGTTTGTCGGGTTTTCTCTGGAACAGTGATCAGGGTCACGATAACAACATCTTTTTAAATTTTAATCATCTGATTTGACAAATGTTAAACAATATTGTTACAAACGTCAGCAGAAAAGGCATATAATGCGCAAAAGTTATGAGGTCTCTCTTTCACCTGACAAATAGTTATGTAACAGTGTGATGGTATTGACCGAAGTTATCAGGACAGTTATTAGTGATATACAGGTTTGAATAATTCGGACTGCAAAAACGCTGATTTGCTGTTGTTTCACTGATATTTCATTCGTTTACCTGCAAGGCGCCATAGCTCTGTACCCTGGTTTGTCCTCGTGAGCTGAGCGGTAAGCCAAATAACAATCTGGTAACGGTGATTAACAGCTGAAAGCAAATCCGGTAAAGCGCAGTCTTAAGCATAAGGCGCTAAGGAGACCGTAAATGGCTGATACGAAGGCAACGCTCACCCTAAATGGTGACACTGCTATTGAACTGGATGTGCTAAAAGGCACGCTCGGTCAGGATGTTATTGATATCCGTACGCTGGGTTCTAAAGGAGTTTTCACCTTTGACCCTGGATTCACCTCTACCGCATCTTGCGAATCCAAAATCACCTACATTGACGGTGACGAAGGTATCCTGCTCCATCGCGGCTTCCCCATCGATCAATTAGCCACTGAATCCAACTACCTGGAAGTGTGCTACATCCTGCTGAACGGCGAAAAACCGACGCAGGCACAATACGATGAATTCAAAACCACCGTGACCCGTCACACCATGATCCATGAACAGATTACTCGTCTGTTCCATGCGTTCCGTCGTGACTCTCACCCGATGGCGGTGATGTGCGGGATTACCGGTGCGCTGGCGGCGTTCTACCACGATTCTCTGGACGTGAATAACCCACGCCACCGTGATATCGCGGCGTTCCGTCTGCTGTCCAAAATGCCAACCATGGCAGCGATGTGCTACAAATACTCCATCGGTCAGCCGTTTGTGTATCCACGTAACGACCTCTCCTATGCCGGCAACTTCCTGCGCATGATGTTCTCCACGCCGTGCGAAGAGTACGAAGTGAACCCGGTTCTGGAACGCGCGATGGACCGTATTCTGATCCTGCACGCTGACCACGAACAGAACGCCTCTACCTCCACCGTACGTACCGCAGGCTCTTCAGGCGCGAACCCGTTTGCCTGTATCGCTGCGGGCATCGCCTCCCTGTGGGGACCGGCGCACGGCGGCGCGAACGAAGCGGCGCTGAAGATGCTGGAAGAGATCAGCTCTGTGGAACACATTCCTGAGTTCGTGCGTCGCGCGAAAGACAAGAATGACTCCTTCCGCCTGATGGGCTTTGGTCACCGTGTTTACAAAAACTACGACCCACGCGCCACCGTGATGCGTGAGACCTGCCACGAAGTGCTTAAAGAGCTGGGCACCAAAGATGATCTGCTGGAAGTGGCGATGGAGCTGGAACACATCGCGCTGAACGACCCGTACTTCATCGAGAAGAAACTCTACCCGAACGTCGATTTCTACTCCGGTATCATCCTGAAAGCGATGGGTATTCCGTCTTCCATGTTCACCGTGATCTTCGCTATGGCGCGTACCGTCGGCTGGATTGCGCACTGGAACGAAATGCACAGCGAAGGCATGAAAATCGCCCGTCCTCGTCAGCTGTATACCGGCTACGAGCAGCGTGATTTTAAGTCCGATCTGAAGCGCTAAAAGACAAGCCCGGTGGCGCTAACGCTTACCGGGCATACAAGTGCGAAACGTAGGCCGGGTAAGGCGTAGCCACCACCCGGCTTTTTTATTTCTGACAGTGTGGACACCAGTAAAACGGTCTTGAAGAAAGCATCATCCTGTCGATAATCCCGCCGCACCGCTCGCACTTCTGCCCCGCCCGATGAAACACCTTGAACCGGAACAGCGCCCCGTGATGCTTATTGTCATCCACCACTCCGCGCGTGTTGTACGACAGTCGCGGGATGTCCAGCAGCGCGTGGGACAGCGCCTCCAGCCGTTCATCGCTCAGCTGAGAGGCTTTATGCTGCGGCGCCAGCCCGACTTCCCAGAGGATTTCCACCCGCAGGTAGTTGCCAAGCCCGGCCAGAAACGCCTGGTCAAGGAACAGGCCGGAAAACTGCCGGTTACGGAATTTGGGCGATAACAGTCGGGCCTTCACATCGCTCGCCGTCAGACGCATATCCAGTACGTCCGGTCCCACTCGCTGTAGAAACTGGTGTGCGAGCAGTTGCTCCGGCGTTAACATTTCGATATCAGAGGCGCTATAGAGCAGGATCGCCTTATCGGCAGTTTGCAGCCTGACGCGCAGCACGCGGGTAGTCTGCGGCTGTTCACCCGCCTCCACCACTCGCCAGACGCCGTAAAGCTGGTTATGGCTATATAACGTCAGGTTATGGGAAAAATGCGTGAGCAACGCTTTGCCGCGCGTTTCAATATGGGTTACCGTCTGCCCCACCAGCTGTGATTCAAACGGTTTCAGTTGAGGAAAAGCAAACCAGACCTCCGTCAGATGTTTGCCCTTTATCGCCGCCTCGAGGCTATCCGCCGCGCGGCGGATCTCCGGGCCTTCTGGCATTTTTCTGTCCTTTCATGATTAGTCTGCGCTGACAAGGATGCCCTCCTCAGAGAACGCTGCCCGCAAGCGGCGCGCGAACTGGAGCGCATGCTCGCCATCACCATGTAAACATACCGTATCAGCCTGAACGTGCGCCGATGTGCCATCCACGGCGGTGACCCGCCCGGCGCGCACCATCTCCAGCGTCTGGGCCAACGCTTTACCTTCGTCCGTTATCAGCGCACCGGCTTGCGTACGCGGTACAAGACTGCCGTCGGGTTGATAACCCCGGTCGGCAAAGACCTCCTGCCGCGTGGTTAACCCCAGACGCTCGCCGGCGCGAATAAGCTCGCTGCCTGCCAGACCCACCAGGATCAGCTGTGAATTGCAGTCTCTTACCGCACGGGCAATAGCATCTGCCAGCGCCGGATCTTTTGCCGCCTGGTTATAGAGCATGCCGTGCGGCTTCACGTGGCGCAGCGCGCCCTTCTCGGCGCGAACCATCGCCTCCAGCGCGCCAATCTGGTAGAGCACCTGAGCGTAGACCGTCTCAGGTGGCAGGCTCATCGCGGTGCGACCAAAGTTCTCCCGGTCAGGGAAGCTCGGGTGAGCGCCAATCGCCACGCCATTTTTGATGGCTCGACGCACGCTTGCGAGCATGATTTGCGCATCGCCCGCATGAAAGCCGCAGGCGATATTGACCGAAGAGACCAGTGTCATCAGCTCCGCGTCGGCACTCCCGCCCTCGCCCAGATCGGCGTTTAAATCAATCTTTGCCATCAAGCCTCCACGCCAGTTGTTCCAGATAACGCTGCTGATCCTGACGCGCTTTTAGCGCTTCCTCCAGCGAACATTGCACAAAATGAATCGGCTGCCCGAGAGGGATTTGTGCCAGATGGTAGCGATCGGCTTCAATAATGCAGGCAATTCGCGGGTATCCCCCCGTCGTCTGCGCATCGTTCATCAGTACGATGGGTTGACCGTTACCCGGTACCTGAATGACACCGGGCAATAAACCGTGGGAAAGCAATTCCCGGTCGGTGGTACGGGTCAGCGGTTGCCCCTGAAGACGATAGCCCATGCGGTTACTTTGCGGACTTATTTTCCACGGTGAACGCCAGAAAGACTCCTGAGAAACCTCATCAAACTCCTGATATTCCGGTCCGGGCAACGCGCGGATTTGATTTCCCCACAACAGCTGTTTTACGCCCAGCGTCGTAGAGAAATGGCGGGCTGAAGGTTTAATCGCAAGACGATCTCCGTCGCGCAACAAACGTCCTTCGTGCCCACCGATACCCGCTTTTTGATCGGTACTGGAAGCCCCCATGACCTCCGGTACATCAATGCCGCCCGCGACCGCAAGATAGCTCCGGACGCCGTGCAGAGGTCGTTTAAGCGTCAAACGCTGCCCGGCTTTCGCCCGCAGTCTCCAGCCCGTCCAGACGGCTTTGCCATCCAGCGTAGCGTCACACCCCGCTCCGGTTAAGGCAAACCATGTCTCCTGAGCAAACTCAATGACACATTGACCGAGCGTAATTTCAAGCGCAGCCGTATTGCCGGGGTTGCCCACCAGCACGTTAGCAATCTCCAGTGCAGGCCTGTCCAGCGCACCACAATAGCTGACGCCAGACTGGCGCAAACCAAAGCGGCCTGCATCCTGAACGGAGGTGTAAAGCCCGGCGCGAATAAGCGTTAACATACCCCCTCCTTCTGCGGGATAAAGCGAAGGGTATCGCCTGGACGCAAGAGAACCGGCGATTCCTGCCCGGGTTCAAATAACGGCGTGGACGTGTGTCCAATAAGCTGCCAGCCACCCGGTGATGCCAGTGGATAAATGCCGGTCTGCTCACCGCCAATCGCAACAGTACCTGCTGGCACACTCAGGCGAGGCTCGGCGCGACGCGGCGTATACAGCCTTGAAGAGAGCCCTCCCAGATACGGAAAGCCCGGTTGAAATCCTAAAAACCAGACAACGTAATCAACGGAGGCGTGCAGCTCAACGACCTGCTTTTCCGTTAAGCCGCAGTGTTCAGCCACCACAGAGAGATCGGGCCCCTGCGCACCACCATAAACGACCGGGATCTCAATCGTTCTGGAGTCAGGCTCCAGCGCCTCACTCTCTTCCCACCAGCGCTGCAAACGTTCGATGGCATCGAGGGCCAGAGTATGCGGATTACGCAGTACCACGGTGATGTTATTCATACCTGGAATGGTTTCCACCACTTCAGGGATCTCGGCCAGACGCTGCGTCAGCCGCCAGATACGCTTTTGTGTGGCTAGCGTGATCGGGGGTTCAAGCTCCAGTACGACTGCGGTTTCCCCCAGAAGATAACAACGCGCTCGCTGCACTTAATCACCTCTCATCAGGCCGGGTTGGGGATATCAATAAAGGACACATCCAGCTCGGTATTTTCCGTCAGCCATTCACTGAGGGCACGAATGCCACCGCGCTCAGTGGCATGGTGGCCTGCCGCGTAAAAGTGCAGACCCTGCTCACGAGCAGAGTGAACCGTCTGCTCTGAGACTTCGCCGGTGATGAACGCATCGACGCCGAAGCGGGCAGCGCTGTCGATAAAGCCCTGTCCGCCACCGGTACACCAGGCAACACGTTTAACCAGATCCGGTCCGGTATCACCGCACCACAATGGGCGACGCCCCAGACGCGCTTCAATCCAGGAGGCCAGCTCCAGACCCGGAACCGGCATCGCCAGTTCGCCCCACGGCACCAGAGGTTCAATCTCACCCATCACGGTAATTCCCAGAAGCTGTGCGAGCTGGACGTTGTTTCCCAGTTCCGGGTGTGCATCCAGTGGCAGGTGATAGCCGTACAGGTTGATGTCATTTGCCAGCAGCGTTTTCAGGCGGTTGCGCTTCATTCCGCGAATAATCGGCGATTCGTTTTTCCAGAAATAACCGTGATGGACAATCACCGCGTCTGCGTCCTGACGGACAGCTTCATCCAGCAGCGCCTGGCTTGCCGTCACACCGGTGATAATTTTCTGTACCGTTTCACGTCCTTCAACCTGAAGCCCATTCGGGCCATAATCGCTGAAGGAGGCACTGTTCAGTTTTTCGTTAATCAGGCTTTCCAGTTCGCTATTTTTCATCATGATTCTCTTAAGCTTTACGGGCGGCTTCGTACGCCGCCAGCGTGGCGACGCGCGCCTGTTTATGGTCAACAATCGGACGAGGATAATCCAGCGTGACGCGCTGTTTATCCGCCCAGACCCACGGTTCGTGAATCGCTTTGGCGGGAACATCCTTCAGTTCAGGTACCCAGGCGCGAATAAACGCACCTTCAGCATCAAATTTTTGCCCCTGGGTGGTTGGATTAAAAATCCGGAAATAGGGAGCCGCATCGGTGCCGGTAGAGGCCGCCCACTGCCAGCCACCGTTGTTCGCCGCCAGATCGCCATCGATCAACTGAGAGATAAAATAGCGCTCCCCGATACGCCAGTCGATAAGCAGATCTTTCACCAGGAAGCTGGCGGCGATCATCCGCAGACGGTTGTGCATCCACCCGGTTTCATTCAGTTGGCGCATCGCGGCATCAACAATTGGGTAGCCCGTTTCTCCCTTCTGCCAGGCCTGTAAAAGCGTCTCGCTATACTGCCATTTTACGTTATCGGTCCAGGGAATGAATGGCCGATGCTTACATAAATCAGGGTGATACGTCATCAAATGGCGATAGAATTCGCGCCAGATAAGTTCGTTAAGCCAGACCGAGCCCACGCCTCCGTCCAGCGCCTGAGGTTGTTCGGCCAGAAGGCGGTGCAAACACTGGCGCGGAGAAAGGACACCCAGCGCTAAACAGGCCGATAAACGGCTGGTTCCTTCAATAGCGGGAAAATCCCTGCGCGTGTCATATTCGCCCGCGCCCTGTTTGCAAAACTGGCGCAGTTTCGCGATAGCAGATTTCTCGTTTTCGGGGATCAGAAGTGCATTGAACGCCTGCTGGGGATAGTTAAATGTCAGCTCAGGCAGATCCGCTATCACGTCGCCCCGGACAGCAGGAGCGACCACGCACTCCGGCAGTGCCTCTTTAAGACGTTTAACAAAGGCATTTTTAAAGGGCGTAAACACTTTATACATTTCATGACCACCGGTCATGACGCTGCCCGGTGCCAGCATCACGCTGTCATCAAATCCCTGGCACTGAACATCCTTCAGGATTGACTCCAGCTGGCGATCTCGCTGACGTTCGTTCAGCTCGTACTGATAGTTATAAAAAAGATGTGTGACTTCGTTCTGCTGACAGATCTCCTGTACCGTCTGAAGCTGTGCGGCAAAGTCACTCACCTCTCTATAAATCAGGGGAATGCCTTTTTCGGCCAGCGAGTGCTGCAGATCGTTCAGCCAGGCACGGAGCAAGGCCGCCTGGCGGGGAGCCATATCATGCTGCCGCCACTGCTCGGGCGTGGCAATAAACAGAGCCAGTACGTTAGCGTCTTTGGCGCGACAGGCCGCCGCGAGTGCGATGTTGTCATGTACGCGCAGGTCCGCGCGAAACCAAACCAGATGGGTGGGCATAAAACTCCAGGCAAATATCCATTATGTCCGTAAGGCCATGCCACCAAAGAGAAAATGGTGCAGGCTTTTATGTACTTTGCCATGAAGTGTAGACGCGATGAAATAAAAAAGGCCGCCCGGGGCGGCCTTAACGCTACTTGTCCTGCGCTATGGAGGAAAATGCAATAAACCCGTTCGGTTCATCACTTTTTACAACGAGTACGCTGGCGACAATGAACGCGATGCAAAAATAGCGTTTCATTATGCGGTCCCTGCTGCTAACCGCTCCACCGTTCACCACCGGTGATAAGTCGGTGGACACAAGCTCTGACGAAAGCCTGACTTACGGTTGTGGTGACGCCTTTCCCGGGACCGGTGCCCATGTGCAAGATGGCGGAAAGGGACGCTGCATACTAGTTGGCCGTGGCGTAAAACGTAACCCATGGAAGTGATTTCTAAGAATATATTTAGGGAGTTGCAGTTTGATTACATAAGGACCTGAGATATTCTTGTAAGCCTCTGACGAGAGCTTGAAAACCACCCAACGGACCGCGAATCCCGAGGGACAAAAAAACCGCCACATTGCTGTTGGCGGTTTTTTTATTGCTGTGTGGAATCTTTGTATCAGTAGAAATCGCAGGTCGCTTTCTCGGCCTGATCCATCCACACCGGCTTCTCGCTGGTTTTCGCCCAGACGCGGTGCAGATAGCTGTAAAAACGTGCACGATCTTTCCAGAACAGCATCACCGGCAGCGCCAGCACACCAGCCACTACGGCGAAAGTGCGACGCATGAAAACGATATGAGCCGGAAACTCTTTATAAAGATCCATATTTTTCTCCCCTATAGTTGGCCGGAAACGTCATCCGGAAAATTCAAAATCTGTGACCTGGCTAAAATAATATCGCTTTGTTTGTAATTTTACTACTCATCCGACCACTTATTTTTGTCCGTTTAGTGAAAATTTACACTCGCGCCGTAATTAAGTTACAAAAAAGTTAACAGTTTACTTATCAATAGTTAAATTGTGGGCTTTGTCATTTTTATACTTTTTTTACACCCGCCCTCCCCATTTTTGCGAAATCTTTGCGCCAGAAATCCTACCGTTAACACAACAACAAAAGTCACCCGGAGGTGGATTGTGAGTGCAGGTCTTATTGCCGGCATCGTGCTGGTGTTCCTGTTATTGGGTTATCTGGTCTATGCCCTGATTAATGCGGAGGCATTCTGATGGCTGCTCAGGCGTTTTTGCTTATTGCCAGCTTCTTAGTGGTATTGTTCGTTCTGGCAAGGCCACTGGGAACAGGACTGGCACGGCTGATCAACAACGTACCTTTGCCGGGCACGGGAAGCGTTGAAAAAGGGATCTGGCGTGTACTGGGAGTTCGTGATCAGGAAATGAACTGGCGTCAATATCTGACAGCCATTCTGCTGCTGAATATCGTTGGCCTTATTGCGCTTTTTGCCATGTTGATGTTGCAGGGTATTCTGCCGCTCAATCCACAGCAGTTACCGGGTCTGTCCTGGCACCTTGCGTTGAACACGGCAGTCAGCTTTGTCACCAACACCAACTGGCAGTCCTATTCCGGTGAAACCACGCTCAGCTACTTCAGCCAGATGGTCGGTTTAACCGTGCAGAACTTCCTCTCGGCCGCCACTGGTATCGCCGTTATCTTCGCGCTGACGCGTGCTTTTGCACGCCAAAAAATCAGTACGCTGGGAAATGCCTGGGTGGATCTGACGCGCATCACGCTGTGGATCCTGCTGCCCATTGCGCTGCTGATCGCGCTGTTCTTTATTCAGCAAGGCACCCTGCAAAACCTGCTGCCTTATGCATCTTATACCTCGCTGGAAGGTGCAAAACAGCTCCTGCCGATGGGTCCGGTGGCATCACAGGAAGCCATCAAGATGCTCGGAACGAACGGTGGTGGCTTCTTTAACGCCAACTCGTCTCATCCGTTTGAAAACCCTACCACCTTGACCAATTACGTGCAGATGCTGGCAATCTTCCTGATTCCTGCCGCACTCTGCTTTGCCTTTGGCGACGTGGTCAACGATCGCCGTCAGGGACGCACACTGCTGTGGACTATGTCGCTGATCTTCGTGGTCTGCGTTGCGCTGGTCATGTGGGCAGAATGGCAGGGTAATCCGCATTTCCTCTCACTGGGTGCTGATAGCGCAATCAACATGGAAGGTAAAGAGAGCCGCTTTGGCATTCTCGCCAGCAGCCTGTATGCCGTCGTCACCACGGCGGCATCCTGCGGGGCGGTAAATGCTATGCATGACTCCTTTACGGCACTGGGTGGCATGATCCCAATGTGGCTGATGCAGATTGGCGAAGTGGTGTTTGGTGGCGTGGGCTCAGGTCTTTACGGCATGCTGCTGTTTGTGCTGCTGGCGGTGTTTATTGCCGGTCTGATGATTGGCCGCACCCCGGAATACCTCGGTAAAAAAATCGACGTTCGCGAGATGAAATTAACCGCGCTGGCGATTCTGGTCACCCCTGCCCTCGTGCTGCTCGGCACCGCGCTGGCGCTGATGACCGAAGCCGGACGCAGCGGCATCTTTAACCCGGGTATCCATGGCTTCAGTGAAGTGCTGTATGCCGTCTCGTCTGCGGCTAACAACAACGGTAGCGCCTTTGCCGGCTTAAGCGCCAACTCGCCTTTCTGGAACTGCCTGCTGGCGTTCTGCATGTTCTTTGGTCGCTTTGGCGTCATTGTGCCGGTCATGGCCATTGCCGGATCGCTGGTGAGTAAAAAAATTCAACCGACCACCACTGGCACATTACCGACCCACGGCGCGCTGTTTATCGGCCTGTTGACAGGCACCGTGTTGCTGGTCGGCGCCCTGACCTTTATCCCCGCCCTCGCGTTAGGCCCGGTCGCGGAATTCCTCTCTTTACGCTGATTTTGCGGAGAAATTGTCATGAGTCGTAAACAACTGGCCCTGCTCGAACCGTCATTAGTTCGCCAGGCGCTTATGGATGCGGTGAAAAAGTTGAGTCCGCGCGTCCAGTGGCACAACCCGGTGATGTTTATTGTCTGGGCGGGCAGTGTTCTGACCACCGCCCTGGCGATTGCCATGGGAACGGGCCACATGCCGGGAAATACGATGTTTACCGGCGCCATCAGCCTGTGGCTGTGGTTTACCGTGCTGTTTGCCAACTTTGCAGAAGCACTGGCAGAAGGCCGGAGTAAAGCCCAGGCCAACAGCCTGAAAGGGGTAAAAAAGACTGCCTTCGCGCGCAAGTTGCGTGAACCGAGATACGGTGCGCAGATGGATCACGTTCCGGCGGATGAACTGCGTAAGGGCGATGTGGTACTGGTGGAAGCCGGCGACATTATCCCTTGTGATGGTGAAGTGATTGAAGGCGGCGCATCGGTGGATGAAAGCGCCATCACCGGTGAATCCGCGCCGGTGATCCGTGAGTCCGGCGGCGATTTCGCCTCCGTGACGGGCGGGACGCGCATTCTCTCCGACTGGCTGGTGATCCAGTGTAGCGTTAACCCGGGGGAAACGTTCCTCGACCGGATGATCGCCATGGTGGAAGGCGCGCAGCGTCGTAAAACACCTAACGAAATCGCACTGACCATTCTGCTCGTGGCCTTGACGATCGTCTTCCTGCTGGCAACCGCGACGCTGTGGCCATTCTCCGCCTACGGTGGCACTGCAGTGACCATTACCGTTCTGGTGGCGTTGCTGGTCTGCTTGATCCCAACCACGATTGGCGGCCTGTTGTCGGCTATCGGCGTGGCCGGCATGAGCCGTATGCTCGGTGCCAACGTCATCGCTACCAGTGGACGTGCCGTTGAAGCCGCCGGCGACGTGGATGTGTTGCTGCTGGATAAAACCGGGACCATCACCCTCGGCAACCGCCAGGCGTCAGATTTCTTACCCGCTCCAGGCGTGGATGAAAAAACGCTGGCAGATGCCGCGCAACTCTCTTCCCTTGCCGATGAAACGCCGGAAGGCCGCAGTATTGTGATTCTTGCTAAGCAGCGCTTTAACCTGCGCCAGCGCGACGTTCAGAACCTGCATGCCACTTTCGTGCCCTTCACGGCGCAAACCCGCATGAGTGGGATTAACATTCAGGATCGCATGATCCGTAAAGGTTCCGTTGATGCGATTCGTCGCCACATTGAAGCCAACAACGGTCATTTCCCACCGGAAGTAGACAACCTGGTTGAGAGCGTTGCCCGTCAGGGTGCCACACCGCTGGTGGTAGCTGAGGGGGCTCATGTTCTGGGGGTGATTGCCCTGAAGGACATCGTCAAAGGCGGCATCAAAGAACGTTTTGCCCAGTTGCGTAAAATGGGGATCAAAACGGTGATGATCACCGGGGACAACCGTCTTACTGCCGCGGCGATTGCCGCCGAAGCGGGCGTCGATGATTTTCTTTCCGAAGCCACACCGGAAGCCAAACTGGCGTTGATCCGCCAGTATCAGGCGGAAGGTCGTCTGGTGGCGATGACCGGGGACGGTACCAACGATGCCCCTGCCCTGGCGCAGGCCGACGTGGCAGTGGCGATGAACTCCGGTACCCAGGCAGCCAAAGAGGCGGGCAACATGGTTGATCTCGACTCTAACCCGACCAAGCTGATTGAAGTGGTGCACATCGGCAAACAGATGCTAATGACGCGCGGTTCGCTAACCACGTTCAGTATCGCCAATGACGTGGCAAAGTATTTCGCCATTATTCCGGCCGCGTTTGCCGCGACCTATCCACAACTGAATGCACTTAATGTGATGCACCTGCACTCTCCGGCCTCGGCCATTCTGAGCGCAGTGATCTTTAACGCCCTGATTATTGTCTTCCTGATCCCGCTGGCGCTGAAAGGCGTGATCTATAAACCACTCACTGCGGCCGCCATGCTGCGCCGCAACCTGTGGATTTACGGCCTGGGTGGACTTGTGGTGCCCTTCATCGGCATCAAGGTTATCGACTTGCTGTTGACGCTGTTCGGCCTGGTTTAAAAGGTGAATCAAATGACGATGTTACGCCCCGCTATACTTCTGTTTATTCTGCTGTCTCTGATTACTGGCGGGCTGTATCCGCTGGTGACCACCGCGCTGGGCCAGTGGTGGTTTAAGGATCAGGCCAATGGCTCGCTGATTATGCAAAACGGTGAAAACCGCGGTTCGCGCCTGATTGGACAGAACTTTACGGATGCCCGTTACTTCCAGGGACGCCCTTCCGCCACTGCCGAAAGCCCGTATAATCCGATGGCTTCCGGTGGCAGCAACCTGGCAGGCAGCAACCCAGAGCTGGACAAAGCCGTCGCTGAACGCGTGGCAGCTCTGCGCAGCGCCAATCCTCAGGCCAGCCGCGAGGTTCCCGTGGAACTGGTGACGGCCTCTGCCAGCGGGCTGGACTACAGCCTGACGCCAGCAGCAGTGGCATGGCAGATCCCGCGCGTCGCCGCCGCCCGTCAGTTGACCGTCGAGCAGGTCAGCCAGCTGGTTGCAGAGCACACGCAAAAGCCGCTGGTCGGCTTCATCGGCATGCCTGTGGTAAATATTGTTGAGCTGAATCTGGCGCTGGACGCGCTAAGGAAAAACTAAATGACCGACGAGCCCATGCGCCCGGATCCGGACAGGCTGCTAGAACAGACGGCTGAAGCCCATCGTGGCAAATTGAAAATCTTCTTCGGCGCCTGCGCGGGCGTCGGGAAAACCTTCGCCATGCTGACAGAAGCCCAGCGGCTTCGGGCGCAGGGGCTCGATATACTGATCGGCGTGGTAGAAACCCACGGACGTAAAGAGACGGCGTCGCTGCTGAAGGGGCTGGCCACGCAGCCGCCCCGACGCATCAGCCATCGTGGTCGGTTAGTCACCGAATTCGATCTCGATGCCGCCCTCGCCCGTCGTCCCGCGCTTATCCTGATGGACGAACTGGCGCACAGCAATGCGCCAGGCTCACGCCATCCAAAACGCTGGCAGGACGTTGAAGAGTTACTTGAAGCCGGTATTGACGTTTTCACGACGGTTAACGTTCAGCATCTCGAAAGCCTGAACGACGTGGTGAGCGGCGTGACCGGCATTCAGGTGCGCGAGACGGTGCCTGACCCCTTCTTCGATTCCGCGGACGAGGTGGTGCTGGTCGACCTTCCGCCTGATGATTTGCGCCAGCGTCTGCACGAAGGCAAAGTCTATATCGCCGGCCAGGCCGAGCGCGCCATCGAACATTTCTTTCGCAAAGGCAACCTGATTGCCCTGCGCGAACTGGCTTTACGCCGAACTGCTGACCGTGTTGACGATCAGATGCGTGCCTGGCGTGATCTGCAAGGCCAGGAACGCGTCTGGCATACGCGGGATGCCATCCTCCTGTGTATTGGTCACGGCAGCGGCAATGAAAAACTTGTCCGCACCGCCGCTCGCCTTGCGGCCAAATTTGGCAGCGTCTGGCATGCGGTGTATGTCGAAACGCCGCAGCTACACGCGCTACCAGAAAACCAACGCCGGGCAATTCTGAGTTCGCTGCGCCTGGCCCAGGAGCTGGGCGCGGAAACGGCGACCCTTTCCGATCCTCAGGAAGATAAAGCTATTCTGCGCTACGCGCGCGAACATAACCTGGGGAAGATTGTGATTGGTCGTCGCCAGCACCGTCGCTGGTTTAGCCGCGAATCTTTTGCTGACAAACTGGCTCGCCGCGCGCCTGATTTGGATCTGGTGATCGTTGCACTGGATGACAAACCCACCCCCTTACCGACTCGCGCGCCAGACAGCCGCACCTTTAGCGATAAATGGCGCATTCAGCTTCGCGGTTGCTTTGTCGCCGTCGTGCTTTGCGCCCTGATTACCGTGATTGCCAGCCAGTGGCTGATTGCGTTTGATGCCGCCAACCTGGTGATGGTCTACCTCCTTGGCGTGGTGGTTGTGGCACTCTTTTACGGACGCTGGCCGTCGGTACTGGCGACGGTTATCAACGTTATCAGCTTCGATCTGTTCTTTATTGCCCCCCGCGGAACGCTTGCCGTTTCGGACGTACAGTACATACTCACCTTCGCCGTGATGCTCACCGTCGGGCTGGTGATCGGTAATCTGACGGCGGGCGTGCGCTATCAGGCGCGTATTGCCCGTTATCGCGAACAACGCACGCGTCATCTCTATGAGATGTCGAAATCGCTGGCGGTGGGTCGCACGCCGCTGGATATCGTGCAGACCAGCGAGCAGTTTATCCGCTCGACGTTTCATGCCAGCAACCTGATTTTACTCCCGGACGAACACGGCAAGCTGCGCCCACTGACGTCGGCCACAGGCATGACGCCCTGGGACGAAGCCATCGCGCGCTGGAGCTTTGACAAGGGTTTACCGGCGGGCGCGGGGACAGACACCCTGCCCGGCGTGCCTTATCAAATTTTGCCGCTGCGCAGTGCAGATAAAAACCAGGGGCTGGTTATCGTTGAGCCGTCAAATCTGCGTCAACTGATGATCCCTGAGCAGCAACGACTGCTGGAAACCTTTACGCTGCTGGTTGCCAGCGCGCTCGAACGGCTGGCGCTGACTGCCAGCGAAGAACAGGCGCGTCTGGCAAGCGAGCGTGAGAGTATTCGTAACTCATTGCTTGCGGCGCTCTCTCACGATCTGCGGACCCCACTCACCGTCCTGTTTGGTCAGTCAGAAATCCTGACCCTGGATTTGGCGGCAGAAGGCTCTAAACATGCTCTTCAGGCCAGCGAGATCCGCCAGCATGTACTGAATACCACGCGCCTGGTGAATAATCTGCTTGATATGGCGCGTATTCAGTCAGGCGGATTTAACCTCAAAAAAGAGTGGCTCACGCTCGAAGAGGTAGTTGGCAGCGCGCTGAAAATGCTGGAGCCAGGCCTTGGCGGGCGCCATATTGCGTTGAACATGCCTGAACCGCTTACCTTAATTCACGTTGATGGTCCGCTGTTTGAACGGGTGCTGATCAACCTGCTGGAAAATGCCGGTAAGTATGCAGGATCCAGCGCCCAGATTGGGGTCGATGCAACGGTGGAAGATCAGACGCTTCGCCTTGAAGTCTGGGATACCGGGCCAGGTATTCCTGCCGGACAAGAGCTGGCCATTTTCGAAAAATTCGCGCGTGGCAATAAGGAGTCGGCCATTCCGGGGGTTGGGCTGGGTCTGGCCATTTGCCAGGCGATTATTGATGTCCATGGCGGGACCATTTCCGCAGAGAACCGTCCGGATGGAGGCGCGCGTTTTTGTGTTACACTTCCTCTGGAAACCCCGCCGGAACTTAATGAATTACCAGAGGATTTGTGATCAACGTTCTGATTGTTGAAGATGAGATCGCCATTAGCCGCTTTCTGCGCGCTGCGCTGGAAGGAGATGGCCTGCGCGTTCATGATGCGGGTACGCTCCAAC
Source organism: Enterobacter ludwigii (assembly GCA_023023105.1). Taxonomy (NCBI): domain Bacteria; kingdom Pseudomonadati; phylum Pseudomonadota; class Gammaproteobacteria; order Enterobacterales; family Enterobacteriaceae; genus Enterobacter; species Enterobacter ludwigii. Next base: position 1,266,754 of record CP083824.1, on the reverse strand, counting down.
GGGGTTTAATTGAAGCCGCCACACGCAAGCCGGACCTGGTGATCCTCGACCTTGGTCTGCCGGATGGTGACGGTATTGATTTTATCCGTGAAGTCCGCCAGTGGAGCCAGATGCCGATTCTGGTGCTTTCAGCACGTACTGAAGAGACGGATAAAATCGCGGCGCTGGACGCCGGAGCGGATGACTATCTGATTAAACCTTTCGGCATTGGCGAGCTACAGGCTCGCCTTCGCGTGGCGCTGCGTCGTCACAGCGCCACCACGCCCGCCGATCCCACGTACACGTTTGGTGATATCCAGGTTGACCTTGCCGCCCGGCGCATTGTGCGTGGTGAGGAGGAGATCCATCTCACCCCAATAGAATTTCGACTGCTTGCCGTGTTGCTCAATAACCACGGGAAGGTGCTCACCCAACGCCAGCTACTGAACCAGGTATGGGGGCCAAATGCCGTGGAGCATAGTCACTATTTACGCATATATATGGGACACCTTCGTCAGAAACTCGAAGTCGACCCCGCTCGCCCTCGTCATTTATTAACTGAAACCGGTATCGGTTATCGGTTTATGCTTTGAATAACTATTCATTTTTATTTATAAATAAAACTAAGCTCACTTATTAAATATTCTGAAAATAACCCGATGGTTATTTTTCCGTCTTATTTTTGCCCATTCAAAACATTAATAACACAACCCATTAACGCATCACCAACAAATCAGCATTTTGATCTGCGATATTCATCAAAAACGAATATTTATTTCTGATTTGATCGGTTAATGGTGATCTTCTTCACAGTTCATAGCCCTTTCCTGGATAAAATGACCATGCTTTCAATTACTGAAAGGAAAATGAAACATGGAAAACAACAATCGTTTAATGCCCCATATAAGGCGGACAACACATATCATGATGTTTGCCCACCGAAACTGCTTTGACTTTCATCTCTTTAATGCCCGGTAGTCCTTCGACTTCTGGCGCACCCGCTTACAGGTCATCCTGAAACTCATTTATTTACAGGCAATTGCCTGTGAACCCGTGCGCTTATTCATCTTAATTCAGACGCATCTGCAACCGGGCAGACTGAATTTCAATCATCAAAAAGCAACTCACTGATTTTAATCAGCGGTCACCCTTTGCTTTTTTTCCGGGAAATTATCGATTTCTTTTTTACAAAGAATCGAGGGACTTCTATTACCTAAAATAAAGAGATAAAGATGAAAAATTTAAAAATCGCAGCCAGCCGTGCATGCCCTGATTGCTTTACCACTCAGCGTGAACTCGTGGATGTCAGAGCCTCTGATTATATTGATGTTGCCGCTATTGTTCTGGCGGTCAGCGATATTTCCAGCGGCATTCTGGAAGAAATAGAAGCCACCGGGTTTGGCATTCCTGTTTTTGTCGCAACGCACAAAGAAGAGATCATCCCGGCAGACTACTTATCGCGCATTCACGGCGTTTTCGAACACTCAGACACCAGCAACGACTTTTATGGACGTCAACTGGAAGCGGCGGCCCAGAAGTATGAAACCCAGTTGCGACCGCCGTTTTTCCGCGCCCTGGTCGACTACGTGAAACAGGGTAACAGCGCCTTTGACTGCCCGGGGCATCAGGGCGGCCAGTTCTTCCGCCGCCATCCTGCCGGTAATCAGTTTGTCGATTTCTTTGGTGAAACGCTCTTCCGTTCCGATCTGTGCAACGCCGACGTGGCGATGGGCGATCTGCTGATCCATGAAGGTGCGCCGTGCATTGCGCAGCAACATGCGGCGAAAGTCTTTAATGCCGATAAGACCTACTTCGTGCTGAATGGAACGTCATCATCCAACAAAGTAGTGCTTAACGCCCTGCTCACTCCTGGCGACCTGGTCCTGTTTGACCGTAACAACCATAAATCGAACCATCACGGTGCCCTCCTCCAGGCAGGTGCAACACCGGTCTATCTGGAAACCGCGCGTAACCCGTACGGCTTTATCGGGGGTATTGACGCCCACTGCTTTGAAGAGAGTTATCTGCGCGAGCTGGTATCAGAAGTCGCACCAGGCAGAGCGCGTGATGCACGTCCGTTCCGCCTGGCGGTAATCCAGCTAGGTACTTACGATGGCACCATTTATAACGCTCGTCAGGTGGTAGATAAGATTGGCCCTCTGTGTGACTACATCCTGTTTGACTCAGCCTGGGTAGGTTACGAGCAGTTTATTCCGATGATGGCCGACTGCTCTCCACTGCTGCTGGAACTGAACGAAAACGACCCGGGCATTCTGGTGACCCAGTCCGTGCATAAACAACAGGCTGGCTTCTCGCAAACCTCGCAGATCCACAAGAAAGACAGCCACATTAAAGGTCAACAGCGCTATGTGCCCCACAAGCGTCTGAATAATGCCTTTATGATGCACGCCTCCACCAGCCCGTTCTATCCGCTGTTTGCCGCACTGGATATCAACGCCCGCATGCATGAAGGCCAGAGTGGCCGCAACATGTGGATGGACTGCGTGGTCACCGGTATCGAAGCGCGTAAGCTGATCCTGCAGAATTGCCAGTATCTGCGTCCATTCGTGCCAGATATGGTGGATGGTCGTCCGTGGGAAAGCTGGGAGACGTCGGAAATCGCTACCGATCTGCGCTTCTTCCATTTTGTTCCCGGTGAGAACTGGCATGCTTTTGAGGGCTACGCCGAACATCAATATTTTATCGACCCGTGCAAACTGCTGCTGACCACGCCAGGCATTAACGCGCGTACCGGCGAGTATGAGGATTTCGGGGTACCTGCCACAATCCTTGCCAACTTCCTGCGTGAAAACGGCATTGTGCCGGAGAAATGTGACCTCAACTCGATCCTGTTCCTGCTCACCCCAGCAGAGGATATGGGCAAACTGCAACAACTGGTGGCACAGCTGGTGCGCTTCGAAAAACTGCTCGAGAGCGATGTTCCGCTGAAAGACGTCCTGCCTTCTCTTTACAAACAACATCCTGAGCGTTACGCAGATTACACCCTGCGCCAGATTTGCCAGGAGATGCATGACCTGTATGCCCGTCACAACGTGAAACAGCTGCAAAAAGAGATGTTCCGCAAATCCCACTTCCCACGCGTGATGATGAATCCACAAGATGCGAACTACGCCTATCTGCGCGGTGAAGTTGAACTGGTGTCCCTGCGCGACGCGGAAGGTCGCATCGCTGCCGAAGGCGCACTCCCTTATCCACCAGGAGTGTTGTGTGTTGTCCCAGGGGAAGTCTGGGGCGGTTCCGTACTGCGCTACTTTGCCGCACTGGAAGAAGGCATCAACCTTCTGCCTGGCTTCGCACCGGAACTGCAGGGCGTGTATGTCGAGGAGTGTGAAGGGCGCAAAGAGGTTCGCTGCAACGTCATCAAACAACCCACCGCTCAGCCTGCACTGCTGAAAGGAGAGAAATTATGAGTAAATCCAACAAAATGGGCGTGGTGCAGCTGACCATCCTCACCATGGTTAACATGATGGGGTCAGGGATCATCATGCTGCCGACCAAGCTTGCAGAAGTGGGAACCATTTCGATTATCTCCTGGCTGGTGACCGCCGTAGGGTCAATGGCCCTGGCATGGGCCTTTGCCAAATGCGGGATGTTCAGCCGCAAGTCAGGCGGGATGGGGGGCTATGCAGAATACGCCTTTGGTAAGTCAGGCAACTTTATGGCCAACTATACCTATGGTGTGTCATTGCTGATCGCTAACGTGGCGATTGCCATTTCCGCCGTGGGTTACGGTACGGAGCTGTTTGGTGCCACGCTGAGCCCGGTACAAATTGGGCTGGCGACCATCGGTGTGCTGTGGATCTGCACCGTGGCTAACTTTGGCGGCGCGCGTATCACCGGACAGCTCAGCAGCATCACCGTCTGGGGCGTGATTATCCCGGTTGTTGGCCTGTGCATCATCGGCTGGTTCTGGTTCAGCCCGACCTTGTACGCGAACTCCTGGAACCCTCACCATGTACCGTTCTTTACCGCAGTGGGTTCTTCCATTGCCATGACGCTTTGGGCCTTCCTCGGTCTGGAATCTGCCTGCGCGAATGCGGAAGTGGTTGAGAACCCTGAGAAAAACGTCCCGATTGCGGTCCTCGGCGGAACGCTGGGCGCGGCGGTGATCTATATCGTCTCGACTAACGTGATTGCCGGGATTGTGCCAAACATGGATCTGGCTAACTCTACGGCGCCGTTTGGTCTGGCCTTTGCGCAGATGTTCACCCCGGAAGTCGGGAAAGTGATCATGGGCCTGATGGTGATGTCCTGCTGCGGTTCACTCCTCGGCTGGCAGTTCACCATCGCTCAGGTCTTTAAATCCTCGGCTGACGAAGGGTACTTCCCGAAAATCTTCTCCCGCGTCACCAAAGCGGATGCACCGGTGCAGGGCATGCTGGCGATTGTCATCTTCCAGAGTGGATTATCGCTGATGACCATTAGCCCGTCGCTGAACAGCCAGTTCAACGTGCTGGTTAACCTGGCGGTCGTGACGAACATCATTCCGTATATTCTGTCGATGGCGGCGCTGGTGATTATTCAGAAGGTGGCGAAGGTGGACCCACGCAAAGCGCGGGCGGCCAATATCGTGGCGCTGATTGGGGCAATCTACAGCTTCTATGCGCTCTACTCATCCGGCCAGGAAGCGATGCTTTACGGCGCAATGGTCACCTTTATGGGCTGGACGCTGTACGGTCTGGTGTCACCACGGTTCGAGTTAAAGAATAAGCACAGCTAAAAAAAAGGAGCCATTCGGCTCCCTTTTTCATTCTTACGCGTTTTTCAACACTTCACTGACAATCTCTACCGCTTCTTTCTCAATCTGCTGACGATGTTCAGCGCCGAGGAAGCTTTCGCAATAGATCTTGTACGCATCTTCGGTACCGGATGGACGCGCGGCGAACCAGCCGTTTTCAGTCATCACTTTCAGGCCGCCAATAGAGGCTCCATTACCCGGTGCAGCCGTCAGGCGTGCAGTGATCGGGTCGCCAGCCAGCGTGCTCGCACTGACCATCTCCGGAGAGAGTTTGGACAGGGCGGCTTTCTGAGCTGAAGTCGCCGATGCCTGAATACGGTTATAGCTTGGTGCACCAAAGCGTGCAGCCAGCTCATTGTAGTGTTCCTGCGGGTTTTTACCGGTGACAGCGGTAATTTCCGCCGCCAGCAGGCACATAATGATGCCGTCTTTATCGGTTGACCATGGCGTGCCGTCGAAACGCAGGAAAGATGCCCCGGCGCTCTCTTCACCGCCAAAACCGAAGCTGCCGTCGTGCAGACCGTCAACGAACCATTTGAAGCCCACCGGCACTTCCACCAGCTTGCGGCCCAGCGCGTCGACCACACGGTCGATCATCGCAGAGGAGACCAGCGTTTTGCCCACAGCAACCTCTTTGCCCCACTGCGGACGGTGCTGGAACAGGTAGTTAATCGCTACCGCCAGGTAATGGTTCGGGTTCATCAGCCCTGCCGGGGTGACGATACCATGACGGTCGTAATCCGGGTCGTTGGCAAATGCCAGATCGAATTTGTCGCGCAGCGCCAGCAGGCCCGCCATCGCACATTCAGAGGAGCAGTCCATACGGATTGCGCCGTCTTTATCCAGGTGCATGAAGCGGAAGGTCTGATCGACGTGATCGTTCACGATGGTCAGATCCAGCTTGTAATGCTCAGCAATGCGTTTCCAGTATTCAATACCGGAGCCACCGAGCGGATCCACACCCAGCTTCAGACCGGCTTTCTGAATCGCCGCCATGTCGACGATATCCGCCAGCCCTTCAATAAACGGCTGCACCAGATCCAGCTCTTTCACATGACCAGATGCCATCGCAGCATCCAGAGAAATACGTTTCACACCTTTCAGGCCATCGGCTAACAGGGCGTTAGCACGATCTTCCACCACTTTGGTGACGTTAGTATCAGCCGGGCCGCCATTAGGCGGGTTGTATTTGATACCACCATCTTCCGGCGGGTTGTGGGATGGCGTGATAACGATCCCGTCAGCCAGCGCGCCCCCTTTCTTGTTGTGCACAAGAATGGCGTTAGACACCGCAGGCGTTGGCGTGAATCCGTTATTCTCCTGAATAATCACATCAACGCCGTTTGCGGCCAGCACTTCCAGGACAGAAATGAATGCCGGCTCAGACAAAGCATGGGTATCTTTTCCCACATAGCATAGACCAGTAACGCCATTTTTGGCGCGCTCTTCCGCAATGGCCTGAGCAATGGCCAGAATGTGCGGTTCGTTAAAGCTATGGCGCGCCGCGCTACCGCGGTGACCAGATGTACCAAACTTCACGGCGTGTTCTGCATTGCCCACAACCGGCTTCAGAACGTAATACTGCGCGGTCAGCTGAGCGACATTAATCAAATCGCTTTGTTGTGCAGGTTGGCCTGCACGGCTGTGATTTGCCATTACCGGGTCCTTCTGATGCAAGGGTTAAATTGTACCGCAAACCTTTTCAATCAATTCCGCCGGGAACTGCATAGACTGCATGATGTGTTCAATCATGCTGCACTTGCGGCCCGTATTGGTATTGGTGATCACCCAGTACGGAGTGCCAGGGACATGTTTGGGTTTGGTTTGATTGCCATTTTGCAGCAGCGTTTGCTCGTCACCCGCGAAATAGACGCGAGTACGACCGTGCAGCGACTCGGTCGCTTCAGCAAACGCTTTGTTATCCAGTGAGTAGAGTGTAGACAGCACCAGCATAAAGCGGTTAACCGCCTTTTTTTGCTCCGCATATTCATCGGACAGCAGCAGCTCGCGCATCGCCCGTACTTTATCTTTTGCCGGTGTCACGGCAGGTTTTGCTTGTGCAACAACGCTCTGCTGAGACACGACATCTTTGGTAACTGGGGTGACAGGCTGTGAAGCGGCGGAAATTTTAAGCATGCGCCGTAAAATGTCGGACGCACTCTCCCCGATATGCCGCGTCTGGCTGGCAATATACTGATAGAGTTCGTCATCAACTTCGATTGTTTTCATCTTAATCCAGTGCGATATCTTATCTGAATACAAGTCATTGGGATTATAAGGTCAAATCCCAACAGCGGATAGCGTCAAACCAGGTTGGCGGCAAAAGTCAGATTAAACTGGAACCTTGCAGCCGGGCGGCAGAATGGTCAACATGATACCCTAACCTGACATACGTAAAAAAAGAACTTTGCCATGAAATTGAATACCCGAGCGCAAACTGCACAATCGACGAACAATAATTCTCCCATCGTACTGGTTCACGGACTTTTTGGCAGCCTGGATAACCTGGGCGTGCTGGCGCGCGATCTGGTTATCGATCACGACATTTTGCAAGTCGACATGCGCAATCACGGTCTTTCAGGGCGCTCAGAAGAGATGACCTACGCGGCAATGGCGCAGGATCTGCTGGATACGCTGGATGCCAACAACCTGCAAAAGGTCACCCTCATCGGGCATTCAATGGGCGGCAAAGCGGTAATGGCCCTGACGGCGCTGGCACCTGAGAGAATTCAGGGTCTGGTGGTAATCGATGTTGCTCCGGTGGATTACGACGTTCGACGCCATGACGAAATTTTCGCGGCGATCAACGCGGTAACAAAGGCAAGAGCCACGACTCGTCAACAAGCGGCTGCCGTCATGCGTGAGCATCTTGATGAAGAAGGTGTCGTGCAGTTCCTGCTGAAGTCATTCGTTGACGGACAATGGCGTTTTAACGTGCCGGTGCTCTGGGAGCAGTACAACAATATCGTAGGCTGGGAAACGGTACCTGCCTGGCCACACCCTACCCTCTTTATTCGTGGCGTCAACTCGCCTTACGTCACCGACGCGTACCGCGACGCATTGCTGGCGCAATTCCCGCAGGCTCGTGCTCATGTTATCGCCGGGGCCGGACACTGGGTTCACGCGGAAAAACCTGACGCCGTATTGCGCGCCATTCACCGCTATCTTGCTGATACTGCAAATTGATTAAAAAGAGAGCGACTGGAAGGCTGCAGGCTTCCAGTCGTTGGCGTGCCGTTTTTGGTGATGTATGATGGCGCGCTTATCGCCCGGGCATTAGCAGGGCGGCGTGTTTCCCCCGAAGTCTCAGAATCATGGCCAAAGAACAAACGGACCGTACGACACTAGATCTGTTCGCGAATGAGCGTCGCCCGGGACGACCGAAAACGAATCCGCTTTCGCGCGATGAACAGCTGCGTATCAATAAACGCAATCAGCTTAAACGCGATAAAAATCGTGGGCTTAAGCGTGTCGAACTGAAGCTCAACGCCGACGCCGTCGATGCGCTTAACGAGCTGGCTGACGCGCGAAATATTAGCCGCAGCGAACTCATTGAAGAGATGTTGCTCGTCCAGCTTGAGACGTTACGCAGCCAGGCATAAGTCTGAAAATCCCCTTTATCGCCCTTTTCATGTAGCACAGAGTGCAGTCCTGCGCGATAGCTGTTTCCGCAGGGTTGCCAGTTCTGCTATTATTGCCCTTATCCGTGGCCGAATTGCGCCACCATACTATTAAGTTTCAAGAGGTTATTTTACTCATGGCAATCATCGGCATTTTCTTCGGCAGTGATACCGGCAATACCGAAAATATCGCAAAAAACATTCAAAAACAGCTCGGTAAAGACGTTGCTGATGTGCATGACATCGCCAAGAGCAGCAAAGAAGATCTCGAAGGCTATGACATTCTGCTGCTAGGTATTCCAACCTGGTACTACGGTGAAGCCCAGTGTGACTGGGATGATTTCTTCCCGACGCTGGAAGAAGTTGATTTCAACGGCAAGCTGGTTGCCCTTTTTGGCTGTGGCGATCAGGAAGACTACGCAGAATATTTCTGTGATGCGCTGGGTACCATCCGCGACATCATTGAGCCAAATGGCGCGGTTATCGTAGGCCACTGGCCAACGGCGGGTTACCACTTCGAAGCCTCTAAAGGCCTGGCTGATGACGATCACTTCGTGGGTCTGGCCATCGACGAAGACCGCCAGCCTGAACTGACCGCAGAGCGTGTTGAGAAGTGGGTTAAGCAGATCCGTGAAGAACTGCACCTGGATGATATTCTGAACGCCTGATTTTTATCGTGGCGCAACTGCGGTTGCGCCACGCCCCAGGTCAAACCGATTAAATTAATTGCTACAATCTTTTAACTTTTTCGCCCAGACCTGTACAATGTCTCCCTGAAAAATGTGGTTTCCATTGAGCAAGTTTGTTGGTGATACCCCATTTTTATAAGCATATTTTGCCTGAGACTTGCTGTTTTCATTTAGACATGGCAGTTCTATAATGAGACGCATTATCCAAGGTGCATTTTCTGTCACTTCCTACAGAAGTGAATCGTTTAGCAACAGGACAGATTCCGCATGACTGACAACAATACCGCATTAAAGAAGGCTGGCCTGAAAGTTACGCTTCCTCGGTTAAAAATCCTTGAAGTGCTTCAGGGTCCAGACAATCACCATGTCAGTGCGGAAGACCTTTATAAACGTCTTATTGACATGGGCGAAGAAATTGGGCTCGCTACCGTCTATCGCGTGCTGAACCAGTTTGATGACGCGGGCATTGTTACCCGTCATAATTTCGAAGGCGGTAAATCTGTATTCGAACTGACCCAGCAACAGCACCACGATCACCTGATCTGCCTCGACTGTGGCAAGGTCATTGAATTTAGCGATGACTCCATCGAAGCGCGCCAGCGTGAAATCGCGGCTCGTCATGGCATCCGCCTGACCAACCACAGCCTGTACCTGTATGGTCACTGTGCTGAAGGTGATTGCCGCGAAGACGATCACGCGCACGACGCTAAATAACTCAAGCTTTCATACTCTGAGCCAGCCGCGAGGTTGGCTTTTTTTTGCCTGTTATTTGACGCAAAAAAGCCCGGTAGCGCTGTGCTACCGGGCATGATGACAGAGAATTATTTGCTGTTGTTACTGCGAATCTCTTTCCAGATCTGGTCGCAACGCTTCGCCACTTCCTGATCGTTTCCGGTTTTACGTGCCTGAATACAGGCCTGGTAATCCATCACGCGAACGTTTTCCTGTGTGGCGAACTGCTCATGTGCCTTCTCTTTCTTCAGCACATTCAGCACGCTCTGACAGGCTTCGATCTTCTCCGGTGAACCTTCCGCTGTGTTAATGCAGGCGCTATACGCCTCTTTAAGACGCGAGTCCTCTTTCGGTGCCAGCTCCTGCGCACACCCCGCCAGCCCCGCAGCCAGCAACGCGACGATTACGATGTTTTTCATCATGTTCTGTCTCCATTAGAAGATAGTGAATGGAGCGATAACCATGAATTTCACGTCACGCTCATCCTGGAAGATGTTGCCGTAACCGCCTGCGTAGCTCGGAATGTCGGAGTGGTTGTCATACTGGGTGAAGTGCAGTTTGAACATCGTGCCTTTCGCGCGGCCGTCCTGCAGGGTGTAGATAGCATCCAGGCTGTAAGAAGACTCTTTCAGGCGATAGTTTGGATCGTAGTAAGCGTCCGGTGTAGCCATATCTGCAGGTTTTGCATCCCAGGCATAAGCGTAAGATGCACCCACCGCCCAGCCAGGCAGGTTCCAGTTTTTCAGGTCATACATCGCGCCGAAGAACACCGCTTTTTCGCCGTCGGCGTTGAAGTCAGAGCGGTTATCCCACCAGATATCAAGACGACCGTTAGACGATGCATAGGTTGGGGTCATACGCTGCAGGAAGTACCCCTGCTGCCCTTCCGCCTTCACCCATGTGCCTTCCAGACGCAAATCAACCTGTCCGACTTTGTAGCCGAAGGTGAGAGCCTGCAACCACGCGGTGCCGTCATAGATATCGTTGACGCCACCATTACTGACTTTGTCGCGCGTACCGTAGAACTGGTAGCTGGTGCTCAACGGACTGCCCGCGATATCAAATTTATAGCTGGCCTTGGCAAAGTACTGATCGACGTAACCTTGAGCCTGGCCAAATGCCGCCTCAAGTACCAGGTCGTTTTTAAAGTCGTATTTAGCACCCAGTGAATGGAGATAATCTACTTTGGTTTTCTTATCGTTCTGGTAGAACTTGTCCATTTCAATGTGCCATGGTGCTTTGTACTCGTTGGTCCACATATAGGAGAAGCTCAACGCACCTGCATCACCGTAATCAAAGTTGGCACCCGCTTCCGCGCCCTGGTAAGTACCCGGCATAAAGCTCCAGTGTGGTGCTAACAGAGTCTGACCGGTTGGCTGAATATAACCGCCGCGCGCCCATACCGGACCGTATTTGAATTTCGCTGCTGCCTTGTACAGGCTGATACCGCTTTTATCTCCGGACCAGTCTTCTTTATAGGCTTTATTACTGGAGGAGAATGCGATTTCGTTCGGGTGGGCGCTGTCGCCGTTTTCCGCCATTTCAATTGCCGTGAATGCCGCAATATCCAGACCGAACATATCGGCAGCATAACCAGACTGGAAATCCAGATTGGCGTTCCAGGTGGAGTGAGAAAGGTTGGTTTTGTATTTGTCTTCAGTGACGTCTTTACGGTCACGTTCACGCTGCCAGTAGTAAATCCCCCCCGTGAGGGTTGAATCATCAATAAAACCTGCTGCCTTCGCCTCTGGTGCAATCACCAGGCCCGACATTGCTGTCACACCGGCAATAGCCAGCGCCAGCGCACTACGTTTGCCACTGAACGTACGCATAGATTATTCCTCTTTGACGAATTAAAACGCCTTAAACGGCGAAAAATATAAAAGACCTAATGGTCAGGGGTAGTTAGAAATACCCTCGAATTAACTACCGCCTTTAGGTTATTTTTCGCGACGCGAATTATCAATGCTTTTCAGCGAGCAAAAGTCAGGATTATGACGAAGTGCACATAATTGGTAGTGATTTGTAACATCTGTGCCAATGCGAGGATTTACAGGGAATAACGCGTATTTTGAGGGAGTACCGACCGTTTATTCTGCGTATTTTTTGTCCTTAAGGTTATTAGTAAATATTGAAACTTTTTTTGAGTAAAATAAGTAGCACCTCATTGACCTCAATTTCACGAACATCTTATTTGTGCTGTGCCTTAATAGTCTGATCGTTAAATAAAAAAACGCCGCTTATCGCGGCGTTTGTCTCTCATTGACCAGAATGGCAATATTATTCGCCGATCTTAGCCCAGGTGTCACGCAGACCAACGGTACGGTTAAACACCGGTTTTTCCGCCGTGCTGTAACGGCTATCCAGGCAGAAGTAACCTTCGCGTTCGAACTGGAACGCTTTACCCGCTTCGGCCGCTTTTAAAGACGGCTCGGCATAACCCTGTTTAATTACCAGAGATTCCGGGTTGATCGTCGCCAGGAAGTCTTCGGCAGCACCAGGGTTAGGGACACTGAACAGACGATCGTACAGGCGAATTTCAACAGGCAGCGCGTGTGCAGCACTTACCCAATGGATAACGCCTTTCACTTTACGGCCATCAGCCGGATCTTTGCTCAGGGTTTCAGCATCATAAGAACAGAAGATGGTGGTGATATTGCCTTCAGCATCTTTCTCTACGCGCTCAGCCTTGATGACGTAAGCATTACGCAGACGCACCTCTTTACCCAATACCAGACGCTTGTACTGCTTGTTCGCTTCTTCGCGGAAGTCAGCACGATCGATCCAGATTTCAGCGCTGAACGGTACGTCGCGGCTACCCATTTCCGGTTTATTCGGATGGTTAGGCATGGACACCAGCTCGCTTTCACCCTGCGGGTAGTTTTCGATAACCAGTTTCACTGGATCGATGACTGCCATTGCGCGCGGTGCGTTTTCGTTGAGATCTTCACGAATGCAGGATTCCAGAGACGCCATTTCAATGGTGTTATCCTGCTTAGTCACACCGATGCGTTTGCAGAACTCACGAATAGAAGCGGCGGTGTAACCACGACGACGCAGACCAGAGATAGTCGGCATACGCGGATCGTCCCAGCCTTCAACGTGCTTGTCGGTCACCAGCAGGTTCAGCTTACGCTTGGACATCACGGTGTATTCCAGATTCAGACGAGAGAACTCGTACTGACGTGGATGCACAGGGATAGTGATGTTATCCAGTACCCAGTCGTACAGACGACGGTTGTCCTGGAACTCCAGCGTACACAGAGAGTGAGTAATGCCTTCCAGCGCATCGCTGATGCAGTGGGTGAAGTCGTACATCGGGTAGATGCACCACTTGTTACCCGTCTGGTGGTGTTCCGCAAACTTAATGCGGTACAGCACCGGGTCACGCATCACGATGAACGGAGATGCCATGTCAATTTTGGCACGCAGACAGGCTTTGCCTTCTTCGAAGCCACCGGCACGCATTTTTTCAAACAGCGCCAGGTTCTCTTCCACGCTGCGATCGCGGTACGGGCTGTTTTTACCAGGCGCGGTCAGCGAGCCGCGGTATTCACGGATCTCATCGGCAGACAGCTCGTCGACGTACGCCAGACCTTTGTTAATCAGCTCTACCGCATAGGCATACAGCTGATCAAAATAGTCAGAGGAGTAGCAGATGTCGCCAGACCAGTTAAAGCCCAGCCATTGCACGTCGTTCTTGATGGACTCAACGTATTCGATGTCTTCTTTTACTGGGTTGGTGTCATCGAAACGCAGGTTGCACTGCCCCTGGTAGTCCTGGGCAATGCCAAAGTTCAGGCAGATAGATTTCGCGTGACCAATATGCAGGTAACCATTCGGCTCCGGCGGGAAACGCGTATGAATTGTGGTGTGCTTACCACTGGCCAGATCTTCATCGATGATCTGACGAATAAAGTTACTCGGGCGGGCTTCTGCCTCACTCATCGTGGATTCCTCAAAGCGTAAACAACGTATAACGGCATATGATCTTATAAGCCGGACGTAGTGACAACCCTTAAAACGGCTCTGAAGAAAATAATGGGGGCATTTGCTGCAAAAAAAAGCGGCGAGGGATATCCCCCGCCGCTTAAGGCATGACTCTACTCAGGAGCGATTACTTGCCTTTAATCTCATACAGTGGCGTTTGACCCGCAACCACTTGACCTTTCGCCTGAATGACCAGGCCACTAAAGTCATCAATGTTGCTGCAAACGACCGGACTAATCATTGAGCGCGCGTTGGCGTTCAGGAAGTCCAGATCCATTTCCAGGATTGGCTGCCCTGCGACCACTTCAGCACCCTCTTCCACCAGGCGAGTAAAGCCCTGGCCGTTCAGCGCAACGGTATCAATACCCATGTGGACAACGATCTCAGCACCATTCTCGGTTTCGAGGCAGAACGCATGGTTGGTATTGAAGATTTTTACGATGGTACCGGCTGCTGGTGACACCACGGTTTTTTCCGTTGGTTTTACCGCGACACCGTCACCGACCGCTTTGCTGGCGAAGGCTTCGTCAGGCACCTGCTCAATGGCAACGACTTCACCCGTCACTGGGGAAACCAGTGCGGCAATCGTTTTAGCATTTGGTACTGCCTGCGGTTTTGCGGCAGCTGGCGCAGCGGCTGGAGCTGCAGACGTTTCCGCTGCGGCTACCGGACCTGTCGTTTTCATGGCATTGGCAATTTTTTCTGCCACGAACCCAACGATAATCTGCACGCTGGTTTTGTTCAGACGGATAACACCGGATGCACCCAGGCGTTTAGCCAGCGCTTCGTTCACCAGAGAAGAGTCTTTTACGTTCAGACGCAGACGGGTGATACATGCGTCGATACCGGTCAGGTTGTCAGAACCGCCGACAGCGGCGATGTACTGACGCGCCAGACCTGCAACATCCTGGTCTTTGTCCGCGCTCACATTCACGTCCTGACCATCCGCTTCGCTACCGGCAACAGCCAGTTCACGACCTGGGGTCATCAGGTTGAATTTGGTGATAGTGAAACGGAACACCACGTAGTAGATAGCAAAGAACACCAGACCCTGTGGGATCAGCATCCACCAGTGGGTTGCCAGCGGGTTACGGGAAGAAAGCACCATATCCACCAGACCCGCACTGAAGCCGAAACCGGCAATCCACTGCATACTTGCGGCGATGAACACAGAGATACCGGTCAGCACAGCGTGGATCACATACAGCACAGGAGCCACGAACATGAAGGAGAATTCCAGCGGTTCAGTGATACCGGTGAAGAAGGCTGCAAATGCACCCGCCATCATGATACCCAGGACTTTCGCTTTGTTCTCTGGACGTGCGCAGTGGTAGATAGCCAGCGCTGCACCTGGCAGGCCGAACATCATGATTGGGAAGAAGCCCGCCTGGTAACGACCAGTGATACCGACAACCGCTTTACCTGCTTCGATGGACTGTGCGCCACCCAGGAAGTTAGGAATATCGTTAATACCGGCAACATCGAACCAGAATACGGAGTTCAGCGCGTGGTGCAAACCGACCGGGATCAACAGACGGTTGAAGAACGCGTATACGCCCGCACCGACGGAACCCAGCTTCTGAATGTGCTCACCGAAGTTCACCAGACCGTCAAAGATAACCGGCCAGATGTACATCATGATGAATGCAACAACGATCATCAGGAAGGAAGTCAGAATAGGCACCAGACGACGACCGCTGAAGAAGGACAGCGCTTTTGGCAGCTCTACGCCGCTGAAGCGGTTGTACAGTTCAGCAGAGATGATACCGACGAGGATACCAACGAACTGGTTTTCAATTTTCCCGAATGCGGCAGGAACTTGATCCGCTGGGATTTTTTGAATCATAGACACCGCTGCTGGGGAGCAGAGGGTAGTTAATACCAGGAAACCGACAAAGCCGGTCAGCGCCGCTGCGCCGTCTTTATCTTTGGACATACCATAAGCCACACCAATCGCGAACAGGACTGACATGTGATCGATAATGGCGGAGCCCGATTTAATAAACAGTGCCGCCAGAGCGTTATCGCCGCCCCAACTTACCGGGTCAATCCAGTAACCGACACCCATTAATATCGCTGCGGCTGGCAGCGTGGCGACCGGCACCATAAGTGCGCGACCAACCTTTTGTAAATAACCTAGAATACTCACTTTCTTCCCCCTATGAGACCCCGTTTAAGGCATGTTCTCAGCTCTGTTTTTTATTGTGTCACGAACTATAAATACAGTTGATGATTCACTGGCATTGTGAGTGTGTGAAAAATTAATTCGTATCGCAAATTAAACACGTATTTTTTGTGATTTTTGTCACCAAATATCGTTATTAACCCTCCCTTATGCTGGCTAACTGCGAAAACTTATTTTATCATTCAAAAAATCAAGACGGATTGATCCGGCCTGAAAGATTCCAGGTTACGCTTAATTCAGGTTCCGATAGCCATCCGCCCACTCTTCTACTTTAACTCTTGAGGTGAACAATGAGACTGATTCCCCTGGCAACTGCTGAACAAGTTGGTAAATGGGCCGCTCGCCATATCGTTAACCGTATTAACGCATTTAAACCTACTGCCGATCGTCCTTTCGTTCTTGGTCTTCCAACAGGCGGCACACCCCTAACCGCGTATAAGGCACTGGTTGAGATGCATAAAGCAGGCCAGGTTAGCTTTAAACATGTTGTGACCTTCAATATGGACGAATATGTTGGCTTACCGAAGGATCACCCGGAAAGCTACCATAGCTTTATGCACCGCAACTTCTTTGATCACGTTGATATTCCATCTGAAAATATTAACCTGCTGAATGGAAACGCGCCTGATATTGACGCAGAATGTCGTCAGTATGAAGAAAAAATCCGTTCCTACGGTAAAATCCACCTGTTTATGGGTGGTGTAGGTAATGATGGTCATATCGCGTTTAACGAACCGGCGTCTTCTCTGGCTTCCCGTACCCGTATTAAAACGCTGACCCATGACACACGCGTGGCAAACTCCCGCTTCTTTGACGGTGACGTTAACCAGGTTCCAAAATACGCCCTGACCGTAGGTGTAGGCACCCTTTTGGATGCCGAAGAAGTGATGATTCTGGTCCTGGGCGGCGTGAAAGCGCAGGCGCTCCAGGCTGCCGTTGAAGGCAACGTTAACCACATGTGGACCATCAGCTGCCTGCAGCTGCATCCGAAATCAGTCATCGTTTGTGACGAACCGTCCACGATGGAGCTGAAAGTGAAAACGCTGAAATACTTCAACGAATTAGAAGCAGAGAACATCAAAGGTCTGTAATTGAATAACCGCCTCTTCATCAAGAGGCGGCCGCTTTTTTTAACCGGGGGTCGTTATGTACGCTTTAACCCACGGTCGGATTTATACCGGCCATGATATTCTGGATGACCATGCGATTGTTATCGCTAATGGCCTGATTGAACGTGTTTGCCCGCTGGCAGAACTGCCGCCGGAGATTGAACAGCGCTCACTCAATGGAGCAGTAATCTCCCCCGGTTTCATCGACGTACAGCTCAACGGCTGTGGCGGTGTGCAATTCAATGACACTGCGGATGCGGTGACGGTAGAAACGCTGGAGATCATGCAAAAAGCCAACGAGAAATCGGGCTGCACCAGCTATCTGCCAACGCTCATCACCAGCAGTGATGACCTTATGAAACAGGGCATCCGCGTGATGCGTGAATACCTGGCAAAACACCCGAATCAGGCGCTGGGTCTGCACCTTGAAGGGCCATGGCTGAATATGGTCAAAAAAGGGACGCATAACCCGAATTACGTGCGTAAACCTGATGCGGAGCTGGTTGACTACATGTGTGCTAACGCCGATGTGATCACCAAAGTGACGCTGGCGCCTGAAATGACAGGTACGGATGTCATCAGCAAACTGGCTGCCGCAGGGATTATCGTTTCAGCGGGTCATTCAAACGCGACGCTGAAAGAAGCCAAAGCGGGTTTCCGCGCAGGCATTACCTTCGCCACGCACCTCTACAACGCAATGCCGTATATAACCGGTCGTGAACCGGGTCTGGTCGGAGCGATTCTGGATGAGCCAGACGTCTACTGCGGTATTATTGCTGACGGCTTACATGTCGATTACACCAACATTCGTAATGCCAAGCGGCTGAAAGGTGACAAGCTTTGTCTGGTCACCGATGCCACCGCGCCAGCAGGTGCAAATATTGAGCAGTTCATTTTTGCCGGTAAAACAATATACTACCGCAATGGACTGTGTGTGGATGAGAACGGCACGCTGAGTGGTTCTGCCCTGACCATGATTGAAGGGGTACGCAACCTGGTTGAGCATTGCGGTATTGCCCTCGATGAAGTGCTGCGTATGGCGACGCTTTATCCGGCGCGCGCAATGGGCGTCGATAAACAGCTTGGCGGAATTGCACCAGGTATGGTTGCAAACCTGACGGCATTCACACACGATTATAAAATTATTAAGACCATCGTTAATGGTAACGAGGTCGTCACTGAGTAAGTAAAAGTATGACACCAGGCGGACAAGCTCAAATAGGTAATGTCGATCTCGTTAAACAACTTAACAGTGCGGCGGTTTATCGTCTGATTGACCAGCACGGGCCTATCTCGCGAATTCAGATAGCCGAACAAAGCCAGCTTGCTCCCGCCAGCGTGACAAAAATTACCCGCCAGCTCATCGAGCGCGGTTTGATCAAAGAAGTCGATCAACAGGCCTCCACCGGAGGCCGCCGCGCTATCTCTATTATTACCGAAACCCGTAATTTTCAGGCCATTGGCGTCCGCCTTGGCCGTCATGACACCACGCTTACGCTCTACGATCTGAGCAGCAAAGCCATTGCGGAAGAGCACTACCCCCTTCCTGAACGCACTCAGGAGACCCTGGAACACGCGCTGCTGAATACCATCGCGCAGTTTATTGAAAGCTGTCAGCGTAAAATCCGTGAACTCATCGCCATCTCCGTGATTCTGCCTGGTCTGGTCGACCCGGAAAGCGGCGTGATCCGCTATATGCCGCACATCCAGGTTGAAAACTGGGGGCTGGTCGATGCGCTGGAAAAGCGCTTTAAAGTGACCTGTTTTGTAGGCCATGACATTCGCTCTCTGGCGCTGGCGGAGCACTATTTTGGTGCCAGTCAGGACTGCGAAGACTCTATTCTGGTGCGCGTTCACCGCGGTACAGGTGCAGGCATTATCTCTAATGGGCGTATTTTTATTGGTCGCAACGGTAATGTCGGTGAGATCGGCCATATTCAGGTCGAGCCGCTTGGCGAACGTTGCCACTGCGGAAACTTTGGTTGTCTTGAGACCATTGCCGCCAACACGGCCATTGAGCAGCGTGTTCGCCATTTGCTTGAACAGGGTTATCAAAGCCGCGTCACGCTGGACGATTGCAAGATAGGAACTATCTGTAAAGCCGCCAATAAAGGCGACGCGCTGGCCTGTGAGGTGATCGAGCAGGTTGGACGCCACCTGGGTAAAACCATTGCTATCGCGATTAACCTGTTTAACCCGCAAAAAGTGGTGATCGCCGGTGAAATTGTTGAGGCGGAAAAGGTACTGCTGCCCGCCATTGAAGGCTGTATTAATACCCAGGCGCTGAAAGCATTCCGCCAGAATCTCCCGGTTGTTCGTTCAAAGCTTGACCATCGTTCAGCGATTGGCGCATTCGCGCTGGTAAAACGTGCGATGCTCAACGGCATTCTGTTGCAGCATTTGCTGGAAAGTTGATCGAACCTTATAGTAACGCCTTCTTTTTTTGATGTCGGACTGTCCATGACCATTAAGAATGTAATTTGTGATATCGACGGCGTGCTGATGCACGACAACGTTGCTGTGCCGGGTGCTGCGGAGTTTCTTCACCGCATCATCGACAAAGGAATGCCTCTGGTTCTTCTCACGAACTACCCTTCTCAGACCGGTCAGGATCTGGCGAACCGTTTTGCCACAGCCGGTGTCGACGTGCCGGACAGCGTGTTTTATACCTCGGCGATGGCAACGGCTGATTTTCTGAAACGTCAGGAAGGGAAAAAAGCCTATGTGGTGGGTGAAGGTGCGCTGATCCATGAGCTGTACAAAGCCGGTTTTACCATCACCGATGTGAACCCGGACTTTGTGATCGTGGGTGAAACGCGCTCCTTTAACTGGGAGATGATGCATAAAGCGGCATACTTTGTCGCCAGCGGCGCGCGTTTTATCGCCACCAACCCGGATACGCACGGCCGTGGCTTTTATCCGGCATGTGGTGCGCTCTGCGCCGGTATCGAGAAAATCTCTTGTCGTAAGCCGTTTGTGGTCGGGAAACCTAGCCCGTGGATCATCCGTGCCGCACTGAACAAAATGCAGGCTCACTCTGAAGAAACCGTCATTGTCGGCGACAACCTCCGCACCGATATTCTGGCCGGTTTCCAGGCGGGTCTTGAAACTATTCTGGTGCTCTCTGGCGTCTCTCAGCTTGATGACATTGATTCGATGCCGTTCCGGCCGAGCTGGATTTACCCCTCCGTTGATGAAATTGACATTATCTGATACCAAACCACGCCTCAGGGCGTGGTTTTTCATTTTCAGCCCAGCCAAATAAAAGCCCATCTAACAAAAACCACGTTTTATTGAATAATCATCAATAAAAGCATGCATGACATACTCGTTTTTCACTATTCAGCAATTACCATTGCACTATTTCCGTTTTAGCCCGTAAAACGCTTGCGCACCCTGTCCCTTTGCGGCATTTTCATAAGCAAGCAACATCACAATGCAACAGGGTTAACGGAGAAGGTTATGTGTTCTATTTTTGGCGTACTGGATATTAAAACTGACGCGGGCGAACTGCGTAAAAAAGCACTCGAATTGTCCCGCCTGATGCGCCATCGCGGCCCGGACTGGTCCGGCGTTTACGCCAGCGATAAAGCTATTCTGGCTCACGAACGTCTGTCGATCGTAGACGTCAACGCTGGTGCTCAGCCGCTGTATAACGAGAAAAAAACGCACGCGCTGGCTGTCAACGGTGAAATCTACAACCATCAGGCACTGCGTGCCGAGTACGGCGACCGCTACGCATTCCAGACCGGTTCTGACTGTGAAGTGATCCTCGCGCTGTATCAGGAGAAAGGCCCGGCGTTCCTGGACGACCTGCAGGGCATGTTTGCCTTCGCACTGTACGACAGCGAAAAAGACGCCTACCTGATCGGCCGTGACCACATCGGCATTATCCCGCTGTATATGGGTCACGATGAACACGGCAACTTCTATGTTGCCTCTGAAATGAAAGCCCTGGTACCGGTTTGCCGCACCATTAAAGAGTTCCCTGCAGGCAGCTACCTGTGGAGCAAAGACGGCGAGATCCGTCAGTATTATCAGCGCGATTGGTTCGACTATGATGCGGTAAAAGACAACGTCACGGACAAAGCCGAGCTGCGTCAGGCGCTGGAAGACTCCGTTAAAAGCCACCTGATGTCAGACGTGCCATACGGCGTGCTGCTCTCCGGCGGTCTGGATTCCTCCGTGATCTCCGCGATCACCAAGAAATTTGCCGCCCGTCGCGTGGAAGATCAGGAACGCTCTGAAGCCTGGTGGCCACAGTTACACTCCTTTGCCGTGGGCCTGGAAGGCGCGCCGGATCTGAAAGCCGCACAGGAAGTGGCAAACCATCTTGGTACCGTGCACCACGAAATTCATTTCACCGTGCAGGAAGGTCTGGATGCGATCCGCGATGTTATCTATCACATCGAAACTTATGATGTGACGACCATCCGCGCCTCTACGCCTATGTATCTGATGTCCCGTAAGATCAAAGCGATGGGCATTAAGATGGTACTGTCTGGCGAAGGTTCTGACGAAGTATTCGGTGGCTACCTGTATTTCCACAAAGCGCCGAATGCCAAAGAGTTGCATGAAGAGACAGTGCGCAAACTTCAGGCGCTGCATATGTTTGACTGTGCGCGTGCCAACAAAGCGATGTCGGCCTGGGGTGTGGAAGCGCGTGTCCCGTTCCTGGATAAGAAATTCCTCGACGTCGCGATGCGTATCAACCCGCAGGACAAGATGTGCGGCAACGGCAAAATGGAAAAACATATCCTGCGCGAATGTTTTGAATCCTACCTGCCGGCAAGCGTGGCATGGCGTCAGAAAGAGCAGTTCTCTGACGGTGTAGGTTACAGCTGGATCGACACCCTGAAAGAGGTGGCGGCAAAACAGGTTTCCGACCAACAACTGGAAACAGCGAGCTTCCGCTTCCCGTACAACACGCCGGGTTCCAAAGAAGCCTATCTGTACCGTGAAATTTTTGAAGAACTGTTCCCGGTTCCAAGTGCTGCGGAATGTGTGCCGGGTGGCCCGTCCGTCGCCTGCTCTTCAGCAAAAGCGATTGAATGGGATGAATCTTTCAAATCCATGAACGATCCATCAGGACGCGCGGTAGGCGTTCACCAGTCAGCCTACAAATAAACGCTCAGATCGCAATCAGGCCCCTCAGGGGCCTGATTTTTTTGCCTCACATTTCACCACCTAAATCTGATTAATAACCAATAATTGCCGAATATTCGGTCACGCTGTTCGCAACCTAACCAAACAGTCACATTCCGGCCATTTTCGTTGAAAAAGGTGTTGACGCTGCAAGGGTCTATACGCATAATGCGCCCCGCAACGCCGATAAGGTAACGCGAAAAAAAGATGGCTACGTAGCTCAGTTGGTTAGAGCACATCACTCATAATGATGGGGTCACAGGTTCGAATCCCGTCGTAGCCACCATCTTTTTTTGCGGGAGTGGCGAAATTGGTAGACGCACCAGATTTAGGTTCTGGCGCCGCAAGGTGTGCGAGTTCAAGTCTCGCCTCCCGCACCATTCCCAGGTAAGCGTTGCACGGATGGGGTATCGCCAAGCGGTAAGGCACCGGTTTTTGATACCGGCATTCCCTGGTTCGAATCCAGGTACCCCAGCCATATTTCTTCGATTTTGCGGTTCTCCGCGGTATTGGGGTATCGCCAAGCGGTAAGGCACCGGTTTTTGATACCGGCATTCCCTGGTTCGAATCCAGGTACCCCAGCCATCGAAGATTGCAGTACTGGCTACGTAGCTCAGTTGGTTAGAGCACATCACTCATAATGATGGGGTCACAGGTTCGAATCCCGTCGTAGCCACCATATTTAGATTGTCGATTTTTCGGTAATCAAGACAAATTGTTGGGGTATCGCCAAGCGGTAAGGCACCGGATTCTGATTCCGGCATTCCGAGGTTCGAATCCTCGTACCCCAGCCAATTTAAAAAAGTCGTTAAACACTGTTTAACGCAATTGGGGTGTCGCCAAGCGGTAAGGCTCTGGTTTCTGATACCAGCATTCCGGGGTTCGAATCCCTGCACCCCAGCCACTTAGTAACAAAAAAGCCCGCTCTGCGGGCTTTTTTGTTTTTGTTGCTAGTATTGTGCGGCCTGATGCCCTCACCCTGGCCCTCTCCCACCGGGAGAGGGAATAAAGTTTAGAGTCCGAGGGCGTATTTCAACGCCTGACGCTTCAGACCTCCGGCACGCTCAGCCGCCATCAATCCAATATTACGCAGAATACGCACCGGCCCTACGTCATTGCTGAACCCGGCATAGAACAGATCCATCCCTGACTGCATGATGAAGTTATCCGCCATACGCCGCGTCTGGTAACGCTTAAGTACCTGATGGCTTGACCAGTCCTCCGCATGCCCGCGTGCACTACCCAGCACATCCAGTAATGCATCAACATCACGATACCCCAGGTTTACCCCCTGCCCTGCCAGCGGGTGAATGGTATGTGCCGCATCTCCTACCAGAGCCAGCCCTTCGCGGGCATATTGCAACGCGTGTCGACGAGTCAGCGGGAATGCTCCTGCCGCAACCGGCGTCACATATCCCAGTCGGCTCGGGAAGTGGCGCATAATTTCGTCTTGCAGTTGCGCCATCGAAAGCCCCTGTAACTGACGAATACGCGCCGGTTTGTCGTACCACACCAGCGATGCCCAGTTATCGAACAACGGTAAAAACGCGTGCGGACCATTCGGCGTAAAGTGCTGCCAGGTGCTCTCTCCTGGCGCATTCTCACACTGGACAGTAATCAACATACAAGACTGTTGATACTGCCAGGCATGAACCCCAATCCCCGCCATCTCTCTGACCTGAGAGTTGGCGCCATCAGCGCCCACCACCAGCTTCACGGCTAATTCATCATCATTATCAAGCGTCAGGCGATATCCGTTGTCATGACGATGCAAGGCTTTGAGTGACGATGGGACACGCAGCGTCACCTTCGGGTGTGCCTCCAGCGCCTGCCAGAGCGCCTGCTGGAGGACGTTGTTTTCCACCATATAGCCCAGACGGGGCAGCTTGAGTTCAGCGGCATCAAACGCGACGTGGGCATTTTCCCACTCCCACGTTTCGAGGCGGCTGTAAGGGTGAGCACGCATCGTCAGCACCGCGTCCCAAACGCCCAGCCCGCGCAGTAGATCAACTGAGGCGGCACCGATCGCGGAAATACGCACATCCGGCTTTGCCGTCGGGTCAAACGTAGCAGGAGCAGCCTGCTCGATAACCGTCACCTCAAATCCCTGCTGCGCCAGCCCCAGCGCCAGTGCGCCGCCGACCATACCGCCGCCGACAACGGCGATTTCGGTTTGTTGGAGTGTCATGGTCAATTTTCCTTATTGCAGAATCCCTTAAGTTTACCGGATTTTTGGGGTCAGGAGGTTGACAACCTTCATACTGGTCACAACCGCACCAAAGCATTACAATACGCGGCTTGCAATCCTGAGCTGAGCAAGTCGATGACTAAAAAACTCCATATAAAAACCTGGGGCTGTCAGATGAACGAATACGATTCATCCAAGATGGCCGATCTGCTGGATACAACCCACGGATACCAGCTGACTGAAAATGCGAAAGAAGCCGATGTGCTGCTGCTAAACACCTGTTCTATTCGTGAAAAAGCGCAGGAAAAAGTCTTTCATGTGTTAGGTCGCTGGAAACTTCTCAAACGAAAAAATCCGGACTTGATCATTGGTGTTGGCGGTTGTGTTGCGTCGCAGGAAGGGAAACTGATCCGCCAGAGAGCCCCGTATGTGGATATTGTCTTTGGCCCTCAGACCCTGCACCGCCTGCCTGAGATGATCAATCAGGTTCGCGGTAATCGTAGCCCGGTTGTTGACGTCAGCTTCCCGGAGATTGAAAAATTTGACCGTCTGCCAGAGCCGCGCGCGGATGGCCCGACCGCTTTTGTCTCTATCATGGAAGGCTGCAACAAATACTGCACTTACTGCGTGGTGCCTTACACGCGCGGTGAAGAGGTCAGCCGTCCGGCGGATGACATTCTGTTTGAAATCGCCCAGCTTGCCGCGCAGGGCGTACGCGAAGTGAACCTGCTGGGCCAGAACGTTAACGCCTGGCGCGGCGAGAACTATGACGGCAGCACCGGCAGCTTTGCTGAACTGCTGCGTCTGGTCGCAGCCATTGACGGTATCGACCGCATTCGCTTCACCACCAGCCACCCGATGGAATTTACCGATGACATCATCGATGTTTATCGCGACACGCCGGAACTGGTGAGCTTCCTGCACCTGCCGATTCAGTGTGGTTCTGACCGTGTGCTGAACCTGATGGGGCGCCCGCATACGGTGCTGGAGTACAAATCCACCATCCGTAAACTGCGTGAAGCCCGTCCTGATATCCAGATTAGCTCGGACTTTATCGTCGGCTTCCCAGGCGAAACTGCCGACGACTTTGAGCGCACCATGAAGCTCATCGGCGACGTGAATTTTGACGTTAGCTACAGCTTCATCTTCTCTGCACGTCCTGGAACCCCTGCGGCAGATATGGTTGACGATGTGCCGGAAGAAGAGAAAAAGCAGCGTCTGTATATTCTGCAGGAGCGTATCAACCAGCAGGCCAATGCCTGGAGCCGTCGTATGCTTGGTACTGTCCAGCGTATTCTGGTTGAAGGCACCTCGCGCAAGAGCATTATGGAACTCTCCGGTCGTACCGAAAATAACCGCGTGGTGAACTTCGAAGGCACCCCGGATATGATCGGTAAATTCGTGGACGTCGAGATTGTGGAAGTGTTGACCAACTCGCTGCGAGCGAAGGTGGTACGTACCGAGGATGAAATGGGTCTGCGCATTGCAGAATCTCCGGAATCCGTCATTTCCCGAACCCGAAAAGAAAACGATTCTGGTGTGGGTATCTATCAGCCGTAATGCGTCCAGGCCTGCCTTTCTGGCAGGCCTTGTAATTCCCCTCTTCGCCCCCAATATCCATCGCAATGCTTGCGCCTTTATTCTGTGGCGTGAATAATTTCGGTAATGACAGTTTTATGATACCAGCCCTACTAAACACTCAAAGAGGAACGGTTTGAATATAGACACGCGTGAAATTAGCCTTGAGCCAGCAGACAACGCTCGCCTGCTGAGCCTGTGCGGGCCGTTTGATGACAACATCAAGCAACTGGAGCGACGTCTGGGTATCGAAATCAATCGTCGCGATAATCATTTCAAACTGACCGGACGCCCTATCTGCGTCAACGCCGCTGCAGATATTCTGCGTAGCCTGTATGTGGATACCTCCCCAATGCGTGGCGAAATTCAGGATATCGAGCCAGAACAGATCCACCTCGCCATTAAAGAAGCGCGAGTGCTCGAGCAGAGCGCGGAAAGTGTGCCTGACTACGGCAAGGCAATTAACATCAAAACCAAACGTGGCGTGATTAAACCGCGTACGCCAAACCAGGCACAGTACATCGCGAATATCCTCGACCATGACATCACCTTCGGCGTCGGACCGGCCGGTACCGGTAAAACCTATCTGGCGGTAGCAGCAGCAGTGGATGCGCTGGAGCGTCAGGAGATCCGCCGTATTCTGCTGACTCGCCCAGCGGTTGAAGCGGGCGAGAAACTGGGCTTCTTGCCAGGCGACCTGAGCCAGAAAGTCGACCCATACCTGCGTCCCTTATACGACGCGCTGTTTGAAATGCTCGGTTTTGAAAAAGTTGAGAAACTTATTGAGCGTAACGTTATCGAAGTTGCTCCGCTCGCTTATATGCGAGGCCGTACGCTGAACGATGCGTTTATCATTCTCGATGAAAGTCAGAACACCACCATCGAACAGATGAAGATGTTCCTGACGCGTATCGGCTTTAACTCGAAAGCGGTCATTACCGGTGACGTCACCCAGATCGACCTGCCGCGCAGCACCAAATCTGGCCTGCGTCACGCCATTGAGGTGCTGGCCGAGGTCGAAGAAATCAGTTTTAACTTCTTCCACAGTGAAGACGTGGTACGCCACCCGGTCGTCGCGCGTATTGTTAACGCCTACGAGGCCTGGGAAGAAGCCGATCAGAAGCGTAAGGCCGAACTGGCAGCAGAACGTAAGCGCGAAGCGCAGGAGCAAGAACAGAAATGAGTCAGGTGATCCTCGATTTACAGCTGGCCTGTGAAGATAATTCCGGTATGCCAGAAGAGGCGCAGTTTCAGAAATGGCTGGATGCCGTTATCCCCCAGTTTCAGGAAGAATCAGAAGTCACGATTCGCCTGGTGGATGAAGCTGAAAGCCATGAGCTTAACCTGACCTATCGCGGGAAAGATAAGCCTACCAATGTGCTCTCTTTCCCGTTCGAAGCCCCACCGGGCATCGAGATGCCGCTGCTGGGCGATCTGATCATCTGTCGCCAGGTGGTTGAGCAGGAAGCCAAAGAGCAGCAAAAACCCCTTGAAGCCCACTGGGCGCATATGGTGGTACATGGCAGCCTGCATCTGCTCGGCTACGATCATATAGAAGATGACGAAGCAGAAGAGATGGAGTCCCTCGAGACAGAGATAATGCTTGCTCTGGGCTATGAGGATCCGTACATTGCCGAGAAAGAATAGTCAGTCTCCCCACTGACTAACATGCCGCCACGAAAGGAAATCGCGTGGCGGTAAACATTGAACTAACAAGAGAACCCTTAACAAACGCCATGAGCGACGACAATTCACACAGTAGCGACACGACAAACGGTAAAAAGGGATTTTTCTCCCTCATTCTGAACCAGCTTTTCCACGGCGAACCGAAAAACCGTGATGAACTGCTGGAGCTGATTCGTGATTCCGGGCAAAACGACCTTATCGATGAAGATACGCGCGAAATGCTCGAAGGGGTCATGGACATCGCCGACCAGCGTGTTCGCGATATCATGATCCCCCGTTCGCAAATGATCACCCTGAAACGTAACCAGACACTGGACGAGTGCCTCGATGTGATTATCGAATCCGCTCACTCACGTTTCCCGGTCATCAGCGAAGACAAAGATCACATTGAAGGGATTTTGATGGCGAAAGATCTGCTGCCGTTTATGCGCAGCGATTCTGACGCTTTCAGCATGGAAAAAGTGTTACGCCAGGCCGTGGTTGTGCCGGAAAGTAAACGTGTGGATCGGATGCTGAAAGAGTTTCGCTCTCAGCGTTACCACATGGCGATTGTTATTGATGAATTTGGCGGTGTGTCGGGTCTTGTCACGATCGAAGATATTCTTGAGCTGATCGTGGGAGAAATCGAAGATGAGTATGACGAAGAAGAAGATATCGACTTCCGTCAACTGAGCCGCCACACCTGGACTGTGCGTGCGCTGGCCTCGATTGAAGACTTTAACGACGCTTTCGGCACCCACTTCAGCGATGAAGAGGTTGATACCATTGGCGGTCTGGTGATGCAGGCCTTTGGCCACCTCCCGGCGCGCGGTGAAACCGTTGACATCGACGGTTACCAGTTCAAGGTAGCGATGGCCGACAGCCGACGTATTATACAGGTTCATGTCAGAACGCCGGATGACTCACCGGTGCCAAAACTGGAAGATTAATGTAAATGGCATTTGCCCCACTGCTTGAACGCCAGCGCGTCCGTTTGCTGCTGGCGCTGTTACTCGGAGCCAGCGGTACGCTGGCTTTTTCTCCTTACGATATCTGGCCCGCCGCCATTCTCTCCCTGATGGGGCTTCAGGGCCTGACCCTGAATCGTCGTCCGGTACAGGCTGCGGCTATCGGTTACTTCTGGGGACTGGGGCTGTTTGGCTCAGGCATCAACTGGGTCTATGTTAGCATCGCCCAGTTTGGCGGAATGCCTGGCCCGGTTAACGTCTTCCTGGTGGTATTGCTCGCCGCGTATCTCTCGCTCTATACCGGTCTGTTCGCCGGCATCCTTTCTCGCCTGTGGCCAAAAACCACCTGGCTGCGCGTCGCCATTGCGGCGCCGGTTGTCTGGCAAATTACCGAGTTCCTGCGTGGCTGGGTATTGACCGGTTTTCCATGGTTGCAGTTCGGCTACAGCCAGATTGACGGGCCGCTGAAAGGCCTGGCACCGGTGATGGGCGTTGAGGCGATTAACTTCCTGCTGATGGTTGTCAGCGGCCTGCTGGTACTGGCGTTGGCCAAGCGCTGCTGGAAGCCGCTGGTTGCGGCACTGGTATTGTTCGCACTGCCCTTCCCGCTGCGCTATATCCAGTGGTATACCCTGGAGCCAGAACGCGCTACGCAGGTTTCCATGGTGCAGGGTGATATCCCGCAGGCCATGAAGTGGGATGAAAAGCAGCTTCTGAATACGCTGAAGATCTACGCCAACGCGACCGAAGAGGTCATGGGCAAATCACAGCTGATTATCTGGCCGGAATCTGCGATCCCGGACCTGGAAATAAACCAGCAGCCGTTCCTGAACATGATGAACGATCTGCTGCTCGCGCGCGGCAGCACGCTGATTACCGGTATTGTTGATGCGCGTCTGAATCAGCAGAACCGTTATGACACCTATAACACCATCATTACCCTCGGCAAAGATAGCGAATACAGCTACAACTCCACTGACAGGTACAACAAAAATCACCTGGTTCCGTTTGGTGAATTTGTCCCGCTGGAGTCCATTCTGCGCCCGCTGGCACCGTTCTTTGACCTGCCGATGTCCTCTTTCAGCCGCGGCCCATACGTTCAGCCGCAGCTGCATGCGCACGGTTTTGCCCTGACCGCAGCCATTTGCTACGAAATTATCCTCGGCGAGCAGGTACGCGATAACTTCCGCCCGGACACGGACTTCCTTCTGACCATCTCCAATGACGCGTGGTTTGGTAAGTCGATTGGCCCATGGCAACACTTCCAGATGGCGCGAATGCGTTCCCTGGAGTTGGCGCGTCCACTGCTGCGTAGCACCAACAACGGCATCACCGCCGTAATTGGCCCACAGGGTGAAATTCAGGCCATGATCCCGCAGTTTACCCGTGAGGTGCTGACCACCAACGTCACGCCAACCACGGGACTGACGCCGTACGCCCGCACCGGCAACTGGCCGCTGTGGATCCTGACCGCGCTGTTTGGTTTTGGTGCGGTGTTGATGAGTCTTCGTCAGCGTCGTAAATAACCTTACCTTATGTTGCCGGGTGGCGTTGACGCTTACCCGGTCAACTTTTCCATACTGTTGCTACCATCCTACCATTCCCTCCAGACTCCAATTCTGGCACGCCTATTGCTTTGTTTATTCAGGTAAACGCAGTTTGGCTTAACGCGCAACCTGGTCGCACCAGCGTAGATCATCGGTAGCACCGAAACGGTGCAACGAGAGATTTTTGCCTCTGAATGGTGCGGCGCACTTCGCAAAAATAAACAATAACGCAGCAAAATCTTTACATTAAGCCAGACTAAATGTTAACAAGCTTGCATAACACTGCACTCGCATAGCGCGAGATATAACAACATCACAATGGGTATCAATGCGTCTCTGGCGCTGATAAAAAAGGAGTTGGGTATGCAATTACGTAAACTGGCCACAGCAATGCTGGTTATGGGGATGTCTGCAGGCGTGGTTCACGCTGAAGACGCTCCGGCTGCCGGAAGCACTCTCGACAAGATTGCCAAAAACGGCGTGATCGTGGTCGGCCACCGTGAATCTTCTGTTCCGTTCTCTTACTACGACAACACGCAAAAAGTCGTGGGTTATTCACAGGATTACTCCAACGCCATCGTTGAAGCCGTGAAGAAAAAGCTGAACAAACCTGACCTGCAGGTGAAGCTGATCCCAATCACTTCACAAAACCGTATTCCACTGCTGCAAAACGGCACCTTTGATTTTGAGTGTGGCTCCACCACCAACAACCTTGAGCGTCAGAAACAGGCTGCTTTCTCTGACACCATCTTCGTGGTAGGTACCCGCCTGCTGACCAAAAAAGGCGGCGAGATTAAAGATTTTGCTGACCTGAAAGGCAAAGCGGTCGTTGTCACCTCCGGTACCACCTCAGAAGTGCTGCTGCACAAACTGAATGATGAGAAGAAAATGGATATGCGCATCATCAGCGCGAAAGACCATGGCGACTCCTTCCGTACCCTGGAAAGTGGCCGTGCCGTCGCGTTTATGATGGATGACGCCCTGCTGGCGGGCGAACGCGCGAAAGCGAAGAAACCGGACAACTGGGAAATCGTCGGAACTGCACAGTCAAAAGAAGCTTATGGCTGCATGCTGCGTAAAGACGACGCTGAGTTCAAAAAACTGATCGATGACACCATCGCCCAGGCACAAACTTCCGGCGAAGCGGAAAAATGGTTCGACAAGTGGTTCAAGAACCCAATTCCACCAAAAAACCTGAACATGAACTTTGAACTGTCTGACGACATGAAAGCGCTGTTCAAATCACCAAATGACAAGGCTCTTAACTAATTAGAACAACAGGGGCGGGATCTCCTGCCCTCTCGATTGTCGGGAAGCATGGACAGACTATACGTTGAGTGGTCGTTCCCCACTCAGCGCGAAAAATGAGCTTCTCACCAATCTTCGAGGGTAGCGCTGCTACCCTTTTTTTTCTGGAGTTTATTATGTCAATAGACTGGAACTGGGGCATCTTTCTGCAACAAGCCCCGTTCGGCAACACCACCTATCTTGGCTGGTTATGGAGCGGCTTTCAGGTCACTGTCGCTTTATCCATAACGGCATGGATCATCGCATTTCTTGTCGGCTCGCTGTTCGGTATTTTGCGTACCGTCCCTAACCGCTTTCTTTCAACCCTCGGCACCTTGTACGTTGAACTGTTTCGTAACGTTCCGCTGATTGTGCAGTTCTTTACCTGGTATCTGGTGATTCCTGAACTGCTGCCGGAAAATATTGGCATGTGGTTCAAGTCGGAACTGGATCCTAACGTTCAGTTCTTTGTCTCCTCGATGCTCTGTCTGGGGCTGTTTACCGCTGCGCGCGTGTGCGAGCAGGTGCGAGCCGCCATTCAGTCATTGCCACGTGGACAAAAAAATGCAGGTCTGGCGATGGGATTAACGCTGCCACAAACCTACCGTTATGTTCTGCTGCCTAACGCCTACCGCGTTATCGTTCCACCGATGACCTCTGAGATGATGAACCTGGTGAAAAACTCGGCCATCGCCTCGACCATCGGCCTGGTGGATATGGCTGCGCAGGCGGGCAAGCTGCTGGATTATTCCGCTCATGCGTGGGAATCCTTCACCGCAATCACGCTCGCCTATGTTCTGATTAACGCTTTCATCATGCTGGTGATGAACCTGGTTGAACGCAAAATTCGCCTGCCGGGCAATCTGGGAGGTAAATAATGTACGATTTTGACTGGAGTTCTATCGTCCCATCCATGCCTTACCTGCTTGATGGCCTGGTGATTACCTTAAAAATCACCGTTATTGCCATCATCATTGGTATCGTCTGGGGAACCCTGCTTGCGGTCATGCGCCTGTCGAGCTTTAAGCCGCTCGCCTGGTTCGCAACGGCCTACGTTAACGTTTTCCGTTCCATTCCGCTGGTGATGGTGCTGCTGTGGTTTTACCTGATTGTTCCCGGTTTCCTGCAAAACGTACTGGGGCTGTCACCGAAAACCGATATCCGCCTGATCTCGGCGATGGTGGCGTTCTCCATGTTCGAGGCTGCTTATTACTCTGAGATTATCCGTGCGGGTATCCAGAGTATTTCTCGTGGACAATCCAGTGCCGCCCTGGCGCTGGGGATGACACACTGGCAGTCCATGCAGCTCATCATTCTGCCGCAGGCGTTTCGCGCCATGGTTCCACTCCTGCTGACTCAGGGTATCGTGCTGTTCCAGGATACCTCTCTGGTATATGTACTCAGCCTGGCAGACTTCTTCCGTACCGCCTCCACCATCGGTGAGCGTGATGGTACGCAGGTCGAGATGGTGCTCTTTGCGGGTGCGGTCTATTTTGTGATTAGTTTAAGCGCGTCGCTGTTGGTCAGTTGGCTGAAGAAAAGGACGGTATAATGATTTCCCTGAAAAATGTTTCTAAATGGTATGGGCACTTTCAGGTGCTGACCGACTGCTCCACCGAAGTGAAAAAAGGCGATGTGGTGGTAGTGTGCGGACCGTCAGGTTCCGGTAAATCCACACTGATCAAAACCGTCAACGGACTAGAGCCGGTGCAGCAGGGTGAGATCGTCGTCAATGGCACTAAAGTCAATGACAAAAAAACCAATCTCGCCCAGCTTCGCTCTCACGTTGGCATGGTGTTCCAGCATTTTGAGCTGTTCCCTCACCTCTCCATTATTGAGAACCTGACGCTGGCGCAGGTAAAAGTGCTTAAGCGCGATAAAAAAGCGTCGCGCGAGAAAGGGCTGAAACTCCTGGAACGCGTTGGGCTCTCTGCGCATGCCGATAAGTTTCCGGCACAGCTATCTGGCGGCCAACAGCAGCGTGTGGCGATCGCCCGCGCGCTGTGCATGGATCCGGTGGCGATGCTGTTTGATGAGCCAACGTCGGCGCTCGATCCAGAGATGATCAACGAAGTGCTGGACGTGATGGTCGAGCTGGCGCACGAAGGGATGACCATGATGGTGGTGACCCACGAAATGGGCTTCGCCCGCAAAGTAGCAAACCGCGTGATCTTTATGGACGAAGGGAAGATCGTGGAAGACTCACCGAAAGAAGAGTTTTTCGCTAACCCGAAATCAGAACGTGCAAAAGACTTCCTTGCCAAAATTCTGCATTAATCTTCTCAGTGCGCAATCTGCGGATTGCGCACTGCTTCACGCTTTCACTCACTTCCTCTCGTCGGCGTCACATTGCAGCGTTAACCTTGTCACAAAATAACGCTACGTATGGAGAACGCTATGGCACAGCCTATTATTCTCGATTGCGATCCGGGTCATGATGACGCGATCGCGCTCGTCCTCGCTCTTGCCTCCCCTGAACTTGACGTGAAAGCCGTCACCTCGTCCGCCGGAAACCAGACGCCTGAAAAAACCTTGCGTAACGTCCTGCGCATGCTAACACTGCTCAGACGCACTGATATTCCTGTCGCTGGCGGGGCCGTGAAACCGCTGATGCGGGAGCTGATCATTGCCGACAACGTTCACGGTGAGAGCGGGCTGGACGGCCCGGCACTGCCGGAGCCGGGTTTCGCACCGCAACACTGCACTGCCGTGGAGCTGATGGCGAAGGTGCTGCGTGAAAGTGCCGAGCCGGTAACGCTGGTGGCAACCGGTCCGCAAACCAACGTTGCGTTGCTGCTTAACAGTCATCCGGAGCTGCACAGTAAAATTTCCCGTATCGTGATAATGGGTGGCGCAATGGGGCTGGGTAACTGGACGCCTGCGGCGGAGTTCAACATCTTTGTCGACCCGGAAGCCGCTGAGATTGTCTTCCAGTCCGGCTTGCCGGTTGTGATGGCGGGACTGGACGTTACCCATCGAGCGCAGATTATGGCGGACGATATTGAGCGTTTCCGCTCGGTGGGCAACCCGGTTGCGACAACTGTGGCCGAACTGCTCGACTTCTTTATGGAATATCACAAAGCCGAGAAGTGGGGCTTCCACGGCGCGCCCCTGCATGATCCATGCACCATTGCCTGGCTACTGAAGCCGGAGATGTTTACCACAGTGGAACGCTGGGTCGGTGTGGAGACGCAGGGGAAATATACCCAGGGGATGACTGTAGTGGATTACTACTCACTGACGGGGAATGCGCCGAATACCACGGTGATGGTGGATATCGATCGGCAGGCGTTTGTGGATTTGCTGGCGAAGAGGCTCAAGTACTACGCTGCGGCCTGATGCCCTCACCCTACACCTCTCCCAAGGTGAGAGGGGGCAGACACTAAAAACGGCAACATAGTTGCCGTTTTACTTTTATTTATGGCTCAAACGGTCGACGCTGAAACTGATCGTGCCCACATTTCGGACATAACGGCAGCACTTCCGGCGTATACACTGCAATATGGTGATGGCATTTCTCGCAGACCAGATTCCCCAGGCCAACCACTTCGCCGCTGTGGTAGACACCATGATGGTTCAGATCCTGAAACACCTCGCGCCACTCCAGCTGCGTTTTATCGGTGATATCCACCAGTTCCTGCCACAGGCTCTCTTTAATCACCCGCATAAATACGCTGTCAGTGACCTCATCCTGGCTCTCCTGGTAGCTGCGCGCGAATTCTTCCAGGTCACGGCGTACCGCGCGGGTGACCTCTTCCACTTCGGTACGCGTTAACTCACCCGTTTGCGTCACGCGGGCACGAGCCTGCTCCACCAGCGCGTCAATATCGCGCTCGCCGTTACGCAGCCGTTCCGTCAGTGTCGCCACCAGTTCGCGGTAAAATTGAGCAACCTTGTTCATCATTTTGCCTCCCGGGTAAGTAACTATTTCTAATAATAGACCTTATTTCGTCGCCGCTTTGTCAGGTGAAGCACAGACCCGGTAAATTCCTGCAATGTGCATTTGTGCGAAAGGCTGTTTTGACGCGGACGTTTGGGCTATGCTATGCGGATCTGAAATACCACATCCATTGGCTACATTTGTAGCTGTATTGAAAACAGGACCACTGGCTGCCATGCAAGAGCAATACCGCCCGGAAGAGATAGAATCAAAAGTCCAGCAACACTGGGACGAGAAGCGCACCTTTGAAGTAACCGAAGACGAGAGCAAAGAGAAGTATTACTGCCTGTCGATGCTTCCCTATCCTTCTGGTCGACTACACATGGGCCACGTGCGTAACTACACCATTGGTGATGTGATCGCCCGCTACCAGCGTATGCTGGGCAAAAACGTTCTGCAGCCAATCGGCTGGGATGCGTTCGGTCTGCCTGCTGAAGGCGCTGCGGTAAAAAACAACACCGCACCTGCCCCATGGACGTATGACAACATCGCGTACATGAAAAACCAGCTTAAAATGCTGGGCTTTGGCTATGACTGGAGCCGCGAGCTGGCAACCTGCACCCCGGAATACTATCGCTGGGAACAGAAATTCTTCACCGAGCTGTACAAAAAAGGCCTGGTGTATAAGAAGACCTCTGCTGTTAACTGGTGTCCAAATGACCAGACTGTTCTCGCGAACGAACAGGTTATTGATGGCTGCTGCTGGCGTTGTGATACCAAAGTTGAGCGTAAAGAGATCCCACAGTGGTTTATCAAAATCACAGCCTATGCTGACGAACTGCTGAACGATCTGGATACGCTGGATCACTGGCCAGATACCGTTAAAACCATGCAGCGCAACTGGATCGGCCGTTCTGAAGGCGTGGAGATCACCTTCAACGTTGAGAACTACGACCAGACCCTGACCGTCTACACCACCCGTCCAGACACCTTCATGGGCGCGACCTACCTGGCCGTGGCTGCGGGTCACCCTCTGGCGCAGAAAGCGGCGGAGAACAATCCAGAACTGGCCACCTTCATCGACGAATGCCGCAACACCAAAGTGGCCGAAGCCGACATGGCGACGATGGAGAAAAAAGGTGTAGCGACAGGCTTCTATGCTAAGCACCCACTGACAGGCGAAGCGATCCCTGTCTGGGCCGCAAACTTCGTTCTGATGGAATACGGTACAGGTGCAGTCATGGCTGTTCCAGGCCACGATCAGCGCGACTACGAGTTTGCGACCAAATACAACCTGCCGATTAAAGCCGTTATCCTGGCCGCCGATGGTTCTGAACCAGACCTGTCCGCGCAAGCGCTGACTGAAAAAGGCACCCTGTTTAACTCCGGTGAATTCAGCGGCCTGAGCTTCGAAGACGGTTTTAATGCCATTGCAGACAAACTGGCCTCTCTGGGCATGGGCGAGCGTAAAGTTAACTTCCGTCTGCGCGACTGGGGCGTTTCCCGCCAGCGTTACTGGGGTGCTCCAATTCCAATGGTGACGCTGGAAGACGGCACCGTGATGCCAACGCCGGAAGATCAACTGCCGGTGATCCTGCCTGAAGACGTGGTTATGGACGGCATTACCAGCCCGATCAAAGCCGATCCTGAGTGGGCAAAAACCACCGTCAACGGCCAGCCTGCGCTGCGTGAAACCGACACCTTCGACACCTTTATGGAGTCCTCCTGGTACTATGCGCGTTACACCTGCCCGCAGTATAAAGAGGGTATGCTGGACTCTGATGCAGCGAACTACTGGCTGCCGGTAGACATTTACATCGGTGGTATCGAACATGCCATCATGCACCTGCTCTACTTCCGCTTCTTCCACAAACTGATGCGTGATGCCGGCATGGTGAACTCTGACGAACCGGCAAAACAGCTGCTGTGTCAGGGTATGGTACTGGCTGATGCCTTCTACTACGTGGGTGCTAACGGCGAGCGTAACTGGGTGTCTCCGGTTGATGCTATCGTTGAGCGTGACGAGAAAGGCCGCATTGTGAAGGCGAAAGACGCCGAAGGTCATGAACTGGTCTATACCGGCATGAGCAAGATGTCTAAATCCAAAAACAACGGCATCGACCCACAGGTGATGGTTGAACGTTACGGCGCGGATACCGTGCGTCTGTTCATGATGTTTGCTTCTCCGGCGGACATGACCCTGGAGTGGCAGGAATCGGGTGTGGAAGGTGCAAACCGCTTCCTGAAACGCGTCTGGAAACTGGTTTACGAACACACTGCACAGGGTGATGCTCCGGCACTGAACGCCGCGGCACTGACTGAAGATCAGCAAGCGCTGCGTCGTGATGTTCATAAAACGATTGCGAAAGTGACCGATGATATTGGTCGTCGTCAGACCTTTAACACTGCAATTGCAGCTATTATGGAACTGATGAATAAGCTGGCGAAAGCCCCGCAGGACGGCGAGCAGGATCGTGCCTTAATGCGTGAAGCATTGCTGGCCGTCGTTCGCATGCTGAACCCGTTCACTCCGCACGTTAGCTTCACCCTGTGGCAGGAGCTGAAAGGCGAAGGCGATATCGACAATGCGCCATGGCCACAGGCCGACGAAGCCGCGATGGTGGAAAACACTACGCTGGTTGTCGTTCAGGTAAACGGCAAAGTACGCGGTAAAATTACCGTGGCGGTCGATGCAACCGAAGAACAGGTTCGCGAACGCGCGGGCCAGGAACCTCTGGTCGCAAAATATCTTGAGGGCGTTACCGTACGTAAAGTGATCTACGTACCGGGTAAATTGCTGAATCTGGTCGTTGGCTAAGCGCGGGAGGAAACGTGCGACAACTGGCAACAATACTCTTATCTCTGGCGGTGCTTGTCACCGCTGGCTGTGGCTGGCACCTGCGCAATACCACGGCGGTGCCTGCTCAGATGAAAACGATGATCTTTGATTCCGGGGATCCGAATGGCCCACTCAGCCGGGCAATTCGTAACCAGCTGCGTCTGAACGGTGTTGAAATTGTTGAGAAACAAACGCTTCGCCAGGATGTACCGTCTCTGCGTGTGATAGGAGGCGGTCTGTCGAGAGATACAGCCTCTATCTTCCAGGATGGCCGCACCGCAGAGTATCAGATGGTGTTAACGGTCGATGCGGCAGTTCTGATCCCGGGTAAAGATATTTATCCGATCAGCACGAAAGTGTACCGTTCGTTCTTCGATAATCCGCAGACGGCGCTGGCAAAAGATGCCGAACAGCAGATTATTATCAACGAAATGTACGACAAGGCAGCGGAACAGCTGATCCGTAAACTGCCAAGTGTTGCAGCGTCAACCAAGCAAGGTTCTGACATTGTTGAAAAACCGGTTGCTGGCACGCTTCCCGCTGCTAACTCTCTGGGTAAATGATGATCAGGCTGTATCCTGAACAACTTCGCGCGCAGCTCAATGAAGGGCTGCGCGCGGCGTATTTGCTTCTTGGAAACGATCCGCTATTACTTCAGGAAAGCCTGGATGCCGTGCGCCATGCGGCGGCGGCTCAGGGATTTGATGAACATCACACCGTTCAACTGGATAACAACACCGACTGGAACGCCCTCTTCTCGCTTTGCCAGGCGATGAGTCTTTTCGCGTCGCGCCAGACTATCCAGATCCTGCTGCCGGAAAATGGTCCTAACGCGGCCATGAATGAACAACTCGCTACGCTGGTTAGCCTGTTGCACAGCGATCTGCTCTTCATCGTGCGCGGCAACAAGCTCACTAAAGCACAGGAAAATGCAGCCTGGTTTACCCAGCTCGCAACTCACGCAGTGCTGGTCACCTGTCAGACGCCTGAGCAAACGCATCTACCCAAATGGGTGGCGGCGAGAGCGAAGCAAAACAACCTTCAACTGGATGACGCCGCGAATCAACTGCTTTGCTACTGCTATGAAGGAAATCTGCTGGCCCTGGCTCAGGCGCTTGACAGACTCTCCCTGCTCTGGCCGGATGGTAAACTCACCCTACCGCGTGTCGAACAGGCCGTTAACGATGCCGCGCACTTCACGCCATTCCACTGGGTGGATGCGTTGTTGGCGGCGAAAAGCAAACGCGCCCTGCATATTCTGCAACAACTGCGCCTCGAAGGGAGCGAACCCGTTATTCTGCTACGTACTCTGCAGCGCGAATTACTGCTGCTGATTACGCTAAAGCGTCAGTCTGCCCATACGCCGTTGCGTTCGCTGTTTGATAAACACCGCGTATGGCAAAATCGCCGGGCTATGACGACAGAGGCCATTAACCGCCTGAGTCATGAACAGCTGCGACAGGCTGTTCAGCTGCTGATGCGCGCTGAGCTCACGTTAAAACAAGATTACGGCCAGTCGGTCTGGGCAGAGCTGGAAAGCCTTTCTCTGCTGCTCTGCCACAAGGCGCTCGCAGACGTATTTATTGATGGATAGCATGCATTCTTTACAGGCCCTGTATGGTGGCACCTTCGACCCGGTACATTACGGGCATCTGAAGCCAGTCGAAATTCTGGCGAATCTGATCGGGCTTCAGTGCGTCACCATTATGCCCAATAATGTTCCGCCACACCGTCCCCAGCCTGAGGCGACCAGCGAGCAACGCAAAGAGATGCTGGCCCTGGCCATTGCGGATAAACCGCTTTTCAAACTTGATGAACGGGAGCTACGTCGCGATACTCCCTCCTGGACGTCACAGACGCTGCAGGAGTGGCGGACTGAACAAGGCCCTGACAAGCCGCTGGCCTTCATTATTGGCCAGGATTCACTGCTAAATCTCCCCACATGGCATCAGTATGAAACCATTCTGGAGAACAGCCACCTGCTTGTCTGCCGCCGTCCGGGTTATCCGCTGACGATGCGCGAAGAGCAGTATCAGCAATGGCTGGAAGACCATCTCACCGATAATGTTGAAGATCTCCACAATCAGCCTGCCGGGAAAATTTATCTGGCAGAAACACCGTGGTTCGATATCTCTGCGACCCTCATTCGTGAGCGCCTGCAACAGGGCTTAGCGTGTGACGATCTGCTGCCCGCATCGGTACTGGCGTATATTCACGCACACGGGTTGTATCAGAAAAGTGCAGATGCCTGACCCGGGACCATAAAAAGTGGCTTATTGATTATCCTGCCTTGACAGAGTAAGCCATACTGTTATCCTCCGCTGCCAGACTTTCCCGCCGATCATTGCTTTACAGAAATTGTTTTACAAAAATGGCGATGCAATCTCAGGCGGAGGGTGGGATGATACCCGCCTTCAAAAGCCCGGCCGGAGACATTTGTCCCGACACAGGCGCTAGTTCAGGTATACTGTCTGGCCACGAATTCATAGTTATACAATCTCGTTCACCCCAGGGGGAAAACTTGCAGGGTAAAGCACTCCAGGATTTTGTTATTGACAAAATTGATGACCTGAAAGGTCAGGACATCATCGCTATCGACGTTAAGGGTAAATCCAGTATTACCGACTGCATGATTATCTGCACCGGTACTTCTACGCGTCATGTTGTTTCGATTGCCGATCACGTGGTTCAGGAATCACGTGCAGCAGGGCTGTTGCCGCTTGGTGTTGAAGGTGAAGCGACGGCTGACTGGGTGGTTGTCGACCTCGGCGATGTGATTGTCCATGTCATGCAGGAAGAGAGCCGTCGCCTGTATGAGCTGGAAAAACTCTGGGGTTAATGCGTGAAGTTGCAACTGGTCGCCGTCGGCACCAAAATGCCGGACTGGGTACAAACCGGTTTTACTGAGTATCTGCGTCGTTTCCCAAAAGACATGCCGTTCGAACTGGTGGAGATCCCCGCCGGAAAGCGCGGCAAGAACGCCGATATCAAACGTATTCTTGATAAAGAGGGCGAACTGATGCTGGCTGCCGCAGGCAAAAACCGCATCGTCACCCTCGATATTCCAGGAAAACCCTGGGATACGCCGCAGCTGGCGCACGAACTGGAGCGCTGGAAGCAGGATGGCCGTGACGTCAGTCTGTTGATTGGCGGGCCAGAAGGGTTATCCCCTGCCTGCAAAGCGGCAGCAGAACAAAGTTGGTCTCTCTCCGCGCTGACGCTTCCCCATCCGCTCGTTCGGGTACTGGTGGCAGAAAGCCTGTATCGCGCGTGGAGCATTACGACCAACCACCCCTATCACCGCGAATAGTGACTTGACCAGGGTAGATTAAGCAGCGGATGAAACTACAGAATTCTTTTCGCGACTATACGGCTGAGTCCGCGCTGTTTGTGCGCCGGGCGCTGGTCGCCTTTACGGGGATTTTGCTGCTTACCGGCGTGCTGATCGCCAACCTTTATAATCTGCAAATTGTCCGCTTTACCGATTACCAGACGCGTTCAAACGAAAACCGTATTAAGCTGGTGCCAATCGCCCCCAGCCGCGGCATCATCTACGACCGTAACGGCACACCGCTGGCGTTAAACCGCACCATCTATCAAATAGAGATGATGCCGGAAAAGGTCGATAATGTTCAGGATACGCTGGAAGCGCTGAGAAGCGTTGTCGATCTTAACGATGACGATATCGCCGCTTTCAAAAAAGAACGGGCCCGCTCTCACCGTTTCACCTCCATTCCGGTAAAAACCAATCTGACGGAAGTCCAGGTTGCCCGCTTTGCGGTAAACCAGTACCGTTTCCCCGGCGTGGAAGTGAAGGGTTACAAACGTCGCTACTACCCTTATGGCTCTGCGCTGACGCATGTGATTGGCTACGTTTCCAAAATTAACGATAAAGACGTCGATCGTCTCGATAAAGACGGCAAACTGGCGAACTACGCCGCGACGCACGATATCGGTAAGCTGGGGATTGAACGTTATTACGAAGATGTTCTGCACGGACAGACTGGCTATGAAGAGGTTGAGGTTAACAACCGTGGCCGCGTTATTC
Organism: Enterobacter ludwigii; assembly: GCA_023023105.1. Lineage (NCBI taxonomy): Bacteria > Pseudomonadati > Pseudomonadota > Gammaproteobacteria > Enterobacterales > Enterobacteriaceae > Enterobacter > Enterobacter ludwigii. Next base: position 1,224,546 of record CP083824.1, on the reverse strand, counting down.
GCCAGCTTAAAGAAGTGCCGCCTCAGGCGGGACATGATGTGTATCTGACGCTCGATCTTAAGCTTCAGCAGTATATTGAAACCCTGCTGGCAGGCAGCCGAGCAGCCGTTGTGGTCACCGATCCGCGTACCGGTGGCATTCTGGCAATGGTTTCAATGCCAAGTTATGACCCGAACCTGTTTGTCGATGGCATCTCCAGTAAGGACTATTCCGGTCTGCTGAATGACCCTAATACGCCGCTGGTGAACCGCGCGACACAGGGTGTTTACCCGCCAGCGTCAACGGTTAAACCGTACGTGGCGGTTTCTGCATTGAGTGCCGGTGTTATCAACCGTAATACCAGCCTGTTTGACCCGGGCTGGTGGCAGTTGCCTGGTTCTGAAAAACGCTACCGTGACTGGAAAAAATGGGGCCACGGTCATCTGAACGTCACCAAATCGCTGGAGGAGTCTGCGGATACCTTCTTCTATCAGGTGGCGTATGACATGGGGATTGACCGCCTCTCAGAGTGGATGAGCAAATTCGGTTATGGGCACTACACCGGCGTTGACCTTGCAGAAGAACGTTCCGGTAATATGCCAACGCGTGAATGGAAGCTGAAACGCTTTAAAAAACCATGGTATCAGGGCGATACCATTCCGGTGGGTATCGGACAGGGTTACTGGACAGCAACACCGCTTCAGATGAACAAAGCCATGATGATCCTCATCAATGACGGTGTCGTGAAAGTTCCACACCTGCTACTAAGTACGGTTGAAGACGGTAAAAAAGTGCCCTGGAACCAGCCGCATGAAGCGCCTGTGGGGGATATTCACTCCGGCTTCTGGGAAATCGCTAAAGACGGTATGTACGGCGTAGCAAACCGTCCTAACGGTACCGCGCATAAGTATTTCGCTGGTACGCCGTATAAAGTGGCCGCGAAATCAGGTACTGCGCAGGTGTTTGGTCTGAAAGCCAATGAAACCTATAACGCGCACCGCATTGCCGAAAGACTGCGTGACCATAAACTGATGACGGCATTTGCCCCTTATGATAACCCGCAGGTGGCGGTGGCAATGATTCTGGAGAACGGCGGTGCCGGACCAGCAGTCGGGACCATCATGCGCCAGATCCTTGACCACATTATGCTGGGTGATAACAACACCGAACTGCCGGCTGAAAACCCGGCCGCCGCTGCGGCGGAGGACCAATAATCATGACGGATAATCCAAATAAGAAATCGCTGTGGGATAAAATCCACATCGACCCAGCCATGCTGCTGATCCTGCTGGCTCTGCTGGTTTACAGCGCCCTGGTTATCTGGAGCGCCAGTGGCCAGGACATCGGCATGATGGAGCGCAAAATCGGCCAGATCGCGATGGGGCTGGTCATTATGGTGGTCATGGCGCAGATCCCGCCGCGCGTCTATGAAGGCTGGGCACCGTACCTGTATATATTCTGTATTGTGTTGCTGGTTGCGGTTGACGCCTTCGGCGCTATCTCTAAAGGCGCACAGCGCTGGCTGGATCTGGGTGTGGTTCGCTTCCAGCCTTCTGAAATTGCCAAAATTGCCGTTCCATTGATGGTCGCGCGCTTTATCAACCGTGACGTCTGCCCGCCGTCGCTAAAAAATACCGCCATCGCGCTGGTGCTGATTTTCCTGCCGACACTGCTGGTTGCCGCGCAGCCTGACCTTGGCACCTCAATCTTAATCGCCCTCTCCGGCCTGTTTGTTCTCTTCCTGTCGGGCTTAAGCTGGCGTCTGATTGGTATCGCGGTGGTGCTGATTGCGGCTTTCATCCCCATTCTCTGGTTCTTCCTGATGCATGATTACCAGCGCCAGCGCGTAATGATGTTGCTCGATCCAGAAACCGATCCGCTTGGTGCGGGCTATCATATTATTCAGTCCAAGATTGCGATTGGCTCTGGTGGGCTACGCGGTAAAGGCTGGCTACACGGCACCCAGTCTCAGCTGGAATTTTTACCGGAACGCCACACTGACTTTATCTTTGCGGTACTGGCGGAAGAGCTGGGACTGGTTGGCATCTTGATATTGCTGGCGCTCTACGTGCTGCTAATCATGCGCGGATTGTGGATTGCCGCTCGTGCGCAAACCACCTTTGGTCGCGTCATGGCTGGCGGGTTAATGTTGATTTTATTCGTTTATGTCTTCGTAAATATTGGTATGGTGAGTGGTATTCTGCCTGTAGTAGGCGTACCGCTACCGCTGGTGAGTTACGGAGGCTCGGCACTGATCGTGTTGATGGCCGGGTTTGGTATCGTAATGTCGATCCATACCCACAGAAAAATGTTGTCAAAAAGCGTATAAAAATAAGGGGATCGGAATGCGTAAGCAGTGGCTGGGGATCTGCATCGCGGCAAGTTTACTTGCGGCCTGCACAAGTGATGATGGTCAGCAACAGGCAACCGTCGCGCCACCGCAGCCTGCGGTTTGTAATGGCCCGATCGTTGAAATCAGCGGTGCCGATCCCGTTTATGAACCGCTAAATGCCAGCGCGAATCAGGATTACGAGCGCGACGGCAAAAGCTACAAAATTGTTCAGGATCCTTCTCGTTTCAGTCAGGCAGGCTTTGCCGCCATTTATGATGCTGAACCCGGTAGTAACCTGACTGCATCAGGCGAAGCCTTTGACCCAATGCAGCTTACCGCAGCGCACCCAACGCTGCCGATCCCAAGCTATGCTCGTATAACGAACCTGGCGAATGGGCGAATGATCGTCGTGAAAATTAACGATCGCGGCCCGTACGGTAATGACCGGGTGATCTCTCTGTCCCGCGCATCCGCTGACCGCCTGAACACCTCAAACAATACCAAAGTCCGTATTGATCCGATTATTGTAGCGCAGGATGGTTCGCTGTCCGGCCCAGGCACAGCATGTACCACGGTGGCTAAACAGACTTATGCCCTTCCTGACCGCCCAAATCTTGACGGTGGAATGGGGAGCGCCTCTTCACCGGCAGAGCCTGCTCAGCCAGGTGGGGAGATCCGCGCCATCAGCAATGATACCCTGCAAAGCGATGACTCGACCGGCGCGCCGGTAAAGAGTAGCGGCTTCCTTGGCGCACCAACGACCTTAGCCGCAGGCGTGCTGGAAGGCAGTGAACCTACACCAGCACCCGCTCCTGTTACCGCTCCGGCTACCCAGCCAGCTCCTGTAACAGCCCCAGCCGTGACGCAAAGTGCGCCAGTTGCTGCTCCAGCAGCGGCCAGTGGCAGTTATGTGGTTCAGGTAGGCGCAGTGAGCGATCAGGCCCGAGCCAAACAGTATCAGCAGCGTCTGAGCCAGCAGTTTGGCGTACCAGGACGCGTTGAGCAGAATGGCGCGGTCTGGCGTATTCAAATGGGGCCGTTTGCCAGCAAATCGCAGGCAGCGTCCTTGCAGCAGCGTCTGCAGAATGAAGCTCAACTTCAGTCATTTATCGCTGTTGCGAAATAATGAACCGGCGGTATCCGAATTGTCAGTTTGTGTAAAACACATTCACAAACTCATGCTTAAAGTCGGATGCCTGCCTGAATAGCATTTGCTATAGTAGGGCACTTTTTTTAATTCCATCACGGATGTCGTAGTTCTGACCATGAAGACCACTTTTTCCGCTCGTTTTGTGCAGCGCATGGCGCTGACCACGGCCCTTTGCGCTACTGCACTCTCTGCAGCTCACGCCGATGACCTGAATATCAAGACCATGATCCCTGGCGTTCCGCAAATTGATGCTGAATCCTACATCCTGATCGACTACAACTCTGGCAAAGTGCTGGCGGAACAGAACGCCGATGCTCGCCGTGACCCGGCTAGCCTGACCAAAATGATGACCAGCTACGTTATCGGCCAGGCGATGAAAGCAGGTAAATTCAAAGAATCAGACCTGGTCACCATCGGTAACGATGCGTGGGCAACCGGGAACCCTGTTTTCAAAGGTTCCTCGCTGATGTTCCTGAAACCAGGTATGCAGGTTCCTGTTTCTCAGTTGATCCGTGGTATCAACCTGCAGTCTGGTAACGATGCCTGCGTAGCCATGGCCGATTTCGCCGCCGGTAGTCAGGATGCCTTCGTAGGTCTGATGAACAGCTATGTTACCGCGCTGGGTCTGAAAAACAGCCATTTCCAGACCGTGCATGGCCTGGACGCCGATGGCCAGTACAGCTCCGCACGTGATATGGCGCTGATTGGTCAGGCACTGATCCGCGACGTACCTAATGAGTACTCCATCTATAAAGAGAAAGAGTTCACCTTCAACGGTATTCGTCAGACCAACCGTAACGGCTTGCTGTGGGATAACAGCCTGAACGTTGACGGCATCAAAACCGGTCACACCGACAAAGCCGGCTACAACCTGGTGGCCTCTGCGACAGAAGGCCAGATGCGTCTGATCTCCGCCGTGATGGGCGGTCGCACCTTTAAAGGCCGTGAAACAGAAAGCAAAAAACTGCTGACCTGGGGCTTCCGTTTCTTCGAAACCGTAAACCCACTGAAAGCAGGTAAAGAGTTTGCTTCTGAACCTGTCTGGTTCGGCGATAACGACCGTGCTTCCCTCGGCGTTGATAAAGACCTGTACCTGACCATTCCACGCGGTCGAATGAAAGATCTGAAAGCCAGCTATGTACTGAACAGCACCGAACTGCATGCGCCACTGCAGAAAAACCAGGTGGTGGGCACGATCAACTTCCAGCTGGATGGCAAGACTATCGATCAGCGTCCACTGGTTGTCCTGCAAGAAATTCCTGAAGGCAATTTCTTCGGCAAAATCATTGATTACATTAAATTGATGTTCCATCACTGGTTTGGTTAAAAATCGAACACTTGAAAGTGTGATTTTGATCCCCATATACTAAGTATCCTGATAACTCCCACCTGACGTGGGAGTTATTCTTTTTGACGTTACGCCGGAGCTGACATGAAAACCAAACTTAACGAACTGCTTGAATTCCCTACCCCGTTTACCTACAAAGTAATGGGTCTGGCGAAACCTGAGCTGGTTGATCAGGTGGTTGAAGTGGTACAGCGCCATGCGCCGGGTGACTACTCTCCGTCAGTAAAACCAAGCAGCAAGGGCAACTACCACTCGGTTTCTATTACCATCACTGCGACTCACATTGAGCAGGTTGAGACGCTGTACGAAGAACTCGGCAATATCGAAATTGTTCGTATGGTGCTGTAGTCCCTTTGAGGTTACCCGCTTTGCCGGGTAACCCCTCTCCCCGCTGTGATATACTCCCTCTCATCTTATGTCCTTCGTCTTCGGAGACGCAGTTTTGTATCAGGATAAAATTCTGGTCCGTCACCTCGGGCTGCAACCTTATGAGCCTGTCTCCCAGGCTATGCATGACTTCACCGATTCACGCGATGACAGCACCCCTGATGAAATCTGGCTGGTCGAACACCTGCCGGTATTTACACAGGGCCAGGCGGGAAAAGCAGAACACTTATTAATGACGGGTGATATCCCGGTTATTCAGAGCGACCGCGGCGGACAGGTAACGTATCACGGGCCGGGGCAGCAGGTGATGTACGTCCTGCTGAATCTGAAGCGCAGAAAGCTGGGTGTGCGTGAACTGGTGACCTTACTGGAACACACTGTCGTCAATACGCTGGCGGAATACGGTATTGACGCTCACCCGCGTGCCGATGCACCTGGTGTCTACGTCGGCGAAATGAAGATCTGCTCTCTGGGACTGCGTATTCGAAAAGGTTGTTCATTTCACGGTCTGGCGTTGAATATTAATATGGATCTTACGCCTTTCCAGCGCATAAACCCCTGTGGCTACGCCGGTATGGAAATGACACAAATGTGCCAGTGGGTCGACACGGCTGCGCCAGAAAATATTCGTCCTGTCCTTTTGAAGCACATGTTAGCGCTACTTAACAATCCTCCGCACGAATATATCCCTGCTTAATATATTATACAACATGGCTCGATAATTTGACGGGCCAGTGTTTATTTACCGCTTTTACGATTTACAATAAACCATAGATTCTATATTTTCGAAGCGCCCGAATATTACCGTTACATATTATTTAGCCTCCAGCAAGCGCGATACGCAGGATCTAAGTAACTTGAGTGATAATCACACAACTGTTTGTTTTTGATAGACAAGTAAAACAAAACCAACACTTTACGAATCTCTACAGGCATAATAAATAAATTCAACTATCATTCATAATGTGAATGTATACGGAGTAAAAGCGTGGAGTCTACTAATTTACCAGCTAAACGCCTGAATGAACCTGGTGGCGAAGACAAGCCGCAAATTTTTCGGACTTTACGTAATATTGATCTCAATTTACTGACTATTTTTGAGGCAGTATATGTCCATAAGGGTATCGTTAATGCTGCGAAAATTCTTAATCTCACGCCATCAGCAATAAGTCAGTCAATCCAAAAGCTACGCGCTATATTTCCCGACCCGTTATTTATCCGTAAGGGTCAGGGGGTGACGCCAACGGCTTACGCCACACACCTCCACGAGTACATCAGCCAGGGGCTGGAGTCGATCCTGGGCGCACTGGATTTAACCGGGAGCTACGATAAGCAGAGAACCATCACCATCGGCTGCTCCCCTTCTGTGGGTGTACTGGTGATGCCTGCGATCTTCCAGGCCGTGAAAGAGCAAGTGCCGCAGCTCCTGCTTCGCAATGTGCCTCTCAATGAACCTGATATTCAGCTTGCTCAGTTTCAGACAGACCTGATTATTGATAGCGGCAGCTTTAGCGCCAGAGCACTCGGGCAAAATGTGCTTTATGCAGATAACCTGGTTCTGGTGTGCCGCCAACATCATCCTGCTCTTAGCGAGCCATTGGCCATCGAAAACTTGCGTAACTATGATCATTCATCATTCATGACCGATGGGCAGTCTAATCATGCCCTGCGCCAGCGGATTGATGAAATCTTCCCGGAACGTCAGATCAGTTTCAGCAGTTACAATATGTTTACCACCGCATCCCTGATTGGCAGCAGTGACATGCTCTGTATCATGCCTTCACGCCTGTACAGCCTGCTCCGAAAATGCTGGCCGCTGGAGAGTATTCCTCTCAGTCAACTTAATGCGGAATCTATCGAGATTTCACTGCATTACAACAAACTGAGTTTGCGCGATCCGGTACTGGAAAACGTCATCCGCATTATCCGCCAGGCCTTCTGACAGGCTCAGACAGCACAAGCCCCTGCTACAGGCAGGGCAAAAGGCACAAAACAACAACTATTTTACAAATTGGCGACCTGGCAGGCTGCTTTAACGACCGTTTCAATGATATACTGCCTGTCGTTCGTTCAAAAATAGTTGATAAATACAACATTTCCTTGAATTGAAACGCTTTCCTTCGATATTCGCAACTGGAACACGCACGCTATGAGTAAACCCATTGTGATGGAACGCGGTGTTAAATACCGCGATGCCGATAAAATGGCCCTTATCCCGGTTAAAAACGTGGCTACAGAGCGCGAGGCGCTGTTAAGAAAACCGGAATGGATGAAAATCAAACTTCCGGCCGACTCTTCGCGTATCCAGGGGATCAAAGCGGCGATGCGCAAGAATGGCCTTCACTCCGTCTGTGAAGAAGCCTCTTGTCCGAACCTTGCTGAATGTTTCAATCACGGCACCGCGACGTTTATGATTCTGGGTGCCATCTGTACCCGCCGCTGCCCGTTCTGCGATGTTGCCCATGGCCGTCCGGTAGCGCCCGACGCTAACGAGCCTCAAAAACTGGCACAGACCATCGCCGACATGGCGCTGCGTTATGTCGTCATCACATCTGTTGACCGTGACGACCTGCGTGATGGGGGTGCTCAGCACTTTGCTGACTGTATTACTGCCATTCGTGAGAAAAGCCCGAACATCAAAATCGAGACGCTGGTTCCTGACTTCCGCGGCCGTATGGACCGTGCGCTGGACATCCTGACCGCGACGCCGCCAGATGTGTTTAACCACAATCTGGAGAACGTACCACGTATCTACCGCCAGGTACGTCCAGGTGCAGATTATAACTGGTCCCTGAAGCTGCTGGAGCGCTTCAAAGAGGCGCATCCGCATATTCCAACCAAGTCTGGCCTGATGGTTGGCCTGGGTGAAACCAATGATGAAATCATTGAGGTAATGCGCGATCTGCGTCGCCACGGCGTCACTATGCTGACGTTGGGACAATATCTGCAACCAAGCCGCCACCACCTTCCGGTACAGCGCTACGTAAGCCCGGACGAGTTTGATGAGATGAAAGCCGAAGCGATGGCGATGGGCTTTACCCACGCAGCATGCGGCCCATTTGTTCGCTCCTCATACCATGCCGATATGCAGGCGAAAGGCGAAGAAGTTAAATAATTCTGTAATATTCATTTACAGTAATACGAAAAAACCGGCCTCATGAGCCGGTTTTTTTTCGCAAGCCCTCAGGCATTGCTATCACTCTTTGTGAGAAAGCTTGTCTGCCGGGACGTCATCCTCAGCGCTTTTCTTGGCCGCCGCATCATCGTCGTTCATTGCTTTTTTAAAGCCTTTGATGGCAGCCCCCAGGTCACCACCCAGCGTGCGTAACTTCTTGGTACCAAACAGCAGGACGACCAGTGCGGCAACCACCAGCAGTTTGGTAATACTAATCTCACCCATAGATACCTTCTTTACTTAAAACAGGCTGCATTCAGCGCCAAAACCTGATTGTATTAACGGTCATTTGACGCGTGCACACAATAGCAATCTGTAACAAGGTGAATCAAGCATTGTTGAAAAAAACATCACAATAATTGCGGTGGCGCAAACCGACGGTTATGAAGAACAGGTAATTGCTGACGTGCAAGCGCAATCCGTTCTAAATTAATCTCCGCGACCAGCAACACAGGGGTTTCCGCTGCAGCAGCAATCGTCACCCCCAGCGGATCGACCACCCTGCTTTGCCCGATGTTTTTATTACCGCACTCCCCTGCGGCAACGACATAACAAGTGGTATCAAGTGCGCGCGCCGCAAGCAATGTTCCCCAATGATGCTCTTTTAACGGCCCTTTCACCCAAGCCGCAGGCAATACCAGAATGTCCGCCCCTTGTAGCGCCAAATTGAGCGCCAGCTCCGGAAAACGTAAATCGTAGCACGTCATCAACCCAACCTTAAACCCGTCAATATCCAGTAGCGGCGGAACACAGTCACCGGGATCAACAAGCCGTGACTCCTGAATGCTGAACGCATCATAGAGATGAAGTTTGGCGTAACGTGCGACAATGGCGCCGCCACGGATAGCCACAAGCGTATTGACTGCTCGACCCGGCGTTGAGGGAACATGGATCGTTAATATCGTCGTCATCGTATTACCCGCGCTCTGGGCGAGCAATTGCTGTAAAAATTCACCGTCCAGCAACTGCGCGGACTTCACGGATAAATCCGGGTCATTATCATCCCTGGCCAGCAGCGCCTCAGGGAGCACCAGCAACGACGCGCCTTTCTGCCAGGCCTGCTTCATCAGGTTGACGCACGTGAGCGCATTTTTGTGCCAGTCTGGCGTGACCGCAAACTGTCCAACTGCAACATACATATTTGTCCCCTCATCATAAACAGCGTTAAACTCGCTACTCTTACACATCAAATAGCAGGTATTTAGCGTGTTACAACTACTTTTAGCCGTTTTTATTGGTGGGGGAACGGGTAGCGTTGCTCGATGGTTTCTGAGTATGCGGTTTAACCCCCTTCATCAGGCTATACCCATGGGAACACTTGCCGCAAACCTGATTGGTGCTTTCATTATTGGTATGGGGCTGGCCTGGTTTAACCGAATGACACACATCGACCCGATGTGGAAAGTCCTGATTACGACAGGTTTCTGCGGCGGGTTAACCACCTTCTCGACGTTCTCTGCAGAAGTGGTGTTTCTCTTTCAGGAAGGCCGTATCGGCTGGGCGCTGACGAATATCGCGATTAACATGCTCGGCTCCTTTGCGATGACGGGGATCGCATTCTGGCTATTTTCCTCTGCAAGTACGCATTAACTGTCGAACCGTTAATGTTGCCTTAATTTTTCTCTGTCACTCTGGCTCCAGTGCTGAACGAGGGTGACAGAATGAAACAGAGTCTGATGAGCGCAGGAATGGTGTTGTTAAGCGTGCTGATCGTTGCCAGCTTCCTGAAAATGTATCTGATTGGCTGATTCAAAACGAAAAAAACCCGCTCTGTGAGCGGGTTTTGAAATTCTTGCTGACGCGTCTGAATTACAGAGCGATTACGTTAGCAGCAGAAGGGCCTTTGGCACCGTTAGTGATTTCGAACTCTACACGCTGACCTTCAGCCAGAGTTTTGAAACCATTAGACTGGATTGCAGAGAAGTGTACGAACACGTCTTTGCTGCCATCTTCAGGAGTAATGAAACCGAATCCTTTGGACTCATTAAACCACTTAACGTTACCTTTAATCTTAGACATCAAAATTACCTTTACATTAAAAAACGACACAAATGCTGTGTCGGTTACCAGTACATCAATTGTGAGACCTTTTGTCCAGCGGATCTTTGATAAAAAGTGACTAAAGTCGCGTTAATTTTCACTGACAGATTTTTATCGTTTATGAATCAACGTCTGCGCGTTTTTTCACCATCATGTAACGTTTTGTCAGTTAAAACTGAAAACGCATCCAGGCGAAGTAAACGTTTCCGTTGTTGTAAGTCCCCGGGATGTAGGTCATCTGGAACGTTGCGGGGCCATAGCCAATAGAGGCAAGTGGAAGCAGCACCGGGATCGGGATGTAGTTCCAGTTGTCACGTGCAGTGACGCCGGCGGTATAACCTAAACCAACGTGGAAGTTCTCGTCCGCTAACGGACGCCAGGTTTTCTCCCAGCCATAACCCCCAATCGGTTCCCATTTATTAAACGAATCTTTAAAGGCCATCAGATAGATGCCATGCCAGTTGCCCTTTTCATCCCAGCGCGACTGACCAAAACCAGCCCCCCACGGGCGCTCGTTGTATTTATCTGTCTTCTCTTTGTCATAAGCAAAACGTGCATGCCACGTTATTGCCGGAACATAGAGATCATAATGTTCAGGCGCGGTCCAGGTCTGAGAAACATTATCCGTGAAGGTAGAGAACCAGCCTTTATCCTTTGCGTTGTCCTCTGCCTGTGCAACGGAGGAGAACGTTAACTGCCCAAAAATAAACAACAAAATAGAGAAAAATGTATTACGTACGATCACAATGCAATTACCATTCTTAGTATTCGAGGCAAAGTTTACCATAAATTAGTTTAATCAACGCTTAACAGCATCAGTATTATTCCTAATTATTCGCACTTCTGAGGGAATATTCTTAAAATAGTCCACCTGCAAGCGCGAATAATCACACTAAGGGTGTGCCATTAGCGAATTTATTCCCTGGCAATACAAACACTCAGCAACTTACAAAAAATTAACATTTCATTATCATTGTAAAGACAATTTGCGGTGTTACTACTGGTCAAGCCCCTCATGATATAAATGTATAAGCCGTGGCAAAAACACTGTCTGACTGCTCTTTAGTCATCTATTTATTGATTTTAATCAGCAAGAACAGGCCATTAATTCGGCACATTTTCATCCTTCTTTTTTTTGATTATTTGTGCTCAAGGGCAGCAGAGATACAGGGGAAATCATGCTTACGTTAATCGAACTCCTTATTGGGGTCGTCGTCATTGTCGGTGTAGCTCGCTACATCATTAAGGGATACTCGGCAACAGGCGTATTATTTGTCGGTGGTTTAATACTGCTGATTATCAGCGCCATAATGGGTCATCAGGTGTTACCGGCCAGCGCAAGCAGCACGGGTTACACTGCTACCGATATTGTTGAATACATTAAAATATTACTCATGAGCCGCGGCGGCGACCTGGGTATGATGATCATGATGCTGTGCGGGTTTGCGGCCTACATGACCCATATCGGCGCCAACGACATGGTCGTTAAGCTTGCCTCTAAACCCCTGCAATATATTAACTCTCCGTATCTGCTGATGGTCGCAGCCTATTTCCTCGCCTGCCTGATGTCACTGGCCGTTTCGTCGGCAACCGGACTTGGCGTCCTGCTAATGGCCACGCTGTTCCCGGTGATGGTGAATGTCGGTATTAGCCGTGGTGCGGCGGCGGCAATTTGCGCGTCTCCGGCAGCTATTATTCTCTCCCCTACTTCTGGCGACGTCGTGCTGGCGGCAAAGGCAGCGGAAATGTCGCTCATCGACTTCGCCTTTAAAACCACGCTACCGATCTCGATAGTTGCAATTGTGGGAATGGGTATCGCGCATTTCTTCTGGCAACGCTATCTCGATAAGAAAGAAAACATCAGCCATGAAATGATGGATGTAAGTGAAATCACCACGACAGCGCCAGCGTTTTACGCCATTCTGCCGTTCACGCCGATTATAGGTGTATTGATTTTTGACGGTAAATGGGGCCCTCAGCTACATATCATTACCATTCTGGTCATCTGTATGCTGCTGGCTGCAGTGCTGGAATTTGTACGCGGCTTTAACACACAAAAAGTCTTCTCTGGCCTGGAAGTTGCGTATCGCGGTATGGCAGATGCGTTTGCTGGCGTTGTCATGCTGTTGGTTGCAGCAGGCGTCTTTGCTCAGGGGCTGAGCACTATCGGCTTTATCCAGAGCCTGATCTCCATCGCGACCTCATTCGGCTCCGCCAGTATTATCCTGATGCTGGTGCTGGTGGTGCTCACCATGCTGGCGGCCATGACAACGGGTTCCGGTAACGCGCCTTTCTACGCCTTCGTTGAGATGATCCCGAAACTGGCTCACTCTTCCGGGATTAATCCAGCGTATCTTTCCATTCCGATGCTGCAGGCGTCGAACCTGGGTCGTACCATTTCCCCTGTATCCGGCGTCGTCGTCGCCGTTGCCGGGATGGCAAAAATTTCGCCATTCGAAGTGGTAAAACGTACCTCCGTACCGGTTATTGTTGGCCTGATTATCGTGATTATTGCCACGGAGGTGCTGGTTCCCGGTGCCGCTTAAGTTAAATTACTGATATCCAGAAAGCGCCTGCGGGCGCTTTTTGTGCTTTAATAATTTCCAGAAATTAATCATGTTTATTCGATCAGGAAATCACATGTTCAGGAAGGATATCGTCATCCCGTCTGGCGCAATGGCGCTGGCACTTTGTGTCTTCTCCACACAGGCCGATCCGCTCAAGGCAACTCAGTATGGCGATTTCGATCGCTATGTGCTGGCGCTGTCCTGGCAAACCGGGTTTTGTCAGAGCATGGTCGAACGTAACCGCAATGAGCCTGACGAATGCCGACTGCAAAAAGAGCGTGAAAATAAAGCTGATTTTCTGACTGTCCACGGGTTATGGCCTGGTTTGCCGAAATCTATTGCCGCACGTGGCGTGGATGAACGTCGCTGGATGCGCTTCGGCTGCGCCACGCGCCCCATTCCAAATATGCCAGAAGCGAAAACCAGCCGAAAATGCGCTGCCGCCGAAACCGGACTGTCGCTTTCCGGTGCCGCGAAGCTGAATAGCGTGATGCCCGGCGCAGGTGGTAACTCCTGTCTGGAACGTTACGAATACGCCAAACATGGCGTCTGCTTTGGTTTTGATCCCGATGCCTATTTCGGCACGATGGTGCGAATGAATCAGGAAATAAAAAACAGCGAGGTCGGTAAATTCCTGGCGGATAACGGTAATGGTGCCAACTTACTGATTTAGTGTATGATGGTGTTTTTGAGGTGCTCCAGTGGCTTCTGTTTCTATCAGCTGTCCCTCCTGTTCAGCTACTGAAGGCGTGGTGCGTAACGGTAAAAGTACTGCCGGACATCAGCGCTATCTCTGCTCTCACTGCCGTAAAACATGGCAGCTACAGTTCACTTACACCGCTTCTCAACCCGGTACGCATCAGAAAATCATTGATATGGCCATGAATGGCGTCGGATGTCGCGCCAGTGCACGCATTATGGGCGTTGGCCTCAACACGATTTTACGACACTTAAAAAACTCAGGCCGCAGTCGGTAAACTCACGCATACAACCGGGCAGTGACGTCATTGTTTGCGCGGAAATGGACGAACAGTGGGGTTACGTCGGCGCTAAATCACGCCAGCGCTGGTTGTTTTACGCGTATGACAGGATACGGAGGACGGTTGTGGCGCACGTATTCGGTGAACGCACGTTGGCCACGCTGGAGCGTCTTCTGGGCCTGCTGTCGGCCTTTGAGGTCGTGGTATGGATGACGGATGGCTGGCCGCTGTATGAATCACGCCTGAAGGGAGAACTGCACGTTATCAGCAAGCGATATACGCAGCGCATTGAGCGGCATAACCTGAATCTGAGGCAGCATCTGGCAAGGCTGGGCAGGAAGTCACTGTCGTTCTCAAAATCGGTGGAGCTGCATGACAAAGTCATCGGGCATTATCTGAACATAAAACACTATCAGTAAGTTGGAGTCATTACCCGGATAACTACGGTAAAACCGTTACTCGCAGCGATTTTGACAATGCCGTTGCTAAAAGCTGGAGCAAGGAGAATATCAAAGCGTTCAAGCTGACCTGCAATGGTAATCCGGCTTATCTGACCGAAATGCAGGTTTCGCTGAAGGCTGACACCATTAATAATCCACTTTCTGCGACATCATTTGCACCGCAGCCACATCCTGGTAACTGCGGAACACAGTTCATCATTGATAAAGCGGGTTACTGACTTACTACCGGTCGCACCATATCAAACCGGTTTTCATCACTGATGCCATAGTACGCCGTCGGCCCACCCGCACGCAGGATGGGCTGCGCTTTCGCCGTCTGGTATATCCCCTCTTCCAGCAGCGTCTCGTCAATATGGACGCCGACCACTTCTCCTAACACCAGCCAGGTATCTACAGGTGTGCCGTCAGCCCCGGTAAGCTGAATGCATTGCGACAGGCGGCATTCAAAGTTCACAGGGCTCTGCGCGACACGCGGGGCGTTAACCAGCTGGCTGGCCGCAGGCGTCAACCCGGCAAAGGTAAATTCATCTTCCCCATGAGGAAGTGTGGCGGAGGTTTCATTCATTGCTTCGGCTAAATCGCGCGTCGCCAGGTTCCAGACAAACTCTTTTGTTTCAGTAATATTACGTACGCTGTCCTTCCAGCCATTGCTGGAAAACCCGATGATCGGCGGGCGATAGTTAAAACAGTTAAAGAAGCTATAGGGTGCGAGGTTCAACTGACCAGCATGGTCGCAGGAGGAGATCCAGCCAATCGGACGTGGGCCAATAATGGCGTTCAGCGGGTCATGCGGCAAGCCGTGCCCCTGAGACGGTTGGTAGAAGTACATAGTTCTCTCTCAATGGAGGGCAGACACGAATTACGTTTCGCTCAATGCCCTGGTTCAGGACGCTCAGCGTAACGCAATCCGCCAGGAATTAAGACTGAATAAATTTCAGCAAATCTTCATTGATCTGGTGCTTATGCGTGGTGCAAATACCGTGAGAGCCACCGGCATAGACTTTCAGCTCTGCATTCGGCAGGATCTCCGCCGCTACCCGACCACAGGTATCAATGGGGACAATCTGGTCATCATCACCGTGGATCACCAGCGTCGGAATGGTCATCCTTTTCAGATCTTCACGCAGGTCCGTTTCCGAAAACGCTTTCACACAGTCGTAAAGCGCCTTGATTGACCCCTGAAGCCCCTGTTCAACAAAACTTTCACACACCGCTTTGGACTCTTTCGCGCCCGGGCGGTTGTAGCCATAAAACGCGGCGGTCAGCTCATAGAAGAATGCCGCCCGATCGTTGACGACACCTTCCCGAATACCATCAAACACCTCTTTCGGCACCCCGTTCGGGTTGAAATCGGTTTTGATCATAATCGGCGTTACGGCGCCAATCAGCACCGCTTTGACCACGCGCTGCGTACCGTGACGCCCAATGTAGCGCGCCACTTCGCCTCCCCCTGTGGAATGCCCCACGTGAACAGCATCTTTCAGGTTAAGATGCGCCGTCAGTTGTGCCAGGTCATCAGCGTACTGATCCATATTATGGCCGTCCCACGGCTGCGCGGAACGACCATGTCCGCGGCGGTCGTGCGCAATTACGCGAAATCCTTTTGACCCCAGGTATAACATCTGATCTTCAAAGGCATCTGCCGTCAGCGGCCAGCCGTGGCTGAAAACCACCGGTTGCCCGCTTCCCCAGTCTTTAAAATGCAAATAGCTACCGTCTTTCAAGGTAATTTTATCGTAATCGCTCATGAGATCTCCTGCTAAGGAACACTGAATGCGGATAGTCGCCTGCAAGGGGCGCTTAAAAAGGATAATGCAAATTTGCGAGGGATCACGTTTTTCGCCGAAAATTCATATGGACCATGAATGTGACTTTCATCACTTCAAACTTGCACGTTCAGCCAGTATCATCGGGAGAGTTAAACCCTCGCTGCCAGACGGCGAGGGTTTTCTTTTGGATTGGTTTCTGCGTTACACGCAGTATTAACGACATGGAGTAAAAAATGTCCAGACCTACAATTATCATCAATGAACTCGACGCAGAACGTATCGACAGACTGCTGGAAAAAGCAGAATTCGCCTCACTTCCGGTGGCCGACGCCCTGAATGAGGAGCTCGACCGGGCGCAGATGTGCACCCCTGAGTCGATGCCGCATGACGTCGTCACCATGAACAGCCAGGTAAAATTCCGCAATCTGACTACTGGTGAAGAGTTGACCCGTACGCTGGTTTACCCGGCGCAGATGACAGACAGCAGCACTCAGCTTTCCGTTCTGGCACCGGTGGGTGCCGCACTGTTGGGGCTACGCACAGGGGATACCATCCACTGGGAGTTACCGGGAGGTACCTCTACCCACCTGGAAGTGCTGGCATTGATCTACCAGCCAGAAGCCGCTGGTGATTACCTGCGTTAACCCCTTCTGAACAAGCGCCCACCGCTTTGCACAGAGGATGCAGCCGCATCCTCTTTCCGCAAATTCACCCGAAATGCTTATATCGCGCGAAAAGGCCTTAATCCACGCTTAATCTGTTTTGGTGCCGTGGGGACGGTCATGAGTGAGATACTGGCTATCACACTTATTTTTCTGATTTTTGTGGCGATCATTGTCACGGCAGTGCTCTATCTTGAGCGCTACTGGTAACGTGTTTTTCTCCTGCTTCTCAACAGTAAAATGTTCCATGGCATGAAAAAGTGCCAGACAGCTATCAGAAACCGGAATCATTTTGTGCTTGAATGGTTTTAGCGTTTATAAACAAGGAGAAACGGGTATGTATCAGAGAATCATTATGCCGGTTGATGTTTTTGAGATGGAGCTGAGCGACAAAGCGGTACGCCATGCGGAGTTTCTGGCGCAAGAGGACGGTGTTATCCATCTTTTGCACGTATTGCCGGGTTCCGCCAGCCTGAGCTTGCATCGCTTTGCAGCTGATGTGCGTCGCTTCGAAGAGCATCTGCAGCACGAAGCTGAAAATCGCCTGCAAACCATGGTCAGCCATTTCAGCATCGATCCTTCGCGCATCAAAACGCATGTCAGGTTCGGCAGCGTGCGTGATGCCGTTAACGAACTGGCGAACGAACTGAAAGCAGACGTGGTGGTCATCGGTTCGCGCAATCCTTCCATCACCACGCATTTGCTGGGATCAAACGCCTCCAGCGTGATTCGTCACACGCATATTCCGGTGATGGTGGTGAGATAAAAAAAAGAGGCCACCTTTGGGTGGCCTCTTGCTATTGCAGGTGTAATCTTACTTTCTTTTGTTATGCGGTTTTGGTGCGGATCAGATAGTCAAACGAACTCAGCGACGCCTTCGCCCCTTCGCCAGTGGCGATGATGATCTGTTTGTACGGTACGGTCGTACAGTCACCCGCCGCAAACACGCCTTTTACGCTGGTTTCACACTTCGCATCAATGATGATTTCACCCATGCGGTTGCGCTCAATCGCACCTTCCAGCCAGGTGGTGTTCGGCAGCAGACCAATCTGTACGAAGATCCCGGAAAGCTGAACGTTATGCACATCGCCACTCACACGGTCACGGTATTCCAGGCCGGTCACTTTACTGCCGTCACCCTTCACTTCCGTGGTCTGAGCATTCAGTACGATGTCGACGTTTTTCAGGCTGCGCACTTTATCCTGCAGCACCTGGTCCGCTTTCATTTCTGGCGCGAACTCAAGCAGAGTCACATGTTCAACAATACCGGCCAGGTCAATAGCCGCTTCCACACCCGAGTTCCCGCCGCCGATCACCGCCACGCGTTTACCTTTGAACAGTGGGCCGTCGCAGTGAGGACAATAGGTCACGCCTTTGGTGCGATACTGATCTTCTCCCGGGACGTTCATATTGCGCCATTTTGCACCGGTGGCAATGATGATGCTGCGTGCCTTCAATACCGCGCCGGAGGCCGTTTCAATCTGGTGTAAACCGCCTTCTATTGCAGACGGCACCAGTTTGCTGGCGCTCTGGCTGTCGATAACGTCAACCTCATAATCGCTAACGTGCGCCTTCAGAGCACCGGCCAGCTTCTGGCCTTCAGTTTTCGGTACGGAGATGTAGTTTTCGATGTCCACAGTATCCAGTACCTGGCCGCCAAAGCGCTCGCCCATCAGACCGGTACGAATCCCTTTACGGGCAGAGTAAACCGCCGCTGCCGCGCCCGCCGGACCGGAACCGACGATCAGCACGTCGTAAGCATCGCGTTTGTTCAGCTCTTCCGCCGCACGTTTTTCAGCGCCAGTGTCCACTTTGGCAACGATTTCGGTGAGCGTCATGCGGCCCTGGCCAAATTCTTTACCGTTCATGTATACAGCCGGAACCCCCATCACGTTGCGATCGGTGATTTCGTTCTGGAACGTACCACCGTCAATCGCCGTGTGTTTGATGCGCGGGTTCAAAACCGACATCAGGTTCAGCGCCTGCACCACATCCGGGCAGTTGTGGCAGGAGAGTGAATAATAAGTTTCAAACTCAAAATCACCGTCGATATCACGGATCTGTTCCAGCAGCGCCTGCGCTTCTTTTGACGGATGACCGCCAGTCCACAGCAGTGCCAGCACCAGCGACGTAAATTCATGCCCCAGCGGAGAACCGGCAAAGCGCGGCCCCTGGTCAGAACCCGGGTTGGTAATCAGGAAAGACGGCTTGCGGACGGCACGCGCATTATCTTCTTTGAAGGTCACTTTCGGTGACAGTTCAGCGATCTCTGTCAGCAGTTCCTTGATCTCTGCCGATTTCGCGCTGTCATCCAGCGTGGCAATCAGCTCAACAGGTTTAGTCAGTTTCTCAAGATAGGCCTTGAGCTGGGTTTTCATGTTAGTGTCGAGCATTCTTCTTCCCTCTCTTAAAACGTCATCATGCAAGCTGCCTTATACAGGCGGCCTGAACGCAACTTGCATCATGGTGCTGGAATGAAATGGGCGCGGATGCGCCCATTGGGTGGACAAGACTTAGATTTTACCGACCAGGTCCAGGGATGGAGCCAGCGTCGCTTCGCCTTCTTTCCATTTTGCCGGGCACACTTCGCCTGGGTGAGACGCTACGTACTGAGCAGCTTTCACTTTACGCAGCAGGTCAGAAGCATCACGGCCGATACCTTCAGCGGTAACTTCGATAGCCTGAATAATGCCCTGCGGGTCAACGACGAAGGTCGCACGATCAGCCAGGCCTTCATCTTCACGCATGTTGTCGAAGTTACGGGTCAGGGCGCCAGTCGGGTCGCCGATCATCGCGTATTTGATTTTCGCGATGGTTTCAGAGCTGCTGTGCCATGCTTTGTGGGTGAAGTGAGTGTCGGTAGAGACAGAGTAAACGTCTACGCCCAGCTTCTGCAGTTCGTCGTAATGGTCTGCCACGTCACCCAGTTCGGTCGGGCAAACGAAGGTAAAATCTGCCGGATAGAAGAAGAACACGCTCCAGCGACCTTCGGTATCTTTCTCAGTGACTTCAATGAATTCACCGTTTTTGAACGCCTGGTTTTTGAAAGGTTTAATTTTGGTATTAATCAAAGACATCTGTACTTCCTCCGTGTTTTCGTTGAGAAGTAAGGTAACCAACTTTGCTCATCGGGGCTAATGCGTTTGCGTTATCAAATCAATCAGCGATACCTAACAACACCAACAAGACAATAAGGTGAACCTTTTAAAGGAAACGCCAAAAGTAAAAAGGCCGCCTCAACGGGCGGCCCTGATACCTGAATTCCCCGCGGGTACATTCAGTGCCAGCCGAAACTGGCGTTGCGTTGCGCTCTACAACCCTTTATATCAAGGCAGTGACAGCGGTTTGATTACACCACCCGTGCAGGTATTGGGCAATCCATAAGAGCGACATTCCTGTCTATGGCTGCAATAGGTTACGCCTAACACCATTCGGTAATGACTCCAACTTACTGATAGTGTTTTATGTTCAGATAATGCCCGATGACTTTGTCATGCAGCTCCACCGATTTTGAGAACGACAGTGACTTCCTGCCCAGCCTTGCCAGATGCTGCCTCAGATTCAGGTTATGCCGCTCAATGCGCTGCGTATATCGCTTGCTGATAACGTGCAGTTCTCCCTTCAGGCGTGATTCATACAGCGGCCAGCCATCCGTCATCCATACCACGACCTCAAAGGCCGACAGCAGGCCCAGAAGACGCTCCAGCGTGGCCAACGTGCGTTCACCGAATACGTGCGCCACAACCGTCCTCCGTATCCTGTCATACGCGTAAAACAACCAGCGCTGGCGTGATTTAGCGCCGACGTAACCCCACTGTTCGTCCATTTCCGCGCAAACAATGACGTCACTGCCCGGTTGTATGCGTGAGTTTACCGACTGCGGCCTGAGTTTTTTAAGTGTCGTAAAATCGTGTTGAGGCCAACGCCCATAATGCGTGCACTGGCGCGACATCCGACGCCATTCATGGCCATATCAATGATTTTCTGATGCGTACCGGGTTGAGAAGCGGTGTAAGTGAACTGTAGCTGCCATGTTTTACGGCAGTGAGAGCAGAGATAGCGCTGATGTCCGGCAGTACTTTTACCGTTACGCACCACGCCTTCAGTAGCTGAACAGGAGGGACAGCTGATAGAAACAGAAGCCACTGGAGCACCTCAAAAACACCATCATACACTAAATCAGTAAGTTGGCACCATTACCCGATGCTCAGCTAGACATCAAACATCCGGGAACATCACGCTATTCCCCGGCGCTTCCCTGTGCAGATGGATAAAGTTCAGGTGCCGTTCATACTGGTCCAGAATGTCCGTGATCACCTGCTCCTTGCTGTAATCCATCAAATCATTCCCCTGGCTACCCTCCAGTAAGAAGGTTTCCAGCCGGTAGTAGGTCGACTTCCCGCTGCGCGCCCGGTAGGTAAAACCGGGCACCGAGTACTGCTGCGGCCAGATCTGGTAGACAAAGTTCTGCTCGTCGCCCATATGCACCAGCAGATTCAGATGCCCTAACGTCTCTCCCTCCTCCGGCGGCAGGTTTTTCAGCTCCACGTAGGCACCACGCAGCTTCAGTTCCTGCGCCACCTCTTCCATCGCCGGGAAGCAGACCGTCTCCATCATCTGTTTGGTGTAGCGCGTGCCCGGGTAGTTCATCAGGCGCGACAGGCGTTTCTTCCAGCTCAGCCTATCCTGTGCGCCCATCGGGCGCGGCGCGGTGTCACGGCTGGCGCTTTCGCGGCGGTAATCTTCCACCTTGAGGGACTTATAGAGCCCGGCCATCACGAAGAAGATAACGAAGCTGAACGGCAGCCCCATGATCACCGTGGTGTTCTGCAGCGCCGAGATGCCGTTGGTCATCAACATGCCGAGCGTCAGCAGGCCGATGGCGACGGACCAGAAGATGCGCAGCCAGTTCGGCGCATCGCTGTTGATATCTTTCAGCTTCGAAGTGAAGTTGCCCAGCACCAGCGCACCGGAATACGCAGAGGTAACGTAGAACAGCAGGCCGGTAATGGTTGCCACGGAGGCGCTAAAGGTGAACGCAGGGTACTGCGCCAGCAGGCTGTAGAAGCCGCGCTCCGGGTGCGCCATCGCTTCCTGCGCGAAGGTTGCATTGCCGTGGATGATCTCATGGAGCGCGCTGTTGCCGAACACCGACAGCCACAGCAGGGTAAAGGTGAACGGGATAATCAGCGTGCCCATCACAAACTGGCGGATGGTGCGGCCACGTGAAATACGTGCCAGGAACAGGCCAACAAACGGCGACCACGCCACCCACCACGCCCAGAAGAACAGCGTCCAGTTGTTCATCCATTCGACCGGGCGATCAAAGGCGAAACTGTTCAGAGTCATCCCCATAAAACGGTTCACGTAGTCGCCGACGTTAAGCACTAACGCATTGAGCAGGAATGAAGTGTCCCCCATAAACAGCACGAACAGAATTAGGCCAAGCGCCAGGGCCACGTTCAGCTCGGAGAGCACGCGAATGCCTTTATCTACCCCCGACGTCACCGAAATGGTGGCGATAATCACCGACAGCGCAATCAACGCCGCCTTGGCAGCCATCGAATCCGGAATATCAAACAGCACGCTCAGGCCGTAGTTGAGTTGCACCACACCGATCCCGAGCGTCGTCGCGATACCAAAGATGGTACCAATCACCGCCGCAATGTCGACGCTGTGACCAATCGGCCCATTTATCTTTTTCCCGAAAATTGGGTACAGCGCAGAGCGGATGGTGAGGGGTAAATTATAACGATAGCTAAAGTATCCGAGCGCCATCCCCATCAGGGCGTACATCGACCAGCCGGTTAAGCCGTAGTGGAACAGCGTCCAGACCATCGCCTGACGCGCGGCCTCCATCGTCTGCCCAGCCCCTTCCGGCGGCTGCATATATTGCGTGACCGGTTCCGCCACGGAGAAGAACATCAGGTCGATGCCAATGCCCGCGGCAAACAGCATCGCGGCCCAACTCAGCAGACTGAACTCGGGTTTTGACTGCTCTGGCCCAAGCTTCACCGAACCGAAGCGCGAGCAGGCAATACAGACGACAAAGACAATATAGAGCGTCGCCGCCAGTAAGTAGTACCAGCCGAAGGTCTTCGACACCCAGTCAAGAGTGCGCCCAATCCACTCGGCAGAAAAACCGCTAAAGAAGATCGTCATCAGGGAAAACAACAAAATCAGCCCGGCGGAAGTATAAAAAACGACCGGGTTGATTTTGTCTTTTTCTCTGTCTTGTGAAAGGTCTGTCATCCAGTATCCTCACTGTTTTTGTAACTATTAAAATCCAAATCCGCAACAATTAAGACACATTTTATATTGAACGTCCAATCAAAAACCGCTTTAATGTATAACCAACGCTGATGAATGGAGTGGCAAAAATGCCCAAAGTGGGGATGCAGCCGATCCGGCGCAGGCAGCTTATCGACGCCACGCTGGAAGCAATAAATGAAGTGGGAATGCATGACGCGACCATCGCGCAGATCGCCCGTCGGGCGGGCGTGTCCACGGGGATCATCAGTCACTATTTCAAAGATAAAAATGGTCTGCTGGAAGCGACCATGCGCGACATCACCGGCCAGCTTCGCGACGCGGTTTTAAGCCGTTTACGCGCTCTGCCGGACGGCAGCGCGGAGCAGCGCCTGCAGGCCATTGTCGGCGGCAATTTTGATGAAACACAGACCAGCAGCGCAGCAATGAAGGCCTGGCTGGCCTTTTGGGCGAGCAGCATGCATCAGCCGATGCTCTACCGCCTGCAGCAGGTGAGTAGCCGCCGTCTGCTTTCGAACCTGGTGTACGAGTTCCGCCGCGAACTGCCGCGCGAGCAGGCCCAGGAGGCGGGCTATGGCCTGGCGGCGCTGATCGACGGGCTGTGGCTGCGCGCCGCGCTGAGCGGCAAGCCTCTGGATAAGACCCTGGCGCAATCGCTCACCAGCCACTTTATCAGCCAGCATTTACCGACCGAATAACCGAGGAGAATTTATGTCCCGAATGGCAGAACAGCAGCTTTATATCAATGGTGGTTATACATCCGCCACCAGCGGTCGCACCTTCGAGACCATCAACCCGGCCAACGGTGAAGTCCTGGCAAGCGTTCAGGCGGCCGGGCGTGAAGATGTCGACCGCGCCGTGGAAAGCGCAAAACGCGGGCAAAAAATCTGGGCAGCGATGACCGCAATGGCGCGCTCGCGCATTCTGCGCCGAGCTGTCGACATCCTCCGCGAACGTAATGACGAACTGGCGAAGCTGGAAACCCTCGACACCGGTAAAGCGTATTCCGAAACCTCAACCGTCGACATCGTCACCGGCGCGGACGTGCTGGAGTACTACGCGGGGCTGATCCCGGCGCTGGAAGGCAGCCAGATCCCCCTGCGTGACAGTTCGTTCGTCTACACCCGTCGCGAACCTCTGGGCGTGGTGGCGGGCATCGGCGCGTGGAACTACCCGATCCAGATCGCCCTGTGGAAATCTGCTCCGGCGCTGGCGGCAGGCAATGCGATGATCTTCAAGCCGAGCGAAGTGACGCCGCTTACCGCGCTCAAGCTTGCCGAGATCTACACCGAAGCGGGCCTGCCGGACGGTGTGTTTAACGTCCTGCCGGGCGTGGGTGCGGAGACCGGTCAGTACCTGACCGAGCATCCGGGCATCGCGAAAGTCTCCTTTACCGGGGGCGTCGCCAGCGGCAAAAAAGTGATGGCCAACTCGGCGGCCTCGTCCCTGAAAGAGGTGACGATGGAGCTGGGCGGCAAATCCCCGCTGATTATTTTTGACGACGCGGATCTCGATCTCGCGGCAGACATCGCCATGATGGCCAACTTCTTCAGCTCCGGCCAGGTATGTACCAACGGCACCCGCGTGTTCGTGCCTGCGAAGTTTAAAGCCGCGTTTGAGCAGAAAATCGTTGAACGCGTGGGCCGTATCCGCGCGGGCGATCTGTTCGATGAACGCACCAACTTTGGCCCGATGGTCAGCTTTCCGCACCGCGACAGCGTGCTGCGCTACATCGCCAAAGGCAAAGAGGAAGGCGCGCGCGTGCTGTGCGGCGGCGACGTGCTGAAGGGTGAAGGCTTCGATAACGGCGCGTGGGTTGCCCCGACCGTGTTCACCAACTGCACCGACGAGATGACCATCGTGCGCGAAGAGATCTTCGGCCCGGTGATGTCCATCCTCACCTATGAAAGCGAAGAAGAAGCGATCCGCCGCGCCAACGATACCGACTACGGGCTGGCGGCAGGCATCGTCACGGCCGACCTGAACCGCGCGCACGGCGCCATTCATCAGCTCGAAGCGGGCATCTGCTGGATCAACACCTGGGGTGAATCCGCCGCAGAGATGCCGGTCGGCGGCTACAAACACTCCGGCATTGGCCGTGAGAACGGCGTGATGACGCTGCAGAGCTACACCCAGGTGAAGTCCATCCAGGTTGAGATGGGTAAATTCCAGTCCATATTTTAACCGGGAGGTTTATTTGCAATTTGACTACATCATTATCGGGGCCGGCTCTGCCGGCAACGTACTGGCAACGCGACTGACCGAAGATCCAAACACCACCGTGCTGCTGCTTGAGGCGGGCGGGCCGGATTACCGCTTTGACTTCCGCACCCAGATGCCCGCCGCGCTGGCGTTTCCGCTGCAGGGCAAGCGCTACAACTGGGCGTACGAAACCGAGCCAGAACCCTTCATGAACAACCGCCGCATGGAGTGCGGGCGCGGCAAAGGGCTGGGCGGCTCGTCGCTGATCAACGGTATGTGCTACATCCGCGGTAACGCGATGGATCTGGACAACTGGGCTAAAGAGCCGGGCCTTGAGCACTGGAGCTACCTCAACTGCCTGCCCTACTACCGTAAAGCAGAAACCCGCGACGTAGGGCCGAACGACTATCACGGCGGCGACGGTCCTGTCAGCGTCACCACTTCCAAACCTGGCGTGAACCCGCTGTTTGAGGCGATGGTGGAAGCGGGCGTGCAGGCGGGCTACCCGCGCACGGACGATCTCAACGGCTATCAGCAGGAAGGCTTCGGCCCGATGGACCGCACGGTGACGCCGCAGGGCCGACGCGCCAGCACCGCGCGTGGTTATCTGGATCAGGCAAAACCGCGTCCGAACCTGACCATCCGCACCCACGCCATGACCGATCGCATCCTCTTTGAGGGCAAGCGAGCGGTGGGCGTCGAATGGCTGGAGGGCGAAAGCACCATCCCGTCGAAAGCCACCGCTAACAGGGAAGTGCTGCTGTGCGCCGGAGCCATTGCTTCTCCGCAGATCCTCCAGCGCTCCGGCGTGGGCAACGCGGAGCTGCTGAAACAGTTCGATATCCCGCTGGTGCATGATTTACCCGGCGTGGGTGAAAACCTGCAGGATCACCTGGAGATGTACCTGCAGTATGAATGCAAAGAGCCCGTTTCCCTCTACCCTGCCCTGCAGTGGTGGAACCAGCCGAAGATTGGTGCCGAGTGGCTGTTTAACGGCACCGGCGTGGGCGCGAGCAACCACTTCGAGGCGGGCGGGTTTATCCGCAGCCGCGAAGAGTTTGAGTGGCCGAACATTCAGTACCACTTCCTGCCGGTGGCGATTAACTACAACGGTTCGAACGCAGTAAAAGAGCACGGCTTCCAGTGCCACGTTGGCTCCATGCGCTCACCGAGCCGTGGGCACGTGCGCATCAAATCGCGCGATCCGCACCAGCATCCGGCGATCCTGTTCAACTATATGTCCCACGAGCAGGACTGGCAGGAGTTCCGCGACGCGATCCGCATCACCCGCGAGATCATGCACCAGCCGGCGCTGGACAAATACCGTGGCCGCGAAATCAGCCCGGGTATCGAATGCCAGACCGATGAACAGCTGGACGAGTTCGTGCGCAACCACGCCGAAACTGCCTTCCATCCGTGCGGCACCTGCAAGATGGGCTATGACGAGATGGCGGTGGTCGACGGTGAAGGCCGCGTTCACGGCCTGGAAGGGTTACGCGTGATAGATGCGTCGATTATGCCGCAGATCATCACCGGCAACCTGAACGCCACCACCATTATGATTGGCGAGAAGGTTGCCGATGCCATTCGCGGTCGCGAGCCGCTGGCGAAGAGCACGGCGGCGTATTATGTGGCGAACGAGGCGCCGGTTCGCCGCTGAGAATATTTCCCCTCACTCTAACCCTCTCCCATACGGGCTGAGGGATCCCCACAAAATAATACCAGCACGGACGACCCCCTCTCCCTTGAGGGAGAGGGCGGGGTGAGGGGGAACATACGGCAGCGGAGGTTATTCCGTTCACTTTATGTACTTTGCTACTCTGTAAGGACAGCACCTGTGAACGTGCCATGGCGGCTCAATCGCCGCCGCCCTGGCGACCCGGGCTCCCGGCGGTAAATCGCCGCTTCGCGGTACCTTCGGCTTATTCCTTCCGGCTTGTCGGGGACGGGCGGAGGAAACATCCATGTAAAGCCCGCCCTCTCGGCGCATCCCTGCGCCTCGCCCCGGCCTGCAGGAAACACCTCAGCGATTTACAGCCGGACCAGGGCATCGCTGTAAGCCATTAATTTTCCTGAAGCAATATTCTTCGCTTTTGGTTAAAAAATTACTGGGGATCCCTCACCCCATACGGGAGAGGGAAAATTACTTCCGAAACGCCTCAAGCCGCTTAATCTGCCGCCCTTCCCCGTCAAAATTCTCCGCCGCCAGCCAGGCGCGCAGCTCCGCGTCTCTCTGCGGCCATTCGCCGTCAATAATAGAAAGCATATCGCTGTCGCGGTTGCGCCCTTTGCGCACCAGCTTCTGGCGCAGGCGTCCTTCCCAGACAAAACCCAGCCGCTCCGCCGCCCTGCGCGACGCCACGTTCATGGAATCGCACTTCCACTCCAGCCGCCGGTAGCGGTGCTCAAACGCATTTTTCAGCAGCAGCCACACCGCTTCCGTGCCGATGCGCGTACCTTTCATTTTGCGCGACCAGGTCACGTGACCGATTTCGACCGACCCCAGCAGCCGCTCGTTAGCCATATAGCTCACCAGCCCCACCGCTCGCTCAGTGCGTAAATCAATGACGGCAAACGGTACTAGCTCGTCATCCAGCACCTTTCCCAGCACCCAGTGTGCGGTGGCTTCCACGCTTTCAGGCTGCGTGCTGGCAAGCCATGTCCAGTCGCTGTCATCTCCCAGCGCGTAGGCTTCATAGAGATCGGCTGCATGGCGATCGACATCCAGCGGCTCAAGACGGCAGTACTGGCCGAACAGCGGCGTGCGGGTTAATACGCGCGCGCCTTTCCAGTCCGGGACGATATCGTTAACGGTTTGACCATGTTGGTTGATTTCGGGCACGGCGGTGACTCCCTGAAAGGTAAGGAGTTTGTTATAGCAGGTTAAAAAGTGGACGAAAAGAGAGGATTAGCAGGCCGGGTAGCGCAGAACCACCCGGCACAAAATTACTTCAGCAGCTTAACCGTAGCGTCGATGTCGATCTCATCTTCGGTGAAGATCAGCGTCGTGTTCTGGAAGGTGGTGATCGCCAGCTTCTTCACCGTGCGCATTTCGCCCGGCTTTTTCTCGGACTTCGGCTTAATGCTGTTCATCAGCAGCCCCACCGACAGCACCGCGTTCTCTTTGTCGATTTTAGTATCAACCGGTTCTTCTTCGTTAAACACCACGAAGGATTTGATCGAGGTGAGCTTCACGCGCTCGCCGGCAATATAGAGGTGTTTACTTTCCGGGATCACCTTCACCGCATAGGCGGAAAGGCCTTTGTTGTTGGTGGTTGGCTCGAAGGTCACCGCCGCATCTTTCTTAATCAGATCAGGGTTCGCGACCTTAATCACATGAAAATAGCGGTTGTCGCCGTTTTCATCTTTGATAAATCCAAAGCCTTTATCTTTAAACCACGTTGTGATTGTACCGTTCATCGCTGTTACCGCCTGTCAGATCGTAATGACTAAAGTTTTGCAGCGCGCAGTGTAATGCACAATGGCGGAGGAGACAAAAAAAAGCCCCTGCACGGGTGCAGGGGAAAACTCATGTCAGAGCTTATTAGTATTTAGTTAAACACCATCCCACCATCAATTAAGAGCGACTGGCCGGTCATATAGTCGGAATCTGGCCCGGCGAGGTATGAAACGCAGGCAGCGACGTCTTCTGGTTCAGACAAACGGCCAAGCGTAATGCGTTTGGCAAAGGTTTCAGTCCCGTAGCCGAGCGGTTTACCCGCCGCCTCGGACACCTGACGGTCGATCTCCGCCCACATTGGCGTTTTAACGATCCCCGGACAATAGGCATTAACGGTGATCCCCAGCGGCGCGAGATCCCGTGCTGCCGTCTGGGTTAAGCCGCGCACCGCGAACTTGCTGGAACTGTACACCGCCAGTTCCGGGTTGCCGGTATGGCCCGCCTGAGAGCAGGCGTTGATGATCTTGCCACCGTGCCCCTCTTTACGGAAAGCATCGATCGCGGCCTGGATGCCCCAGATCACCCCTTTCACGTTAATGTTGTAAACCTTGTCGACAATCTCCGGTGTAATCGACTCGATTGGCGTGGAAGGCGCGATCCCGGCGTTATTCACGATCACATTGAAACCGCCCAGTGCGGTACGCGCTTTCTCCACCGCCGCAAACACCTGATCGCGGTTCGAAACATCCACCTTCACGGCGACAGCACGACCGCCGTTACGGGTAATTTCATCGGCAACCGCTTTCGCCGTTTCCTCGTTGTAATCCGCAATGGCGACGGCAAAGCCATCTTTCACCAGGCGCAGCGCAATCGCTTTACCAATCCCCTGGCCTGAGCCTGTTACGAGAGCAACTTTTTGCATTTCTCTGTCCTTATATTGAGTCACAAAATCTGGCTGAGATGGAGCTGGCCCATCAGCAGCGGGTTATCGCTATAGTCAACGGGAATGGCCACCACGGCGGGGCCATCGACATCCATTGCTGCACGCAGCGTCGGTTCAAGCGCATCGGCGCTCTCCACGGCAAAACCTTTCGCACCAAAGGCGTCGGCATACACTTTGAAATCGACCGGGCCAAACTCCACGCCGGAAAGACGCTGGTATTTTTTCTCTTCCTGAATGGCGACCATGTTGTAGCCGTTATCCACCCAGATGATGTGCAGCACGTTGGCGTTGAGGCGCACCGCGGTTTCCAGCTCCATGCTCGACTGCAGGAAACCGCCGTCACCGGAGACCGAAACCACTTTGCGCCCCGGGTTCACCAGCCATGCGCCAATGGCCCACGGCAGCGCGACGCCCATGGTCTGTTGACCGTTGGAGATCATCACCTGACGCGCCCGGAAGCTGTAGAGATAACGGGCGATCCAGATGTGGAAGCTGCCCATGTCGACGGTGAGCGTTACGTCGCTGTTTACGATGTCCTGCATGGCACGCACGATGCGCAGCGGATGCAGGGCAAACTGGTTAAGCGATGCGCCACGACGATCGAGCAGATCGCGCTGATGCTGACGATCGACCAGGATTTCAGAGGCGCGTGGACTCAGCTCCAGCTTATGATCGATCCGGCTGGAGAGCAGATTGAGCGTTTCGGCGATGTCTCCCACCAGCTCAAGATCCGGCACATAGTTACGTTCTTCATAGGCAGGCAGCACATCAATGTGCACCAGCGTGGCGTCGCCGCTGTTCCACATAGACGGCTCGTACTCCACCGGGCTGTAGCCGATGCAGATGATCAGATCCGCCAGATGGAGCAGCCTGTCGCCCGCCTGGTTATTGAACAGACCGACGCGTCCGGCAAAGCGGGTGAAGTGCTCCTGGTTAACCGCCCCGGCAGCCTGATAGGTGCTGGTGACCGGAATGCGACTTTTCTCCAGCAGCTTACGTAGTGCGTCACTGTTAGCGGGCTGGCTGGCCATCAGGCCAAGCAGGATGACCGGGTTTTTGGCTTTTTCAATTAGCTTTGCCACGTCGTTAACCGCTGACTCCGGTGCCGGGCCCATTCGTGCCGCGCCGCTGGCGGGTAAAATTGCGCCCGTCGCGGGCTGGTCGACAATATCCTGCGGCAGGCTGACGAACGCGCCCCCCGGTCTGCCGTGCTCGGCGGCACGGAATGCATTCGATACCACTTCGGCAATCGCATCCGGAGAGCTGACTTCCACCGAATATTTGGTGACAGGGCTGAACATGGCGACCGTGTCCATGCTCTGGTGCACCAGCTTAGCTTTATCCGCTCGCTTGACCGCCCCGCCTAGCGCTACCACCGGGTCGCCTTCGCTGTTGGCGGTGGCAATGCCGGTGATCAGGTTGGAACAACCCGGCCCGGAGGTGACCAGCGCTACCCCGGCTTTGCCGGTCAGGCGCCCTACCGCCGCCGCCATAAACGCCGCATTCGCTTCGTGACGCACCGGAATAATCTCGATGGAAGAATCCAGCAGGGAATCAAAGACTTTGTCGATTTTCGCCCCCGGAATACCGAACACCTGCTTCACGCCCTGCGCTTCCAGCTGGCCGACAACCATATCGGCGCCATGCGCCCACTGACGTGACTGTTTCTCACTGTTCACGGTAGTTCTCCTGTTAGTTTTCGACGGAACGGATCGCTGCATCAAGATCGCTGGGGTGCAGGTTGGCCTGCAAAAACGCACTGTCGGCGGGCAGGTCAATCATCAGCTTGTGAATTTCACCGAAGGTCAGCACGCCGCTCTCCAGCTGGTAGTCGAGCAGATGGCCCCCACCCTGACGGTCGTCGGTGATGAAATGTTCGTGGTAGCCCGCCACGTTAATACCCTGCATATGCTGTGGCGTGCGGAACCCGACCAGTACACCTTTCCGCTGGTTGAAGCGGAACACTGGCTGGTCGTCCAGCACGTCTGTCATCGCCCGGTACGGCGGCTTCTGACGTGGTACCGTGCGGGTATGGGCATGGCGGAAGTTACCGTCGATACGCAGCGCGCAGAACAGGTTATCGGAGGGGATTTGCTGGTCGATCGCGTCGTGGATCTGCTGACGGCTGACCGGGCCATTGAAGGTTATCCGGTACTGCGGCTGGAACCAGGTCATCACCGCGAACGGCGTTTTCTGCTCTGGCTTCGCGGCCCGGGCGCTGCCGTCGGCGCGCAGCTGGTACACCTTGCTGCTGAAGGCAATCATTTCGCCGTCCAGCTCGTTGAAGGTGCCCAGCCCAAAATCACCGTGCGCCAGCAGATCGGCGATGGTGGTCTCCCCCTCGTACACGCCGCTTAGCAGGGCGCTCATTAGCGATGTTTGATAGATCACGCTGTCAGGATGCTGAGCAGAGAACCCGCGCAGGGTCTCGCACAGGCTGGCTTCACAGTCGCAGGCAGATGAATGCATCATCGTGCTCGTCCTCTTCAACTTTATTTAGAAAGGTTAAATAAATGTTGACCCGATTCAGCAGAGAGTTCCAATATAGAATCCATGGTGGTTTGAGACGTTTTTGATATGGAACTTCGTTATCTGCGGTATTTTGTCGCGGTTGCACGCGAGCGACACTTCACCAGGGCGGCCGAAGCGCTGGGTATTTCACAGCCTCCTCTGAGTCAGCAGATCAAACGGCTCGAAGAGGAAGTAGGCACGCCGCTGTTCAGGCGTCTGACGCGGGGCGTGGAGCTGACCGAGGCGGGAGAAGCCTTCTATGAGGACGCCTGCAAGATCCTGGCGCTGAGCGACGCCGCGCTGGAGAAAGCCCGCGGCATCGCGCGCGGGCTGAACGGCAGCCTGTCGATTGGCATCACCAGCTCCGACGCTTTTCATCCCAAAATTTTCGCGCTGATCCGTCAGTACCAAGTGCAGAACATGGCGGTACAGGTTCACCAGGTGGAAGCCAATATGTCTTCGCTGACGACGATGCTGGCGGAGGGTGAGCTGGATATCGCCTTCGTGCGTCTGCCGTGCGAGAGCAGCAAGGCATTCGAGTTAAAAATCCTCGACCGGGAGCCGATGGTGGTGGCACTGCATCGCGACCATTCGCTGGCGGCGTGCGGCGATCTGGCGCTGGATCAACTCCGGGATACGCCAGTGGTGCTGTTCCCGCAGGAGGTCGCGCCCGGCCTGTACGACCGGGTTTACGGCTGCTGCGAACGGGCCGGGATCGACGTGCAGCACGCGCTGCAGTCATCACAGCTTTCGTCCTCTCTGAGCATGGTTTCCGCCGGCGGCGGCTTCGCGCTGGTACCGAAATCCATGGCGGCCATTTCTCCGCCGAATGTTACCTACCACGTACTGAGATCACCGGCGCTTTACACCGATATCGCGCTCTGCTGGCGACGCTTTGAACGCTCGCGAACGGTGAAGCGGTTTCTGGCGATGATGAGTGAGGGGTAGCAGCCGGTTTGGTTGGTGGCTTTTGTAGGCCGGGTAAGGCGCAGCCGCCACCCGGCAATGCCCTTCTGGAAGCCGCCTCGCAAACCTGCAAGCAACCTTATGTAATTCAGGGGCATCCCTTTTCATCCCTTCTTCACGGTCGTAAAGTGCCTGCGTTGCGGTACATCCGTAACCGGGCGTAGGAACCCGTTAGCATAAAGCGATATTTTTTGTCGCGACAGCGCATATCCCGTTAGAATCACGGTGGCGCTGACGGAGCAGTCGAAAGGCTGGCCGTTTTTCTTTATGCACGGTATTCCTACCTCCGTCAGCGCTACCCCCTCTGAGCGTAGGAACTCATCGGGCGGTTAACATTTTTTGCATAAAGAGGATGCCTTATGGCTACTATCCCTGGATTTTCTTACGCGCTTACTGAAGAAAGTGCTGTTTATCACCTTCTCCACGTACAACTTCCCGATTCTGCGGATCTCTTTGAACTGGCTGACGCCTGCACTGCGTATGTGAGCGTATTGGTGGAAACTGATGACGCGGTGACGTTTGCCACGCTCTGCAAGCGATTGCTGGCTGCGCTGAAGCGGCTGCGTGAGTGCTGCGATGATGAACTTCCGCAGTATCTGGTTGAACAGCTGATTGCGGGGGAAAAGATTACTTCCTGCGTGCCGGACTGCTGGCAGGAGACGACGCTGCAAGTGGATTATGCTGTGGCGTTAACGCTGGCGGTGATGGGTGGGACACTGCCTACAAGCGTGGCGAAAGAACTCACCGGGCTACTGCATGATATGGTCTGGCTGCTGGCGGAGTTTGTGAAGGAGCCTTATATAACGGCGCACTGAGGCTGGTAATGGGAGGCCGGAGTTCTGCTAGGTAAGAAGCAGGATTTCGGCCTTACGCAAAGTACAATGCTGTCTGTTGAATGTCCGTTAAGAGCGACCAGGGGACATTGATTACAGCATTCTGTGTGAATAAACAGGGGCTGGTCACAATGACCGCCTGAGCGATCACCTTTCATACGGTGTCAGCTATACAGAATTATTCTAACGCGTTATGAGAACAGCCCTTAACAAGAAGGGCTTTTATCTGATACTTTCTAGTCTAGTCTCTGTGGAAAGAGCGCAAGATGTAGTTCACCATACTTATCAGGATTTGAATTTATATGCGTCAGTAAAACATCCAACTGATTTGTTAAATATATATTCCTTTCTCTTTTTTCTTTATCCTTAATCTCCTTGAGCTTTTTCTTTTCTTCGTTTTCAAGGTCTTCCCTCTCCTTTTCAGCTTTTTTCTTAACGTTTTCATCTGCCAGTTTTTTAGCTTTATCTGTTCTGACCTTAATTAAATCATCAACAACACTCTTGACATATTGTTTACCAGAAAGTATTCGCTTCGCTTCTTCGATAATAGTAATACTATAATCAACGCACTCATTCCCATATTTAAAAGCGTACTCTGGGGATAATTCTTTTATAGCTGAGGAACTAGAATCATCAGACAGATACGGCTCACTCAAATGAGCGAAAGATCCCCTATACGAGGAGAAATTTTTCCATGACGAAAAGTTTGCATCTTCCACATCACAATGAATACCTACAGATTGAAGAACAGAATTTAAATGCTTTGTTTTTATTCCATGATTGGAAGTGATGACATTCTTCCATTTCATGATAGTCTTCATTTCACAATCAACAATGAACTCAACAACATGTTGTTTTATATGATAACTATCATCATCGCTGTCATCAGCATCGCCCTTAGTAACAAATCTGTCATCATAACTTTTCGTCCCATTTAATAAAAACATCAGTGGTATAGTGACTTCCCCACATTCCTTGAACAGGAAAAACGAATAGTTAGCGACAAAAAGGCTGACATCCTCAACAAAATTTTCAAGAGCCGCATGTAATAGAACGCAATAACTTCTTGTATCTAATTTAAATTCTTCAACACTACCAGTACCGTTCATGTGTTTTTTAAGAAAGCGCTCATACAAGGCATCATTTGCGGTATACAGAGTGTAATACATATCATCTAATAAGGTGATCTCCATTTTTTCACCTTAAGGTTGATGGGATCTCATTACTCAATCCCATTGAAGAATTTAATCTTTCGTAAGCCAGTCTAAATCTTCTTACATGCTGTTCTATACCTGTTGTAGTTGACTCAATTGCCACAACAAACTCAGCATTATCAAAAAGAGATTTTATAGAATCAATAAATTCGTATTTTTTCCCTATTAAGTCATCTACCTTGTTATTCTGTACCGTACTAGCAATATAGTTAACTAAAACCTCAAAAAATGTACGGTTAAATCTTGATTCCCATCGTTCCTCAATCGGAAGCCATTTTCTACCTACTTTTGTTTCTTCACCATCAAAAAGGTTGACCAGTACCTCACATGATTCATTAAAAAGGTTAAGATAGTTACATACACCTGCTTCTTTGGATGCAAAATTATCATTCATGAATTTAGTGAAGTTATCTAAGTAGACCCTAAGAGAACCATTGTATTTTTCTGGGTTAAGGTTTAATGCTAGAAACTTCAATAAAATCTCAACATCCCGATACCTTTTATCAGATGATTTAAGCTTCATTATTTTATGCAGATGCAAATCGTTATCTGTATGCCTTGTAATGAAATTACTAAAATCCCCCTTGTAAATCGAGTTCCTCAGCTCCTGCATAGACAATGGTGAAGATCCAGTATTTAGTCTGTAAAATATATCATATAGGACACTGTAATCCTTAAAACCTGAAAGTATAGTGCAGCGTAGATCAGCATTGAGTAAGAATCTAGCATCGTCTTTAGAAAATTCTGAAAATTTCAATCCTTCAATCGATTTTTTAATTGTTAGATTTCTTAACTTAGCATTACCATCCCATGTATTAAAACCAGGATCGATGAAACCATTTATAGCTAACAGTCTCTGTTTCCCATCGATGACCATGTATTTTTTCTTTTCGCCTATAACTTCAGCTAATACTACTTCGGGCACCGGGTACCCCACAAGCAACGACTCTATAAGCTTTGATCTTTTATCGTTGTCCCATACATTTCGTCGTTGAAAGTCGGGATTCAAATCAATGTTCCCTTCCTCAATTTGATGAAGAATTGTCTGAACCGTCCAGTCTCTGGAATAAACAACAAGCTCACCGACGTCTATATCGTTACCAGCGCTTTCGACTTGTTCTTTATTACTTTCAATAATCAAATCATCTAATTCATCAATCATTGCATTCACCTTGTTTACTATGTTAAGTAGAAAGAGTAATAGCAAGACTCAACTATAACTCATCTTAAACTTTAGCCTTCCTTTCTTTGTCTAGCACGGAAAGACTAATGCCTCACAGTAATTTTTTACTGTACTCTCGTCTCGAAAACTAAAAGTAGTTAGCTTTGCCATTCTACTGCTAGGTTCAAGGACAATTATCTGGGTCCACTTTTGCAACATCTACTCTATTTTTGTGACGACTTACTGTATAAGCTACAGCTATATAGCTGAAGCACACTTTATAACGCTATCTTCCCTTTTCGTCTATGGTTCGAACCTGATAAACATTGAATTTACTGTTATAAGGTGTTTTTTTGCCACGTCCGCTCCTGACACAAAGCGGACATTTCTTTCACAGTCACCTCATAAAGTGTTCGCACACATTAAATGAGCGCTTTCATCACGAGCATATGAACACTGCACTCCATCAATGTTTCCACATTGTCAACCCACCAACCATCACCTATAATGTTTCCTGTCTGGGAACAAGGAGCAAGGATGCACGTAGTATCAAGAGCGCCTTTCGACGCGGCCACCAGACAATTTCCAAATCAAGCACTTGCCCTAGACGAGCTTTACCGGGTACTAAAAAAAGAGCACTACCCATCACCAGACGACGTGCGAAAGTGCTTCCCCAGCCGGGACAGGATGAAATACCGGGAAAATGGTGAGTCATTGATGTGGGTGGCGGGCATTTAAAAGTGATGTTTCTTGCAGATTTAGAGCGTGGAAAGATCTTCATCAAACACATCAGCACTCACGCAGAGTATGACAAGCTCACGGACCTCTACCGGAGAACGAAAGAATGAACTATGCAGCAGCCATCAAAGCGGCAAACGATCTAACAAGCGAGCTCCCTTTCTTGGGCTC
This sequence comes from Enterobacter ludwigii, assembly GCA_023023105.1. NCBI lineage: Bacteria > Pseudomonadati > Pseudomonadota > Gammaproteobacteria > Enterobacterales > Enterobacteriaceae > Enterobacter > Enterobacter ludwigii. Next base: position 1,187,286 of record CP083824.1, on the reverse strand, counting down.
AAGCCCGTCGCGACAAGATTACGAGGATGCTCTGGGGTTGGTGGAGTATCTGATTGAATATGACCCCGATAGCCCGCTGGTAGAGATGCTCACTACGAAGATCGATAAATACGAAAACGAGTCTCAGGAGTTTGCAGAATTCAACGCGCGTGTTGCCAGCATTCCGTCAGGCGTTGCGTTATTGCGAACGCTTATGGACCAGTACCATCTCACTCAGAGCGATTTCGAGAACGAGATAGGCAAGAAGTCTCTGGTGAGTCGGATCCTTAACGGACAGCGCACGTTAACGCTGGATCATATGCGCGCGCTGGCGAAGCGTTTTGGCGTGCCGGTGAGTGCATTTGTGGGGAATTGATGAGGATAATTTTTTTATATTAAGAAAAAGTAACGCAGCCAAGCTGGCCATGTCGCGGCTAAAACTCCTATGGTAATTGTAGAGGCACGTCACTGCCTTCAAACACTTCTCTCAAACACTTTCCAAGCGATTTAGAGTCTTTTGCTGCAGGAATGACCACATGATATTCCCTGATACCAATCATTTTTACAGCATTTTCATTAAGCACGATCACAAGTTTGTCTTCAGTGAGCTGAACAGAACGAATAGAGTCTGTTAACTCATATTCCGTTGACTCACTCTGGAATCCAATACATTCATTAACGGGTAATTCATCTTCGTCGAATCGTCCGATAATGATAAAATTTTTTGGATCATGATTGTAATCCCCTATTCCGATGATGAAGACATCATTTTCTTCATAGCAGTTAATACACGCTGCAATAAGATTTTTAACATTACTCATCACTTCTCCTTATCTTGCGCCATTTTGCTCCTGACAGATTTTATCGGAAGTCTAGCGTTCATTAAGATGGCTTGTATCCTAAGAGGATACCTAAGATAGTACCCGCTCCAATTTTTTATAGATTGCTATTTTTAAAAGGTAAAGTATATATTTCCGGCATAGCGAAGCGGCTGTTGATGCTGTAATCTGCTGCACCAGCTACACCCACCTTACAGCAATAGATGGGCTTCGCCAGGATCACCGCAAGTACACTTTTATTAAAAATCAAGATCGACTTTAACTACCCCTGATGCATCTATTTTATCATCCTGAGCAGTAAGCATATCAACAAACTCATCGAAGGAGTTTGCTATTTTCGTCAGCCCGGAGGTCACTACTGAATCATTGAATATTGGATCAGATTCGTGATCCCAAAACCAGATCTCTCCCGACATACCTCCCTTGAGGCAAAGACAGATTTGATTATCACCAGACGAGGCTCCTATCGGTAACCATTGATCGCGAAAATCATTCCGGTATGTATCAGCCATTTCAAAGACAGTATATTCTTTACCCGATTCTGCAAGGCCGTACAAAGACTCAAGCGTATCGTTTCCTTGCTCATCAGACCACGGAGATGGTTGTAACGCCTTGAAAACAACATTTACATCAAAAAGAACAGAAACGCCAAAATGAAGTAAATAGGCACGATAACTTTCAGGAATTGGCCCTATTGATGTTTCTAATGTATTTAAACTCTTTTTCAGTTCATCTAATGGTAATGGTGTCGGTTTCGCTCCAAAGCGCTCTAATTTTTTCAACATTTTCCTTTCCTCCTCATATCTGATGCGGAGCCAATATGTGGCACATTGCCATGAAGATCTCTTGGGACAAGAATTATAGTATTCGCACTCAGATGATGTGGAGTAAGCATTTTTTCCCTTAACAAATTCTGAGCCGCTTTCTGTGTAATGCCTTTTTTCTCTGCAATGGCACTATATACTTTTGAAAAATCTTTATCCGTCCCATTCAGCACACCATCTTCGAAAGTAAGTGTACCTTTTGACCACGCAGAAAAATCAGGCCTTCCTTCACTGAAAGGTATAGGCTGGTTCGATGTAACTGCATTAACTTTGTCATTATATGAATACCAGTTACTTTCTCCTGGTATTCCGTCCCAATGGCCATTATTTCTTGGGAGCCTGACACCTGCTAACCCCCACGGATCAATCCACCCCAACGGGTTCGGCGCATACTGATAAAGGTTCCACCCACCGTTCAACCCAATCGGATCCTGCACAATAAACCGCCCGACCTGCGGGTCGTAGTAGCGGAACAGGTTATAGTGCAGCCCCGTTTCACCGTCAGCGTACTGCCCGGCATAGCGAAGCGGCTGGTGTGCCATCGCCGAGCGATTCACAAGCCGTGAGAACCCTTCGCTCTGATGGCGCACTTCGCCAAAGCTGCCGTACTGGCCGCTCCAGCGCACCGCGCCGCGCTCGTCAGTGACCTCCAGCGGCGCGCCGTTCAGATCGGTGTTGAACCAGTAAATCTCACCGCTGCTCTGGTCACGTAGGTGATCCACACGCGCCAGCGGGCTCCAGGCTTCATTCGGGTCGTAAATATAGGTGCTGCACTGCCCGGCGTTCTGCTGTTCCTGCAGCAGGCGATAGCCCTGCCACAGGAAGCGGGTGTCGGTGGTGCCATGCGCGGTGGTGACGATTTTGCGCGTGCGGCGACCCAGCGCGTCATAGTGATAGCGCGCCTCAAAGCGCCCTTCCGGCCCGGTTCCGCGGGCGGATACCAGACGGTTCTCGGCGTCATAGACATAATGCTGCTCATACAGCCCGTTGCGGCGGCTGACCAGGTTGCCCCAGTGGTCGTATTTCATAAACAGCGCCTGCCAGTGCTGCAGGCGGTTATCCGTGACCGGTACCGCGTCGTCATTGGCGGCGAGGTTATCCGCGGCATCATAGCTGAACTGCGCACGGCTGTGCCCCAGCCGGGCCTCGTAGTGCTTCAGCAGACGCCCTTCGGCATCGTAACCGTAATCCACCTCTCCGCGCAGGGTGTCGCTGACGCCGGAAAGCTCGCCGCGCGCGGTGTAGCGATACAGGCGTTCCAGTAGCGTCTGCTCCGGCAGGGTCACGTTCGTGCTCAGTTCGCTGCGCTGCAGGGTGCGTCTGCCGAGGCTGTCATACTGGCGGAGCTGCTCGCGCGCGCCCTGAGTGCGGCGAACCTCACGGTGCAGGCGGTCGCGGGTGAACTCGGTCACCAGCTGCTGTCCGAAGCGGATAGCGCTGACGTGGCCGGAGCCGTAGTGCAGCCAGGCCAGCTTTTGCTCGCCGGGCAGCGTCAGGCCGGTCAGGTTGCTCAGGGCATCCCATTCGTAACCGACCGCGCCGTTAATGCCGGATTCGCTCAGCACGCGCCCGGCGGTATCGTGGCGGTAAACGATCTCATCGCTTTCGATACCCAGGGCAACGCCCTCAGCTGTCGGCGTACGGCGGATGCGGGTGATCTGGCCGCTCAGGTCGCGGAAGTAGCGGTACTCAGCATGGCGCTGAGTGCGTCCAATCAGCAGCCCGCTGTCGTCATAGCTGAACTGCTGGACGCGACGAGCGATACCACCGTCGGCGGCAGGCCGTCCGTTTTCTTCGAGCGCGCAGAGGAACCCTCGCGCGTCCCATTCCATATGGCGCACGGTCTCGTCCGGGCGCGTTTCGCTGAGCGGGCGACCCACGGCGTCGTAGGTGAAGCGGTATTCCGCCCCGTTGCCGTTATCGAGTCGCAGCAGGTTACCACGCGGGTCGTAGCGCCACTGGCGCACGCGGCCAATACGGTCGGTAAGGCTGACCGGGAGACCGAGGGCGTTGTAGGCCCAGCTCACCTCGCTTTCCAGCGGGTCGCGCCAGCCCGTGAGCTGGCCGCGCTCGTTCCACACCAGCGACTCGCGGCTGCCGTCCGGGTGGATCACGGCGCTCAGCAGCCCGGCACGGCTCCACTCCCGGCGCGTGGTATTCCCTTCGGCATCCTCGCTGGCAATCAGCTGCCCGAAGCGGTCGTAGGTGAAGCGGGTGACGCTGCCGGAGCAGTCGGTGCGCTGCGTCAGCAGCCCCTGGTGGTTCCAGACCAGGCGCACCACGCCGCCAATGGCGTCGGTAATGCTCTCCGGCAGGTTTTCTTCATCGTCGGGATAGCGATACGCGGTGGTGTTACCGGCCGGATCCGTTTCCGACAGCAGGCGACCGCGAAGGTCGTACATGGCCTGCGATGACGTGCCGTCCGGGTACACCGTGCGGGTGATGCGGTCGGTCAGACGATGCCAGTGATACTCCGTATGGCGGCCAGCCGGGTCCGTCTCGCTGGTCATACGGCCGTATTTGTCCCACGTGCTGCGGCGCATCGCCCCGCCGGGAAGTATGACGTCGCAGAGCTCGCCGTCGCGGTAAACAAACGTCGTCTGGCGACCGTCGTAATCCGTGAAGCGCGCGACGTTGTCATCGTCGTCCACCAGCCAGTGCGCCTGCGCGCCGTCTTCGCGGGTCGCGCGGCGGGTGCCGTTATCAAAATCGTATTCGAACGTCAGCTGTTCGCCGCCGCTGTGGCGGAACCCGACCACGCGAGGCAGGCCGTCAATCTCGCGCCAGCGGTATTCACTCAGCAGGCCATTGGCGTCCTCGTGGGCGCTCATTAGCCCGTCCTGCCAGCTGAAGCGTCGGCGCACGCTACCGCCCCGGCCGGTCACACAGACCAGCCGGCGCTGTTCATCATAAGCGTAACTGACCAGGCAGATCTCGTCATCCAGCCAGGCGCTGGCGAGTCTGTCACGGTCGTAGCGGCAGACAACGCGCTGACCCGCGCTTTCGGTCAGGGCATGCAGGGTATTATCCGCATTCCACTCGAAGAGAATATCGTTGCCGCAGGGTTCAGAGAGGCGCTGGAGCAGTGACGGAGCATCATCCTGCAGCGGTGCATAATGCCAACGCTCGCCGCTGACGTCATACACCGACCAGCTGTCGTCAGAGTGATGTTCAAGCCATTTTTTTTCGCTTTCACAGTAGGTGCGCAGCCCTTTCGGGACCTTCGGGAAGGCGACGTAATCGCCAGACGGTGCGCGCCACACCAGGCCGTCCTGATAAGGTTCAAGGCGGCTTTCCCAGAACAGGCTCCAGCCGCGGCCCAGTGCGCTGTCGCCGGGGTTGCCGCTGCGCCAGTAGCGCTGCCAGCGCACCGGCAGACGGGAAGGCAGGACGAAATCCAGCTCGTCATCCCCGCTGAGAAACTTCTGTCCGCTGACAATATCCACCGGGCGGGCAATGATCCCCGCCGCCGCCACGCCGGTCATCAGCGTGCCGGCGCGGCAGGCGATACGGGCCAGCTTATTAATGCCAGGGATTTTGCCCAGCAGCTTAGACAGCGCCCCGACTTTGCCGGCCGCACCGCCCCAGCCGCCGATAAGCCCGGCGAACAGCAGGGTAAGATCGGAGACTTTGTAGAGCCACTCCGGGACTTCAGACTGAATGGGCAGGGTTTGCTGCGGATCGCCGCCGATGATGACGTTGTCCGAACCGGTCATCACCTTCGCGTCGCAGGTGGTTCGATCCCCGATGCGAGCCGCAGGCAGACCGTTAATAGAGACCCGCGAGGAGCCTTCGGCCATCTGCTGCGAGCCGTCGTCAGAGCACTTCACCGCGCTGTCCGTGGCCATGGCGGCAGGTTTACCGTTGATAAACACATTGGGCGAGCCGGAGGTGATGACGCCTTTCTTCGTCATGCTGGATGCCCCGGCGTCTGCGATGCTGTCCCGGGCGGCGGTCGCCAGCTCCCCGGTGTAATACCCCACGGCCAGGCTGGCGCCGACGAGCAGAACGCCCACACCAAGACAGGATGCGCCAAGGCCGGCAATAAACATGGCCCCCGCCAGAATCCCCCCGGCGGCGGCAATCAGACCACCGACAATCGTTCCGGCAATCATCCCGGCCAGCGCACCGGAGTGGCCGATATCATCACCAACGCGTGCTGCTTCAAACATAACAACGGTCCCTGAAGTTACTGGTGGAAGCGGAAGCTCCTGAGAAGTTCGCCAAACAGCGCGCTGTCGGCATCGTCCAGCACGCGAGTGCAGGTCATGGTGAACACCAGAATTTTATGGCTGTCGACAGTAAACACGGCCTGCTGCTGCCAGACGCGTTTCCCGTCGCGCAGGTAGCTGGCATGGACAATTTCACCCTGCAAAAGGCTGTCGCCAAGCGTCGCGTCGCTACGCTCACCCTGCTTCCAGCCTTTGATGTGTTTTTCCATCAGGGCGAGCTGGCGATCGATATACGCGGCAAGCGTTTCGCCGGGGTTGAGGGCATCGCGGGAGATATTAAACGCTGGTGCATCCGCCGCGGGCGGCGCGAATACGTTTACGGTACGATCCTGATAGCCATCAGGAAAGTTGATCAGTCCTTCACTGAAAAGGCACTGCGAAGATGGTTCTGACATTGAGCGGGTCCCACCACATTTTTTCAGAAGCGGTAAGTTTCGCATATGTGTTTAAGGCTGAAAAGATGCTGGTCCGGCGATCTCTCTGCTGACCGAAGGTCATTTCTGGCTTCACCGCAAATACAACTCTATTTTCCTGGTAATTGCCTGTGGTAAGCCATCTGTTACTCTGGCTGTGCTTAAGGGATGACAAGGAAAAGAGATGCTGAATCCAGGATTCGTTACCCGCCCTGACGCTATTCTGCCGTTAATTGCCAGTTTTGATATCCAGCAAGATGCCGTTATTCGGCGCTTAATGGCATTAAGGAAAATTCCACTAAAAATCCTGCGCAATCAGCAGGCTCAGGCAGCCGGTGATTTTGGCTTGCACAGTTTTATCCTGTTGAAAAGCTCGGCATCAGAGCTCTGCTATGGCTTAAGAGGACAATTCTGGCGGGCAGATTTCGGTTTGGAAAACGTGCCGGATGCCAGTGCATATCAGGCGCCAGTTTCGCCGGGCAGCAGAGCGGATATGCTCTGACATCTCCTTTCTTCCCGTATAAGGATGCGCTACTCTCACCAGTGCGTTCTCGACCAGCACGGTTCGGAACCTGTCGGCTTGCCAGCAAAAGGATAAAAAATGAAAAAAATAATTCCAGAATATACACCCGTTGATTTATCGCGTTGGGCAAGAAAAGAGCATTTTGAGGTATTTCAGGGATTTGCTCAAAGTACATTTAACCAAACGGTTCTGATAGACATTACCGCGCTGCTGAAACATATAAAAGAGGTTGGCTGGAAATTCTACCCTACGATGATTTTCCTCCTTGCTAAAATTGTCAACAGGCATACGGAGTTTCGTATGGCCATAAAGCACAATGAGCTTGTCATTTGGAATGAAATTCATCCCAACTATACTATTTTCCATAATGAAACAGAGACCTTTTCATCAATGTGGAGCCATTACGATGGCAATATTCAACACTTCCAGAATACTTATTCAGAAGACGTTGCACGCTATGGTAATAACCTTGCATATTGGCCTAAGGAAGAGTCTCGGGAAAATATATTTTTCGTATCGGCTATTCCCTGGGTGAGTTTTACCAGTTTTAATGTCAACGTTGCTAATATGCAGAACTTTTTTGCTCCGATGTTCACTCTCGCAAAATATTACGAACAAGATGGGAAAGTACTGTTACCTCTCGCCGTTCAGGTACACCATTCCGTGTGCGACGGTTTCCATGTGGCAAGACTGTTCAATGAATTACAAGAACTCTGTAATGACTTGCCACATCAATAGAAGGAAATAGGGGGCATATTAATCAGACATCAACGATCGATTCTGAATGTCCCGCAATGGATGCCAGCGCTCCCCTCTCTCGAAGACCGCTTTCTCCTTTATCCCGGGCCTTCACTCCCTGCCGCCAGCAGTGGCACTACCACGTCGCTAATGGGAACCGGGATACCGTGCGCGCGACCATAACGTTGAATAACACCGTTACGAATATCCCACTCCAGGGGCCGGTTGGCCTGACGATCTGCGAGGATCGATGTGCCTAAATCGGCAGGTGCATGCTGGAAGTTTGTCAGGATCTCTTGTGCCACCTCATCGTCCAGGTTTGCCCCCTCGGCACGAGCGACGGCCAGCCCTTCACGCAAATACGCAAGCGCCAGCTCGCTAATATCCTCGCGAGAGAACATCCCGGCGCGACGATTGGCCAGCACCATCAGGCCAGCCACCGCATTTTGCAGCAGTTTGCGCCATGCCACACTGGAGAAATCTGCCGACAGTTCAACCGCACAGCGTGTGCCACGCAGGGCATCGACCACTCGTTGTGCCTGCGGGACATCCGGCAATGTCAGACGCGGTTTGGCGCGCAGCCATACTGAAGCATCCGGCTCACGCTGCGCCGGGAACCAGACCACCGACGGCAGTACCGTTGCGCCGTTGACCCACGGCGCAAGCTGGGCTTTTTGCTCAACGCCATTTTGCAGGGCGCAGACCACGGTGTTTTCGTCACACAGCACGCGCAGCCATCCGGCGCTGTCGGCATTTTGCGTCGTTTTTACCGCCACAAAAACGAGATCAACGGGGCGCGTGATGATACTCGGATCCGTTAATACCGGACCGGGCACCACCGTTTCTCCCTCATCGTGACGCAAACGCAATTCCGGGTGCGCGGTGCGTCCGCACAACAACGGCGTGCGGCCAGCGTCATGCAGCACTGCGGCAATGGTGGTCCCAATCGCACCGGGTCCAATCAGCGCAATGGTTGGATAGTCAGACATGAGTCACTCCCCTTTTGCTAAGCCTGCTAACAGTTATACCACCCTGAGACGAGCGCGCCACCCTCGTTGTCTATACTCAACACATAACAGACAACGGAGTGCGCCATGCCTTTACCCGATTTCCATTCCTCCGAACCTTTCACTCTTGGCATCGAACTCGAACTGCAGGTGGTGAACCCGCCTGGATACGATCTCAGCCAGGACTCCTCAGCCCTTATCGCCGCCGTTAAAAACGACATCAAAGGCGGTGAAGTCAAACACGACATCACCGAAAGCATGCTCGAAATCGCTACTGGGGTGTGTCAGAACATCGACCAGGCGGCAGCACAGCTCTCTGTGATTCAGCAAAGCATCCTGCGAGCGGCAGCGGATCAGCATATTCAGATTTGCGGCGGCGGAACGCATCCGTTCCAGAAATGGCAGCGTCAGGAAGTGTGCGACGACGAGCGCTATAACATCACGCTGGAGCGCTTTGGCTACCTGATTTTGCAGGCGACGGTGTTCGGCCAGCATGTGCATATCGGTTGCCGGACCGGGGATGACGCCATTTATCTGCTGCACGGCCTGTCACGTTTTGTGCCGCACTTCATTGCCCTGGCGGCGGCATCGCCGTACATGCAGGGTACAGACACGAAGTTTGCCTCGTCGCGGCTTAATATCTTTTCCGGATTCCCGGATAACGGCCAAATGCCGTGGGTTAACAACTGGCAGGAGTTTGAAGGGCTGTTCCGCCGTTTGAGTGCCACCAGCATGGTCGACAGCATTAAAGATCTGCACTGGGATATTCGTCCCAGCCCACATTTTGGCACCGTGGAGGTGCGGGTGATGGATACCCCGCTGACGCTCGGCCACGCGATCAATATTGCCGGGTTAATTCAGGCTACGTCACACTGGCTATTGACCGCGCGGCCCTATAAGCATCAGGAGCGGGATTTTCTGCTGTATCGTTTTAACCGTTTTCAGGCATGCCGTTACGGATTAGAGGGCATTCTGACGGACGTTTACACCGGCGAGCAGAAGACTGTTGCAGAAGAGATCGACTGGCTGCTGGAGCAGGTTGCACCGTCGGCCGAGAAACTCGGCGCGACAAGTGCGATAACGGAAATTGCCCTGCTGTTAAAGCAGGGCAAGAGCGAGGCGCAACGCATGCGGGACTTTATTGCCGACGGCGGCTCGCTTATTTCTCTGGTGCAAAAACATTGTGAACTATGGGCAACCGCTCCGTAATCCTCTCCCCACCTGGGGAGAGGTGTTTTCGCTATGCAGACTTACGGAACCTGCGGGTCAGCCGCTTCTCGATTTCGACGACGAAGAACATCACGCCTGCAACGGCCAGGGTCACAAACCAGTAGCGCAGCGGAAGGGCTTCCGTACCAAACAGCATCTGCATAAATGGCAGGTAGATAATCGCCGCCTGAAGCAGGAACAGCACACCCGTCACCAGCCAGATCCCTTTGTTCGCCAGCAGGCCGCTGTTCAGGGAGAATGATTCCGTGTTGCGGCAGTTAATCATGTAGACCCACTGGGCACAGACCAGCATCTGTAGCAGCACGGTGCGGATGAACTCCGCGCTGTGGCCGCGCGGGGCCAGCCAGGCTTCAAGTGCAAAGGCCGCAATGGCAATCATGGTGCCGACGAAGGCCACGCGCCACACGGCGTAGGCATCCATCACGTGCTGTCCGGTCTTACGTGGTGGACGACGCATGATGTTGCGTTCGGCGGCCTCAAAGGCCAGGCCGAAGGAGAGCGTGGCGGAAGTGGCCATGTTCATCCACAAAATCAGCACCGGGGTCAGCGGAATGATATTTCCTGCCAGCAGCGCAATGACAATCAGCAACCCCTGCGCGAGGTTGGTCGGCATAATGAAGAGGATGGTCTTCTTCAGGTTGTCGTAAACGCGACGCCCCTCTTTCACCGCGCTGGCGATGGTGGCGAAGTTATCGTCCGTCAGGACCATGTCCGCAGCCTCTTTGGTCACTTCCGTGCCTTTGATGCCCATCGCGATGCCCACATCCGCCTGACGCAGCGCCGGGGCATCATTAACACCGTCACCGGTCATGCCGACGATTTCACCTTTGTCCTGCAACGCTTTCACCAGGCGCAGCTTATGCTCCGGGCTGGTACGGGCGAAGATGTCATACTTCACCGCGGCTTCAGCCAGCCCGGCGTCGTCCATTTTCTCCAGCTGATAACCCGTTACGGCCTGCTCGCTGTTACTGATCCCCAACATCTGGCCGATGCTCATTGCCGTCTGCGGGTGATCGCCGGTGATCATCTTCACGCGGATCCCCGCCTGCTGACAGGCGTTTATCGCCGCAATGGCTTCCGGACGCGGTGGGTCCATCATCCCGGCAATACCGAGGAAGATTAGACCGTGCTTCAGCGCATCGTGGGTTAACGCCTGCTCGCCGCTCGTCGGTTTGAACGCTGCTGCCACCATACGCAGCCCCTGGCGCGCATAGCGCTCCATCTCGGTTTCCCAGTACGCGCGGTCGAAATCTTGTGTACCGTTACGGCTCTGCTGCTGCGCGCACAGGGCGAAAATCACATCTGGCGCGCCGGTAATTAAAATCTGCTCCTCACTGCCGACCTGGTAGTGGGTGCTCATGTACTTATACTGCGAGTCAAACGGGATCTTGTTAACCAGCGTGGTCATGACCGGCTCAAGATGAGCTTTCGCTGCCAGTACCTTTAGCGCGCCTTCGGTCGGCCCGCCGGTAATCCCCCACAGACCGCGCTCGTCCTGAATCAGCTGGCTGTCATTACACAGGTCAATGGTCCGCAGGTACTGCTCCAGCATGGTGCCAGGCTGGATTTGTATGGGCTCGTCGCTCCCCTCCAGGTAAATATTGCCCACCGGCTCGTAGCTGTTACCATCTACACGATAGCAGCTGTCAGCGGTGATGATGGCTTTTACCGTCATCTCGTTCATGGTCAGGGTGCCGGTTTTGTCCGAGCAGACCACGGTCATTGCTCCCAGAGTTTCCACCGTCGGCAGTTTGCGGATAATGGCCCGCTTACGCGCCATCGCCTGCACGCCCAGAGAAAGGATGATGGAGATAATCGCCGGCAGGCCTTCCGGTACGGATGCTACCGCCAGGCTAATCAGGGAGAGCAGTAACTCGCCCATCGGGATCTCACGAAATACCAGGCTGAAAACAAACAGCGCAGCCATCATTGCCAGAATAATGACGAAGATCGCTTTACCCAGCTTGTCCATTTGTACCAGCAGCGGCGTGCGGTGCTTTTCGATGCCCGCCATCATCTGGTTGATGTGGCCGAGTTCCGTATCCTTACCGGTCGCGGTGACCACGCCAACGCCGCCGCCCGCACTTACGGTCGTTCCGGAGAAGACCATGTTGGTACGATCGCCCAACGGTAATTCACCGTTCAGCGGATAAATGTGTTTATCCACAACCGTGGATTCACCGGTCAAAATCGCTTCTTCTACCCGTAAATTATGCGCTTCGATGAGACGCATATCCGCCGGAATACGATCTCCCGCACGTAATACGATAATATCGCCCGGGACTATTTCAGTTGTCCGTATAGTTTCATGATTGCCGTTGCGAATAACGCGCGCCTCGCTGGAGAGCATATTACGAATACTCTTCAGGGATTTTTCCGCATTACTTTCCTGAACATGACCAATTAACGCATTAATGACTGCGACACCCAAAATAACCAGCGTATCGACCCAGTGGCCCATCACTGCCGTTAATACGGCGGCGGCCAGCAGGACATAAATCAGCACATCATTAAAATGGGCCAAAAAACGCAGCCAGGCGGGTTTACCTTTTTTCTCCGGCAGCGCGTTCGGACCAGATTTTTGCAGACGCGCCTGCGCCTCTGCACGGTCCAGACCGCTGGCCTGGCTCTGCGTGTGGGTAAGCACCTGCTCGACGGTCTGCTGATATGCCAGCCCGCCGGAAGGCGGCACGTTTGGGGACAATTTTTTTTCAGTCATCGTATTTTTCCTTCAATATCCGGTGAAGAGAAGCCTGAATTCCTTTCTGGCTTAAATAAATTCATTTTAAAGTCTTGCGGGTAAAATTGATCTACCGCAATATAATTGCGTCTCGGTTATTCAAAACTGCTTAAAACTATTTCGATGAGCTAATTTTTACAAAATGTTTCTAAACCAAATCTAAACGAGGAGGATCCATGTTTGGTATTTATCGCGGGCGCCGCCTGGCGTTATATATTATCGCAGCCATTGTTATTGCCACGTTAATTGGTTTTAGCACCTATACATTTGTAAAATTATTTTCGTAACGCAGACATTTATTGACATAACGCGATATTAATTTAATTATCTGCCGGGTAATATTTTATTCCTGTGATTGACACACAGATTACGGCGATTATTTTCTTGAAATCGAGTAGGCGGGTTTATATTGCTTTACGTTCCGGGATGCCGGACAATGACATTTTTAACTGACGATTAACATTAAGATGAAACACCCGTTAGAATCGCTGCTCACAGCAGGAGGCATTTTATTGCTGGCCCTGCTTTCGTGCCTGCTGCTTCCTGCGCCCTCGCCTGGGCTGGTGCTGGCGGAGAAACTGGTTACCACCTTCCATATGGTCGATCTTAACCAGCTTTACACCATTTTGTTCTGCCTGTGGTTTTTACTGCTTGGGGTTATCGAATTCTTCGTGTTGCGTTTCGTCTGGCGTCGCTGGTTTTCGCTGGCGTCGTAAGCCATAAAAAAGCCGGGTAATGGCTACGCCTTACCCGGCCTGAATTTCGATATGTTCAATGCGCCTGGCTATGATTCTCTTTGCGGTATGCTCCGGGCGGCTGGTTGAACGTGCGGGTAAAGATGCGCGTAAACGTCTGCTGCGAGTCATACCCGTAGCGCAGGCAGATTTCATAGACGCGCTCGTCTGATTCGCGCAAATCGCGCGCCGCCAGCAGCAGCTTGCGTTCACGGATATAACGTCCCAGACTCTCCCCTTTGTACTGCATAAAGAGTCTCTGCAGGTGCCATTTCGAGTAACCCGCGTGGCGAGCAATCTCGTCAATACGTAATGGCTGATGCAGGTTGTCGTCGATCCACTCGACGATGGTATCAATGACTTGAGCGGAAATGGTCATACTGCTCTCCCCTTCAGCTTCTCGCTTAAACATTATTCCCACCACTCGCGAAATGTTTGCGTGGTATCGCTCACCCGAACAGGCTCACCCAACTCCGGTGTCAGCAGCCGATAGTTTTTGTCCTTGCTGGCTTTTGCCAGCTGGATCAGCGGGTCGTTCCATGTGTGCTTCGCCAGTACGAAGCGCCCGTTATGCCCGGGCACGACGGCTTTTGCATTAAGATCGGCTGAAGCCTGCGCCGTTTCATCCGGCAGCATGTGGATGTACTTCCAGTCCTGGTCGTACTGGCCGTTTTCCATAATGGCTAAATCCACCTCGCCAAACTGTTCGCCGATAGCCCTGAAGTGCGGGCCGTACCCGGAGTCACCGCTGTAGTAAACCTTCTGCTCTGGCGTAACGAACATAAAACTGCCCCACAAGGTTTGATCGCGTTTGATACCGCGTCCGGAGAAGTGACGCGCCGGCAGTACATGCACCGTCAATTCATCACTGATGTGCACCGACTGGTTCCAGTCTCGCTCGTCGATAATCTCTGGTTTCATCCCCCAGTAACGCAGGTGAGATCCGACACCCAGCGGTGTCACCACACGCTTCACCTTCGGCAGTAATGCCCTGATGGTGGCGTAATCAAGATGATCGTAGTGATCGTGCGAGATAATCAGCAGGTCGATTTCCGGCATGCTCTCAGCGCGCCATGGATACTCGCCGACGAAGGCTTTATTCAGGAACGAGAACGGCGCGGCATAGTTACCCAGCACCGGATCGATCAGAATGCGTTTGCCCGCCAGCTGGAGATACCAGGAAGAGTGACCAAGCCACACCAGGGTGTCCTGCTCCAGCGGCAGGCTCGCAAGATCGGTTTTCACCATCGGCAGCGGCTGAGCCGGGCGTGCGTTTTCCGTTTTTTGGGTCAGAAACTCCCACATCGCCACCAGCATATTCTTGTCACCGTTATAACCCGGTGTCGGCAACGTATTGTGGAATTTCCCGTCACGATGCTGTGGGGAAGCCTCGACTTCCGTGAGCTGAGCCCCCTGCGGGGACTGGCCAAATCCGGCATTCAGGACAAACGGTAAACTTGCAGCTGAAGCAATAATCATGACAAACACCACGCAGATGAATTGAGGCTTTTTCATATCCTGACCCGAAAACGCGCCCCATCCGATGGTTTGCGCGGGGTAAACTTGATTATGAGTGAGTAAGCACTCATTATAGATGTGATGATAAAGTCGTCAAGACGTTTTCGATCTTTGACATTCCGCGTTGCAGCGTGTCAAAGCACGTGTTTCAATCAGGGTTTTTATAATTGACAGGGGGAAAAATTTAGTGGCACGTCCGAAGAGTGAAGATAAAAAACAGGCCTTGCTGGAAGCCGCAACGGTGGCGTTTGCACAGTCAGGTATTGCCGCCTCAACGGCACTCATCGCCCGAAACGCGGGCGTCGCCGAAGGGACTCTGTTTCGCTACTTTGCTACCAAAGACGATCTGCTGAATGCCCTCTATTTGCACCTGAAGCAGGATCTCTGTCAGGCAATGCTGTCCAACCTGGATCGCAGCCTTACCACGCCAAAAGAGCACACGCGAAACATCTGGAACAGCTACGTTGACTGGGGGATCAAAAACCCTCTCGCTCACGCCGCGATTCGCCAGCTTGGCGTGAGTGAAAAGATCAACGCTGAAACTGAGCAGGCTGTGAAAGAGATGTTCCCCGAGCTGCATGAACTCTGCCGCCGCTCGGTGCGTCATGTATTTATGTCTGATGAATTTAAAACGTTCGGCGATGCGCTGTTTTTATCGCTGGCCGAAGCGACGATGGAATTTGCCACCCGCGATCCTTCCCGCGCCGTTGATTTTAAAGCGCTCGGCTTTGAGGTGATGTGGCGCGGGCTTGCCCAGGAGGAGAGCGATGGAGAGTAAGGCATTGCAGGAGCACGCAAAACGCGTGGCGCTGGAGCTGCCGTTCACCGAACACTGCTGGCCGTTTGGGCCGGGGTTTGACGTGTTTAAAGTAGGCGGAAAAATTTTCATGATTGTGGCGGTTGCCCACAGGCGCCCGCACGTTAGCCTGAAATCAGACCCGGAGAAATCCCTGCTTAATCAGCAGATCTATCGCGGGATAGAGCCGGGCTACCATCTGAGTAAAAAGCACTGGATTTCCCTTTACGGCACTGACGATGTGACACCGGAACTGGTTACCGACCTCATCAATGATTCCTGGCATCTGGTGGTGGATAAGCTACCGAAAAAAGACCAGAAGTGGATCCGTCCGGCTTGATTGTTCGTCTGAGACGAACAGATTAAGCGCTCGAATTGCACTTATCTTTTTCCGCGTCGCGCTGTAATCTGCTCACCTTTCGCGCCCGCACACGGGCGAATTTCATCACCAGGAGTTGTTATGGATATCATTTCTGTCGCCCTGAAACGCCACTCCACCAAGGCGTTCGACGCAAGCAAAAAACTGACCGCTGAAGAAGCGGAAAAAATCAAAACCCTGCTGCAGTACAGCCCGTCCAGCACCAACTCCCAGCCGTGGCACTTTATTGTTGCCAGCACCGAGGAAGGTAAAGCACGCGTGGCGAAGTCTGCTGCGGGCACCTATGTCTTCAACGAACGCAAAATGCTGGATGCTTCTCACGTGGTAGTGTTCTGCGCGAAAACGGCGATGGATGATGCCTGGCTGGAACGCGTCGTGGATCAGGAAGAAGCTGATGGCCGCTTTGCGACACCAGAAGCGAAAGCCGCGAACCACAAAGGCCGCACCTATTTTGCTGACATGCACCGCGTGGATCTGAAAGATGACGACCAGTGGATGGCGAAACAGGTTTATCTGAACGTCGGTAACTTCCTGCTGGGTGTGGGGGCGATGGGTCTGGATGCGGTACCGATTGAAGGTTTCGACGCCGCGATCCTCGACGAAGAATTTGGTCTGAAAGAGAAAGGCTTTACCAGCCTGGTGGTGGTGCCTGTTGGCCACCACAGCGTGGAAGATTTCAATGCCACGCTGCCGAAATCTCGCCTGCCGCTGAGCACGGTTGTGACCGAGTGCTAAACAAAACGGGCCGCTCAGTGCGGCCCGTTACGTTTTACCGGCCGCCAGCATGCCAAATTCTCTCCGCATACCGCCCTATCACCGCCAGCGACGCCGCCAGAATCAGGAAGAACACCACCTTATTCATGCCGTCCCAGAAGTACTCGAAATAGCGGGTATAAAGGTTGATGGCAAGAAACGTCAGGCCAAAGCCGCGTAGCATACCGTCGTCGGTTTTCAGGCTGATATAAATACAGATTACCGCAGCCACCGCAAACAGCAGCGCCCACGGCAGAAGCGATGCCTGCGTCACGCTGTACCAGTTATCAATATCGTAATTGCCAAATATCGACATGATCCACAGGGCAACAAACAGGTACGTTAACCCCATCGCTTTGCTGGTCGTGTAGAGCTGTCGCGCCTGCAATAACGCCCGCAGAACCCAGCACAACGCCAGCAGCCCGCCGCCAAAGAAGATAAACCGTACCGGGTAGTTCATCCCCAGCCAGTACGCGCCCCAGCCGGATACATAGCCCGTCTCAGCACCAAACCAGTTGCCAAGTGAGAGCAGGAAAAACAGCCACACCAGCCCCGAGCGACCAAAAAAGCCCACCAGTCCGTAAATCACACAGCCTGCCAGGAACAACGGCGCCACGTGGCCGCTGCCGTTATCGAGCCGTTCACCAAGCTGCCAGAGCGCGATGGCGGTAAAGAAGACCCCGAGGAACAGGATCGCCTCAGTACTGTAGTGCCACTGGGTTTCCCGCCGCTGTCGGCTGAATCCCCACAGATAAAACAGCACCGCAATCACCGCCGGTAACCCGATGCGGGCGAAAGAAGAGAAAGCGAAGAATTCGATAATACGCGCCATCAACTCACTGTCGGAGAACAGGCTGCCAATGGCGATGATCACGCAGGCGAGTGCCGTCCAGAAGGCGTAGCGGCTGAGGCGCTGCCAGTCCATGGTGACGCGTTTCAGGGTCCCGGTTAGCCGTTGATGTTCCTCGGGGGTTAATACGCCGTCCTGTTGCCACTCATCGAGTGCGCGACGTAAAAGCCGCTCCTGTTTTCGGGTAACGTTCATTTTGCCTGCTCCGCCAGCCATTCCATTGCTTTCTCCCCCGCGTCATCCACTGGCAGATAAACCAGCAGTCGCGAACCGTTGCGAGGAGCAGAGTACCAGTACATTTGTTGCAGGGTAAACTCCCCAAGTTCAGGATGGGTGAATAGCTTGAGCTGGTTTTCCACGCCGCGCACGTCGTTGCGCTGGTGCCACAGGGTTTTAAACTCGTCAGATACCGCGAAGAAGCGTGCCAGTTTAGCTTCCCAGAGCGGGTCACCCCGGTGCTCGGCCATCGCCGCCCGGAAATAGGAGACAAATATCGGCAGCACATCGTCGCGCCGGCCAAGACGAGCACGCCACGCAGGATGCGTGAGGAACAGATAAATACAGTTGCGATCTTCCGGTGGGATAGCATTGAAATCGACCCCCATCAGATGACCAAAGCTGTCGTTCCACGCCACGATGTCGAAATTCGGTTTCTGAATACTGGCCGGTTTTGGCATCAGCGTATCCAGCAGGCGGCGCGTACCTTCGCTGATCCCCTCGCAGCAGGTCGCCTGCGGTGCTTCACCCGGCGGTAATCCGGCCAACACAAACAGGTGCCGTGCTTCAGTCGGGGTACATTGCAGTGCTTTTGCGACGGCGGCCATGACCGCGCTGGAAGGATTAACATCCCGGCCCTGCTCAAGCCAGGTGTACCAGGTCACACCCACGTCAGCCAACAGAGCGACCTCTTCCCGGCGCAACCCTGGCGTGCGTCGACGACCACTGCGCGGAAGGCCGAGACGCTGCGGATCAAGGCTTTCGCGACGGGCACGCAGAAATGCCCCCAGCTGTTTTCGGGTGTCATCCTGAAGTGAGACGACAGGTTCAGACATCAGCGCCATAAATCCCCCTGCATGGTAGTGCCAGTACCAGTATAAGCAAGAACTGGTACCCGTTTATCAGATAGTTGATGCTACGACCATCTGATGAATGACGCAATGGAGTTACCATGAATACGTCAGTTGTTTCACCGGGTCGCGCAGGCCTGATATTGCTGTTAACCGGCCAGATGCTGCCCATGATTGATACCTCAATCACCAACGTGGCGCTGGACGCCATCACCCATTCTCTGCATGCCACCGCCACCGAGCTGGAGCTGATTGTCGCCCTATACGGCGTGGCCTTCGCCGTCTGTCTCGCGCTCGGCAGCAAGCTGGGGGACAACCTTGGCCGTCGTCGTCTGTTTATGTGGGGAGTGGCAATCTTTGGCCTGGCCTCGCTGCTGTGCGGGATTTCGGGGAATATTGAACAACTGCTTGCCGCGCGCATTGTGCAGGGTGCTGGCGCGGCGTTGATCATGCCGCAAATACTCGCCACGCTGCATATCACCTTAAAAGGTACGGCCCACGCCAAAGCGATAAGCCTCTTTGGCGGGATCGGCGGGATCGCGTTTATCGTCGGGCAGATGGGTGGCGGCTGGCTGGTATCGGCGGATATCGCCGGGCTGGGCTGGCGTAACGCGTTCTTTATCAACGTGCCAATCTGTCTGGTGGTTCTGGCGTTGAGCCGTCGCTATGTGCCGGAAACCCGTCGCGAAACGCCGTCGCGCATTGACTGGGCGGGCACCGTCCTGCTGGCAGTGATCCTCTGCTGTCTGCTGTTCCCGATGGCCCTCGGCCCGCAGTGGCACTGGTCATGGCCGCTGAAGGCCGCGCTGATTGCGATTATCCCGCTGGGATATCTGATGGTATTGAATGCCCGTAAAAAAGAGCGTGAGGATGCCCATCCGCTGATCCCACCGCGTCTGATACAGCTTCGCAGCATTCGCTTTGGCGTGCTGATTGCGATGCTCTTTTTCAGCGTCTGGTCCGGGTTTATGTTCTGTATGGCGCTGACCATGCAAACCGGTCTCGGGATGGCGCCGTGGCAATCGGGGAACAGTTTTATCGCCCTGGGTGTGACCTACTTTATTTCAGCATGGTTTGCCCCGCGTATGATCGCCCGCTACAGCACCAGCACGATCCTGCTGACCGGGCTGGCGATCCAGATTATCGGCCTGCTGGCGTTGATCGCCACATTCCGCCTCTGGGGCATGAACAACACAACGCTGACCCTGGTTCCGGCGACCGGCCTGGTTGGCTATGGACAGGCGCTGATCGTCAACAGCTTCTACCGCATCGGGATGCGCGACATCCAGCCTGATGATGCCGGTGCCGCGAGTGCGATCCTGAGTACGCTTCAGCAGGCGGCACTCGGTCTTGGTCCGGCCATTTTCGGCGCAATTTTGCTGCACGGGCTGAGGAATCATCACGGGGATTATACTCAGGCGATAAACCTCTTCCTGGCCGTCGAAACAGGTTTGATGCTTATCCTTGCGCTGGCGACATTACGTATGCGTCATCGTCTGTGTCTGCCCGTGGTGAAGACCTGCCACGTCACTAAATAAGCCAGGCAGATTTGCATAACAGGTTTGCAGCCGCCATTATGGGGCTGCATCAATACAGGAGACGTTATGCAGGAATTAATTGCTCAGGTTGAAGAGTTAGGCATTGAAATTAATCACACCACTTCTTTAGTGATTATCTTTGGTATTATTTTTCTTACTGCCCTTATCGTTCATTTTATTCTGCACAAAGGGGTACTGCGTGTTTTTGAGAAACGCGCGCAGGCCAGTAGCCATTTGTGGTTACAGATCATTACCCAGAATAAGTTATTTCACCGTCTGGCCTTTACCCTTCAGGGGATAATCGTTAACGTTCAGGCGGTTTTGTGGCTGCAAAAAGGCAGCGAAGCGGCTGAAATACTCACCACCTGCGCGAAGCTGTGGGTAATGGTCTATGCGCTTCTCTCCTTCTTCTCCCTGCTGGATGTGATTTTCAATCTGTCGCAGAAAATGGCCACCGCGTCACAGCTGCCGCTAAAGGGGATATTCCAGGGAATCAAGCTGGTGAGTGCGATTCTGGTTGGCATCTTAATTATCTCCCTGCTGATTGGACAATCCCCCGCCATTCTGATTAGCGGGCTGGGTGCGATGGCCGCAGTCCTCATGCTGGTATTTAAAGATCCGATTCTGGGGCTGGTCGCCGGAATACAGCTGTCCGCCAACGATATGCTCAAGCTGGGCGACTGGCTGGAAATGCCTAAATTCGGCGCGAACGGCACGGTGACGGATATTGGCCTGACCACCGTGAAAGTAAGAAACTTCGATAACACCATCACAACGATCCCAACATGGGCGCTGGTGTCCGATGCCTTTATCAACTGGAGCGGAATGTCGGCTTCAGGCGGGCGACGTATTAAGCGCAGTCTGAATATTGATACCACCAGCATTCATTTTCTCAACGAGCAGGAACAGCAGCACCTGATTCAGGCGAAGCTGCTTAAGCCCTATATGGCCGCGCGGCACGAGGAAATAAACCTGTGGAATCAGGAGAACGGTGAAGGGGAGTCGGTATTAAACCTGCGTAAGATGACCAATATTGGCACCTTCCGCGCCTACCTGAATGAATATCTGCGCAATCACCCGCGTATTCGCAAAGATATGACGCTGATGGTGCGCCAGTTAGCGCCTGACGCGAATGGTCTGCCGATTGAAATATATGCCTTCACCAACACGGTGATCTGGGCAGAATATGAGGAGATTCAGGCCGACATCTTCGACCATATTTTCGCGGTGGTGGATGAATTTGGGCTGCGTATTCACCAGTCCCCCACCGGAAACGACATTCGATCTCTGGCAGGTGTTATCGCGAAATAAGCATTTAAGCCCGGTAAGCGCAACGCTACCGGGCGAAAACTGCACTATTTCTTGCGGGAAAGCTTAAACGCCGCAAACAGGAAAATCACCCACACTGGCAGCAGCATCGCCGACAGGCGCATCTCATCCATCGTGCACATCAGCACCAGAATCAGCCCCAGGAAAGCGATACAGAGATAGTTACCTGCCGGATAGAGCAGCGCCTTAAACTGTGTTTCACGCCCCTTGCGGCGCATCGCCGCGCGAAAACGCAGGTGCGCCAGGCAGATCATGATCCAGTTCAGGAGCAACGTGGCAACCACCAGCGCCATCAGCAGGCCAAAGGCCTCTTTCGGTAACAGATAGTTAATCAACACCACCAGCGACGTGATAGCGCCAGAAAGCAACAGCGAATTCACCGGCACGCCACGACGGCTGACGCGGGTTAGAAACCTCGGCGCGTTGCCCTGCACAGAGAGGCCAAACAGCATGCGACTGTTGGAGTAGACACCGCTGTTATAGACCGAGAGTGATGCAACCAGAATGACGAAGTTCAGCGCAGAGGCCACCACGTTGCTGTTCAAATCGTGGAAAATCATCACAAATGGACTGCTGTCAGACTTCACCTCAACCCACGGGTAGAGCGCAAGCAGCACCACCAGCGAACCGATATAGAACAGCAGAATACGGTACACCACCTGGTTGACCGCTTTAGGAATGCTTTTATGCGGATCGCGCGCTTCAGCAGCGGTGATGCCAATCAACTCCAGGCCGCCAAAGGAGAACATAATCACGGCAAGAGAGAGAATAAGCCCCTTCCAGCCCGTTGCCAGGAAACCGCCGTGTTGCCACAGGTTGTCGATAGTGGCACGCTCGCCACCGTGACCTGAGAACAGCAGCCAGAGGCCAAAGCCGATCATACCGATAATCGCCAGCACTTTAATCAGCGCGAACCAGAACTCGGTTTCACCATACAGGCGCACATTCACGAGGTTAACGGCGTTAATGATAATGAAGAAGGCCGCCGCCCAAATCCACGTCGGAACGTCCGGCAGCCAGTACTGCATATAGATGCCAGCCGCCGTCAGCTCAGCCATCCCCACCAGCACGAACATCACCCAGTAGTTCCAGCCGGACAGGAAGCCTGCAAACGGGCCCCAGTATTTATAAGCAAAGTGTGCGAAGGAGCCTGAAACCGGCTCTTCAACGACCATCTCACCGAGCTGGCGCATGATCAGGAAGGCGATAACCCCGGCGATACCGTAGCCCAGCAGAACCGCCGGGCCAGCCATCTGAATCGCAGGACCGATACCGAGAAACAACCCGGTACCAATTGCGCCGCCGAGGGCAATTAACTGAATATGTCGATTTTGCAAACCACGTTGCAGCGTCGGATTCTGTTCCGACGAAGCTTCAGTACTACCGTTGCCTGAAGCGGATGACGCGTCTTTCACGTCCTACCCCTGTCTCTTTTTTAGAAGGGGCACGTTTTAACACTTCATGCTGGAGGTAGCAAGGGATTGGGTGGCACCTCGGGCAGCCACCCCGATACCGGAGTGGCTGTGGTGTCATTATTTTTTCTTGTAAATATTCGCCGTACCGTGAATTTTATTGTTGGTGTTACCTGAAGTGAGCACCAGCACATCCGCGCCTTTCTTATCCGCTTTTTCAATCAGCTCTTTTTTTGCGTCATCCACCGATACTTCATTCGAGGTGCTTACCGTACCGATTTTTTGATACTGAGACGCAACTTTCTTGAACTCATTTTTTGTCAGCAGTTGGGCAGCAAACGCATTGGTCGTAAACAGTAACGCAGTTCCCAACAAAATAGCTGTTGTCTTTTTCATAACCTTTTTCCTTGAGATTAATCAGCAACTACGAAAAACCTCACACATTATGGTGAGGTTTTATGAGCATGGTAGAGAATCTCAGGAAATGCCATACGTCCTGGAAAATTCTTTTATAACAACCCGTTGCATGAAATTACTAACGACTATTAAGAATATTCAAAAACACGCGCCGTGCCAGCAATATCAATGCGTACCGACGTCCCAGGGTTCCACCCAGGCTGGCTTACCGTCTTCAGAATCACAGGCTGCTGTTGCCCGGCTAATCCCAGGGTGAGCGTCGACAGCTGACCGGTGAAATCCACATCAAGAATCGAGATCGGGCTTTCATGCGCTGCACATGCCGTTACGCGCAGCTGTTCGGGGCGCATCATTACCCTGCCCTCTCCTGTCGCATGCGCGTTGTCCGTCGGCACCTCACCCAGCGCGCACAGGGCACTCCCGGCATTGAGCTGAGCTGGCAGGATCACCGCATCTCCAAGAAACAGCGCCGTTTCTTCGTCAACAGGCTGCGTGTAGACTTCATAAGGCGTACCAACCTGGGTAAAACGTCCGGCACGCATGACGGCAACCTGGGTGGCAAACGACAACGCTTCGTTCTGATCGTGGGTGACCAGAATGGAGGCAACGCCCGCTTCGGCCAGCAGATCGGCCGTTGCTTTGCGCGTCATCGCGCGCAGGCCCGTATCCAGAGCCGAGAAAGGTTCATCCAGCAGCATCAATGAAGGACGTTGGGCCAGCGCACGGGCCAGCGCCACACGCTGCTGCTGCCCACCGGAAATCTCATGCGGCCAGTGTGTCGCAAGCTGCCTGTCCAGCGAAACCATATCCATCAGCGCTTCAATACGCTGACGCTTCTCATGACGGGTACCGTCCAGCCCCCAGGCAATGTTATCTGCCACATTAAGATGCGGGAACAATGCGCCCTCCTGAGGAACAAAACCGATCCCGCGCAGGTGGGCGGGGACAAAACTGTTCTCATCGAACAGCGTTCGCCCCTGCATGACAATACGCCCGGTGTCCGGTGTTTCAAACCCGGCAAGAATTCGCAGCAGCGTGGTTTTACCTGACCCGGATGGCCCGACAATTGCCGTCCGGCTCCCGGGGGCAACGCTCAGGTTTAAGCTGTCGAGCACCTGCACATCAGAGAATGTTTTAGAAATGGAGGTTAATTCAAGCATGTCAAAGCCCTGCAATTTTTTTCGACTGCATATAGAGAATGGCGGTCAGCGGGAGTGAAATCAGGATCATCAGCATTGCGTAAGGCGCTGCGGCCACATAGTCAATTTCACTGGTCAGCGCCCAGAACCCGGTGGAGAGCGTGCGCGTGCCCAGCGGAGAGAGCAGCAGAGTCGCAGTCAGCTCGTTGCTGACACCGAGGAAAACAAGTGCCGCCCCCGCTGCCGCACCTGGCGCAGCCAGCCGCATCGTGACGCTCCATAGTGCCTTCGCCGGCGTACTGCCAAGACTGCGCGCCACGTTTTCCAGTTCCACCGGTGCCTGTGCTATCCCGGCACGCAGGTTAATGAGCGCGCGGGGCATAAACATCAGCAGATAGGCAAGGAACAGGGTAATTTCCGTCTGGTAAATGGGACGGGCGTAATGAATGGTGACAGTGACCAGCGCAAGCGCGGTGACAATCCCCGGCAGCGAACTGGTGATGTAGATGCAGCCTTCCAGCATACGAAAAACGCGGTGGGGGTAGCGAATTCCGAGCCAGGCGATGGGGATCACACACGCTGTCGTCAACAGAGCACCACCCACACCAAGCATCAGCGTCTGGCGCAGTGAGTGCCAGAGATCGGCGCTCATCCAGTTTTGCACACCGCCGAGCCAAATCCAGCGACACAGAACAATTAATGGCACGCCCAGTGCCAGAACAATCAGCACGATGAAAAACAGCTGACCCAGCGCAGCCGCAGCGGGTTTCAGCGGCCAGCGCTTCTGTTCACGTGCGGCACCAGCACCAATGCGCGCGTAGCGTGCTTTTCCGCGCGTCACGCCTTCCAGCACTAAGATAGCCAGACAGCACAGGGCCAGTACACCCGCCAGCATGTTTGCGGCAGGACCGCTGAAGGTAGACTGAAACTGGTCATAAATCGCCGTGGTGAAGGTATCAAAACGGATCATCACGTACAGGCCATATTCCGCCAGCAGGTGCAGCGCCACCAGCAGCGCGCCGCCGCAGATAGCCAGCTTGAGTTGTGGCAGCACCACGCGGAAAAAGACCCGCCACGGCGGCGTGCCGAGCGAAGCGGCCACATCTTCCAGCGTCGGGTCAAGGCGGCGCAGCACCGCCGCTACCGGCATATAGATAAAGGGATAGTAGGCAAGCACGGAGAGGAACACGCCTGCAGAAAGTCCATGCATCGACGGGACAACACTTACCCACGCATAACTTTGTACAAACGCGGGGATAGCCAGCGGAGCCACCGCCAGCGCAGACCAGATCCCTCGTCCGGCAAGCTGCGTGCGCTCTGTGAGCCAGGCGATTGCTACGCCTGTCACAATACAAAGCGGAACCGCTAACGCCGTCAGCCACAGCGTGTTGCTGAGCAACTCAGCAACACGCGGGCGGAACACCAGCGCCTTAATCGTCTCCCAGCCCGTCTCAATGCCAATGGCAATGATAAAACCTAAAGGCAGAAGCGCCATTAATGAAAACAGGACAGCTAACGCAACCATCGGCAGTGCAGGACGCCTGCGAGCAGGCTCCTGCACTCTGTTTTTGCCGATGTCGAGACTTAGACCAGACATAAGACGTTCACTTTACTCTCAGGATCACAGCAGACCGGCTTGTGTCATCAGCTCGATAACTTTTTTACTGTTGAGCGTTGAAGGTTCAACTTTCGGCGCATCGAGATCTTTCAGCGGAACAAGTTTCGGGTTAGAGGCAGCATTTACACCCACAGCATATTCAAAGGCATTGTTGGTACGCAGGCTTTCCTGGCCTTCTTTACCCGTGATGTATTTGATGAACGCCTGTGCTTGCTCTTTGTGTTTGCTGGATGCCAGTACACCACCGCCGGAGAGGCTCACAAACGCGCCCGGATCCTGGTGTTTGAAGTAGTAGAGCTGGGTGTTTTTGCTGTTTTCACCCGTTTTGGACTGGTCGACAAAACGGTAGTAGTGATAAATCACGCCGCCATCAATCTGACCGGCATTGACGGCCTTCATGACGGTGCTGTTACCTTTGTAGGCAACAAAATTGGTTTTCATCGCTTTAAGCCATTCCAGAGTCGCCTTCTCGCCTTTCAGGGCCAGCATTGCGCTCACGATGGCCTGGAAATCTGCGCCTGACGGTGATGCCGCCCAACGGCCTTTCCACTCAGGTTTCGCCAGATCCATCAGCGATTTTGGCAGCTGCTGTTCGGTCAGTTTTTCCGGGTTATACACGAACACCGTGCTGCGGGCAGCAATCCCGATCCAGCGACCGTGCGCCGGACGATATTCTGCTGGTACCTGCTTCAGGGTATCTGCATTCAGCGGCGCGAACAGGTTGGCATTATCCACCAGAACCATGGACGGCGAGTTTTCCGTCAGGAATACGTCTGCTGGCGATGCGCTGCCTTCCTGAACCAGCTGGTTACCCAGCTCGCTGTCATCACCGTTACGCAGAGTCACTTTAATACCGGTTTCTTTAGTAAAACCGTCAACCCACGACTTAACCAGGTTTTCGTGCTGCGCGTTGTAGACAACGATACCCTCGTTGTTATCGGCCGCAACTGATTGTGTAGAAAGTAAAAGTGATGAAGACAACAAGGCAAGGGAGAAACATGACAGCAGACGAGAATTCATGAACATATCCTTAATTGACCAACGTGATTAACAACGCATAGCTTTGTGGGACAGGATTAAAGCATACAAAAACGCTAATGATAATTAGTATCAATCCAGTTTTAGCGTAAAAGTGTAAAATTTCATTATAGAGGTGTTTAAAGTGATAAAAATCCAGATTTAAGAATGGAGAAAAATAAAGATTAAGAAATCCTTAAGGACTGCCCTAATAAAAGATAATTAGCACTCTATTTATTAAGCCGTTATTTAACCGAAAAGAAAAGAATAAAAATTCGACCACAGGGCATTAGAAAAAAATGACTCCCTTCATGTCATTGTCCTGTTATCGCATTAGTCGATCTTAAGCGGAAGTGTCTCCAGCGTTCTCAGGATCAGACTTCGATTCGACCATTTCGCCTCACCGTCCAAAGCGGTAATCCCTCGCTTGCTCAGGGCCGCCGCCAGATTTTCAGCCTGAAACTGCGCCAGCAACTGCCCGATGCACTGGTGCACACCTGCTCCAAACCCTAGCTGTCGCTGTGCATTCTTTCTGCCCGGAATAAAGCGCGACGCCTCTTCAAAAACGCGTTCATCCCGGTTAGCGGAGCCAAGGCACAGTAACACGTTATCGCCAGCCTTCAGTTCACGCCCCAGAAAATGCACAGGAGCCGCAACATTCCGCCTACCCATCTGAAGCGGGGATTCAAAGCGCATCGTTTCGCTTACTATCTCTTTCATCCGCAGCGTGTTATTTCTGACCCCATCCTGCAATTCCGGATGCAATGCCAGCATATAGAGCAGATTTCCGGTTAGCGCTTCGCTGGTTTCACTGCCGCCAATAAGCATCGTGATGCAGTCCGTGCTAAACCGCTCATAAAGCGCATTCCCATCTCCGCCATATCCTTTCAGCAGGCTGCGATAAAACAGCGAATCGTAACCTTCTCTGTGCGCCTGTGCGAGCTGGAGAAAGCTATCATCCAGACGGGAGAGCGCTTTTATCAGCCTCTGAAGCCCCTCACGGTCAATGGCGCTGGGATCCAGCAATAGCCTGATGGCACTTTTCTCTTGCTCCACCACCTCCTGTTGCGCCTGCGGCAGGTTAAGCCATACGGTGAAAAGCTTCCCCCATAGCGGCGCTGCAATCTGCCGAACTCCGTCAAACGGGCGAGCTGTGGGTAAAGCGGCTACCACTGAATGTGATTCGTGTGAGATGAGATGGGTTAATGCCCTCCAGGATTCGCCGGTAAACAGAGCTTGCAGAGCCTGACGGTGAGCGCGATGAACACTTCCCTCCTCAAAAAGGACAATGCCGTAGAGAAGATCCCGCAGCCGGGGCGGAAGGTTAAAACACTCTTTTTCCAGTACAGCATGCACGTCTTCAGGGATACCTGAAGAGACGAATGCACGCTCTTTCATTGCCTGATACACGTCCTGATAGCGGGTAAGCACCCATGTTTTCCCGATTCGCGTCACCGGCTGATGGTTTCGCATATGGTGATAGACGTCGTGAAGATTCTCCTGAAAGACAGGAGAGGCAGGATTAAACCGAAGCGCTTTGTCGACATATGCCATGGCTGAGTCCTCATCACAGGATTAATCACCATTGAGTTAAGCAGGGATATGTTTCAGTTCAAGTATGGCGATGGAGTCTGGGGGATTACGGGGATCAAATGGCACGCCCTGTAGGATTCGAACCTACGACCTACGGCTTAGAAGGCCGTTGCTCTATCCAACTGAGCTAAGGGCGCACTGAGAAGAGTGAACTTCGCGGTGGTGAAACGCGAAGAATTATACGGTCAATGTCAGGTGAGTCAATGCCTTTTCCGTTTTCAGGCCCAATAACGACTAGTCGGTTGTAAATACGGCTGTTTTTTCAACATTTTCATCAAATTCACCGTAAAATTATGCGCTGCGAAAAGGCTTAGTGGCATTTAAGTAACGCCTGCTGTTTTCCTGAACGTCACCTCGTCACACTAGTAAGAGGTATCCCGGCCGCCCGGAGGCTGACAGACAACAGGACAATGGAGTGACAGCGCAAAACCTGATCTATACGCCCCCCCAGCTACAGACCCTTTCTCAGGACATCGTCGGCATTAAACTTGAGCCCATTGTCGCCCTCACCTCTTTGCGTCAGATTGGCGCTGAGGTGCTTAGCATCATGTCCGAAACACGGCACAGTGAGGCGTTTTTCCATCGTCAGTCCGCAGAAGAGTCGATAACCCTGCTTGAAGCGCAGCTTGTCGCGTTAAAAAATACACCGCACTGTCATAACCTTTTTATTAATCTGCCGATAACCGTCCTGACAGAGTCAGAATCTTTTCAGCGACTTATCCGGCTGAGTGGGGCTCCGCTGAATATTGAGATCGTCGATCTCGCGGCTTTTTTGGCGCTGTCTGTTGCACAGAAACAGAGCGTCATTCAGAACCTGCAGCAACTCAGAAGGCAGGGGCACAGCATCTGGCTGGATGATATTGATGAAGTATTAATATCGTCGTTTATATCCTGTCGCCTACCGTTAAGCGGCATCAAGATTGATAAAGAAGCTTTCTGGCGCTTACGCGCCACCCCTGCGCTGAGGCAACTGGTTTCACTTTGCTTTCAGCTTGCCGGGAAAGTTCTTATCGAAGGGATTGAAACTGAGCGCGATCACACCTGGGCACTGCAGGCGGGCGCAGATCTCGGCCAGGGGTATTACTGGCCGTCCTGGACATGGCCGGAGGATTAAAAAGCCATTTCCAGGAGGGAGACCATGCGAATGACAGTGCGCCGTTACAGGCGGCGGCGTACAGGAAGTGATGCATTGGGATTTACGCACTCGCCTTTTGCTCCCCCCTTTTTCGACCGACTCGAATTTTTGAGCCAGTCCATCAGCCAGCCCCGCAAAACAGACGCCCCGTTTATCCTTCTGGTGACGGAGGATCACTTCCTGCGCACCGGTTTTCTCAACGGGCAGTTTCCCCTGAGCAGTTGCTGCGACTACGCCACGCTGGACGACGCCCTTGTCGCTCAGACGCAGTGGCCATCAGCCCGTCTGGTCGTGGATATTGAAAGCCGCTCCACGGGGCTTCTGGAGAAACTGGATCAGTTGAGACGGCATAGCCTGTTTCCTCCTTTCCTTACGCCCTGGCTGTTGGTCCGGGCCGATAATTACGACACCCGCCTCTTCTGCAAAGCGGCAGGTCCCTTTCATGTGCTCGAACGTCAGCTGAACACCACTGCGCTCCAGCACAGCCTGCTGGATACCCGCCCCCCGCAGGGTACCGGGAAAGACTGGTTCTCGCGTAATGAATGGCCCATCCTGCAGGAGCTTTCCCGGGGCAAGACATTACGTCAGATTGCCCATATGCAGAATCGTCCCTATAGCCGCATTATCTATCGTCTTAGCTGCATCCTGCTGAAACTCGGGCTAAGCCATCGCCAGGAATTGCTGCATCTTCTTAATAATCTCTCAGACTGCACGTTTTCACTCACATCCTAACCCCTTATTTCCTAAAGCGGTTTAGGAATTTACTTACCACTTACGTTGCAACAATGTTAATTCTTAACAATAAAATCGAAATTATAACTATTCCTAATTTATGGGCGTGAACCTTGTGAAATACCACAAATTGACGAAACAGCAGAACTTTCCTCCATCCGTTAAGTGAATGCAGAAGGCGTTAATAAGATGATAATGATGTAAAAACAAGCAGCTTGGTGACACCTTCCAGGAGTAAAAAGCGAAGCGGTCAGCATGTTCTCCTGTACAGCAGACACCGTTATCCAGATCAACGTAAGAACTTTCAGATGAAGGTCTGACGGCCTGTGAGGGTAATTTTTAACCTCTCCACAGCGGGTTCGCCCCTTTAAAAAAGGCGTAATTTTGTTAACAATTAATCAACATACAGAGATATCTGTTATTTTTTGTTATTACATAAAGACGAAAATATGCGGTAAATGAGATACCAGGATATTTCCGCTAATTTTAAAAAATTAGCTATTCAGATCCAGAAGATAATACAAACCAACACACGGATATTAATTTACAGGGTTTTCGGAAAAAACTTACCCTGTATAATAAGATGCGTACCAAATCTGAATAAGAAAAACCTTTTTGCCAACACCAGCCAAATGAGATGACCGCGCTGAGGCATAGTTCTTTTCATTACGTAAACAAGGATGCTTTCGCTCTTTCCAGGGAAATACTTCGGTATAGGGATCTGCACATTATATCCTTCCGGCATTTCGTGAGTTTTACAAAACTCTACATAACGCTTTTAACAATCTGAGGCATTAAAAATGAAACCGGCATCCGTTATCATTATGGACGAACACCCTATTGTCAGAATGTCGATAGAAGTCCTGCTACAGAAAAATAAAAACATCACCGTCAAGCTCAAGTCTGGCGACAGCCATGAAGTCCTTGACTGTATCCGTAATCACCCTATTGATATGGTGATCCTTGACATCGAACTCACCAGTACAGATGCTTTCGCTTTACTAAAGAGAATCAGAAACTTAAATAAAAACATTAAGATTCTGTTCCTCTCGTCGAAATCAGAGTTGTTTTACTCAGGCCGTGCCATTCGAGCCGGGGCAAATGGCTTTGTCAGTAAACGAAAAGACCTGGGTGAGATCTACAATGCCGTAGATATGATCCTGATGGGCTATTCTTTTTTCCCGTCGGAAACGCTGAATTTTATAAATCACCAGGGTTCAGGGAAAGGGATCGCAGTGGATATGCCATTATCGAATCGTGAAGTCACGGTATTACGTTATCTGGCGAATGGATTATCCAATAAGGAAATAGCTGAACAGCTACTATTGAGTAACAAAACCATTAGTGCGCACAAATCCAACATTTATTCCAAGCTGGGCGTGCAAAGTATCGTGGAATTAATTGATTACGCCAAAGCGCACGAACTGCTATAACCTGAATTCACTCCCTGCAGCTTATCTGAGCTGCAGGGAGTGCGGTCAGTGCTAATTATAGTTAATCATGAAAGTGGCATCTGCATCAGCCCGTCCGGGCTGAGGGTTATCAGCAGTCGCGATATAATTGGCATAAAACGACAACACCGCATTCCCCTGCGCATCAACCGTGACTGGCTGGCTGGCCTGTTGAAGCGGCAGGCGCGTTTTATCCGCATCCCTGATCTCAACGGCGACATGACTTGCTGTACTGGCGTCATTCAGCGCCAGCAACCCGTTATTGCTTCCGTCGGCTTTACCCGAAAACGTAATAGACGCCGCCCCCGGCGGGCAGTCGGTCAGCTTCAGCGTAAACGGCATAGGCTGCGTGCGGCTCCCGGTGGAGCTGAGCTGTTTAGTCGGCCAGGTGCCTAACGTGACGGTCTTGTCGCTATCGCTCCCCTCTGCTACACAGGTGAAATCGACAATATTTCCGGACATCTGAATGTTAATCTCTCCCAGTGCAGTGGCAGCCTGCACGTTTGCATGAAGCATCACCAGAGCCACTGCGGCGAGATACCCTTTCCCGTTCAGCATCATTTCCCCTTAATCGTAATCCACACGCAGATAACCGCGAGAGGTGAAACGTCCTTCTGCAGGCTTGTTACCCGTGATGCTCACCGGCCAGACCCGGATCCCTACCTGAGCCTGCGCGTTGTCGTCCAGGCGGAACGGAATTTTGCTGTTCAGATTGTTCGGCGTCAAAGGTGTACCGCTCTCGTTTGCCACCACAAAACCCAAATCTGCATTATTGGAAACCAGCGCATTACCTGAAACTTTTTCCGCCTCGATACGCATCGTCAGATAAGCATTGGCTTCCACATTGGTACACTTAATGGCAATGGTTTTGCTTTGCGGCGAGACTTTCTCGGGACGATTACCAGCTCCGGCCTGACTGAACAGCGATGCGCCAATGTCGCCAAAATCAAACTCCACCACCTGCCCTGCGTTTATCGCACAGCTTTGTGGTACCTGGATTGTTCCGCTGTAGCTGATGGTATAGACCGGCGTATTCAATGGGTCAGACGTTGTCGTCGTGACATACACCCTGAACATGGTCTGCTCGGGAATAACCACCATGTTGATAAACCGCCGCGTGACTCTCAGACGAAAAACCAGCTTCGAGTCGGTGACTGGAAATGCCTTGTTGTTCGGTACGTTAGGATGCTGCCCCATCTGGATGTAATTCGCGGGTGGATAGAACGTGCCCGCAAAGTCGTCATGAATCTGCATGGCGCCATCAAGGTAATCGTTAAGTTTTACATACTTGTAGCTATCAATTACCGTCGTGATCGGCAGACTGGTAACGTAACTACGCATCGTGGATTTCCCGCTTGTTCCCTTAGGGCAAATGGCATTCACCCCGACAAGCCCGGTTTTTTGCGCCAGGGTAACAATCTGCCCCGGTTTGTTATTGGAGCTATTAAAGACGTTTGAAAGATCGTAGGAAATATCCTTCGCCACCCCCGTCGAGTTCTGACAAACCGTAGCCCACGCGGGCAATGCGCTGCAAAGCAGCGCAAAACTAACAGCAGTGCGTAAAATGCGCATCTTTGGGTTCCTGTTAACGATCACAGCTGACTCCCGCCATCGTGATAGCCTGGTTCTGACTCTCAGGCGGTAAGCGATAGTGCGCACGGCACTGGGACTGCGCCCCGTCGCCCCACTGGATAAGCAGTTCACCTTCCAGCGGCAGCCCACTCAGATAGATCTGCCCGTCATCCCCCACCATGCTGGTAACGCCACTCTGGGTTTCGCGCACCACAGCACCGAACGGCACGGGCTGGTTACCGCGCATCACCGTCAGCAGGGCACGCACACCAATACGCGTATCAAAGCTGGCGCGAACCAGCGCGCCTTTGGTTGGCACCACGCTGCTCACGTTGTTTTCGATATCGGTGTTGTTGCTCATGGTGTTGGTATCCAGCGCCACGCGGTTGTAGCGATAGACGGTGGCATACGGCATAACCGCGTAGCCTCGCCAGTCGGTTTTCACGCCGGTCTGGTTTTCCACGCTGACGCCCGATGCTCCCGGCGCTTTGATCAGTACGTTGGTGTCGCCCAGTGGCTGACTGAAGGTCACCCCGTCGGCATGACCGACCACGCCCCCGGAGAGCTGCCAGTTGAGATCGTGCTGATCGCGTGAGTAGTTATAACCCGCGGCCAACGTGCCGTAAGTCGCCTGCCAGTTGGCACTGGCGCTACCGCTTGAGCCATTATTGCTGGTGTGTCCCTGGGTCACGCTGTAGTTTAGGTTGCGATCCTCCAGCAGCGTACCGCTGACGCCGGTTTGCCAGCTTGTATCGCCATCGCTGTTTCGGCTGGCGGATGCCGTGGCATAGGCGCGGTCTATCGCGCTGTCACGGCGATATCCCTGACGGGTAAAGAGGCTAAACGGCACGGAGACGTTAAACGACGCGATCCGGTCGGTACCTTCTATCCCGACGGATTTGTTCCACGACCAGGAAACGGAGTAGTTGATCCCCTTCACGCCCCCCGCATACCCCAGCTGATACCAGAGGTTTGTCTCGTCGGTTCCCCAGTAGCTCTGCTCGCTGCCGGAGATATATACCGATCCATAATCCCCCAGCGACTGAGACACATTGAGCTGGAAACGCCCTTTTTTATTCCACGTCAGGTTGTGATAACTCTGCACGTCCGGGACGCTGTTATCATCCTGGTTATCCGCATACTGATAACCTTCCATTGAGCGCCAGGCCACATCGTCCAGGGTGTAAAACCCTTTTGTGGAGTAGCGGTAACCCAGCAGCTGGAAGTTGGTGCCGAAGCCGTTGAGTGATTTCGCATAGAGGAAGCGCAGAGACTGTCCTTCATGTTTGCTGTCGTCCGCGAGCTGGCTGCGGGCGTGAGTAATATCGAGCGAGACCGCGCCCCAGTCACCGAGGTTTTTTCCGGCCCCGATAGCCACCGCGGTATAACGAGATGCCAGTTGGGTACCACCGTACAGCGTGTAACCATTGGCAAGACCGGTAATCAGGGTTCCCTGAGTAAAGAATGGCGTATCCTGATCGCTGTTACCGCTGCGGTAATCCCCGGCAACAAGATCGTACTTCCAGCGCCCTTCACGCTGCAGGAGCGGTACGGTGGAGTACGGCACGGTATAGCGCTGCTGGGTACCGTCTTTCTCTTCGACCGTCACTTCCAGGTCACCGCTTGAGGAGGTCGGGTTGAGATCGGTAATGGCGAACGCGCCGGGCTGGACATAGCTTTGATAAATGACATAGCCGTTCTGACGCACCACAACTTTAGCTGGCGTCCTGGCAATTCCGCGTACGGTTGGGGCATAGCCCTGCAGGCTGTCAGGGTACATGCTGTCAGATGAAAAGAGCCGTCCGCCGCGAAAACCGACGCTGTCGAAGACATCATTACCGGTATTACTGTCACCCAGCACCAGTTCACTTTTAAGCGGAATAACGGTGCGTTGCGCCCAGGTGCCGATATTCTGCCACTCGCTGTGTCGCTGCCCGTTATTCTGCGTGTAACGCCATGCGCCATTGTTACGTAAACGCCAGGCACCATAGTTCAACCCGCTCTGCAGGTTCAGATAATAACTGTCGTCTTCGCTGCCCCGGTTACCGGTGAAACTGTAGTTCAACAGTGCGGCGGGAATGCCTTCATCCCATTGTTCAGGCGGAATGTAGCCACGGGCGCTGTTCTGCAACGCCACCTGCGGCAGGCTGACGTTCAGACGCTGAGAGGCAAAGTTAAATGCCGTCTCACTACCAGGAATGGCCGTGGTCAGCGGAACGCAGGTATCGCCCTGTACATTTGCCAGTTCAGGAAATGCCGCAACATTGACACCAAAGCGATCGAGCATCGCGCGCGTGATGCACGGCGATAAACCGCCCGCCACTGGCGGGGTGTTTTCGGCTTGCTCAAAACGCACGTCCTGGGTGCCGATAAACTCATCGTTACGCCAGATATCCACACGATAAACGCCGGGTGCCTGCTGGTGACCTTGTTCAAAACGCGACAAATCCGCCACGCTGGCGGTATCGTCGGACAAGAAGGCCGGGTTGAAGTAGCTTTCGCTCCAGCCAGACTGCGGCCAGAGCGCGGCCATCAGCGCCAGTGCAACCGGGCAGTAACGTCCCAGATGATTTTTCATCGCCCTGACTCTGCTCACAGGTTGACGCTACGCGCCGGTGTAATGGCACCGTAGTCATTCACGCTCTGCCAGGAGAGCGTGCCGCTCGCACCGGCTGGCAGTACCTGCTGTGCCGAGTTTTTAGGCGCAACCATCAGGTTATCCAGCGTCTTGCCACCCAGCTTCATGTTGACCAGGGTGATGTAATACGGAGACGCGTTGCTGACTTTGAGGTGGTTGCCAGTACGCTCAAAACGCAGCTGGGAGAGCGCCTCTTCCGGCTGCATCGCCAGATTGTTCGGGCGTACAAACAGTTTGATACGCGAAAGGATCGCCAGCTGCAGCACGTTATTGTTTTCCGTTTTCTCCTTGTTCACTGACGGGATCGCTTTCACGTTCATGTAAAAGAGCGATTCGCGGTCGGCGGGCAGCGTCGGTCCGGCGTAAATAATACGCAGCGTGTTTTCGCTGTTTGGCTCACTCACAAACAGGGGCGGTGTGACGGCAAAGGTTTTTTCTTTTTGCCCGTTCGCATTTTCGATCCACGCGTTGATTAAATAGCGTTCTTGTTTGTTGCTGTTAGTGATCGCCAGCGACGTTTGCTTCGCATCTGCCGGATAAATAACGCGCGTGGCCCCCAGCGCAATACCGCCGGAAGCATTCGCGCAAGCAGAAACCATCATCAAAATAAACGATAAAAAAAGTCCTGGTTTAATTCGGGTATTCATCACAACCGTACCTTTAATAATGTGTTCGCAGGTGTTATGGATAAATCAACGTAAACCAGACATCCGACTGAATATTGCCTGGCATGAGATGTTCGGAAATAGCCCGATAGCGGGCGCTAAAATGAAACGCGAGTTCACTGGTATTTACCGGCAACCAGCTGACGGCAGTGGCATTTGGGATAATCTGACGTTGTTGTTCGTCAAAGAGCGCCAGCCCCACACCGCTG
The DNA here is from genome assembly GCA_023023105.1 of Enterobacter ludwigii. Classification (NCBI taxonomy): domain Bacteria; kingdom Pseudomonadati; phylum Pseudomonadota; class Gammaproteobacteria; order Enterobacterales; family Enterobacteriaceae; genus Enterobacter; species Enterobacter ludwigii. The sequence continues at coordinate 1,150,199 of CP083824.1, read as the reverse complement.
CTGACAGGTGTTTCACCTGGCCGCGATGTCGCCAGAAAAACCTGCGGATCTTCTGCGGGTGTGACACCCTGAAACTGGATCCCCACGGTGCGCGAGACATCAACGCTGCAATCCAGTAGCCGCACGGTGAAGGGGACATTCACCGTGGAAAAGCTCCCCACACCGGCAAATGAATTGGTTCGATACTGTCCCATGTCGATGCGCATATTCTGGCTGTCGGGCGCAACGGCGCAGCCGCCGTTCACCAGTTCACCTCTGAGGTGAACTTTGCCACCTTCGATCACCACGGTATGTGCCGATGCCTGGTTAGTCATCGCAAGCGCTAAAAGCAGTAATGCTCCCGTTTTTATCATCCTTCGTTCCTGGCATTAGCGTATGACGGCCTCGTCCCTGAGGCCTGAACATCCTTGTACGAATTATTCGTATTTCATAACGAAGGTGGCGTCAGCGTTTGCCTGGCCTGGCTCGGTGGTCGCAGCCGTTGATTTATAACGTGCGGTGAATTTCAGGGTGTTAGTACCTTCGATCAGGCTCTGTGCAGCAGAGAAGGTTGCACCGTCTGGAGTCAGAACGCTGGATTTGCTGTCAAGGATCTCGATACCCACGCCTTTCGCGGTGTTATCGTTGCTACCGGAAGTCACTGCCAGCAGGGTTTTGTCAGTTGCATCAATCTGACCGGTGAACGCAACGGCGGCGGTTTTCGCTACCAGTGGATCGCAATCGTTCAGTTCAATGTTGAATGGGATATTAGAGGTGGTGTCGCCCACTTTAGTGAATTTCGCGGTACGGTACTGACCGAGATTAACAGTCTGCTCGGAAGAATCAGTATTTACTGAACATGCAGCATTAACCAGTTCACCTTTAAAATGCACAGTACCGCCATTTACGGAAACCGGAGCAGGATCGGCTGCATGAGCGGCACCCGCGACCAGGGCCAGAGTTGCAATAACAGTAGAAGCAATGTTGCTGAGTTTCATGTCTATTCCTTTAAAATGTAAATAACCCTTCCCGCGAATAATCGGGAATAAGAAATACGTTCAATTGTTGAATTGAAAGCTTATTTCGGAGGAGACAAAGTAGCTCAGGAATCATTTTTTAAATATGTCAAAACGCTGCCATTTCTCCAGGTCACATCCTAATCCCGCCTAAGAAATTGACCATCCATCCCGAAGGGTTTTTATGCCCTACTGATGAAAACTCGCAAAGGGTGACTGACAGCGGCGCTCGCTTCTGACAAAATACAGGCAATCCCCCCTTTCAAACGTTACAGACGGAATCTTCTCTCTGATGGCAGCAAAGATTATTGACGGTAAAACGATTGCGCAGCAGGTGCGCTCTGAGGTTGCGGAAAAAGTGAAGGCGCGTAAAGCCGCCGGAAAACGCGCCCCTGGGCTGGCCGTTGTGCTGGTTGGTAGCAACCCGGCATCACAAATTTATGTCGGCAGCAAACGCAAAGCGTGTGAAGAGGTGGGCTTCGTCTCCCGCTCTTACGATTTGCCAGAAACCACCAGCGAAGCAGAACTGCTGGAACTTATTGACACTCTGAATGCCGATAAAGAGATCGACGGTATTCTGGTTCAGTTGCCGCTGCCCGCAGGCATCGACAACGTGAAGGTGCTGGAGCGTATCGCACCGGATAAAGACGTTGACGGTTTCCATCCGTACAACGTTGGCCGCCTGTGCCAGCGTGCACCGCGTCTGCGTCCATGTACGCCACGCGGTATCGTGACGCTGCTGGAGCGTTATAACATTGACACCTACGGTCTGAACGCCGTGGTCATTGGTGCCTCCAACATTGTGGGCCGCCCGATGAGCATGGAACTGCTGCTGGCCGGCTGCACCACTACCGTCACCCACCGTTTCACCAAAAATCTGCGTCACCACGTAGAGAACGCCGATCTGCTGATCGTTGCCGTCGGGAAACCGGGCTTTATTCCAGGTGAATGGATTAAAGAGGGTGCGATTGTCGTGGACGTCGGAATTAACCGTCTGGAAAACGGCACAGTCGTCGGTGACGTAGTGTATGAAGATGCTGCGGCACGTGCCTCTTACATCACCCCAGTACCGGGCGGCGTAGGCCCGATGACGGTTGCCACATTGATTCAGAATACTTTGCAGGCATGCGAAGAGTACCATGATGTAGAGGACGCGTAAGATGGCGACATTTTCATTAGGAAAACACCCACACGTTGAACTGTGCGATCTGCTGAAGCTGGAAGGCTGGAGCGAAAGCGGCGCGCAGGCGAAAATCGTGATCGCCGACGGGCGAGTAAAAGTCGACGGCGTGGTGGAAACGCGCAAGCGCTGCAAGATTGTCGCGGGACAGACCGTGAGCTTTGAAGGACAGAGCGTGACCGTTACGGCCTGAGCCATTTGACGCCCTCACCCCAACCCTCTCCCAGCAGGAGAGGGTTAAAAATCCCCTCACATCCATCACGGTTATTTATCGATCAACTTCAAATAATCACTATTTCCTCTGTTGAATAGTGAAAATTCAGTTGCGCGTTTTTCACACTTTGCCCACGATAAGTAGAACGTTCTACTAAAACGTTCTACTTACAATAACAGCGCTAAAAAAAGCGCTACTCGGGGGAAATCAGCATGAGTCTGATATCAGGGTTTGTTAAATCGCTGTCTAAGTTGTCTATGATTGGTCGCGCCTTGATGCTGCCAATTTCACTGCTTCCCGCTGCGGGCCTGCTGCTGGCCTTCGGCGATAAGTTCCACCTGCCGCTGATGATGAACGCGGGCGGGGTTATTTTTGATAACCTGCCGATGCTGTTCGCCATTGGCTCTGCCGTGGGTCTGGCGTCAGAATCCGGTATCGCTGCGCTGTCTGCGGCGGTATCGGTATTTGTCACGAATATCACCATTAGCACCGTGCTGAGCATCACGCCGGAAATGGCCTCTCAGGGCGGGAAATACGCCATGGTGGTCGGCATCCCGACGTTGCAAATGGGCGTCTTCGGCGGCCTGATCTGCGGTATTCTCGCGGCCTGGTGCTATAACCGCTTCCACACCATGCAGCTCCCGGAGTTCCTGGGCTTCTTCTCCGGTAAGCGCTTCGTGGCAATTGCAACGGCGTTCCTCTCGTTCCTGATGGGGCTGCTGCTGCCCTACATCTGGCAACATATCCAGGCCGGTATCGACGCACTCTCCGTAGTGGTTAACGGCGATAATCAGGCGGCGTCGACCTTTATCTTCGGTCTGGTGGAACGCGCGCTGATCCCGCTCGGACTGCACCACATCTGGTATCCATCCTTCTGGTATTCGTTTGGGGATTACACCACCCAGGCAGGCCAGGTGATCCACGGCGACCAAACCATCTGGTTCAAGATGCTGGAAGAAGGGGTCAAATCCTTCAGCAGCGACACCTACCAGAATGCCGGTAAGTTCATGCAGGGTGAATTCCCGCTGATGCTGTTCGCGCTGCCTGCGGCGTGCCTGGCGATGTATCACGAAGCCCATACGAAGAATAAGAAAATCGCGGCCGGTATTCTGTTCTCTGCGGCGTTGACCTGCTTCCTGACGGGGATCACCGAACCGGTTGAGTTTACCTTTATCTTCGTGGCGCCGATTCTGTACGTCTTTAACGCCATCATGGCGGGCCTGGCTTATATGACCATGTATCTGCTGCATGCGCATATCGCCAAGTCGTTCTCCGCGGGCTTTATCGACTATCTGTCATTCGGGATCCTGCCGTCGTTTAACGGTTACAAAACCAATTTCCTGAACGCCATTATCATCGGCATTCCAATGGGCCTGATTTATTACTTCACGTTCCGCTTTGTGATCCGTCGTTTCGACGTGAAAACGCCGGGCCGCACTGAAGTGACAGCCAATGCGGATGAGAAGTCAGATTCCGAACTCGCGACCGAGATCATCACCCTGCTGGGCGGAGCGCATAACATCAACTCCGTCGGCGCCTGTATCACCCGTCTGCGTCTGGAAGTGGCAAAAAGCGAGGCAGTTGATAAAGACGGCCTGAACGGACTTGGCGCGCGCGGCGTGGTCTTCGTCGGCGACAACGGTATTCAGGTGATTTTCGGTGCCAGAGCACAGTTTATCGCCCAGACCATGTCCACCATGATCGGCAAATAATAAGATGCCTGAACGACACGTCTCCTGTACGCTGGGAGACGTGTTTTATCTGGCTGATAATCGGCAAATTTCAGGGAGCGGTTTTGAAGAAAGTCAGCATTATTGATGTCGCAAAGCACGCGGGCGTTTCGGTCTCAACCGTCTCGCTGGTGTTGCGCCAGAAAGGGAAAATCTCAGAGGCAACGATCGAGAAGGTCAACGCTGCCATCAATACCCTGGGCTATGTTCATAACGTCGCCGCCGCCAACCTTCGCGCCAACACCTCCAATCTTATTGGTCTTATCCTCCGTGACTTCAGCGACAGCTTCTCCATCAAGGTGATGGCGAGCATCGTCCAGGAGCTGGAAAAACAGGGGTATATGGTGTTTCTCGGCCAGCCGCAGAATGACTATGACCATCTGGAACGCTGCCTGCTGTCGTTTAAACAGCAGGGCGTCGCCGGTGTGATTTACCTCGCTTCTGACACCCGGACATCCACCCTGCCGGAACACATTCGTCATTGCCCACTGCCGTTGGTTGCGGTCTCTCAGTCGTTGCTGGAGGAAAAATGCAACCTGGTGATGCGTGATAACCGTCAGGCGGCAAATCTGGCGGTACGTTATCTTATCGAGCGCGGCCATCGCAATATCGCCTACATTGGCGGGCGTGAGGGCTGCCTTATCCGCGAGCAGCGTCTGCTCGGTTTTCGCAGCGCGATGACGCAAAACGGGCTGGTCTGGCGCGATGAATACTCTCCGGCCTGCAGTGATGACACGCTGGCCGCGGGTTTCGCCACCCGCCAACTGCTGGAAAAAAACAACACCTTCACCGCCCTGCTCTGCCACTCGCCTGATGCCATGATCGGCTCTATATCAGCGATTCATCAGGTAGGACGTACGGTGGGTAAAGACGTGTTTCTGACGCAGCAGGTCGCGCTGGTCGGTTTCGAAGATATGCTGCACGTAAACCTCACGTCACCGTCATTGACCTACGTCTCCTCCGCCAGTGAAGAGACGGGGCGTCAGGCTGCCGGGTTGATTATTCGCAAGCTGAAAGAGCCGGACTTGCAAACGCAGCGGATTACGCTTTCCGGGCAGCTTATCGCGCGCGAATCGGCGTAAAATCAGAATTTAGCACAGGTCTGTTAGCGCGAGATTACTGCTATATTTCCATGATTTGCCATGGATAATGTCAATGCCTACCGTTATTACGCACGCTGCTGTTCCGCTTTGCCTGGGCTTAGGCCTGGGAACCAGAGTTATTCCGCCTCGTCTGCTGTTCACCGGAATTGTCCTCGCGATGTTGCCGGACGCCGACGTGCTGGCGTTTAAGTTCGGCGTTGCCTATGGCAATGTTTTCGGCCATCGCGGCTTTACTCACTCCCTGCTGTTTGCCTTTGTGGTGCCGATACTCTGCTTGCTGATCGGTCGACGATGGTTCAGAGCCAGCCTGCCCCGGTGCTGGCTGTTTTTAACCGTGTCATTACTGTCGCACAGCCTGCTGGATTCCATTACCACGGGGGGGAAAGGGGTTGGCTGGCTGTGGCCGTGGTCAGACGAACGCTTCTTTGCGCCATGGCAGGTGATTAAGGTCGCACCGTTCGCGCTGTCACGCTATACCACGCCGTACGGGCATCAGGTGATCATTTCAGAATTGCTGTGGGTGTGGCTGCCGGGAGTAGTGCTGATGGGGATGTTGTGGTGGAGAAGACGTGCGCGCTGATGCCCTCACCCCGACCCTCTCCCACGGGGAGAGGGAGCAAACCTGACCATTCCCTCTCCCTGCGGGAGAGGGTTAGGGTGAGGGGAAGATTACTTACGGCGCCAGGTGGTTCCCTGAGGGCCATCTTCCAGAATGATGCCCATCTCGGTCAGACGGTTACGCGCCGCATCTGCCGCCGCCCAGTCTTTCGCCTGACGCGCTTCCAGACGCGCGTTGATCAACGCTTCAATTTCCGCCACTTCACCGTCGTCCGCCTGCGCACCGCTTTGCAGGAACACGTCCGGCTCCTGCTCCAGCAGGCCGAGAACGGAAGAGAGCTTACGCAGATGGGACGCCAGCGCATTCGCTGCCGCCATATCCTCTGACTTCAGGCGGTTCACTTCGCGCGCCATGTCGAACAGCACGGAGTACGCTTCTGGCGTATTGAAGTCGTCGTTCATCACCTCAATGAAGCGCGCTTCGAACGCTTCGCCGCCCGCAGCAGGAACAGACCTGTCGGTACCGCGCAGCGCGGTGTACAAACGCTCCAGTGCCGAGCGCGCCTGCTTCAGGTTCTCTTCGCTGTAGTTCAGCTGGCTACGGTAGTGACCGGACATCAGGAAGTAACGCACGGTTTCCGCATCGTAATACTTCAGCACGTCACGCACGGTGAAAAAGTTGCCGAGTGATTTAGACATCTTCTCGCGGTCAACCATCACCATCCCGGAGTGCATCCAGTAATTAACGTACTCGCCGCCATGTGCACAGGTAGATTGTGCAATTTCGTTTTCATGGTGCGGGAACATCAGATCCGAGCCGCCGCCGTGAATATCGAAATGGTTGCCCAGCTGTTTGCAGTTCATCGCCGAACATTCAATGTGCCAGCCAGGACGCCCTTCGCCCCACGGAGATGGCCAGCTCGGTTCACCCTCTTTGGACATCTTCCACAGCACGAAGTCCATCGGGTTGTGCTTCACGTCAACGACGTCAACGCGGGCACCGGCCTGAAGCTGATCCAGATCCTGACGGGAAAGCGCGCCGTAGGTTGGGTCCGTCGGCACGGAGAACATCACGTCGCCGTTATCCGCAACGTAGGCATGACCGCGTGCGATCAGCTTTTCGGTGATTTCAATAATTTCGTGAATATGGTGGGTCGCACGTGGCTCGCTGTCCGGGCGCTGAATATTTAATGCATCAAAGTCTTTGTGCATTTCAACGATCATGCGGTCCACCAGCGCCACAAAGCTCTCGCCATTTTCATTAGCGCGTTTAATGATTTTGTCGTCAATGTCGGTGATGTTGCGCACGTACTTCAGGTTGTACCCCAGAAAACGCAGGTAGCGCGAAACAACATCGAAGGCGACAAAGGTACGGCCATGGCCAATATGACAGAGATCGTAAACCGTAATACCACACACGTACATGCCGACTTCCCCGGCATGGATAGGTTTAAATTCCTCTTTTTGGCGCGTCATTGTATTAAAGATTTTTAACATCGAAGATTCCATGTAAACACGTGTGTGGGTTGTTTGTTCCCTATAATACCCATAATTCGGAATAGGATCAGCACACAATGCAAGGTGATCGCGTCCTGTGGTTATGCTATAACAAGCCCCTATATGTGACCCGAACACGGGTTGACGCACCACAATAACGGAACAGGATGCAAAAATGGTTACTTTCCACACTAATCATGGCGATATCGTAATCAAAACCTTTGATGACAAAGCGCCTGAAACAGTTAAAAACTTCCTGGACTACTGCCGCGAAGGTTTCTACAACAACACCATTTTCCACCGCGTGATCAACGGCTTTATGATCCAGGGCGGCGGTTTTGAACCTGGCATGCACCAGAAAGAGACCAAAGAAGCGATCAAAAACGAAGCGAACAACGGTCTGAAAAACACCCGTGGCACGCTGGCGATGGCCCGTACTCAGGCGCCTCACTCTGCTACTGCCCAGTTCTTCATCAATGTGGCCGACAACGACTTCCTGAACTTCTCTGGCGAAAGCCTGCAGGGTTGGGGCTACTGCGTATTCGCAGAAGTGGTTGAAGGTATGGACGTGGTTGATAAGATCAAAGCCGTCTCTACTGGCCGCAGCGGCATGCACCAGGACGTTCCTAAAGAAGACGTAGTGATTACCAGCGTGACCGTCAGCGAGTAATAGGTGGCGACACTCTTTATTGCGGATTTGCATCTGCAAACAGAAGAACCGGCGATCACCGCCGGTTTTCTGCGTTTTTTACGCGGTGAAGCGAAAAGCGCCGACGCGCTGTACATTCTGGGCGACCTGTTCGAAGCCTGGATTGGCGACGACGACCCTAACCCGCTGCACCGGGAAATGGCTGCAGCCATTAATGCGCTGGTGGATTCCGGCGTTCCCTGCTACTTCATCCATGGCAACCGTGATTTCCTGCTCGGCAAGCGCTACGCTCGCGAAAGCGGTATGCAACTGCTGCCGGAAGAACAGGTGCTCGAACTCTATGGCCGAAAGATCCTGATCATGCATGGCGATACGCTCTGCACCGACGATACCGGTTATCAGGCCTTCCGCGCCAAAGTCCACACCCCGTGGATCCAAAAAGTGTTCCTGTCCCTGCCGCTGTTTATCCGCAACCGTATCGCAGCCAGAATGCGCGCGGGCAGTAAAGCCGCCAACAGCAGCAAATCCATGACCATCATGGACGTCAACCCGCAGACAGTGGTCAACGTGATGGAAAAGCATCGCGTCCAGTGGCTGATCCACGGTCATACTCATCGCCCCGATGTACATTCCCTTATCGCCAACGGCGAACCGGCCCACCGCGTCGTACTGGGTGCCTGGCACAGTGAAGGCTCCATGGTCAAAGTCACACCAGAGAGTGTAGAGCTGATCGCTTTTCCGTTTTAACCCCTCAAATATCATTCTATTTTTTTGAATAACATTGGCAAATTGTTCCGATTTTAATCAGCCCATGGTTAGCCTAATATTTATCACATCTGACCTGCTCCCCGTTGATTAGTACACCCCGATGTTAGTAATGTCTTCATAAGCCACATGAGGACATCCCCATGAAGAAGCGTTTTTCCGACGAACAGATCATCAGTATTCTCCGCGAAGCCGAAGCTGGGGTACCCGCCCGTGAACTCTGCCGCAAGCATGCCATTTCCGATGCCACGTTTTACACCTGGCGTAAGAAGTATGGCGGTATGGCGGTGCCTGAAGTTAAGCGCCTGAAGTCGCTTGAGGAAGAGAACGCCAGACTCAAGAAGCTGCTTGCCGAAGCCATGCTGGATAAAGAGGCGCTTCAGGTGGCTCTTGGGCGAAAGTACTGACGACAGACCAGAAGCGGGAAGCCGTGATGTTGATGTGTGATGCGACCGGTCTGTCGCAACGTCGTGCCTGCAGGCTTACAGGTTTATCCCTGTCGACCTGCCGCTATGAGGCTCACCGTCCGGCTGCTGATGCGCATTTATCAGGGCGCATCACTGAGCTGGCACTGGAGCGCAGGCGTTTTGGCTACCGTCGTATTTGGCAGTTGCTGCGCCGTGAAGGGCTTCATGTTAATCATAAGCGCGTGTACCGGCTTTATCACCTCAGTGGCCTGGGCGTAAAACGCAGAAGACGTCGTAAAGGGCTGGCAACAGAACGTCTGCCGCTGCTCCGTCCGGCGGCGCCCAATCTGACCTGGTCGATGGATTTCGTCATGGACGCACTTTCCACCGGTCGCAGGATCAAGTGTCTTACCTGCGTCGATGATTTCACAAAGGAATGCCTGACGGTCACTGTTGCCTTTGGGATTTCAGGCGTTCAGGTCACGCGTATTCTGGACAGCATTGCACTGTTTCGAGGCTATCCGGCGACGATAAGAACTGACCAGGGGCCGGAGTTCACTTGCCGTGCACTGGATCAATGGGCCTTTGAGCATGGTGTTGAGTTGCGCTTAATCCAGCCGGGCAAGCCAACGCAGAACGGATTTATTGAGAGCTTTAACGGACGATTTCGCGATGAATGTTTGAATGAGCACTGGTTCAGCGATATCGTTCATGCCAGGAAAATTATTAATGACTGGCGGCAGGATTATAACGAATGCCGCCCGCACTCCACGCTGAATTATCAGACACCGTCTGAATTTGCAGCGGGCTGGAGAAAGGGTCATTCTGAGAATGAAGATTCCGACGTTACTAACTGAGTGTTGTATCTAATCGTGGGGGCAGGTCACATCAGGGCAACACGCCCTATCCCAGATAAATTACTTCAGGAATACGACCATGAAATCCATCAAAACTTTCGTTGCAGTTGCCGCTCTTTCTATGATCTCTTTTGGTTCTTTCGCTCAGAGCGTCAGCGCGAGTGCTTCTACCCTCGACCGCGCAGAAGCGAAAATCGCCGCTCAGGCTGCTGAACAAGGTGCGTCTTACAAAATCACCAGCGCACAGGTTAACAACCGCGTATACATGACCGCAGAACTGACCAAATAAAGACACCTGATTGATGAAAACAGACCGCCAGATAGCGGTCTGTTTTGTTATGTCCTGGCGGTCACAACGGCTCAAGTTTTAACCGCGCAACCGTTTTCCTTCCCCGTATTACATGCTATTCTCTGTGCCCTCGAAAGCAGTGTGTTTCGCACCACAGGAGTTTTAAGACGCATGTCTTCCCGCAATAATCCGGCGCGTGTCGCCATCGTGATGGGGTCCAAAAGCGACTGGGCTACCATGCAGTTCGCCGCCGAAATCTTTGAAATCCTGAATGTTCCGCACCACGTTGAAGTGGTTTCCGCACACCGTACACCGGACAAACTGTTCAGCTTCGCCGAAGGCGCTGAAGAGAACGGTTATGAGGTGATCATTGCCGGTGCGGGCGGCGCAGCACATCTGCCAGGCATGATTGCCGCTAAAACGCTGGTCCCCGTTCTGGGCGTGCCGGTACAAAGCGCTGCGTTGAGCGGTGTCGATAGCCTCTATTCCATCGTGCAGATGCCGCGGGGTATTCCGGTCGGCACGCTGGCGATTGGTAAAGCGGGTGCTGCAAATGCTGCCCTGCTGGCTGCACAGATCCTGGCGACGCATGATAAAGACTTACATCAGCGTCTGGCTGACTGGCGTAAAGCACAGACCGACGAGGTGCTGGACAATCCGGACCCACGGGGTGCGGCATGAAGCAGGTTTGCGTCCTCGGTAACGGTCAGTTGGGCCGTATGCTGCGCCAGGCGGGTGAACCGCTGGGTATTTCCGTCTGGCCCGTCGGGCTGGATGATGAACCTGAAGCGGTACCGTTCCACCAGAGCGTGATCACCGCCGAGATCGAACGCTGGCCGGAAACGGCGCTGACTCGCGAGCTGGCGCGTCATAACGCCTTTGTTAACCGCGATGTTTTCCCGATTATTGCCGACCGTCTGACGCAAAAGCAGCTGTTCGACAAGCTCGGTCTGCCGACTGCACCGTGGCAGCTCCTGTCGGATAAAAGCGAGTGGAATGATGTTTTCGCGATGCTGGGCGAACTGGCCATCGTGAAGCGCCGCGTGGGCGGTTACGATGGCCGCGGTCAGTGGCGCCTGCGTGCAAATGAAACGGCAGAACTGCCGGATGATTGCTACGGCGAGTGTATCGTTGAGCAGGGCATCAACTTTAGCGGCGAAGTGTCGCTGGTTGGCGCGCGCGGGCACGACGGGCATACCGTCTTTTATCCGCTGACGCATAACCTGCATCAGGACGGCATTCTGCGCACCAGCGTGGCGTTTCCGCAGGCCAGTGCGGAACAACAGGCACAGGCGGAAGACATGCTGTCTGCCATCATGCACGAACTGGGCTACGTCGGCGTAATGGCGATGGAGTGCTTTGTCACCCCGTCAGGTCTGCTGATCAACGAGCTTGCGCCGCGCGTGCACAACAGCGGCCACTGGACGCAAAACGGCGCGTCCATCAGCCAGTTCGAACTGCACCTGCGCGCCATCACTGAGCTGCCTCTGCCGCAGCCGGTGGTGAATAGCCCGTCAGTGATGATCAACCTGATCGGCACCGATCTGAACTACGACTGGCTGAAGCTGCCGCTGGTACACCTGCACTGGTATGACAAAGAGGTTCGCCCGGGTCGTAAGGTCGGTCACCTGAACCTGAACGACAGCGACACGGGCCGTCTGAGCGCCACCCTCGAAGCCATCATCCCTCTTCTGCCGCCGGAATACGCGAGCGGAATTGTCTGGGCACAGTCTAAGATCAAGTAACACACCTGCGCCGGGGAGTTGACCTTCCCCTTCCCCGGCGTACAATCCCCGCCCATTGCTGCTGAGTTTTCTTCTGGAATAACCATGAACGATGGAACGGACTATCGCGCGATCCTCGCGTCCGATACCCCTTTAATCGACGTTCGCGCGCCGATCGAATTTGCACAGGGCGCGATGCCCGCCGCGCTCAACCTGCCTTTAATGAACGACGACGAGCGCGCCGCCGTCGGCACCTGCTATAAGCGGCAGGGCCCCGAGGCCGCGCTGGCGCTCGGCCATAGTCTGGTGAACGGCGCAACGCGTGAGGCACGGATCAACGCCTGGCGGGAGGCCAGCCTTGCCCATCCTGAGGGCTATCTCTGCTGCGCACGCGGCGGCCAGCGTTCGCACATCTCACAGGCATGGCTGAAAGAGGCGGGTGTCGACTACCCGTTGATCCGCGGCGGCTATAAAGCCCTGCGTCAGACGGCGATTCAGGTCACAACCGAGCAGTCACAAAAACCGATGGTACTTATCGGTGGCTGTACCGGCAGCGGTAAAACCCTGCTGGTTAAGCAACATGTCCAGGGCATTGATCTGGAAGGACTGGCTCGCCATCGCGGTTCATCGTTTGGCCGCACGCTCACGCCGCAGCTTTCCCAGGCCAGCTTTGAAAATCACCTTGCGGTTGAGCTATTAAAAAAAGACGCTGCACGCTGGGTGCTGGAAGATGAAGGTCGGATGATTGGTTCCAACCACCTGCCGGAGTGCCTGCGCGACCGTATGGTTGAAGCTCCTATCGTTGTCGTCGACGACCCGTTTGATATCCGTCTTGAGCGCCTGCGAGAAGAGTATTTCGACCATATGTGGGCAGATTTTTCTGCGGCTTACGGTGATGAAGAAGGCTGGAAAGAGTACAGCGAGTACCTGCACCACGGCCTGTTCGCCATTCGCCGCCGTCTGGGGCTGCAGCGGTATGCAGAATTCACCGAGCTGTTAGATTCCGCGCTGCTGGAACAACAACGCTCTGGCAGCACTGATGCGCACTTCCGCTGGCTTGCCCCGTTGCTGAATGATTATTACGACCCGATGTACAGCTATCAGCTTGGAAAGAAAGCGGAGAAGATTGTCTATCGCGGAACGTTCGAAGAAATTGCTGAGTGGCTTGATCGCTGAAAAATAAAGCCGGGTGACGAGGTAAAAGCAAAACGGCAACCAGGGTTGCCGTTTTTAATGTTTGTTCCCTCTCCCTGTGGGAGAGGGTCAGGGTGAGGGCATCAGGCCGCACCCTACAAGATCACTTAGAAGTCGTAACGCAGACGGACCAGGTTCATATCGCCCAGATCGTCGGTGCTGGAGGTGAATACGTGTTCGTAATCAACACGGAAACCATAATCCAGCTGGAAGCTGATACCCACACCGTTGTCGATGCGCTGGTAGTTACGGCCGTTCACGTACTCGATGCGATCGCCCATGAAGTAAGGCTGGATGGATTTAACCGCATACTGATTGATTGGGAATTTATACCCTGCGAAGTATTCAATACCCCACGCGTCGCCCGCAAAGTAGTCGTTAACAGACACTTTTTTGGTGGTCAGGAAGTTCTGGTACCAGCCGCCGCCAAAGGAGAAGGTCCAGTTGTCAGGTTTCCAGCTCAGCGCAGTACCGAGGATGTTCTGATCGTAGGTTTTGCTGTCGCCGTTGTCCGGGTTACGCATGTCGGCGCGGGTGTAGTTCCACGCCGTACCCCAGGTCAGATCTTTAGTCAGGTGATAATCCAGACCCAGTGAACCGCCGCCTTTACGCTTGTAGCGCAGGCCGTTGCCCGGCAGGTATTCGCTGTCTTCAAACAGGTAGGATGCATAAATGTCAGCATCGCCAACGGTTTTCTTATATTTCAGCATGTTGCGTGAACGATAAGAACCGTCGTAGTCACCGTTGATACCGTTACCTGGTGCCTGACCGATCATGTCGTAGTCCCAGATATCGGTTTTCACGCCAACCACATCATAGTAAACGCTGTTCTGCTGACCATAGGTCAGTGTACCCCAGGTGTCGCTCTTCAGACCGGTGTACAACATACGGCGAGTCGTGTTGTTCGCGCCTTCTTTGTAGTGGTTGTCCCAGTCGAACAGCGCAGGAATGTTCACGCCCAGCTCGTAGTAGCTTACCCAACTGATGTCATCAAACAGGTAGTAATCGGCTGCGAAACGGAAACGGGTACCGCCGTCGAAGCCATTACGTTTGTAGGAACCTTTGTCGCCATCGCCCGTCATCATGTTGAACTGAGGACGGATACTGTCGCCCACGGTGAAGTTCAGACGGCTCAGTGGATCGCCCGCCTGAGGATCCTGTTTAAGAACGGTGATTTCCGCCTGAGAAGCGAAGGTAGTCAATGCCACTGCCGCGCCGATCGTAACCGCCAGCGCTGATTTTTTTATAGTCATTATTTTTCCTTAATAGACACGCTGCTAAATATTTAGCGGGTGAATATTAACTGGAAATAATCAGTCTGTGTGGACGGTTTTTTAATGTTTTGTGCTACTAAATGAGTGGGTATTATCTTTTTGTGCCATTAAATTACTACGCACCGATATAAAAACCGGTGCGTAATTATCACCACATTGAATCAACTCTCAAACTGGCGGAACAGGGCTTTGCCCTTTAACAAGCGTGTACCGAGCCAGCCTCCACAGAGGGAAAGCAGTACCGCACCAAAGAGAGGCAATGTCAGCCAAAGACGCCAGTCAGGCTCCCATGGGAAGTCGAAGACCTTTGTCTGCAGGACAGCCAGCGCCGTCTCTGCACCAATGGCCGCGACCAGACCTGCCACCAGCCCCAGCAGTGCGAATTCACTCCAGAGCGTCGCCCGCAGCAGCCGCTTACCGGCCCCCAGCGTGCGGTAAACCACCAGCTCCTGATGGCGCTGGCGCATCCCCACCTGTACCTGGGCCAGCAGCAACAGCACGCCACAGATCGTAACCAGCACCACCATCACCTCCAGTGCGCGGCTCACCTGCTCCAGCACCTGTCCCACCTGCTTCAGGATCGCCCCAATATCCAGCAGGCTGACCGTCGGAAACTCCCGGTTAAGCTGGGTCAGCATGCCGTTGCCGTTTTCCCAGCGGAAGCTGGTCAGCCAACTCTGTGGCTGCCCGTCCAGCGCCCCCGGCGGGAAGATAAAGAAGAAGTTGGGCCGAAGGCTTTCCCAGTCCACCTTACGCAGGCTGGTGACTTTCGCGGTAAAATCCTGCGTATCCCCGGTAAACGTGACGCTGTCTCCCAGCTTAACGCTCAGACGCTTCGCCAGCCCCTCTTCCATCGACACTTCCCCCACTTTCGGCGGCCAGGTTCCGGCGGTAATGGGGTTATGATCGGGGCGTTTTTCCTGCCAGGTCAGGTTCAGCTCGCGGTTAAGCGACTCGTCCTTGTTCCCTTCCGTTGACTGACCGTTGATCTGCGTCAGCCGCGCGCGAACGATGGGGTAGAACGACTCGGGGATAATGTGATGCTCCGACAGAAATCCCTTCAGCGGCGTGACCTGCTCAGGCGCGATATTGATCAGGAAATAGTTTGGGCTTTCCGGCGGAAGCTGCTGCTGCCAGCGATCCAGCAGATCGCCTCGCAGCACCAGCAGAAGTGCCAACAGCATAAACGACAGCGAAAACGCCGAAAGCTGGCTGAGCGTGGACCAGGGCTGATGCAGCAGACGGTTCACTGCCAGCCGCACGGGAAGCGATTTTACCGTGATTTTTTTCAGAATATTGAGCAGTATCCAGCCCAGTACGCCGCACAGCAGCGCCAGAACAACCGCCCCGGACAGTACTGCCCAAAGCAGAGTGCTGCCCCCCATCAGCCAGGTCAGCAGCCCAACCGCCACCGCGATTATCACAGGAAGATAGAACTTCAGCGGCCAGACGTTTGCCACGACGTCACGGCGTAAAACACGCAGCGGCTGCGTCGCAATCAACAGCCGGTACGAACGGAGCCCCACCAGCACCGAAATTACCGTCATCGCGCCCATCGCCCACAGCCACGGCCAGAGGCTGGCCGGCGGCAATGCTGCCGGGAGCACCGGTTTCAGCATCACCATCAGCAGTTTTTCGAACAGTAGCCCCATTACCCCGCCGGTGAAGGCCGAGAAAAGCAGCAGCATCAGCCACTGGCCGACAATCAGCTTACGCAACTGCACCCTGCCCGCACCCAGCGTTTTGAGAACCGCCACCAGATCGTAACGGCTGCGGCAGTAGTGCCCCATTGCGACGGCAACTGCCGCCACTGCCAGCAATAGCGTTAACAGGGCCGAAAGCAGCAGGAACTGCTGAGAACGCTCGAGGGACTTACCGAGCGCTCCCTCGTCCTGCTCCAGCCCGTACCAGCGGTGTTCCGGTTTTAACTGCGGCAGAAGCCATTTTTCATACGCGTCAAGCTGGGCAGGCGTGCCGCCAAACTTATAGCGCCAGGTGACGCGGCTACCCGGCTGTACGGCATTGGTTTTCGCCACATCGGCGGTGTTCATCAGTAATCGCGGCGCGAGCTGGAACGGATTAAACCCGGAGTCAGGTTCCTGAACCACTTCCCCGGCAATTTTCAGCGTAGCATCACCGACATCAATGCTGTCGCCCGTATTCAGGTTCAACAGCGCCATCAGGCGCGGCGCTAGCAGCACCGTGCCGGGTTTGGGTTTCAACCCTGGTGGGCTGGTTTGCAGTTCGCCATACATCGGGTAGATGTCATCGACGGCTTTGACGCTTGCCAGCTGCGGCGTTTCGCCCGCGAAGGTCATGGTCTGGAAGCTTATCTGCTCCCCGACCTTGAGCCCCCGCTTGCGCGCTTCATCAATCCAGCCCGGCGGAACCCCGCGTGAACTTTGTAGCGCCCTGTCTCCCGCCATAAACTCCCGGCTTTGCTGACTGAGCCCTTTCTCCATGCGGTCGCTGACGCTGCCGAGCGCCAGCACGCACGCTACCGCCAGGCTTAAGGCCAGCCAGACTATCAGCAGCGAGGGCGAGCGCCACTCGCGCCAGAACCAGCGGGCAATCATGCTTCCTCCTGAAGAACACCGTTGACCAGCCGCAGACGACGGTCACAGCGGGCGGCAAGTTGCGGGTCGTGGGTCACGAGGATCAGCGTAGTGCCATGTTCACGGTTGAGCGAAAACAGCAGGTCAGCAATCTTGTCCCCGGTTTTACGGTCAAGGTTACCGGTAGGCTCATCAGCGAACAGTACCTCCGGACGACCGTTAAACGCGCGCGCCAGCGCCACGCGCTGTTGCTCCCCGCCGGAAAGCTGTGCCGGAAGATGGTCGAGGCGTTTGCCCAACCCCAGTTGCTCCAGTAAGGCCTTTGCATGCGCGCGGCTTTCACGGCTATTTTCGCCGCGCAGAAGCGCCGGGAGTTCGACGTTTTCCAGCGCGTTCAGCGTCGGGATAAGCATAAAGGACTGAAAAACAAAACCGATGTGTCGCGCACGCAGCGCAGCGCGCGCCTCTTCATCAAGCTGATGCAGCGGTTGCCCGACAAGGTGGACCCCTCCGCTGCTTCCGTCGTCCAGACCCGCCAAAATTGCCAGCAGCGTAGACTTACCGGAACCGGATTCGCCAATCAGCGCGATGGTTTCAGCGCGTTTGACAACGAGTTCAACTCCAGTAAGGATGGAAAGCTCGTGTTCCCCCTGACCGACGGATTTCTTAAGACGATGAACTTCAACACTGTTTTCCGCTGGCATTTGCCCTTCCTGTTTTTGATTCTGATGACCTTCCGCGCGGCGGCAGCGGACACGTTACTGGTTCTCGGCGACAGCCTGAGTGCAGGCTATCGCATGGCCGCCAGCGCGGCCTGGCCTGCTTTGCTCAATGATAAATGGCAGAGCACAACGCCGGTGATCAATGCCAGCATCAGCGGCGATACCTCGCAGCAGGGCTTGTCGCGGCTGCCTGCCTTACTCAAACAGCATCAGCCGCGCTGGGTGCTGGTTGAGCTTGGCGGCAATGATGGCCTGCGCGGTTTTCAGCCTCAGCAAACAGAACAGACGCTGCGCACCATTCTGCAGGATATCAAGGCGGCAAACGCCCAGCCGCTGCTGATGCAAATTCGCCTGCCCGCTAACTACGGTCGTCGGTATAATGAGGCCTTTAGCGCGATCTACCCAAAGCTTGCCAAAGAGTTTGATATTCCGCTGCTGCCATTTTTCATGGAAGAGGTCTATCTCAAACCCCAATGGATGCAAGACGATGGGATCCATCCCAATCGCGATGCTCAGCCGTTTATTGCCGACTGGATGGCAACGCGGCTGGCCCCTTTAGTTAAACATGACTCCTGATTAAGCGGAGATCCTGACAGGTAAAGTTATGCAAAAATCGGTCTTAATTACAGGATGTTCCAGTGGAATTGGCCTTGAAAGCGCGCTCGAATTAAAGCGCCAGGGATTTCGGGTCCTGGCAGCCTGCCGTAAACCCGACGATGTCGAACGCATGAACGGGATGGGGTTTACCGGCGTGCTGCTGGATATGGACTCGCCGGAGAGCGTTGAACGCGCCGCCGATGAAGTGATCGCGCTGACCGATAATCGTCTGTACGGGCTCTTTAACAATGCCGGCTACGGCGTGTATGGCCCGCTGGATACGCTCTCCCGCGAAACGCTGGAAAAACAGTTTTCGACCAACTTCTTCGGCGTGCATCAACTGACTATGCGCCTGCTCCCCGCCATGCTGCCGCACGGTGAAGGACGTATCGTGATGACCTCCTCGGTGATGGGCCTGATCTCCACCCCAGGCCGCGGCGCCTACGCCGCCAGCAAATATGCGCTGGAGGCCTGGTCTGACGCCCTGCGCATGGAGTTGCGTCACAGCGGCATTAAGGTCAGCCTGATTGAACCCGGCCCCATCCGCACCCGCTTTACCGAAAACGTCAACCAGACGCAGGCGGACAAACCGGTCGAAAACCCTGGCATCGCCGCACGTTTTACCCTCGGGCCGGAAGCGGTTGTCGCGAAAGTGCGCCATGCTTTTGAGAGTGAAAATCCAAAAATTCGCTATCCGGTGACGCTGGTCACCCATGCCGTAGGCTGGTTAAAACGCCTGCTGCCGGGCCGGATGATGGACAAAATTTTACACGGTTGAGTTGAAGCAACGACGCTCACCCCCATGTAAAGAACAAACCGACAAAAGAGAAAGCCGCATGTCCGTACAGAATATCGTCAATATTACTGAAGCAAACCTGCAACAGACCCTCGAACAGTCAATGACCAAACCGGTGCTGTTCTACTTCTGGTCTGAGCGAAGCCAGCACTGCCTGCAGCTGACGCCGGTACTGGAAAGCCTTGCCGCACAGTACAACGGCCAGTTCATTCTCGCCAAACTGGATTGTGACGCCGAGCCAATGGTGGCATCTCAGTTTGGTCTGCGCGCGATTCCAACCGTCTATCTTTTCCAGAACGGTCAGCCTGTTGATGGTTTCCAGGGGCCGCAGCCGGAAGAGGCTATTCGCGCTCTGCTGGATAAAGTCCTGCCGCGTGAAGAAGAGCTGAAAGCGCAGGAAGGCATGGCGCTAATGCAGGAAGGCAAATATGACGAGGCGCTGCCGCTGCTCAAAGAGGCATGGCAGTTGTCGAAGCAAAACAGCCAGATTGGTCTGCTGCTGGCGGAAACGCAGATTGCACTACACCGCTCAGAAGACGCAGAAGCCGTGCTGAAGACGGTTCCACTTCAGGATCAGGACACCCGTTACCAGGGGCTGGTCGCGCAAATTGAGCTGCTGAAGCAGGCGGCAGACACCCCGGAAATTCAGCAGCTGCAACAGCAGGTAGCTGACAACCCGGCCGATGCCGCGTTGGCAAGCCAGCTGGCGCTGCAGCTGCATCAGGTAGGGCGTAACGAAGAAGCACTGGAGCTGCTGTTTAGCCATCTGCAAAAAGATCTGGCTGCCGCAGACGGCCAGGCGCGTAAGATGTTCCAGGAAATTCTGGCCGCGTTGGGCACCGGCGACGCGCTGGCGTCGAAGTATCGTCGTCAGCTTTACGCGCTGCTGTATTGATGCACTTTGCCCGGGGGCGGCTTCGCCTTACCGGGCCGACAAAAGCCGATATTACCCCGTCTTTTTCAACTGCGTCACCACCAGCTGGTGGCGCGCGTTATAGAACTTCCGGTAGGTCAGGTAACAGGCAATGATGGTTGACAGGCTCGCCGTTGAGAGCAGCATAAACGTTACCATAATCTGATACTTAATCGCTTTTACCGGATCGATACCGGCAAAAATCAGCCCCGACATCATACCCGGCAGGCTCACCAGTCCCACCGTTTTGGCAGAATCCACCGTCGGGATCAGCGATGAACGGATGCTCTCACGGATCAGCCGCGCCGAGGCCATTTTAGGCGTTGCCCCCAGGCTTAACTTCTCCTGCAACTGCTGCTGTTCACTGCTGAACCGTTGGCCCAGATTGTTGTAACACAGCCCCACGGCAACCATCGCGTTTCCGGCGATCATTCCGGAAATGGGGATGACCTGCATTGGCGTAAACACAATTGAACCAGAGAGCACCAGCACTGCCAGCGTGAGCGCCGTCCCGGTCGTTATGGCAATAAACGACGAGATAAAGGCCTTATCAATGTACTTACTGCGTTTTTGCGCATTCCACGCTGCGTTAAAGCAGATAAAAAGCACCATCAGCAGCGTCAGCACGGCGTGGTTGACGTTGAAAATATACTTCAGCACATAGCCGACAATAATCAGCTGAATAACCGCCCGGCAGATACTCCACAGAATATCTTTTTCCAGCCCCAGCTTTTCCCGGTAGCTGACCACAATCGCAATCAGCACCAGCACCATCGAAAACGCCAGGGATTCATTGGTAATATTATGCTCACCCACGGTTAGCCTCCTGCATTTTCCCACCGTGCGGCTGGAGCGTAATCACGTCATCCGCATGGGTTATTTCGTTAGCGTCGTGCGTCACCCACAGCACGGCAACATTCTGCTTGCTGGCGTAATGATGAATGATGTCGTTAACGTTGCGCTTATTGGCCTCATCCAGCGCGCTGGTGATTTCGTCCAGCAACAGCACCCTGGGTAAAAATTGCAGATTACGGATCAGCGAGACGCGTTGCTTTTCTCCACCCGACAACTCACTCACGGCTTTGGTCAGCGTCTCCTGCGGCAAGCCAAAACGTTCCAGATCGGCCGATAACCGCTCAGGATCGGGCGTCTTATTGCGAATTTTCCAGGGAAAAATCAGGTTGTCATACACCGTATCGCCGAAGAGCGTGGGCGTTTGTACCGAGTATGAGACCTGCTGGCGATACGCCTCAGGAGAGAGCGTTGCAATATCCTTCCCCTCAAAAAAAATCTTGCCTGAGGTCGGGCTGAGCAGCGAGGCAATGATTTTTAGCAGCGTACTTTTCCCGCAGCCCGATGGCCCGGTGATCAAACGAAACTCCCCCGGCGAAACGGTAAAGCTGACATTATTCAGAATAGTGGTTTCACCCACACGGTAGCCTACATCCGCGATTGTTAAAATCGCGCTGTTATCCTTCATGTTATTTCCTGCCTTCATCCCAATAATTAGCAGTAGTCTACGGCGATTAGTGATTGTATGGCGACTTTCCTCGTATACTTAGGGTCAACAAACAGCCATACGGTTTCCGCCACAGCATGCAAAACAGGAGGTTTTTATGCTCATCGTTGTTCCTGTCCTTATTTTCGTTGCGCTGGTTATTGTCGGCGCTGGCGTCAAAATTGTCCCGCAGGGTTACCAGTGGACAGTCGAGCGTTTCGGACGTTACACCAACACATTACAACCTGGTTTAAGCCTGATTGTCCCTTTCATGGACAGAATTGGTCGTAAGATCAACATGATGGAACAGGTGCTGGATATTCCTTCTCAGGAAGTGATCTCTAAGGATAACGCCAATGTCACCATTGATGCCGTCTGTTTTATTCAGGTAATTGATGCGCCAAAAGCGGCCTATGAGGTGAGCAATCTGGAGCTGGCTATCGTTAACCTGACGATGACCAATATCCGTACCGTACTGGGTTCGATGGAGCTGGATGAGATGCTCTCACAGCGAGACAGCATCAATACCCGACTGCTGCACATTGTCGATGAAGCGACGAATCCGTGGGGGATCAAAGTCACCCGTATTGAGATCCGCGACGTTCGCCCGCCGGCTGAACTGATCGCCTCCATGAACGCCCAGATGAAGGCCGAGCGAACCAAACGTGCCTATATTCTTGAAGCCGAAGGGGTACGTCAGGCCGAGATCCTCAAAGCGGAAGGGGAAAAACAGTCGCAGATCCTCAAAGCCGAGGGCGATCGCCAGTCTGCGTTCCTCCAGGCGGAAGCGCGTGAACGTTCGGCCGAAGCGGAAGCTCGTGCCACCCAGATGGTGTCAGAGGCGATTGCCGCTGGTGATATCCAGGCCGTGAACTACTTTGTCGCGCAAAAATATACCGACGCGCTGAAACAGATCGGCTCAGCAAACAACAGCAAAGTGGTCATGATGCCGCTGGATGCCAGCAGTCTCATGGGCTCTATTGCCGGGATCGCTGAACTGATCAAAGACAGCGGAAACGAGCGTAAAAAATGATTGAGCTTATTGCCGCATATCCTCACGCTTTCTGGCTAAGCCTCGGGGGGTTATTGCTGGCCGCTGAGATGCTGGGCGGCAACGGCTACCTGCTCTGGAGCGGTGTCGCCGCCGTCATTACCGGGCTGCTCGTGTGGCTTCTGCCGCTCGACTGGGCGTGGCAAGGTGCGTTGTTTGCCGTACTGACACTGGTGGCTGCATGGCTGTGGTGGCGCTGGCTTAACCGACGGGTTAACGAGCAGAAACCGTTAGATGCGCACCTTAATCAGCGCGGGCAGCAGATTGTCGGCCAGCGTTTTACGCTCGACACCGCGCTGGTGAACGGGCGTGGACATATGCGCGTGGGCGACAGTTCGTGGCCTGTCGTGGCCGACGATGACCTCAGCGCCGGAACGCGGGTTGAGGTCGTTGCGGTAGAAGGAATAACTCTGCGGGTTAAAGCCTGTTAAACAGATGCCTTACGATGGCAGCAGCCAGCAAGATTATCTATGATCGGGCAATCGGCGCTGTCATCTCCCGGACATGATTCCGCCAGCGCCAGCAGCTGTTTGCGCATCGCCTGTAACTCGGTGATGTGGCGTTCAATCTCAGCCACCTTTTCCAGCGTGCGATTTTTCACATCAGCGCTGTGACGCTTCGGATCGTTAAACAGATTCACCAGCTCGCCACACTCTTCCAGATTAAAACCGACCTGTCTTGCCTGACGCAGCAGCGTCAGTTCGTCAAGATGCAGTTGCGTGTAACTGCGGTAGCCGTTTTCGCTGCGCAGCGGCGGTGTCACCAGCCCTTTCTCTTCATAAAAGCGAATCGCTTTGCTGGTTAAGCCGGTTTTTTTCGCAACATCACTGATATTCACATTTCCCCCTTGACCTTCCCCTTGATGGAAGGTTTAACCTTCATAACAGTTAGCCAAAAGCGTTATGTTGGTCAACAACTGACCAGATCATTATACGGGAGTTTTGTTATGTCTCACACTATTGACCTGACATTGGACGGCCTCTCCTGCGGCCACTGTGTCAAACGCGTTAAAGAAAGTCTGGAACAGCGTCCTGACGTTGAAAGTGCTGAAGTTACCATCGATCATGCCGCCGTAACCGGTAGCGCCAGCGCGGATGCGCTGATTGATACCATCAAGCAGGCCGGTTACGGGGCGGAGCTGAGCCACCCAAAGGCTAAACCGCTGGCAGAGTCATCATCCCCGTCGGAAGCACTGACAGCGGCCACTCCTGAGCTTCCGGTAGCTGATGATATTGATGACAGCCAACAGCTGCTGATCAACGGCATGAGCTGCGCCAGCTGCGTCTCCCGGGTACAAAACGCCTTACAGGCCGTACCGGGCGTCGCGCAGGCACGGGTCAATCTTGCGGAGCGCACCGCGCTGGTGATGGGCAGTGCCTCCGCCGCAGATTTAGTGCAGGCCGTTGAGAAAGCAGGCTACGGCGCTGAAGCCATCGAAGACGATGCAAAGCGTCGTGAACGTCAGCAGGAAACGGCGGTTGCCACCATGAAACGCTTCCGCTGGCAGGCAATAGTTGCCCTGCTGGTCGGGGTTCCGGTGATGGTGTGGGGCATGCTCGGCGACAACATGATGGTCACCGACGACAACCGCACGCTGTGGCTGGCGATCGGTTTGATCACCCTTGGGGTGATGATCGTTGCAGGCGGACATTTTTATACCAGCGCCTGGAAGAGCCTGAAAAACCGCACGGCGACAATGGATACGCTGGTAGCGCTCGGCACCGGCACGGCGTGGCTATATTCGATGAGCGTGAACGTCTGGCCCCAGTGGTTCCCGATGGAGGCGCGACATCTCTATTATGAAGCGAGCGCGATGATTATCGGCCTGATTAACCTGGGCCATATGCTGGAAGCCCGCGCGCGTCAGCGTTCCTCAAAAGCGCTGGAAAGATTACTTGATTTAACGCCGCCAACCGCGCGCGTGGTCACAGAGGACGGTGAAAAGAGCGTTCCGCTGGCCGAGGTTCAGCCCGGCATGACGCTGCGACTGACCACGGGCGACCGCGTGCCCGTTGACGGTAAGATATCCCAGGGCGAAGCCTGGCTGGATGAAGCGATGCTGACCGGCGAGCCTATCCCTCAGCAGAAATCCCACGGTGACGCCGTTCATGCCGGTACGGTGGTACAGGACGGCAGCGTGCTGTTCACCGCCAGCGCCGTCGGCAGCCACACCACCCTGTCACGCATTATCCGCATGGTGCGCCAGGCGCAGAGCAGCAAGCCGGAAATTGGCCAGCTTGCGGATAAAATCTCAGCCGTTTTTGTTCCGGTCGTGGTCGGTATTGCCCTGCTGAGCGCGGCTATCTGGTACTTTTTCGGCCCCGCACCGCAGATTGTTTATACCCTGGTGATCGCCACCACGGTGCTGATCATCGCCTGTCCTTGCGCACTCGGTCTTGCCACACCGATGTCGATTATCTCCGGCGTAGGCCGCGCCGCCGAGTTTGGCGTGCTGGTGCGGGATGCGGATGCACTGCAGCGGGCCAGTACGCTCGACACGCTGGTGTTTGATAAAACCGGCACGCTGACCGAAGGCAAACCGCAGGTTGTGGCCGTGAATACGACAGGCCTGACAAAAAATGACGCACTGCGTCTTGCTGCCGCGCTTGAGCAAGGCTCCAGCCATCCTCTGGCTCGCGCGATTATTGAGAAAGCCGGGAATGCCAGCCTGCCGCAGGTGAGCAATTTCCGCACCCTGCGCGGGCTCGGCGTCAGCGGTGAAGCAGATGGCCACGCGCTGCTGCTGGGCAACCAGGCATTGCTCAATGAAAACGGTATTGATACTGCCGAGCTGGAAAGCGAGTTGAAGGCGCAGGCGTCTCAGGGCGCCACGCCGGTTCTGCTGGCGGTGGATGGCAAAGCCGCCGCGCTGCTGGCCGTGCGCGATCCGCTTCGCCAGGACAGTGTGGATGCCTTAAAACGCCTGCACCGCGCGGGTTATCGCCTGGTCATGCTGACCGGGGATAACCCGACCACCGCCAACGCCATCGCGAAAGAAGCCGGTATTGATGAGGTCATTGCTGGCGTACTGCCGGACGGTAAAGCTGACGCAATCAAGAAACTGCAAAGCCAGGGGCGTCAGGTGGCAATGGTCGGCGACGGCATCAACGATGCCCCTGCGCTGGCCCAGGCGGATGTCGGTATCGCCATGGGAGGCGGGAGCGATGTCGCTATCGAGACGGCAGCGATCACGCTGATGCGCCATAGCCTGATGGGCGTTGCTGATGCGCTGGCCATTTCAAAAGCCACGTTGCGCAACATGAAGCAGAACCTGCTGGGGGCATTTATCTACAACAGTTTCGGCATTCCGATTGCCGCCGGGATTTTGTGGCCGCTGACCGGCACGCTGCTGAACCCGGTGGTCGCAGGTGCAGCCATGGCGCTCTCCTCCATCACCGTGGTGAGCAACGCCAACCGACTGTTGCGGTTTAAACCGAAAGATTGAACCTTGTTCTCGTACGCGCTAGCATGAACCTTTCAGTTCATGGAGCGCGTATGAGTCTGTTTAATCGTATAAAAACATCGTTTCGCGCCCTATTCCCCCGCCGTTATGCCTGGCCCGGTCTGGATATCTCGCTTCCTGGCGGCCAGCACCTGCACCTGGTGGGCAGCATCCATATGGGTACGCAGGATATGTCTCCCCTGCCTCCTGGTCTGATAAAACTTCTCAAGCGCGCCGATGCGCTGGTTGTTGAGGCGGACATTTCGGGCCATGAATCACCGTTTGCCGGTCTGGAGAGCACTCTCAGCCTGGCAGAACGTCTGGATGATGATCTGCTCGCGGAACTGACGCGCGTCGCGGATGAGACGGGCGTGTCGCTCTCGATGCTCGACGCTCTGCCGCTCTGGCAAATTGCCATGGTGCTTCAGGCCACGCAGGCGCAACGTCTGGGTCTGCGCGGTGATTACGGCATTGATTACCAGTTACTGAATATGGCAAGGGCACGCAGGATGCCGATCATCGAACTGGAAGGGACGGACAGCCAGATTGCGCTGTTGCGACAACTGCCTGACGACGGTCTGATGCTGCTGGATGATACCCTGACCCACTGGCACACCAACGCGCGCCTGCTGCAGACCATGATCGGCTGGTGGCTGGATGCTCCCCCCGCAGACAGTAAGCTGGCGTTACCGTCTACATTCAGCGAATCGCTGTATGATGTGCTGATGAATGCGCGTAATAAAGCCTGGCGGCAGACGCTGCATGCCTTACCTGCCGGGCATTACGTTGTCGCAGTAGGTGCATTACATTTGTACGGAGAAGGGAATTTGCCGTCACTGTTGAAATAAAAAAATGGCCAATATTTCTATTGGCCCGTCAAAGAGGAATTTCATCGTTTTTATTATGCCGAAGGAGACCTTCGGTTGAGCCGATTGTCGCTCAAAGTGACCATCACTGCCAATACTATTGCGCAAGATGGTGCTATTTTTTAGACAAACGTCAGGCGTATGCTGTGAGCATGAATTGTCTGTCGTAAGAAGGATAGCTATGACTCCCGCCGTTAAATTACTCGAAAAAAACAAAATTCCTTTCCGGATCCATACCTACGATCACGATCCGAATGAAACCAATTTTGGTGATGAAGTGGTGCGCAAACTGGGGCTGAACGCTGACCAGGTCTATAAAACGCTGCTGGTCGCCGTGAATGGCGACATGAAGCACCTCGCCGTCGCGGTTACGCCCGTCGCCGGGCAGCTTGACTTGAAGAAAGTGGCGAAAGCGCTGGGCGCGAAAAAAGTGGATATGGCAGACCCAATGGTTGCGCAACGCACCACGGGCTACCTGGTCGGCGGGATCAGCCCACTCGGGCAGAAAAAACGGCTGCCGACGCTGATAGATGCGCCTTCACAGGAGTTTGAAACCATCTTTATATCCGGCGGCAAACGCGGGCTGGATATTGAACTCGCGGCGGGCGATCTGGCGAAAATGCTGGACGCGAAATTTGCGGATATTGCACGCCGGGAGTAAGAGAAAAGCCGGGTAAGGCGCAGCCGCTACCCGGCAAAACAACCGCACTACTGCCAGCTCACCTCACCCTTCGGCTCGTATGCATTCACATCAATCGGCGAGTTTTGCTCGATGAACTGCTTCAGCACTTCCGCGTCGATAAAACCGGTGTTCACATAGCCTGGTTTGTTATCAATATGCGGATAGCCGTCACCGCCGGTGGCGTTAAAGCTTAACGTCGCCAGACGGTACGTTTTAGCCGGATCAACCGGTTCGCCTTTGATCTTCAGATCGTTAAGCTTGCCGTCTTTCGCCACAAAGCTCACGTTGGCAAACTGCGGATAGGCACCGGAATCCGGCTTCATCTGCGCCACGGCGGTCAGGTAGTCCATGACCTCTTTCCCGCTCATGTCCGCATAGACCACCACGTTACCGAACGGCTGCACCTTCAGAACGTCTTTATAGGTAATGTTTCCACCTTCGATGGAATCACGAATACCGCCGCCGCTCATTACGCCAAAATCAGCGCCGGTACGCGTCATTTGCGCTGCCAGCACCAGATGCCCCATATTGGTCTGCACGAAGCGAACTTTGCTACGATCCCCTTCCAGACGACCATTGAGCGTGCCAATCTTCACATCCAGCTGTGCCTTACCTTTATTCTGGAACGGCGTCAGCAGGGAGAGCATCTGCTGGTTTTCAGCAATCTCCGGGGTGTAAAGTACGCGCTCACTTTTCCCGTCAGGATAAGTGACTTTCTTCTTCAGGTTGACCGGGATGAGCTGGTAATGCACCAGTTTCATCTCGCCGTTACGGAACTCAAAATCCGCCCGGCCCACGTATTTGCCCCACTCATGCGCCTGCACAATCCAGATGCCGTTCTGACGGTCTGGGGCACACGGCGTGCCTGGCACGTAATCAACCTGCTTTTTATTCTCGGAGGCCATGCAGACCGGATCCTGTGAGTGACCGCCCACAATCATTGCCAGCGAGCCAGCCGGCAGGCTGCGCGCCATCTCCACGTCACCTGGCGCATTAGAGCCGTGCTCGCCATTGTCATAGTGCCCCATGTGGGTGGTGGCAATAATCACATCCGGTTTTTCGTTCTGCTGTAATTCCTGAATAACCAGCTTTGCTTCGTCTGCCGGTTTACGGAATTCGATATCGGTAAAGAACTCCGGGTTGCCAATTTTCGCCGTATCGTCAGTGGTTAGGCCAATCACCGCGATTTTCAGGTCCTGGCGCTTAAACAACGCCCAGGGTTTAAACAGGCGTTCGCCGGTACTTTTCTGGTAAATATTGGCGGAGAGGAACGGGAATTTTGCCAGTTTTTCCTGCTGGCGCAGTACCGTTAGTGGATTATCAAACTCGTGGTTGCCGACGGCCATCGCATCGTAACCAATCAGATTCATACCGCGAAAATCGGGCTCGGCATCCTGTAAATCGGATTCCGGTACCCCGGTGTTGATATCTCCCCCGGACAGCAACAGCACGCTGCCGCCCTGAGCCGCCACCTCTTTACGAATACCATCCACCAGCGTTTTTTGCGCCGCCAGACCATATTCGCCGTATTCACTGCGCCAGAAATGCCCGTGGTGATCGTTGGTATGCAGAATGGTGATTTTGTAGGTTTTATCTTTTTCGTATGCCTGCGCGGGCAGGCTTACCAGGCCCCATGCGGCGATAAGCGCCAGCGCGACGCCCCGCTTCATTAACTTCATCTTTTCTCTCCCTGACCAATAGACAAAGGCAAAAATTACAATGACTCACAATAATAGACAAATAAGTTTTCAGAATTGCGACTTTCTTCAAATGCCCCTGACAGGTATGTTAGTTGGATAATAATTACATCCTGCATTTCTAATAACTAAAGACGTGGTAATTCTCTCTATGGCAATCAGTGAATCAACCCAGCCCGTTCCGGGCGTGCCGGCGTCACCGCCGAAATCGCGCACCTCTTTTAAAGTCTTAGGTGCAATCAGTCTTTCTCATCTGCTCAACGATATGATCCAGTCGTTGATTCTGGCAATTTATCCGCTGCTGCAATCAGAGTTCTCTTTAACCTTCGTGCAGATCGGGATGATCACCCTGACCTTCCAGCTCGCGTCCTCGCTACTGCAGCCAATAGTGGGCTACTGGACGGACAAATACCCGATGCCATGGTCGCTACCGATTGGCATGTGTTTCACCTTAAGCGGGCTGGTACTGCTGGCCATGGCTGGGAGTTTTGAAGCGGTGTTAATCGCCGCCGCACTGGTGGGCACCGGCTCGTCGGTCTTCCACCCGGAATCCTCCCGCGTGGCGCGTATGGCCTCCGGTGGTCGTCACGGCCTGGCGCAGTCACTCTTCCAGGTGGGCGGTAACTTTGGTAGCTCTCTCGGCCCGCTATTGGCCGCGGTGATTATTGCCCCTTACGGTAAAGGCAACGTGGCATGGTTTGTGCTAGCCGCACTGCTGGCGATTATCGTACTGGCGCAGATCAGCCGCTGGTATGCCGCTCAACATCGGGTGAACAAGGGTAAACCTAAAGCGAAGGTGATTAATCCTCTACCGCGTAACAAGATTATCCTGGCGGTTTCCGTCCTGCTGGTGCTGATTTTCTCGAAATATTTCTATATGGCGAGCATCAGCAGCTATTACACCTTTTATCTGATGCAAAAATTCGGATTATCGGTACAAAATGCGCAGATCCACCTGTTTGCCTTCCTGTTTGCGGTCGCTGCCGGGACAGTGATTGGCGGGCCTGTGGGGGATAAGATTGGGCGTAAATATGTAATTTGGGGCTCTATTCTCGGCGTGGCACCGTTTACCCTTATTTTGCCGTACGCCAGCCTTGAATGGACGGGAATTTTAACCGTGATTATTGGTTTTATCCTCGCTTCCGCGTTTTCCGCCATTCTTGTCTATGCGCAAGAGCTGTTACCTGGTCGTATCGGTATGGTTTCCGGACTCTTTTTCGGGTTCGCCTTTGGCATGGGTGGGCTTGGTGCTGCGGTGTTAGGGATGGTTGCGGATCACACCAGCATCTTCCTGGTTTATAAAATCTGCGCTTTCCTGCCACTTCTTGGGATGTTGACCATATTCCTGCCTGATAACCGTCACAAAGCGTAAATTACAGGTAGCCAAAGTTTTACTTTGGCTACCTGACACCCTGATGCCATAAGGGTTTCTTCTGCCTCCCCCTGCTGAATTTATCAAAATGCGCTTTTTTTCGTGCTTATTGCTGTTTTATTCAAATTTCAACAATTATTCATAAACATAAGAGTAAAAATTGTCATAAACTATTACTCGGTTTTTTTGGTTTGCGCCAAAAAGGAACACCCACAACGAAAGGAGACGGAATGCATCACGCCACACCGCTTATCACCACCATTGTTGGTGGCCTTGTGCTCGCTTTTATCCTTGGCATGATTGCCAATAAACTGCGTATTTCTCCCCTTGTCGGCTATTTGTTAGCGGGTGTCCTGGCGGGACCGTTTACGCCGGGTTTCGTTGCGGATACCAAACTGGCTCCTGAACTGGCGGAATTAGGCGTGATTCTGCTGATGTTTGGCGTCGGTTTGCATTTTTCACTGAAGGACCTGATGGCGGTAAAGTCGATCGCCATACCGGGAGCGATCGCCCAGATAGGGGTAGCGACGCTGCTGGGGATGGCGCTTTCAGCAATTCTTGGCTGGTCGCTGATGACCGGCATCGTTTTTGGGCTGTGTCTTTCCACCGCCAGTACCGTGGTGTTGCTGCGCGCACTTGAAGAGAGACAGCTGATTGACAGCCAGCGCGGACAAATTGCGATAGGCTGGTTGATTGTTGAAGACCTGGTGATGGTGTTAACGCTGGTACTGCTGCCCGCAGTCGCCGGGATGATGGAAAAAGACAACGTCGGCTTTGCCTCGCTGGCACTGGATATGGGCATTACCATCGGTAAAGTTGTGGCGTTTATCGCCATCATGATGCTGGTGGGCCGCCGTCTGGTGCCGTGGATCATGTCCCGCAGCGCAGCAACCGGCTCACGCGAGCTGTTTACCCTCTCCGTGCTGGCGCTGGCGCTGGGTATCGCCTTTGGTGCCGTAGAGCTGTTTGATGTCTCCTTTGCCCTGGGCGCGTTCTTCGCCGGGATGGTGCTGAACGAGTCCGAGCTGAGCCACCGTGCGGCGCATGACACTCTGCCGCTACGTGATGCTTTCGCCGTACTGTTCTTCGTTTCCGTCGGGATGCTGTTTGACCCGATGGTCCTGATTCATCAGCCGCTGGCTGTGCTGGGCACGCTGGCGATTATTATCTTTGGTAAGTCGCTCGCGGCTTTCTTCCTGGTAAGGATGTTTGGCCACTCCCCGCGTACGGCGCTGACCATCGCCGCCAGTCTGGCGCAAATTGGTGAGTTTGCCTTTATTCTGGCGGGTCTGGGCATGGCGCTGAACCTGCTACCGCAAGCCGGGCAGAACCTGGTGCTGGCAGGTGCAATCCTGTCGATTATGCTGAACCCAGTCCTGTTCGCACTGCTGGAAAAATACCTCGATAAAACCGAAACGCTTGAAGAACAGACGCTGGAAGAAGCTATCGAAGAAGAGAAGCAGATCCCGGTAGATATTTGTAATCACGCCCTGCTGGTTGGTTTTGGTCGCGTAGGCAGCCTGCTCGGTGAGAAACTGATGGCGCAAGGGATCCCTCTGGTAGTGATTGAAACGTCACGCACCCGCGTCGACGAGCTGCGTGAGCGCGGTATCCGAGCGGTGCTGGGCAATGCGGCAAACGAAGAGATCATGAATCTGGCGCATCTGGACTGCGCACGCTGGCTGCTGCTGACCATCCCAAACGGCTATGAAGCGGGTGAAATTGTGGCTTCCGCGCGCGAGAAGTGCCCGACGATTGAGATTATCGCCCGGGCACATTATGACGATGAGGTGGAGTACATTACCGAGCGCGGTGCGGATAAGGTCGTGATGGGCGAGCGCGAGATTGCGAATACGATGCTGACGCTACTGGAGAAACCGCCGGCTGAAGAGGCGGTGACGGGGTAGGTTTGGTGCGGCCTGATGCCCTCACCCTGGCCCTCTCCCACGGGGAGAGGGAACAAACATTAAAAAAGGCAACTTACGTTGCCTTTTTACATTTACCGATCCCAATAAGCCTCTTCCAGGCTGTCTTCCCTTTCCGGCAGACCACGCGTTAAGCGCGGGGAATGCTGATTAAGCACCTGATAACTCACGCGGTTAGCGTATTTGCACACCTGCGCCAGCGACGAATAGGTCAGCCAGTTGAACTTGTGCTTGCTGGAATTCGGGACGTTAGTTTTATGGTAAGCATTCGCGGTGATGTCATGGAGCAATGCGGCCAGCGCGCCATCACCTGCACCGTTGGTGTTCATGATCTTCTCTGGCCCGCCCATATACGGGGCGATGTGCGAGTAGATACGCAGCGGATTAACACAGTCTTTAAAACGCATACCACGGCTGAACTCGTACTGGTTGAACTCGGCGATCGCGCCAGGCAGCAATGGATGCTGGGTTTTGCGCTTGCTCTCTTCTTCGGTGAAGCCCGCCATGTATAACCCAACCGGCCCTGCGGTACAGAGAACCAGATCCACCCACTCCAGCGCTTTATCAGACGCCAGCAGCGGATCGCTTTCGCCCGTCAGCGCTTCCGCCTCTTCTTCGTTCATCGCCAGAATCGAGACGTGCTCTTTCAGGAACACCTGCCACCACTCCGGATTGTCGGCAATCACGAATTTGGTGCCCAGCGTGAGAACGACGGGGACATTGTATTTCTTCGCGTACTCAATCGCTTTCATGGTCGCGTCCGGCATCGGCTCACCCGGTTTGCAGCGCACCAGATAGGAGGTCAGCACCAGCGCCGAGGCGCCTGCAATCACCTCTTCCGGGATGCTCTCGGCACGCAGTTTGTTCATGTGACCCGGGCTGATGGCAAAGGTACGCTCGCCGGACTCACCGATCAGCGTAAAGCAGCGGCCAATCGGCCCGTCGACCCCCTGGAGATAGTTCAGATCGGTACGGCTTGAGGTATTGCACAGATAACGGTAGGCATAGCCTCCAATTTCGATATTGCTGCACATTACGCCCAACAGTACCGAGCGGTCATCAGCCAGTACGGAGTAGTTGTGCATGGTGTTACCGATGGTACCGCCGGCAAACTGATGGGTGATCAGGTTTTCGCGCACCAGTTCCTGGTAAAGCGCTTCGGCAACGTCGTCCTCAATCACCAGCGAGTGCCCCGCGCTCAGACCGTAACGGGCGACAAACGCATCATCCACTTTCGCTTCAATGTCCACCAGCGTCTGGTCGATACCAACGACCCATGCGGCACTGGTTTCATTCTCAGGCTGGATTTGCTGCAGGAGCGGATCGCGGGCATCAACGGGAAAGTAGTGTTTGGATTTGCGTTTACCGGGAAATTTCATGGTCTGAACTGTACAAAGAATATGGGCCGGGAATGTTAGCACAAACCCGGCCCGGAGTGCGATCAGCGACTGTTTGTCACCAGAGAGACCATCATGTCGATATGCTCAGGCGAGTCGTTAAGTGCCGGAATGTATTCGTACTTCGTGCCCCCCGCTTCCAGGAAGAACTCTCTGTTTTGCACAGCAATTTCTTCGAGCGTTTCCAGGCAATCCGCCGAGAAGCCTGGCGACATCACCTGAATATGCTTCACCCCTTTCTCACCAAGCATCTTAAGCGTTTCATCGGTATATGGGGTGAGCCACGGCTCGCGGCCAAAGCGCGACTGGAAGGTCATCATCACCTTCTCCGGCGGCAGGCCGAGGGCAGAAACCAGTTCGCGCGTGGTATCACGACAACGCTGCGGGTAATCATCCCCCTCGTCAGCGAAACGCTGCGGAATGCCGTGATAAGACAGCAGCAGCAGATCCGGCTCGCCGTGTTTTTCGAACGACGCACGCGCGCTGTTGGCAAGCGCCTTGATATAGAGATCGTTATCCGCGTAGTCGCGAATAAAGGTCACGCCAGGTATGCGACGGCGAGTCGCCAGAATACGCGCCAGTTCATCCCATACCGCAGCAACCGTCGAACAGGAGTACTGCGGATAGAGCGCCAGCACCACAATGTGGTCAACCCCCTGCGCCAGCAGTGATTCAACCGCACTTTCCAGCGAGGGTTTACCGTAGCTCATGCCGAGCGCAACGGGCATATCCGGCAGGCGTGCGGCCAGCGCCTTTTCCTGGCGACGGCTGTAAACCATCAGCGGAGAACCTTCTTCCATCCAGACGGACTGATAGAGCCTGGCGACGCGCGGAGAACGAATCGGCAGAATCACGCCACGGAGCAACGGCCACCACAGCAGTCTTGGGGTATCCACGACGCGCGTGTCGCTTAAAAATTGTCGCAGGTAGCGTTTTACCGCGTCTGATGTAGGTGCTTCTGGGGTGCCCAGATTGGCAAGCAGGATGCCGGTTTTCGCCTGACTCATTCACGCCTCTTAACCATTTGAATGGTTGTCAATTGTAGCGGAAATGCATTTAAACGAAACCCATTGCTGCGATAGGAAAGATGGGAATATTTCTCACCCGGAGCCCCGGGTGAGAAAGGTGCGATTAGCCGAGGATTTTTTCCAGCTCTGCACGTACGTCAGCAACGGCTTTGGTACCGTCAACTTTCGCGTATTTGGTGTTACCCGCCTGCGCTTCTTTGGTGTAGTAGCCAATCAGCGGTGCAGTCATCTGGTGGTATTCCACCAGGCGCTTACGCACGGTCTCTTCCTGATCGTCTTTACGGGTAGTCAGCTCTTCGCCGGTCACGTCGTCTTTGCCTTCAACCTTAGGTGGGTTGAATTTGATGTGGTAAACGCGGCCAGAAGCAGCGTGTACGCGACGGCCAACGATACGGTCAACGATCAGCTCGTCCGGTACGTCGAACTCCAGAACGTAGTCCACGTTGATGCCCGCTTCTTTCATGGCGTCAGCCTGAGGAATGGTGCGTGGGAAGCCGTCCAGCAGGAAACCGTTACGGCAGTCTTCCTGAGCAATGCGCTCTTTGACCAGAGCGATAACCAGCTCGTCGGTCACCAGCTTGCCTGCGTCCATGATGTCTTTCGCTTGTTTACCCAGCTCGGAGCCAGATTTAACAGCGGCGCGCAGCATGTCACCGGTGGAGATTTGCGGAATACCGTATTTCTCCATGATGAACTGAGCCTGAGTTCCTTTACCCGCGCCCGGAGCGCCAAGCAGAATAATACGCATTGCGAAAATCCCCTCAAAAGTCGTTTCAATTTTTCAAAAGCGCTAAACAATACCACCAGAACGGGCATCGCTCAAGGAAGGCGGGAAGGCTGAAACGGTTAACGGGGGGAGATTATTTGGGAGGGTGGGGTCTGGTGCCCTCACCCCGGCCCTCTCCCACGGGAGAGGGAGAAGACCAGGGGAGGCGTGGTCAATTACGCCAGCAGCAGCGCATTCACACGTTTAATGAACAGGTTAGGATCTTCCAGCGTGCCGCGCTCGGCCAGCAGGGACTGATCCAGCAGCAGTTCAACCCACTCGGCAAAGCGGGCGTCGTCCTGGGTGTCCGCCGCGCGTTTCACCAGAGGATGATCCGGATTAAGCTCAAAGATATATTTCACTTCCGGCATCGCCTGGCCCGCCGCAGCGAACAGTTTCGCCATCTGGGTGCCCATTTCGTCAGCGTCGGTGGTAACGATCGCCGGGGTATCAGTCAGACGATGAGTGAAACGCACCTCTTTCACACGTTCGCCCAGCAGGGTTTTCACGCGCTCAACGAATGGTTCCAGCGCCTTCTCGGCTTCTTTCGCGCTTTCATCCACTTCATCCGCCAGCTTGTCGATGGACTCATCCGCTTTGGCAACGGACTGGAACGCCTTACCGTCAAACTCGGTCAGGTAGTTCATCATCCACTCGTCGATGCGGTCAGAAAGCAGCAGCACTTCGATGCCTTTCTTGCGCAACAGCTCGAGGTGCGGGCTGCTCTTCGCCGCCGCGTAGCTGTCGGCGGTGATGTAGTAAATCTTCTCCTGCCCTTCTTTCATGCGCGAGACGTACTCTTCCAGCGACACGGTCTGCGCGGAGGAGTCGGTGTGCGTAGACGCGAAGCGCAGCAGTTTGGCGATGGCCTCCACGTTCGCGGTATCTTCCGCCGGGCCCTCTTTCAGCACCAGGCCGAATTGTTTCCAGAAGGTCTGGTATTTTTCCGCATCGTCTTTCGCCAGTTTTTCCAGCATCTGCAGCGCACGTTTGGTCAGGGCGTTGCGCAAGTTACGGGTGACGGTGCTGTCCTGCAGAATTTCGCGGGAGACGTTCAGCGGCAGATCGTTGGAATCTATCAGACCACGCACAAAACGCAGGTAGTTCGGCATGAACTGCTCGGCATCGTCCATGATGAACACACGCTGTACGTACAGCTTCAGGCCGTGCTTGTGATCGCGGTTCCACATGTCCCACGGTGCCTGTGCCGGAATGTACAGCAGGCTGGTGTACTCCTGCTTACCTTCCACACGGTTGTGGCTCCAGGTCAGAGGGTCGGTAAAATCGTGGGCGATGTGTTTGTAAAACTCGTTGTATTCGTCGTCTTTGATTTCAGACTTGTTGCGCGTCCACAGTGCCTGCGCCTTGTTGATCTTCTCCCAGGAGACCACGGTTTCGCCGTCTTTCTCTTCCTGTTTTTCAATCTCAACCGGCAGGGCGATGTGATCGGAATATTTGCTGATGATGGAGCGCACGCGCCAGTCGTTCAGGAAATCATCTTCGCCTTCACGCAGGTGCAGGGTGATTTCGGTGCCGCGATCCGCCTTGGTGATGTCATCAACGGTGTATTCGCCTTCACCTTTGGACTCCCAGAACACACCATTTTCCGCGCTGTCACCTGCTGCACGGGTACGCACGGTAACTTTGTCCGCGACGATGAACGCCGAGTAGAAACCAACGCCGAACTGACCGATCAGCTGGCTGTCTTTCGCCTGGTCAGAGCCCATGGACTCCAGGAACGCTTTGGTGCCGGATTTGGCGATGGTCCCGAGATGGTCGATGACCTCATCGCGATTCATCCCGATGCCGTTATCGGCGATGGTCAGGGTACGGTTCTCTTTATTGAAAGAGACGCGCACGCGCAGCTCACCGTCGCCTTCGTACAGATCCGGGTTAGACAGTGCGCGGAAGCGCAGCTTGTCCGCCGCATCGGAGGCGTTGGAAATCAGCTCACGCAGGAAGATTTCTTTGTTGGAATACAGGGAATGGATCATCAGGTGCAGAAGCTGTTTTACTTCTGACTGGAAACCACGGGTTTCTTGTCCTTTCATCTAAGTCGACCTCAACAATGCCATTTAATGGGGTTTTAAAACGTTGAGGGATAGATGGGGATAAGGGGGGGAAATTTCAAGCGGAGGCCACGGACGCAGCCTCCGTTTGGTCAGAAAATAATCTTGTGGCGTCCCGCAAGAGAGTGCGACAGCGTGGTGCCATCGACCATCTCCAGCTCGCCGCCCACCGGCACGCCGTGGGCGATACGGCTGGCGTCAACGCCGTACTGCGAGCAAAGCTCGGCGATGTAGTTGGCCGTTGCCTCCCCTTCCACCGTAGGATTGGTGGCGAGGATCACTTCGTTGATCGTTTCGGACTCAAGACGCTGTTCAAGGCGGTCAAGACCGATATCGTCCGGGCCAATACCGTCCAGCGGGGAGAGATGCCCCATCAGCACGAAATAGCGGCCGGAAAACTGCCCGGTCTGCTCAATGGCGTAGATGTCCGCCGGACTCTCCACCACGCAAATCTGACCGTTTTCCTGGCGACGCGGGTTCGAACAGATGTTACACACGTCCTGCTCGGTAAAGGTACGGCAATCCGCACAGTGACCAATTTCTGACATGGCGCGGGTCAGAGCCTGCGCCAGGCGCATCCCGCCGCTGCGGTCGCGCTGCAATAGCGTAAACGCCATGCGCTGCGCCGACTTCGGGCCAACGCCCGGCAGGCAGCGCAGTGCTTCCATTAACTGCGTGAGCAGCGGACTGGTTTGCATCAGAATGGCATCTTGAAGCCAGGTGGCAGTTGCATGCCGCTGGAAACAGAGGCCATTTTCTCTTTCTGAGTTTCGTCGATACGGCGAGCGGCATCGTTAAACGCGGCTGCAACCAGATCTTCCAGCATCTCTTTGTCGTCTTCGAGCAGGCTTGGGTCGATCTCAACGCGGCGGCAGTTGTGCGCACCGTTGATGGTCACTTTGACCAGACCGGCACCGGATTCACCCGTGACTTCCAGCTGAGCGATCTCTTCCTGCATCTTCTGCATTTTTTCCTGCATCTGCTGAGCCTGCTTCATCAGGCCACCCAGACCGCCTTTTCCACCAAACATAGGCTTCTCTCTTTTTTCACGTTTAAGGATTACAACCGTAAGTCAGACTCACGATCAAATGGGGCGAATACTCTCTTCATCCAGATCGGCGTCGAAGAACCGGCGCAGGGTCTGAATGTTGTTATCCGCGATAATTGCCTCGCGCGCCTGCGCGAGCTTCTCTTCATAAATGGCCTGACGCCACTCCAGCGGCGTTTTCACTGCCGGATTATCATCTTCAATGATAGTCAATTCAACCGGCGCCCCCTGTAATGCGGTGAGCGCCTCGGCCAGCGCCTTTTGCGCGCCTGGCGAATTCAGGTGTCGTTGACCAGGACGCAGGTGTAACCGCACCTGATTGCCGTCCTGCTCTTTCCAGGCATTCAGCGCGACCTGCTCCACCAGCTTGGGCAACTGAAGCTTACTGACCTCGGCGGCCCAGGCATCACGCGCAATTGACTCTTCGGCGAGCTTCGCAGAAAGCTCCGGCGTTTTCTCATGCTCCAGCGCCTTTTTCAGCGCTTTCGGGGTGGCGACTTCTTCCTTCACCTCTTCGATGATAGTGGTCGCCTTCCAGCGGTAAGCCTCTTCTTTCACCGGGGCTTTCTGCTCGAGCGCGGAGGGTGCAGGACGCGACTGTACGCGCTCCGTTACCGAGGCCAGTCGTTCAAGCGCGGCGTTGTTAACCGGCCGCGCTCTTGCAGGCGCTGCCGGTTCACTCTTTTTTGGTTTGGTTGCTCCCTGCGCACGCTGCAACTGGCTGCGCGCGGCAAGCACCGAACTGGTGGCGTCCGACAGCGGCACATTTTGCTGCGGCGGCGGTGTCGGCTGCGGTGGTACCTGCTGCGGTGACATCACCGCCGTCGGTGCGACCGGAGCAAAGGATTGTCGCGGTACGTCCGGTTCCGGCAACGGCATACGCGGGTGGAACGCCAGCGCGCGCAACAGCGTCATTTCAACGCCCATACGCGGATCCGGCGCGAACGGTAACTCTTTGCGGCCAATCAGCAGCGTCTGGTAGTAAAGTTGAACATCAGCAGGCGGCACGGTGCGGGCAAGTTCACGCATCCGCTGTTCGATAGCCGCCATATCCGCACCAATGGCAGACGGAGAAAGCTGCAGCATCGCCACGCGGTGCAGCAGGCTGAGCATCTCGACCAGCAGCCCTTCGCATTCGATACCCCGGGCAGCGGCCGCATCGACCTGCGACATAACACGCTCGCCGTTGGCGGCAATCATCGCTTCGATAAGGGAGAGCGCCTGATCGTCATCCAGCGTGCCGAGCATGGTGCTGACCGCCTCGGTCGAGAGCTTGCCGTCACCGCTGGCTATCGCCTGATCGGTAAGACTTAACGCATCACGCAGGCTGCCGTCCGCTGCACGAGCCAACAGCTGCAGAGCACGCGGTTCGTGGACAATTTTCTCTTCGTCGAGAATATGTTCAAGCTGAGCACGGATCTGTTCAACGTCCAGCGCCTTCAGATGGAACTGCAGGCAGCGCGACAAAATGGTGACCGGCAGCTTTTGCGGATCGGTGGTCGCCAGCAGGAATTTCACATGCGCGGGCGGTTCTTCCAGCGTTTTCAGCAGGGCGTTGAAGCTGTGACGCGACAGCATATGCACTTCATCGATCAGGTAGACCTTGAAGCGCCCACGCGCCGGGGCATACTGCACGTTGTCGAGCAGATCGCGGGTATCTTCAACTTTCGTGCGTGAAGCAGCGTCGATCTCGATCAGATCGACAAAACGCCCCTGCTCAATCTCCCGGCAGTTATCGCATACGCCACACGGCGTGGCGGTGATCCCGGTTTCGCAGTTCAGACCTTTTGCCAGCAAACGGGCAATAGAGGTCTTGCCGACGCCGCGGGTGCCGGAGAAAAGATAGGCGTGATGGATGCGACCTAGCGACAAGCCGTTCGCCAGGGCCGTCAGCACATGTTCCTGACCGACAACGTCAGCAAAGGTTTGTGGTCGCCACTTACGGGCTAACACCTGATAACTCATGGGCAGGCTCTGCAACGCTGGAAGGTGAATTTATGGAGGGGAATGCTATCACAACCTCACCCATTGAGCGAGGTTGTGAAAATCGGGATCAGTGACCCGGGAATGGCACCAGGCTGTAGCTGGTAATACCCTGTTTTTCCAGGCGCTGTTCACCGCCCAGATCGAACAGGTTGATGATGAATGCCGCATCGGTCACTTCACCACCCAGACGACGGATCAGCTTCACGGTCGCTTCGATGGTGCCGCCGGTTGCCAGCAGATCGTCAACCACCAGCACTTTGTCGCCAGGGACGATCGCATCAACGTGGATCTCCAGCTGATCGGTGCCGT
Source organism: Enterobacter ludwigii (assembly GCA_023023105.1). NCBI lineage: Bacteria > Pseudomonadati > Pseudomonadota > Gammaproteobacteria > Enterobacterales > Enterobacteriaceae > Enterobacter > Enterobacter ludwigii. The sequence goes on along the minus strand of CP083824.1, from coordinate 1,109,044 downwards.
ATTCCAGCTCGTAGCTTTCAGCGATGGTTTCACGTGGCAGTTTGCGCGGTTTACGTACCGGAACAAAACCCACACCCAACGCCAGCGCAACCGGTGCGCCAAACAGGAAGCCACGGGCTTCGGTACCTACTACTTTGGTGATCCCGGCGTTTTTATAACGCTCAACCAGCAGTTCAATGCTGAGCGCGTACGCTTTCGGGTCTTCCAGCAAGCTGGTGACATCACGGAAAAGAATGCCAGGTTTTGGATAGTCCTGGATACTTTTGATGCTGTTTTTCAGATATTCAAGCTGCTGTGCAGTTGCGGTCATCGGTTTGTGCCTAAATGAAACAGTGTTACTCACAGCGCGCAACGAGTCGATTAAAGATAACAATTGTTTAACCTTTAACCAGGCGCACCTGTGCTCGAAAACGGTCGAATTTACTGGCTGTGCGAGATAATTGCAACAGACATTATAAGGCGTCAGTGCTTTTGTTGCTTTTCATCAACCACCGGGATTCGCCACATAAAGATGAGCAGGCATGTCAGGATCGCCAGCAACAGGATCCGTACCCACATCATTTTCACCAGCCATAATGAAATAGCGAAGGTAATGAGGATCACCGCGATCGCGCGCGGTTTAGCACCGGGCGGCATGGCCCGGTGTTTTTGCCAGTGGCGCAGATAACCGCCAAACCATGAGCGATACAGCAGCCAGTGGTGAAAACGCGGCGATGATCGGGCGAAGCACCAGGCCGCCAGCAGGATAAACGGCGTGGTCGGCAGCAAGGGTAAAACCACACCTAATGTGCCAAGCACTACCGCCAGCCAGCCAATGATGATTAAAATAGTACGCTGCATAATGCGAATCGTTATCAAACTGAACGGCTACTTTACCACTGGAGAGCGCCTTGAAAACAGCCTTGCTTCTGGAGACGCTGCAAAAACAGCTGACCACCCTGCGAGCAGAGGCTACCCCTCTGATGGGGCACGCCACGCTGAAGCCGCGCTTTGACCGGCAACTTTTTCGCACCCGAAGCACGCTCATTCAGGATTATATTGCTGAAGCCCAGGCCCATCTTGATGAGCTTCGCCACGCGGTTGAGCACAAGCAAACACAGCAGGTGGCCTGGCTTGCAGAGCATCTCACCGGGCAAATCACCGCCCTGCGCCGGGAAATTGCCACCTGGACGCTGCGCGCCTGGGACGGTGCATCTCCGGGGCTCGGCAAATGGCAGCGTAAGCGGCTGGAGAACCAGGAGTTTGAACGCCGGTTGTTCGAGATGAAGCGCGAGCGGGAAGCGCGCCTGAGCAACAGTGAAACGCTGGAAGAGCAGCAATTATTGATGCGTGAGATTAGCGCGCTGGAAGGACGCCTTGTCCGCTGCCGTCAGGCGCTGGATGAGATTGAACGCGTGATTGCACGTTTGACCCGTTAACAGGAGCCACACAAATGTCACTGGAAAATGCACCCGATGAGGTCAAGCTGGCCGTTGATTTGATTATGTTACTGGAGAATCATGAAATCCCCCCAGAGACGGTGCTTAAGGCGCTGGAGATTGTACGGCGAGACTTTGAAGGTAAGGTGAGGGCAATACAGCCCTCACCCTAACTCTCTCTCACTGGGAGAGGGAAAATAGATTAGGCAGGAGTAGGATCATCACCCTTAATGTCGCGCTTCACTTCCGTATGCTCGTCACCTTTCTCGTTACGCAGGTGAACTTCAAGCTGGTTGAAGGCGATATTAATATCGTTCTCACGACACAGGCGATCGATAGAGCGGTTCAGCTCATCCACGGTATAACTGCGGTCACGCAGTTCACGTACGTATAAACGCAGCTCGTGATCCAGCGTGCTCGGCCCAAAGGTGGTGAAGAAGACCGATGGCGCAGGATCGTGCATCACTTTCGGATGTTCAGACGCCGCCTGCAGCAGTACCTCTTTTACCTTATCCAGATCCGAACCGTAGGCCACGCCCAGGCGGATAACTACGCGCGTCACGGTGTCTGAAAGCGACCAGTTGATCAGGCGCTCGGTCACGAACGCTTTGTTCGGGATGATCACCTCTTTGCGATCAAAGTCGGTAATGGTGGTGGCTCGAATACGGATCTTGCTGACCGTACCGGAGAACGTGCCGATGGTGACGGTATCGCCGATACGAACTGGACGTTCGAACAGGATGATCAGGCCGGATACAAAGTTACCGAATATCTCCTGCAGGCCAAAACCAAGACCTACCGAGAGCGCGGCAGCCAGCCACTGGAGTTTATCCCACGAGACACCCAGCGAGCCAAAGACCGTCATCGCCCCGACAATAATAATGACGTAGTTGAGGATGGTAGTAATGGCATAGGACGCCCCCTGACGCAGGTTCAGGCGCGACAGTACCAGTACTTCCAGCAGGCCCGGCAGGTTGCGAATCAGCGCCCAGGCCACCATCGATGAAACCAGCGCAAAGAGCAGGCTGCCCATGGTGACGCTCTTCATGACCGCAGCACCGGCTTCGGTACCGTTGTATTGCCAGAGGGTGATACTGTCCAGATAGGCGAAGACGGTAATTAAATCAGACCAGATAGCCCAGAACATCACCGCAAACAGAGCGACCATCACCAGCATGGTGATACGCAGCGTCTGCTGGTTGACCTGCTCCAGGGCGATGGTCGGCTCTTCCTGTGGCTCCGCCCCTTCCGCGCCCTCTTTTACCTGATGTTGACGACGCGCAATGGCACGGCGATAGGCGATACGACGGGCCGCAACACTCAAACCTCGCAGAACGGTCTGATAGAGCAGGTTCCAGATGATCACCAGATAAACCGTTTCAATCCAGCGACCAGACAGACGCAGCGTGGTGTAGAAGTAGCCCGTTGCCGTGAGCACCATCAGCGCCAGCGGAATGATTGCCAGTACCGTCACGGTAGCCAGACGAATATTGTGGGACTCTTTATCACGCCAGCTATCGCGGCACATCGGCCACATCAGAATGGCAATCAGGAGCAGGTTCAACAAAATAACCAACTGCCCCAGTACATCATCCATCAGATGCAGCGGGGAAAGTTCAGAGACAACCGACCAGAAGTGCAGCGGCAGAAGAGCCAGGCTGATACGCACAATCTGACGACGCCAGTGGCTGGTCAGCTGCGCAGGCATGTTGAAATGGCGCACTGCCACGCCGTCTTTTTCCAGTACCTTCCAGCACAGACCAAACACCAGCCAGAACAGCGCCAGTTTCTTACTGAATGCCCACAGCAGATCGCTGACGTTAAGCTGCATCGTGAGCAGAATCAGACCTACCGCCAGGATAATCAGGCACACCGGCAGGGCGCGGATGAGATCGATCAGAATCGCTTTCGGCGTATGAAGCTGGCTATCGTTTCGCAGTTGTCCCACTTCGGATGCCAGTTTCGCCTGATACTTCTTCAGCCAGCCCAGACGCCAGCGGATCAGACCGGCAATCAGCAGCAGCGGTAATCCCGCCAGGAAGGCAATCATCACCGCAGGCCAGGCTTTCTCCCAGTTCACGGTAATTTTCATGCTCTTGATCTGCGTTTTCAGCGTCTCAGGGAAGGATTTAATCCAGTCCCAGTCCATTGGCTTGTTGCTGTTTACCCAGAAAATCTGCTGCGTCAAAATTTCCTGCAGACTTTTCGAGACGCTCACCAACTGCTGCTGGTTGATCTGCAGGTTAATGGCCATCATCAACTGGTTGCCCAGCTGTTTGTTGAGCTGGTCCAGCAGTTCGCGACGCATATCCACTACCTGAAGTAGCGCATCGTGCACCTCCGGGTTCACGTCACTGGAATGGCCTTCTTCAATTTTGGCGACAAAGGTATCGCTCTGGAAAAGGGCATCTCGCTGCTGGTTGACATCAAACTGCTCCAGACGCAAATCCGCGATGCGGTTGGTCATATCCTCCAGTTCATCGGCAGACGGGAGCGTCTGCTGCTGTTGGTAGAGAATACGCGACAGGAGGAGGCTGCCTTTCAGAACCGCAATCTGCTCTTTAATGTTGCGTTCAGCCTGCAGCGCGCGGTCCAGCCAGTTTTTTACTTTGATATTTTGCTGAACCAGCGAGTTACCGCTTTCCGTCGCCTGTATCAGACGCTGGCTGAGCTGATGGTTAGCCTCGAGTTCCTGTTTCACCAGTGGGTTCGCCTGAATACGAGCGGTTTCGTCAGGTGATACTGCCTCCTGGGCGGTTTTTTCTGTCAGCGTCAGGCGTTTACTGTTAACCGCCTCCTGCAACAGCTGCAGCTGGTGTTCCAGGCGATTAATATTCGCGGTGACGTAATCACGCTGTTTCTGAAGCGTGTCCTGCAGCACCGTATTCCCTTCCAGGCTCTTACGCTGCTGTTCGATTTGCGCGTTGAGTAATGTTTGCTGAACCAGCAGCAGGGTTTGCTGCGTCGGGCGTAAAGTGCCCTCACCCACCGTCGTGCCATTCAGGCGGTTACGGATCTGCTGCAGCTGTTGGGACGCGGCGTACATTGCGTTTTGCACGCGCTCGGGCTGAGTCTGCAGTGAGACAAGTTGGCTATTATACGTTGCGAGATCGGACTGTGCGGTTTGCAGATCGTCAAGTGATTGCGAGACACGCGACTCCAGCTGACGTAAAGAAAGGGTCGCGAGTGTTTTACGTGTTTCATCGTCGTTATCGACGTCACTCAGGGCATTCAGCGCATCCGTTGCCTTGCGCATGTTGTCAGGAGCCTGAGCCACCTTCTGACGCAGTTGCGCGGTTTCAGCTTTGACACGCTCAATTTTATCGTACGTTTCCAGCGTTTCCGTCAGATCCTGCTGGATAAGCTTCTCCTGAGGAGAGAGATCTTTCTGTTTGTTCAGGGTGTCGAGTTGCGACTGAACATCAGCGCGCGAGGGAATATCATTGCTGTTGTCGGCACGGGCCCAGGAAAGCGGTGCCGTGGCGAAGAAAAACAGCATCGCAAGGAGCAATGCAAAAACAGGATGTTGCGAGCGATTGATGGGCAGCATAGTCGTGAATGATGTCAGAAGATGACCGAAAATAGTCCGGCGTGAAGAATATCACGCTCGCCTGAAGCAGAATAGCGCGAACGTTATCCTCTGAGATAAATCCTGGAAAGGGGTCAGGCCGTTAACGAAGGCGTGTCGCTGCGCAGCGTGGGGCAGAGCTGTAGCATTTCCAGTAAAATCGCCACATAACTGCGAGCTTCCTCTCTGAGGTCAAAGGATTCCGGCGCAAAAAGCCAGTTTTCCATCAGGCCTGAAATGTAGCTGCGCATCAGAATAGCCGCCCGTCGGGTCATCAGATTGGCCGGTAACAGCTTTGCCTGCATACACACGCTCAGGTTCTGTTCGATGCGGTCATAGCTCTCCAGGCTGAGACTGCGCTGCGCCTGCTGCACCACCGCCATCTCACCCACGAACTCGCATTTATGGAAAATAATTTCCATCATTAACCTGCGACGTTCCTCAACGACTGTCGCTTCAAGGATATATACTAATATTTCTCTTAATACTGAGAGTGGATCGTCAGGGAATTTTGCCCGATACTCACTCTCTAGATCGCTAATGCTGGACTCTGAAAGCTCCCAGATTTCACTGAACAGATCTGACTTGTCTTTAAAATGCCAGTAAATCGCTCCCCGCGTGACACCTGCGGCCTGAGCAATCTGTGCCAGCGAGGTCGATGAAACACCCTGCTGAGAGAACAAACGCATTGCCACATCCAGAATGTGTTGTCGGGTTTCCAGCGCTTGTTGTTTAGTTTTTCGTGCCATAGGTGGGTGAATTTACAGGAGTCAGATTTACATACATTTGTGAATGTATGTACCATAGCATGACGATAATATAAACGCAGCAATGGGTTTTTGGACTCAGGACCATTGATCAATTTGAAATCGGACACTAGAGGTTTACATATGAACAAAAACAGAGGGTTAACGCCTCTGGCGGTCGTTCTGATGCTCTCAGGCAGCTTAGCGCTTACAGGATGTGACAATAAACAGGCTCAACAAGGAGCTCAGCAGATGCCAGAAGTTGGCGTTGTGACGCTCAAATCCGAACCTCTTCAAATCACTACAGAATTACCCGGCCGTACAAATGCATATCGCATTGCGGAAGTTCGTCCTCAGGTGAGTGGCATTATCCTGAAACGTAACTTTACCGAAGGCGGGGATGTTAAAGCGGGTGAGTCTCTGTATCAGATTGATCCGGCAACCTATCAGGCATCTTATGAAAGCGCCAAAGGCGACCTGGCGAAAGCACAAGCCGCAGCCAAAATCGCCCAGTTGACGCTGAACCGCTACCAAAAACTGCTCGGTACCAAGTACATCAGCCAACAGGATTACGATACCGCCCTGGCAGATGCCCAGCAGGCTAACGCGGCCGTAGTGGCAGCGAAAGCAGCTGTCGAAACCGCCCGCATTAACCTGGCCTATACCAAAGTGACCTCTCCGATTAGCGGTCGTATTGGCAAATCTTCCGTGACGGAAGGGGCACTGGTGCAGAACGGTCAGGCCACTGCGCTGGCGACTGTGCAGCAGCTTGATCCAATCTACGTCGACGTGACCCAGTCGAGCAACGATTTCCTGCGTCTGAAACAGGAGCTGGCTAACGGCACCCTGAAGCAGGAAAACGGCAAAGCCAAAGTGGAACTGGTGACGAACGACGGTATCAAGTTCCCGCAGGAAGGTACGCTGGAATTCTCTGACGTGACGGTCGACCAGACCACCGGCTCCATCACCTTACGTGCGATTTTCCCGAACCCTGACAAGAATCTGCTGCCAGGTATGTTTGTTCGCGCACGTCTGGAAGAAGGGACCAACCCAACCGCCATTCTGGTTCCACAGCAGGGTGTAACCCGTACACCTCGCGGCGATGCGAGCGCACTGGTTGTCGGGGCTGATGACAAAGTCGAAACACGTAATATCACTGCTACACAGGCGATTGGCGATAAATGGCTGGTGACGGAAGGTCTGAAAGATGGCGATCGCGTGATTATTACTGGTTTGCAAAAAGTTCGTCCTGGCGCGCAGGTCAAAGCACAGGAAGTGAAATCTGACGATAAACAACAAGCTTCGGCCGCTGGCCAGTCAGAACAAACCAAGTCTTAACTTAAACAGGAGCCGTTAAGACATGCCTAATTTCTTTATCGATCGCCCCATATTTGCGTGGGTGATCGCCATAATCATCATGCTGGCTGGGGGACTTGCGATCCTGAAGCTGCCTGTCGCGCAATATCCGACCATTGCGCCACCGGCGGTGACAATTTCCGCAACCTACCCAGGGGCTGATGCGAAAACGGTGCAGGATACCGTTACTCAGGTCATCGAACAGAACATGAACGGTATTGATAACCTGATGTACATGTCCTCAAACAGTGACTCCACCGGTACGGTACAGATCACCCTGACCTTCCAGTCAGGTACTGATGCTGACATCGCGCAGGTTCAGGTGCAGAACAAACTGCAGCTGGCGATGCCACTGCTGCCGCAGGAAGTACAACAGCAGGGCGTGAGCGTCGAGAAATCGTCCAGTAGCTTCCTGATGGTTGTCGGCGTTATCAACACCAACGGCACCATGACGCAGGAGGATATTTCCGACTACGTGGGCGCCAACATGAAGGACGCCATTAGCCGTACTTCTGGTGTGGGTGACGTTCAGCTGTTCGGTTCCCAGTATGCAATGCGTATCTGGATGGACCCGAACAAACTGAACAACTTCCAGCTGACGCCGGTTGACGTCATCAGCGCCATCAAAGCCCAGAACGCCCAGGTTGCTGCCGGTCAGTTAGGTGGTACGCCACCGGTGAAAGGCCAGCAGCTTAACGCCTCGATCATCGCGCAAACGCGTCTGACCTCTGCCGCTGAGTTCAGTAAGATCCTGCTGAAAGTGAATCAGGACGGTTCACAGGTTCGCCTGCGCGACGTGGCAAAAGTGGAACTGGGTGGTGAGAACTACGACATCATCGCGAAGTACAACGGCAAACCGGCTTCCGGTCTGGGTATTAAGCTGGCGACAGGCGCTAACGCCCTGGACACCGCTACAGCGATCCGCGCAGAACTGAAGAAGATGGAACCGTACTTCCCGTCAGGCCTGAAGATCGTCTACCCGTATGACACCACGCCGTTCGTTAAAATCTCGATTCACGAAGTGGTTAAAACCCTGGTAGAAGCGATCATCCTGGTATTCCTGGTAATGTATCTGTTCCTGCAAAACTTCCGCGCGACGTTGATTCCAACCATCGCCGTTCCGGTTGTATTGCTCGGTACCTTTGCCATCCTGTCGATATTCGGTTATTCGATAAACACCCTGACGATGTTCGGGATGGTGCTCGCCATCGGCCTGCTGGTGGATGACGCCATCGTGGTAGTAGAGAACGTTGAGCGTGTAATGGCGGAGGAAGGTCTGCCGCCGAAGGAAGCCACCCGTAAATCAATGGGCCAGATCCAGGGCGCGTTGGTCGGTATCGCGATGGTTCTGTCGGCGGTATTTATCCCGATGGCGTTCTTCGGGGGGTCTACCGGTGCGATTTATCGTCAGTTCTCGATTACCATTGTTTCTGCAATGGCGCTGTCGGTACTGGTTGCGTTGATCCTGACACCTGCTCTGTGTGCCACCATGCTGAAGCCAATTCAGAAAGGTGGTCACGGCGAGCATAAAGGGTTCTTCGGCTGGTTTAACCGCATGTTTGATAAGAGTACGCACCACTACACCGACAGCGTGGGCAACATCCTGCGCAGTACCGGTCGTTACCTGCTGCTCTATATCATCATCGTGGTGGGCATGGCCTATCTGTTCGTTCGTCTGCCAAGCTCGTTCCTGCCAGACGAAGATCAGGGCGTGTTCCTGAGTATGGCTCAGCTTCCGGCGGGTGCGACACAAGAACGTACTCAGAAAGTACTGGATGAGATGACCGACTACTACCTCACCAAAGAGAAGGACAACGTTGAATCCGTATTTGCGGTTAACGGCTTTGGTTTTGCGGGTCGTGGTCAGAACACAGGTATTGCCTTCGTTTCTCTGAAAGACTGGTCTGAACGTCCAGGTAAGGAAAACAAGGTCGAGGCGATTACTGGCCGTGCCATGGGCACGTTCTCGAAGATCAAAGATGCGATGGTCTTTGCCTTCAACCTGCCTGCGATTGTTGAACTGGGTACGGCGACCGGTTTCGACTTCCAGCTGATTGACCAGGGTGGTCTGGGTCACGAGAAACTAACGCAGGCACGTAACCAGCTGTTTGGCGAAGTGGCAAAACACCCTGACCTGCTGGTGGGCGTGCGCCCTAACGGCCTGGAAGATACGCCGCAATTCAAAATCGACATTGATCAGGAGAAAGCTCAGGCCCTGGGCGTTTCCATCAGTGACATCAATACCACTCTGGGCGCAGCCTGGGGCGGTAGCTACGTCAACGACTTCATCGACCGTGGTCGTGTGAAGAAAGTGTACGTGATGTCAGAAGCCCAATACCGTATGTTGCCGAACGATATCAATAACTGGTTCGTCCGCGGCAGTAACGGTCAGATGGTACCTTTCTCCGCGTTCTCTACGTCACGCTGGGAATACGGTTCGCCGCGTCTGGAGCGCTATAACGGTCTGCCTTCCATGGAAATTCTGGGTCAGGCTGCTCCGGGTCGAAGCACCGGTGAAGCGATGGCGATGATGGAGCAACTGGCGAGCAAGCTGCCGTCGGGAATTGGCTACGACTGGACCGGTATGTCCTATCAGGAACGTCTGTCCGGTAACCAGGCCCCTGCCCTGTACGCCATTTCACTGATTGTGGTCTTCCTGTGTCTGGCAGCACTGTACGAGAGCTGGTCGATTCCGTTCTCCGTCATGCTGGTGGTTCCGCTGGGGGTTATCGGTGCACTGCTTGCCGCAACCTTCCGTGGCCTGACCAACGACGTGTACTTCCAGGTAGGCCTGCTGACAACCATTGGCTTGTCGGCGAAGAACGCGATACTTATCGTGGAATTCGCCAAAGATCTGATGGAGAAAGAAGGTAAAGGCCTGATTGAGGCGACGCTGGAGGCGGTACGTATGCGTCTGCGTCCAATCCTGATGACGTCTCTGGCGTTTATCCTCGGCGTTATGCCACTGGTTATCAGCTCTGGTGCTGGCTCCGGTGCACAGAACGCAGTAGGTACAGGTGTAATGGGTGGTATGGTCACCGCGACCGTTCTGGCCATCTTCTTCGTACCGGTGTTCTTCGTGGTGGTTCGCCGCCGCTTCAGCCGCAAGAATGAAGATGTTGAACACAGTCATTCAGTAGAGCATCACTGATACCGGTTTCACATGATAAAAAGGCCGCATTAGCGGCCTTTTTCATTTCCTGAAAAAATCATAAAATACGCTTATTGTTTTTCCATTTATTTCCTGCCATGTTTATTAGGCATATCATAATTAACTGATCGCTTAATCGGTGAATTCGGGATTTTTTTAATTTCATTTCCACGCTTAAGCTATTAGGAATATTCCTAACAACAAGTTCGGACAAACAGAACTCCGGACCAGGACGTCTTCCCATCGTTTAAGCTAAACCAATGAAACGTAAGGAAGCGAAAAAAAATTCTTTGTTAATTTAGATCAAAATGTTCACTTCCGGACAAACATTTGCGTAAACGCTCGCAGTCTGCGGTTTTATTTGTAATTTTTCGTAATAGCGCGGTGAAATCTTGAATGGAGTGGCTTATAGTTAGAGATATCAGGAACACAGCACCCATGTGGCTAAGTATGTTGTATCCATCCCGACAATGATGTTCGGTGAGTAAGAAATCACTCAGAAGGGGATGCGCTATGGACGAGTACTCGCCAAAAAGGCATGATATCGCGCAGTTGAAATTTCTCTGCGAATCCTTGTACCATGACTGCCTTGCCAATCTTGATGAAAGCAACCATGGCTGGGTGAACGACCCAACGTCTGCCATCAATTTACAGTTGAATGAGCTTATAGAGCATATCGCAACCTTCGCACTTAATTATAAAATTAAGTACAATGAAGATAATAAGCTCATTGAGCAAATTGATGAATACCTGGATGACACCTTTATGTTGTTCAGCAGTTACGGCATTAACGCCCAGGATTTGCAAAAATGGCGTAAATCGGGAAACCGGCTATTCCGCTGTTTCGTCAACGTGAGCAGAGCTAACCCGGTTAGTCTTTCCTGTTAAAATTATTACAATTACTAAGGTGAATTTATGTCTGATAAACCACTCACAAAGATCGATTATTTGATGCGCTTACGACGCTGTCAGTCAATTGACACGCTCGAACGTGTCATTGAAAAGAATAAATACGAGCTTTCTGATAATGAACTGGCGGTATTTTATTCAGCTGCAGACCATCGTCTTGCTGAGCTGACGATGAATAAGTTGTATGACAAAATTCCTACTTCTGTATGGAAATTTGTTCGTTAATCTTTGAAGTGTGCCTGTAGAGTTCTACGCCACGTTCTGAACTGTATTCACCTATCCAGCTATGCTCCCTGTGCAAAAGCCAGGTCTCCATGTAAAACATGCGCATCAACAACAATGTTGTGACAATAGTCACATCGGTTATTAGGGAACGTTCCCATGTCGAGCGGTTAATATTACCCTGCGGTAAATACGTTCACAGAGGTTTCCAGGATGAGCATTGAAAAACAGAAGATGATTGCAGGTGAACCTTATCGCCCTGGTGATGAGACATTACGGACTGACCGCCTGCGGGCCCGCCATCTGGTTCATCGTTATAACCACACCGCACCTGATGAAAAAACAGAACGCCAGAACATTCTGGCGGAACTTCTGGGAAAAAGCGAAGGGGCTTATATTGAACCGAGCTTCCGATGCGACTACGGATATAACATTTATCTGGGTAAAGACTTTTACGCTAACTTCGACTGCGTGATGCTCGATGTGTGCCCAATTCACATTGGTGATAACTGCATGCTCGCGCCGGGAGTTCATATTTATACGGCAACCCATCCACTGGACGCCGAAGAACGTAATAGCGGCGTGGAGTTTGGCAAACCCGTGAGAATCGGTAACAACGTCTGGATTGGTGGACGTGCGGTCATTAATCCCGGCGTAACCATTGGCGATAATGTAGTGGTGGCCTCCGGCGCTGTCGTGACGAAAGACGTCCCGACCAATGTCGTCGTTGGCGGTAACCCGGCAAAAATCATCAAAAAACTGTAAGGCTGCGGGGAGTCAACTGTTATGGTCTTTTAGCGCCATACTGTTACTTTTTTCAACCAAATGGCTCCCCTAAAATTGACAGATCCCCTGTATTGTCAACTCTCATGAAGGCAAAAAATGACCGAGATACAGCGCCTGCTCACTGCCACCATCGACGAACTTAACCTCCGCGAAAAGCGCGACAATCGCCCGCGCTTTAGCATTAGCTTTATCCGCAAACATCCTGGACTGTTTGTTGCAATGTATGCCGCCTGGCTGGCGACGCTTATTGTGATGCTGAAATCCGAAACGCTGGTGGACTCCGTCTGGCTACTCGTTGTGCTGTTTGTTGTATTTAACGCCTTTTTCTTTTTCGACGTGAATCCCCGCTACCGCTACGAAGATATCGACGTACTCGATTTTCGGGTCTGCTACAACGGCGAATGGTACAACACCCGTTACGTACCAACAGAGCTAATCGACAGCATCATGCACTCTCCGGCTGTCGAAAACGTGCAAAAAGAGAAGCTACAGAAAATGATCTCTACCAAAGGTCAGCTTTCTTTCTACGATGTCTTTACCCTTTCTCGCCCTGTTGCTGCGTAATTAAGGCCTGCAGGCGTCGGATCCCCGGCACAAACTGAGAAGCAGAGGTATTGCCGTAACCTAATACCAGACCGGTTTGCCCCTGCTTTTTCTCCAGGTAATATCCGCTCAATGCAGCGGGGGCCAGCTGAAACGCCCTCGCCTGCTCCACCAGCTTCTGGTCATCAATCCCTTCTATCGCCAGCGTCAGGTGCATTCCGCCCTCGCCAGCAAGAATGCGATGCGGAGTATGAAGCTCCCCGCTCAGCACCTCCCGTAACTGGCGGTAACGTTTACGATAGAGCCGACGCATGGCGGCAAGATGACGGGCATAATGGCCTTCTTCAATAAACAGCGCCAGAGTACGCTGTTCAGCACGGTGTCCACCGCGTAACAGTGCACCAATAGCCGGATGAGCCGCATTTGCCAGCGCCGGGGGTAACACCATGAACCCCATTCTGAGCGACGGAAACAGCGTTTTGCTGAATGTCCCCAGATAGACGACGGGGGCATTCGCTACCATTCCCAACATTGCCGGCACGGGCTCACCGGTGTAACGGAACTCACTGTCGTAATCGTCCTCAATAATCCAGGCGTTATGTTGCCGGGCAAGTTCCAGCAATGCCAGACGCCGCCGCGCACTGAGTACGCTTCCGTAAGGGAATTGATGTGAAGGCGAGGTGAAAATAAGCGAGGGGGAAGGAACATCCAGCCCTTCCCAGCACATTCCCTCGTCATCAACAGGTATTGCCGTCATCTTCAGACCGTTTTTTACAAAAGCACTTTTTGCCCCGCTATATCCGGGATTTTCCACCCACGCGACATCTCCCTGCTCGCTCAACAGCATCGTGCAAAGATTGACGCCTTCAAGCGCGCCTTCCGTTATTACAATCTGGCTGGCGTCACAGTCAATTCCGCGAGACAGGGCAAGATGACGGGCAATGGCCGCCCGCAGCGACGGTTCCCCGGCAGGTGAACCATATCCCAACAGGCTACTCCCCTCCTCCCGCAACACGCGATCGAACAATCTTCGCCACAGCGGTAGAGGAAAATAGTTGATGGCAGGCGTCCCGGGGGTGAATGCCATAACCGGTGTATCCCGGGCCACTGGCGCAGGTAACAAGGAGACCCGCTTTGCGAGCGTGATGGCAGAATCCGGCAATGCCCGGGCGACAGAACGGTGAGCTAACTGTGCCACACGCGTTCCCTGTCGGTTACGCAGTAAATATCCTTCGAGCGTGAGCTGATCCAGCGCTGCATTCACGGTGTTCCGCGAAAGAGAAAGTTGACGAGCCAGCGTCCGCGAACCCGCAAGCTGGCAGCCAGACTGTAACCTGCCGCACAGTATGGCCTCCCGCAATGTTAGATAGAGCGTACGTTGAAGCGTCTCCTCACCACGCGCTTTCAGAGCAGCATTGAGCAACGTATAAAATTCATCACCGGGTATATTCATCTCACCTCCGCCTGGTACCACCAAAACATAGCCGAGTGGTTCTTTTTATGGAACCAGTAACTCACTAGTCTGGAACTCTTTTCAACGTCACGGACATTAAGATGAAGACATTCAATCAGTTTGGTCAGCCAGTGGGTGAACCTCTTATCGACTGGCAACCTCGTCAGCACCCGTCTCGGGTCGTCCTTCAGGGGCGCTATTGTCGGCTTGAGCCTCTGCGAGTGGAGCATGCCGACGCACTGTTCAACGCTTATTCCCGGGCCGAAGATACCCGCAGCTGGACATGGCTGCTACGGGAGCCAGATGCCTCGGCGGGTGAGTTTGCCGGGTGGGTGGCGAGCGTGTGTGAATTATCCGATCCCATTCACTTTACCGTAATTAATAACCACACAGAGTCTCCTGTCGGAACACTGGCCCTGATGCGGATCGATCCTAAAAACGGTGTAGTGGAAGTGGGACACGTTCATTTCTCCCCACTGTTAAGCCGCACGCCAGAGTCAACAGAAGCGCAATATCTGCTGATGCAGTACGTGTTCGATACTCTTGGCTACCGCCGTTATGAGTGGAAATGTAACAGTCTGAACGAACCTTCGCGCAAAGCGGCACTGCGTCTTGGTTTTCAGTTTGAGGGGCGTTTTCGCCAGGCGCTGGTCACAAAAGGTCATAACCGGGATACCGACTGGTTTTCGATACTCGACAAAGAGTGGCCGGCGCTGGCGAAGGCCTTTGAAGGGTGGCTTGCCATCGACAATTTTACTGCCGATGGCAAACAGAAAAGATCCCTGGAAAGTTGGCGAGAAACACGCATCTAGCGTCTTTTTTTACGTCCCTGAACCGCCTTAAAGCGCGGGTTAGATTTGCAAATCACATATAAGCGTCCCTTGCGTTTGACTATCTGGCAATCCGGGTGACGCTGTTTCGCACTACGTAATGAGTTAAGTACCTGCATAGTTAGCCCCGCTTCGCATTAAGAAAACCACCAAAACGCTTGCGGAAGCGTGCCGCGCTGCCATCCGTAGAGAACGTTTTCTGCTTGCCGGTATAGAACGGATGCGATTTTGAAGAGACCTCAATAGTGATGTAGGGATAGGTTTCACCGTCGAGTTCAATTTCGCGGTCGGTCTTTATGGTCGAGCCAACTTTAAAGTACTCATTGGCACTGGTATCGTGGAAAACCACGGTGCGATAGGCGGGATGGATATCTGGTTTCATCGTAAGCTCTTCTTGTTTTGTTATAACATAACAAAATGATATCGAAGCTCTGATGAAATAACAACCCCCCTCTATCCTGATGCTATTTTCTGATTTGCCTTAGATAAAATGAAAACCAGGCTACACACGTGCTATAACTACATCATTTCGCGGTAAAATCTTTCTCTTCAGGCAGGGAACTCTGTACCCAGGAACGGGCATATGAGGAAGGAAACGACAGCATGAAAACCCGGCATATGGTCAGTCTGGTGACTGGTGTACTTATCTTTTCTGTGTTGATCCCCATTTGCCTTAGCATCTGGCTGGCGCACCGCCAGGCGGAAGAAAAATTTGTCGATGCGCTGGACAGGTATGCCTCACGTGTACTGGTACGTACTGACATGGTTATGGAGCAGGCAAAAGAGGCGCTAAATCATTTGCAGGCCTTTAAGGGAGTCCCCTGTAGCCCTACGCATTTAATGGAAATGCGCCGGTCCGCTTTCTCGTGGCGTTATGTCCAGGAAGTTATCTATGTCGACAATCTTAAGCCCCTCTGCTCCTCCCTGGAGCAAACCAGCAAAGCGGTCTCTTTTCCCCCTCCGATGCGTATTACAGAAGATGGTTACAGCACATGGCTAACCACACAAAACGATCTCGGCTTTAACCGCTATATGGCTGTCATGGGGAAAGGCCATTACCTTGTACTGATTGATCCCGCCTCGCTTGTCGATGTAATCCCTTTCAGTCAGCTCACGATCAATGCCTCCCTGGTGGGGCATAAAACACATCTCATTTTTGCCAGAAGTAACAAACTTGATCCGCATATCCGTAACATGGTTATGGGTCAGAAGGTCACCAGCATTCAGTACAACGGGTCAATGTACATCATGAAGCCGGTGCCTGAGTTAGGGTTTACGATCGTGGCCTGGGCTGCACTCAAGCCACTGGCTGAAACCTGGCACCAGCAGCTTATTTTCTGGCTACCTTTCGGCATACTGATAAGCCTGCTTGCCGCGTTCTTCGTCTTGCGCGTATTGCGCCGTATCCAGTCGCCGCGCAATCGCCTGCTTGACGCCATTAACAGCCGCGACATTGTGATTCACTATCAACCCATTGTGGCACTCTGTAGCGGAAAAATTGTGGGTGCTGAGGCGCTGGCACGCTGGCCTCAGCCAGACGGGAGCATTCTCGCGCCAGATATTTTTGTTCCACTTGCTGAGCAAACCGGGCTCATCTCGCAGCTGACCCAGTTAGTTATCGAAAAAGTATTCGAAGATATGGGCAACTGGCTGCACCTTCACGAGGAACAGCATATCTCCATCAACCTCGCGCCTGCGGATTTGACCTCCGGCGATCTGCCACCACTGCTGGGTCAATTACTGAATAAGTGGGCAGTCCATCCGAAACAAATCGCCCTTGAGTTAACCGAACGTGGCTTTGCCGACCCTAAAATCAGCGCGCCAGCCATCGCCGCCTTCCGTCGTTCAGGGCACTCTATCTATATTGATGATTTTGGTACTGGCTATTCCAGCCTGAGCTATCTGCAGGATCTTGATGTCGATACGCTAAAAATTGATAAATCGTTTGTGGATGCACTGGAGTACAAAAACGTCACCCCGCACATTATTGAAATAGCGAAATCGCTGAAGCTGGCGATGGTTGCGGAAGGGATTGAGACAGCTGGGCAGCTCGCATGGCTGCACCGCCACGGGGTGCAGTATGGTCAGGGATGGTACTACAGTAAGGCACTGCCAAAAGCAGAATTTATTTTTTGGGCTGAAAATAACCTCAGGATGCATTCTACTTAAGGTAGGATTTGATCACCTGTAACACCACGCCAAGATCGGCTTCACGCTTTGCTTCTTCGGGCTCTTTCACCACGTGATCGGTTAAATGCCCTTCGATCACCTGCATCATCATGCCGTTAACCGCTCCACGGATCGCCGCCAGCTGTTGTAGCACCTCGGCACATTCGTGATCACTGTCCAGCATTTTCTCCAGGGCGTTACTCTGCCCCTGAATTTTCTTCAGGCGAGTCAATAACATTTTCTTGTCGCGAACGGTATGTGACATCTGGTGATCCCTTCTCTTTTTTGACGTTTAAAGCATATCACGCTCTACTCCCCCTGAGTATTTTTCTACTGGGGGGTAGTATTAATCTACTGGGGGGGAGTAGTATTTGATCTCGCTTTCCATTCCGGAATCTTCGATGAACGATTTTGCTTCACTCCTGCAACAGGGCAACGCCTGGCTGTTTGTCCCCAGCGCTATCCTGCTCGGCGCGCTGCATGGCCTCGAACCGGGCCACTCAAAAACGATGATGGCCGCCTTTATCGTGGCAATCCGCGGTACGATGAAACAGGCTGTGATGCTCGGTCTGTCGGCAACACTTTCCCACACGGCGGTGGTCTGGATCATTGCCATGGCTGGTTTATGGTTTGGTCAGGGATGGGATGCACACACGTCCGAACCCTGGTTCCAGCTGATCTCCGGGGTATTGATCATAGCAATCGCCTTGTGGATGGCCTGGCGAACCTGGAAAGAGAGTCAGCCGCACGATCATCATCACGATCACCACCATGACCATGACCATGACCATGACCATGACCATGACCATGACCACCATCATGAGCATCACCACCATGGACATCAACTGGTTGAGGAGGAGTGGCAGGACGCCCATCAACGGGCACACGCACAGGATATTAACCGACGTTTCAACGGTCAAAACGTCACCACCGGGCAGATCGCGATGTTTGGCCTGACCGGGGGGCTTATCCCCTGCCCAGCATCAATAACTGTCCTGCTGATCTGCCTGCAGCTGAAGCATTTTGCCCTCGGCGCAACGCTGGTGTTCAGTTTCAGCATTGGCCTGGCGATCACGCTGGTGGCTTCCGGCGCAATTGCCGCCTTAAGCCTCAAGCACGCGACCAAACGCTGGCCCGGGTTTAGCGAATTCTCCCGTAAAGCGCCATGGATCTCCGCTGCGCTGATTACCATAGTAGGGATTTACATGAGCCTGCATGGCCTGAGCGGCATTCTGGCGTAAGACTGCGGCCACGCTCTGTGGCCGCATCTTCATGGTCAGTTAAGAGTTCTGCTGCCAGCTGAAGGTATAGCGAAGCTGGCGCCTCTGCAGAATGAATTCCGGTGAGACGCTGGGGCTCCAGGAATCGTCGCCGCCCACGCCCATATGGAACGCATCGAGATTGAGCCAGCAACCAGGCTCCTCACGCAACAAATGATGGTGGGTTGTCTCACGCAGCTGCTGTTGGCTGTAGCGGCTCGCGGAGAAATGGAACCGACCCTTTAACTGGTGCCTTCCCAGCACAACTTCACGGGTATCGCAGCGCAAACCATTTTCTGTAGGGAAAATATACGGTGTGTGCATCGCCTCCAGTGGTAGTGTCCAGCGCCCCTGCTGGGCCGCCAGCTTTCTGTCCGGGTAGTTTTCGTGCGGTCCCAGCCCCAGCCAGTGAACGTTTTCCGGCGTTTCGACGAGGTGAACGCTCAGGCCAATCCGCGCGGGTTCCGGGATATCAGACGCAATATCGACCTGAATGTCACCGTGCAGCACGCCCCGGTCATCCACCCGCCAGATTTTACGACTCAGGAACAGCGCTTTGCCGTGAAACTCCAGGGCATGCAGGGTGGTGACCACCACCTCACCCGCGTGCTGCTCTGAGCCACACTGCAGAACGCGCGAAGTAAGATCGTACATACCCGCCGCTTTCCAGCGCTCAACCCAGGCATTCGGATCGATCCGCGTCGCCTCACTCACACCAATGTCATTGTCCAGCGGTGCACGGCTGAAGTTATCCGTCACAGGTGAAATCAGCGTTTCAACACCATTACGCCACCATTGCGTCAGGTTCCCGGACTGGCGGTCGAACTGCCAGCGTTGTTGCTGATGCGTGATTTCAAGCATACGATCGTTTTGCGTCAAAACAGGAGCCACACCCGCGGGAGCTGGCGGAGAGATAAACAGCGGAGCCGGAAGCGGCCACTGTTCCCACGCGCAGCGATGATCTGCCGGTGACCACGGTGTTGCCCGCGGCTGAAATACTTCGACATTCAGCCAAACTTCACCCGGTTCTGGCTTGATCTCCGGAAGATCGATTTCCACATGCTGAGTCTCTCCAGGAGCAACAGCGAGTGTGACCTCGCCCGCGTCCAGTACGTTCCCATCCCGGGCAATCGTCCATTTCAGCACTTCGTTATCGGTATGGCGGAACAGATAGTCGCTTCGCACCGCAATCACCCGCGGTGACGAACTCACCCACGTAAACGTGAAAAACTGCTGCGCACGCTGCGCCTCATACAGCGCCGGATGTGGCGTGCGATCGGGAAACACCAGACCATTCAGGCAGAACTGACGGTCATTCGGTTTATCGCCAAAGTCCCCGCCGTACGCCCAGAACGTGTTGCCATTTTGATCTTTTTTCGTCAGGGCCTGATCGACCCAGTCCCAGACAAAGCCACCCTGCAGGCGAGGATGGCTGCGAAACGCCTGCCAGTATTTCGCGAACCCACCGAAGCTGTTCCCCATCGCGTGGGCATATTCGCAGAGGATCAGCGGACGCGTTTCATCCGGCATGCCGATCCATTTCTTGATTGACCATTTGGGTACAGCAGGGAAAGGCTGGTCCTGATCGACCCGGGCGTACATCGGGCAAACAATATCGGTCGCGGCTGTGTTCGCGCCGCCACCTTCATACTGTACCGGGCGCGTTGGATCCGTGGATTTCACCCAGCGATACAGTGCGTCGTGGTTTGCACCGTGCCCGGACTCATTGCCCAGCGACCAAATGATAATTGAGGGATGATTACGATCGCGCTGCACCATGCGGGTCACACGCTCGCTCATAGCAGGCAACCAGCGCGGATCGTCTGCGAGGCGACTCATCGGCACCATGCCATGGGTTTCGATATTAGCTTCGTCAATGACATATAGCCCGTAGCGGTCGCATAACGTGTACCACAGCGGATGGTTTGGGTAGTGCGAGCAGCGCACAGCGTTGAAGTTGTGCTGCTTCATGATTTCGATATCGCGCCGCATCGTCGCTTCGTCCATCACCTGGCCATTTTCCGGATGATGTTCATGCCGGTTTACCCCGCGGATCAGCAGCGCTTTACCGTTGAGTTTCAGCAGACCGTTGCTGATTTCAACGCGGCGGAAGCCAACATCGCAGGCTTCAATCTCCAGCACGTTGCCCTGCGCATCCCGAAGCGCGATCGTCAGGCGATACAGCTCCGGCGTTTCAGCACTCCATAACGCCGGGGCATCAACGGGAATGGCTACCGTTAAACGCTCGGCCCAGCTGCCGCGCTCGTCCACAATAGCAGACCCGGGGCACTGGGTTGCGCTGACGCATTTTTCCCCCTTACGCCACAGGGTAAAGGCCACCTCGCAGTCTGCAAAACCAGCGCCTGCCAGTTGGACGTCGACCTTCAGCACTGCGCGGTCCAACTCTGCGTTCAGGTCTGTCGCCACCTGATAATCAGCTATATGCGTCTCGGGTTTATGCAGCAACGACACATCGCGGAAAATGCCGCTCATGCGCCACATGTCCTGATCTTCCAGATAACTCCCGTCGCACCAGCGCAATACCATAACGGCCAACCGGTTTTGTCCGGGGCGTAATACCGCCGAGAGATCAAATTCGGCGGGGAGTCGGCTGTCCTGTGAATACCCCATCCACTGCCCGTTGCACCACAGATGAAACGCCGAGTTCACGCCGTCAAAGATAATCCGGGTTTGCCCGCTCTGCAGCCAGGCGTCATCCACTTCAAATGTGAGCGAATAACAACCGGTCGGGTTTTCCTGTGGAACGAAAGGTGGGTTAACAGGTATTGGATAAGTGACGTTGGTGTAGATGGGGGTGTCAAAACCCTGCATCTGCCAGTTAGACGGTACGGGCATCGTGACAGCATCCGCGCAATCTTCTGTCACCCATTTTTGGGGAACCTGCTCCGGCGCTGGAAAGTAGCTAAATTGCCATTCCCCGTTAAGGGAGCGTTTGCTGAGAGATGCGGCATCATCCCGGGCAGGTTGTTCATGATGCCAACTGTGTAACGGCGCGTGTGCGGCCAGGCGGTTCCACTGGGTTACCCCTGGGTTTTCCCAGTCCCGACGGGCCAGAATTGCGCTGAGAGTCAGCGATAGTGTGTTGGGCATATCAACCTCTTTTGCGAAGCGCTCACAATTTTGCTTAACATGCCCTGCCACTGGGTTACGGTAAAGTGTTCGATCGTGGGGTAGCGAGTCAGATCACAAAAGTCTTATTTACGGGCAAGTTGTTCAGCCCGTAGCGCCAGGCTTCTGAGCTGCTGCGCGAGATCCTCATATTCTGCCTGCTGCGGCACACGGCGCGCGCTGGAATGACGAGTCACCAGCGTAACAGGCAACTGAACCTGCCAGCACTCTTCTCCCTGAGTGGGCGCCAGCAGCCACTCCACACTTTGCTCTCCCGCCTCACGAAACGCCTGGCGAACGGTTGTCAGCGGCGGGGAAAACCAGGCGCTGTCTGCGGTATCGTCAAATCCAACCACGGATATCTGGCCGGGAATGGATATCCCCTTTTCTGCGCAGGCACGCATTACTCCGAGCGCCATTTGATCGTTCGCTACCAGAATGGCATCAGGTAATTCCACCGCCGATAACAGCAGATGTCCTTTCTCATATCCACAAGCCGCACTCCAGTCACCGTATGCCAACGCGATGGGTTCAAGGCCAGCCTCTGCCAGCGTAGCTTTCCAACCCGCCAGACGCGCCCGCGCAGAAACCGAGCTTTCCGGTCCGCTCAGCAGGGCAATGCGTTGATGCCCTAATGAAAGTAAATGCTCAACGCCCAGACGTGCCCCCTGCGCGGCATTAAACACCAGGCTGTTCACCTGCGCTGCAGGGGATACATCAATGAACAGCACCGGGACGGGTGACGCCAGCGCCCTGAGCTGTTCAGCGAGACGATCGTCAAGCGGAACATTCACCAGTAGCGCTTCCACGCGCTGCGCCAGCAACGCCTGAAGTGCGCTCTGACACTGCTGCGGTTGCTCAACCATGGAAATAAGGACGCTCGCCCCCTGTTCCGACGCACGCAATTTTACCGCCGACACAATTTGCGAAGGCGCGTGCAGGGCCAGGTCGGTAGTGATGAAGCCCAGCGTACGGATGCGTTTACCCGCCAGCTGCTGTGCCCGAAGGTTAGGAACGTAGTGCAGCTCCGCCATCGCCTGCTGCACCTTTTCCCGCGTACGGGCAGAGACATGTTCCGCATCGTTAATGACGCGGGACACGGTCTGATAAGAAACCCCCGCAAGGAGGGCAACATCATAGAGAGTGATTGCTTTCATGCATTCTGGCGTCGCAATTTTAGAAGCTTCTATTCTGGCACAGCGACGCCGTTAAAGCATGTGAGCGCTTCGCAAAATTAAACAACCCGTTCCGGCTGAGGTACTTTCTCAATGCGCGGCTTCTGGCGGAACCAGGGCAGACAGAGCTGGATAAGCGGGCCAATGGTCAGGGCATACAAGACGGTTCCCACACCAAAAGTGCCGCCAAGCACGCACCCAATCAGCAGAACAGACACTTCAATTGACGTACGCACGCTGCGAATTGACCACCCCATACGAGCATGAATACCCGTCATCAGACCATCGCGTGGGCCAGGCCCGAAACCCGCACCGATGTACATGCTGGTCGCAATCGCGTTCATCACGATGCCCGACACCAGAAAAGCGATTCGAATAGATAAGGAATCAAGTTCCGGGATAAGCGCCATGCTGGCGTCCGCCGCCAGACCGATACAAATCACGTTACTGATTGTGCCAAGACCCGGCATCTGACGCAGGGGGATCCACAGCAGCAGCACCGCAGCGCCGGTCACAATGATCACCGTCCCGATAGTCATCCCCAGTTGTATCCCTACTCCAAGGTGGAAAACATCCCATGGATCAACACCCAGATCAGAACGAATAAACATCGCGGTTGAAAGCCCATACAGCCCTAAACCAACATAAAGTTGTAGCAGACGACGTACCATTTTTTATCTTCTCCAGTGAACCAGACTTTCATCCTGACCTAAAATGGCACTATGATTAATGTCCAGTTTTCAAATAGTGGACTGCATATGTCATCACGTCGCTTCGGAAGCCAGTCTCTGGTACGTCTTTTAGGCCACTGGCAGCAAACCTCATCCCGCACCCCACTCTGGCGTCAGCTGGCCGACGCGCTGCGTCTGTTAATCCTTGATGGCAGACTGGCACTGAATACGCGGCTACCAGGCGAACGGGAACTGGCCACCGCGCTGGATGTGAGCCGGACGACTATCAGCAGCGCCCTCGCCCATCTGCGCGAAGAGGGATACCTCGAAAGCCGCCACGGAAGCGGATCGCGCGTGATCCTCCCGGATACGCGCGCCGTTCCAACACTTTCAGCGGCAAGCGCCGCGCTGGATCTCTCCACTGCCGCGCTCAATGCCGGGCCAGAGATCCACCAGGCTTATACCCATGCGCTCACGGCCATTACCCAGCATCTCTCGCTGACGGGTTACGATCAGCTTGGGCTGCCGTCACTGCGGGAAGCCATCGCTGCACGCTATACCGCGCGTGGTCTTCCGACCAGGGCGGACGAGGTGATGGTGGTTAATGGTGCCGTCAGTGGTTTTGCGCTGGTACTGCGGATGATGACCGGGCCGGGGGATCGTGTCGTGGTCGATCATCCCACCTATCCGCTGGCGATTGCCGCCATTAAGGGGGCACAGTGTCGGCCCGTGGGGGTCTCACTGCCGGAAACCGGCTGGGATACGAATGGCTTTGCGGCAACGCTTGCCCAGACGGCGCCTCGTCTGGCGTATCTGATGCCAGACTTTCATAACCCGACCGGGCGATGTATGGATATCGCGACCCGTCAGGCAATAACCGATATCGCCGCGCAAACCCGCACGGCGCTGGTGGTGGATGAAACGATGGTCGATCTCTGGTTTGACTCACCGCCGCCGCCGCCGCTGGCATCGTTTAACCCGCAAGCCAACGTAATCACGCTAGGTTCTGCCGGAAAAAGTTTCTGGGGAGGACTGCGTCTAGGCTGGATCCGCGCCTCTTCGCGCACCATCGCGACACTTGCTCAGACGCGAGATACCCTGGATTTAGGCTCACAGCTGCTGGAGCAGCTGGCGACACTGTGGCTTATCGACAATAGCGATCGTTTTCTGCCCGCTCGTCGCAAGATGCTGGCAGAACGACGCGATCGATGCGGTGAACTGTTGCGCGAACATTTCCCGGAATGGAAATTTCATGAAGCGGAAGGTGGACTCTCATACTGGATCGAACTGCCTGGTATGCAGGCAACACAGCTAGCCGCACGAGCGGAAATACTAGGGATCAACCTGGGGACCGGTACACGGTTTGGCTTATCGGGGGCGTTTGATCGCTATTTACGTATGCCTTTTTCGCTCGAACCGACAGAGCTTGAACAGGCTTTACTGAGGATTAAGCCACTCTGGCTCTCCCTGAATAAAAACGCGCCATCAGTAAAACGCAGTCTGGTGTAATATAAAAACTTGAAGTTGATCATAAAATAAAAACTGCTGACTGTAATACATGCAGTCAGCAGTTTTCACCTGTCAGGATTTAGTGCTGAGGAGGAATAGGAAAGCCTTTCAGTGAAATAACGAAGTTTTCACCGTCTTTCTTTATTTTTGCGCCGGTATCGCACCAGTCAGACGCAATACGAAAGAACTCATCACTACCGACATTCCAGCCAAGACGTACATGCTTCACGTAGCCTGAACGCAACAAATCGCAGGCCTCTTTGTAGTCACTGGCAGTAGACAGTTGTTGTTTCATTTTCTCTTCTTCAGAAGTTTACGTAGAGCTTTGATTTCTTTAGGAGTAAAAGGAGAAACACTCTCTTCTTCCGTATGCTGATTATCAATATCCTCTTCCGATACTCCCGCCTCTTCTACTGCTTCAAATGCCAGCAGCAGCAGTTTCTCTGTCGTCACGCTTAAATTCTCGTTATTCACTTCCGCATAGTGACGAAGTCTTTCTTTTAGCGTGCCATCAATTTTAACGTTTAATACCGCAGTAGCCATGTTTGTCACTTCCCTTCGGAATAAGTGTTTTATTTAATACACGAAGTTAACAATGTTATCCAGATATATATTTTTTTGAGTTATGGAAGAAAATAGACATCCAATGATAAAATGACAGTCTATTATTACAGGTTTATGACAATAATATTTCAATACAATGAAATATATATTACACGATATAGGCGTACTAATATTGTGGACTAACCGTTTAAGGGGAAGGAGAAGCAGGGTAAGTCTTGCGGAGCCACAAATGGGTGGGGGCCCTGCCAGCTACATCCCGGCACACACGTCGTCTGCCCTGGCTGCTTCCTTCCGGACCTGACCTGGTGAACAGAGTAGCGTTGCGGGAGAACCAACAGAGCCCCCATTGAGAGCGTTGATAACCAACGCGCTGGCGCATTATCCCTGTGCTAACGCCCAATTGCAAGCTGCCAGGAACCGGATGCTGGTTTCTTGCGCAAACTGGCGCAGCAATCCTGACGATCTTCGTTTAACATGACTGTCCAGTAAATCCCGCAGGTGAACGTATGGACGAACACGACTCATTTCCACAGCGTGTATGGCAAATCGTGGCCTCTGTTCCGGAAGGCTATGTTACCACCTATGGTGATGTCGCGCGTCTGGCGGGCTCCCCGCGTGCAGCGCGGCAGGTGGGCGGTGTCCTGAAACGACTGCCGGAAGGCAGTACGTTGCCCTGGCACCGGGTGGTGAACCGTCATGGTGTCATCTCGCTGACGGGTCCGGATCTCCAGCGTCAACGTCAGGCATTACTCTCAGAAGGTGTGCAGGTGTCGGGGTCAGGGCAGATCGATTTACAGAAGTATCGCTGGGTATATTGACCCCTCTCCCGAAGGAGAGGGGCAATGCAGAAATTACATCTGCGTCGGTGGGGTTGGCAGGGAAGGCTGATTGGTCTGCGGAGCAACCGGGACTTCGGTCTGCTGCACCGGCACCAGGTTCAGGTCAACTTTGGTCCCACCGTTGTTAATCGCTTCCTGGACCGTATCGGTGATAAAGACCAGCTTACCGTTAATGGTTACCGCAGCGCTCAGCAGGATACGGGCATTAGGCTGCACGTCTGATGGGTTGTACGGCAACACGAAGCTAAACGGTGCTTGCTTACCTTCAGTACGGACGGCACGCTGCGCCAGCACTTTCGACGGCGCGTCTGCCAGAGAAGCATCAGACAGGGTTACCGTTAACACCGCATCCGGCGGTAAGGCCACTTTCTGTTTAATCCAGATGGTACCGGAAACGTTAGGCTGCTGAATGGATTGCTGAGAAAGGGTATTAATCCCGTTTGGGTCTGCTGCTGGCACTGGCACCTGGGCGCTCTTACCGGCACAGGCGGACAACGCCACCGCAATAGCTACACCACTTAGCATGGGCACGAGTTTCATTGAAGTCTCCTTATCATCAATGCACCAGCGGGATCGATCCCATCCGATGTCGTTTCAATCACATAACGTATTCAAGTGTGGCACAGATCACTGATTAATGCCTGAGATCGTCCCGATATTCAGATTATTCTACCCATCGGACCACTTTCATTTCTGCGTTATACTCTGCCTATCTTTCGCTACGGCGTTTATTGAGGACAACTATGAGTCAGGCACTGAACAATCTGCTGACATTACTGAATCTGGAAAAAATTGAGGAAGGACTCTTTCGCGGACAGAGCGAAGATTTGGGCTTACGCCAGGTCTTCGGCGGGCAAGTCGTTGGACAAGCGCTGTACGCTGCAAAGGAGACTGTCCCGGCAGACCGTCTGGTGCATTCATTCCACAGCTACTTCTTACGCCCTGGCGATAGCGCAAAACCGATTGTTTATGACGTCGAAGTCTTGCGAGATGGCAACAGTTTCAGCGCGCGCCGCGTAGCAGCCATTCAGAACGGTAAGCCAATCTTTTACATGACCGCCTCTTTCCAGGCACCTGAAACCGGATATGAGCACCAGAAGGCGATGCCTCCGGCCCCGGTACCCGACGAGCTGAAATCTGAAACAGACATCGCCCGCGCGCTGGCGCATCTGCTTCCACCGCAGGTCAAAGAGAAGTTCCTCTGTGACAAGCCGCTTGAGATCCGTCCCGTCGAGTTCCATAACCCGATGAAAGGTCACACCGCCGAGCCGACGCGCCAGGTCTGGATCCGGGCTAACGGTAATGTGCCAGAAGACTTCCGCGTTCATCAGTATTTGCTGGGTTATGCGTCTGATTTCAACTTCCTGCCGGTGGCGCTGCAGCCGCACGGCGTCGGGTTCCTGGAAAAAGGGATGCAGGTTGCGACGATTGATCACTCCATGTGGTTCCACCGTCCTTTCAACATGAATGAGTGGTTGCTCTACAGCGTGGAGAGTACGTCAGCGTCAAGCGCGCGCGGGTTTGTACGTGGGGAGTTTTATACCCAGGATGGCGTGCTGGTGGCCTCGACGGTACAGGAAGGGGTGATGCGTAATCGCGGGTGATTATGTGCGGCCTGATGCCCTCACCCTGACCCTCTCCCACGGGGAGAGGGAATACACACTAAAAACGGCAACCTGAGGTTGCCGTTTTGCTGTTTATTACGCGTTATACGCATTCTCGCCGTGGCTGTTGACGTCCAGACCTTCGCGCTCCTGCTCTTCCGGTACGCGCAGACCAACCGTCATGTCCGCCAGTTTATAGCCAATGAAGGCCACTACAGCAGACCACACAACGGTGATAGCAATACTTTCCAGCTGTACCAGCAGCTGATGAGCCATGGTGACGCCTTCTGCATAACCCACGCCACCGAGAGATTTCGCGGCGAAGATACCTGTCATGATACAACCGATGATGCCGCACACGCCGTGTACACCAAACACATCGCAAGGGTCATCAACGCGCAGAATACGTTTCAGTGCAGTCACGCCCCACAGACCCGCCAGACCGGACACCAGGCCGACCAGCAGCGCACCGCCTACACCTACATAACCACACGCTGGCGTGATGCCAACCAGACCGGCAATCGCCCCTGAACAGGCACCCAGCAGGGAAGGTTTACCGCGCACCGCCCACTCACCAAATACCCAGGAGAGGATTGCACCCGCCGTAGCCACTACAGTGTTCACGAAAGCCAGTGCAGCAATTTCGTTCGCGGCACTTGCCGAACCGGCGTTGAAGCCGAACCAGCCAAAGTAGAGGATCGCAGTACCCGTAAAGACCATCGGCAGGTTGTGCGGTTTGAACGCCTCTTTACCGAAGCCAACACGTTTGCCAATCAGGTAGGCCCCTACCAGACCCGCTACCGCGGCGTTGATGTGTACAACGGTACCGCCCGCGAAGTCCAGCGCACCGTGCGTTGCCAGCAGACCACCGCCCCAGACCATGTGTGCAATTGGCACATAGGAGAGCGTCAGCCAGACCACGACAAAAATCAGCACCGCAGAGAAGCGAATACGTTCAGCCAGCGCGCCCACAATCAGCCCCACGGTAATACAGGCGAACGAGCCCTGGAAAGCAACATGGATGTACTGGTAGAAGCTGCCCATCAGCGCGGTCA
Source organism: Enterobacter ludwigii (assembly GCA_023023105.1). NCBI lineage: Bacteria > Pseudomonadati > Pseudomonadota > Gammaproteobacteria > Enterobacterales > Enterobacteriaceae > Enterobacter > Enterobacter ludwigii. The sequence continues at coordinate 1,080,088 of CP083824.1, read as the reverse complement.
GCTCAATATTTTTCAGCATCACCCAATCGAAGTTGCCAAAGAAGGCGTTGCCGGTGCCGAAGGCCAGCGAGTAACCGTAAACCACCCATAGCACGCAGACCAGTGCAAACGTCACGGCAACCTGCGTCAGCATGGAGAGAACGTTTTTGCCACGGATCAGGCCACCGTAGAACAGCGCAATGCCCGGAATTGACATGAACAGCACCAGCGCGGTGCTGATCATCATAAAGGCATTATCGGCTTTGTCTGCCACCGCAGGAGCAGCAGCCAGCGCCAGGCCCGGCAGCAGTGCCAGCGAACCCAGACCCGTTTTAAGTGTTGCTATCTTCATTTTCTCGATCCCTATCACTGTGTGCCAGGAGTTACTTACAGTGCCGCTTCGTCAGATTCGCCGGTACGGATGCGAATGACGCGCTGCAGTTCGGCAACGAAAATTTTGCCGTCGCCAATTTTGCCGGTGTAGGCCGCTTTGCTGATCACATCGATGACTTCATCAAGCTGGTCATCAGCAATCGCGACATCAATTTTTACTTTTGGCAGGAAGTTAACGCTGTATTCCGCCCCGCGATAAAGCTCGGCATGACCTTTCTGACGACCAAAGCCTTTCACTTCGGTGACAGTCAGTCCCTGAATACCCATTGAAGACAACGCTTCACGCACGTCTTCGAGTTTGAATGGTTTGATTACAACCGTAACCAGCTTCATAGATCCCCTCCAGTCAGAATTCGGTAATGGCCGCAGCTAACGCAGAGGATATTGCAAGGGGTGTGCCAGAAATGAAAAACAGGGTGAATCGCGGTGCAAGGAGCGTTACGCGGCCTTGATCAACAAACGGGTGAAAAAAAAACGCACCATGCCGGTGCACGGTGCGTTTCAGTTTTGCACCAACAGGAATGACTGTTAGTGCGCCGCCTCATTTTGGTGCGTCAGGCGCTCAGTGACTCTTCCTCGCGCACGCTGGCAGCCAGCTCTTCGCCTGCCAGTTGCAACTGGTACATCTGCCAGTAGCGCCCTTTTGCTTCCAGCAACTCCCGGTGTGTACCGCGCTCAACGGCTTGTCCACGGTGCAGCACCAGAATAGTATCCGCCTCAACAATCGTGGAAAGGCGGTGGGCAATTACCACCAGCGTCGTATGGTCACGCACGGCGGCAAGTGCCTGCTGGATAGCTTGTTCGGTACCGGAATCAATACTGGCCGTTGCTTCGTCCAGAATCAAAATTTGCGGCGTTTCAATCAGTACCCGCGCCAGCGCCAGAAGCTGTTTTTGCCCAACAGAGAGATTGTTCCCCTGCTCACCCAGCTTCGTATTGATCCCGTCGCTGAACCCACGAGCCAACTCTGCCAGTTGCACTTTCTCCAGCACCTCCCAGACCTGTTCATGGGTATAGTCCCGACCCAGCGTCACGTTGGCGTAGAAGGTATCCGCCATCACGACCGGATCCTGCTGCACCATTGCAACGCCTTTACGTAACACATTATGGTTGAGAGACGCGAGCGGGCGTCCGTCGAGGCGAATTTCACCTTGGCTTAGCGGGTAGTAACCCATCAACAGGCTTGCGAGCGTACTCTTACCGCTGCCGGTATGCCCCACCAGCGCAACAAAGCCCCGCGACGGGACATCCAGCGTGATGTCCTGCAATACCAGCCGGTCTTCGCGATAAGCAAACGAGACGTTATCAAAGGCAATGGCCCCGCTTTGCAGCGCGCGGTCATCGTTGCCGTAGGTCTGACGTGGTCTGTCCATCAACTCGAACACTCGCTCCCCTGCCACGACGGCCTGCTGGAGCATCGACTGCTGTGTCGTAAGCTCAATCAACGGTTCGTTAAGGCGGCCAAGGTAGCTGATAAAAGCATACAGGACCCCAACCTCAATGGTTCCGTGAGTGGTCAGGCCAAACAGCATGAGCAGACCACAGAGCACCAGCGCGGAGAAGAGGCTCAACAGCGGGCGTAACAGGAAACCGTCAAGCCGCAGCGTCTGCATACGCGCCATATAGTGTGAACGACTGGCTTCGCCCATCCGCTCGCCAAAACGTGCCTGCTGGCGGAACTGCTGGATGACGCTCATGCCGTTGATCACTTCATTGAAGCCATCATTAATATCGGCCAGATAGGCTCGCACCCGACGCACAATGGGTGTGCTGTAACGTTGATAGATAACCATCACAATCAACACCGCCGGGAAGATGGTGATCGCCACCAGTGCCATACGCCAGTCGAGGCTGAACATCGCCACCAGCATCGCGCCAATCAGCGCCGCGCTGCGCAGGACGGTTGCCACCACGGTGACGTACAGATCGCGGATCACCTCCGTATCGTTGGTCACGCGCGAAATCACCTGCCCGACTGGCTGGGTATCAAACTCGCTGAGCGGCTGGCGCAGCGCAGCGTCCATGACATCAGTACGCAACTGCTGCACGACCCCCACGGCTGCACGGTTAAACAGCAACGACTGGGCATAATGAAGCCCCGCCGCCGTCAGCTGTAAGCCAACGTAAGCCACACCCAGGCCCGCCACCAGCCCCAGAGGCAGGTAGCTTTTGGCAACCATATTGTCGATGAAATAGCTAATAAGCAGTGGACCGCTGACTTCAGCAATCGCCGCAATCCAGAGCAACAGCACGGCAACAGACAGCGGTTTTCGCCACGGTGAACCGTAGGCCAGCAGACGTTTTAGCGTCGGCCACATCGAGCCAAATTTACGCATTAGCGGCCTCCGTATCCTGCTCCGGGGCATCATCCAGCGCCGCTTCAAGCTGTTGATAACGATACATGTCGCGATACCAGCCCGATTGCTCAGCCAGTTTTTCATGCTGCCCGCGCTGGGCAATGTGCCCATGCTGCAACACTAAAATTTCGCTGGCTTCCGCCAACGCCGACAAACGGTGGGCACTGATAATCACCGTACGTCCGTCGCCCCACTGGCGCAGGTTATGCAGGATCTGGTGCTCGGTACGCCCATCCACAGCGGAAAGCGCATCATCCAGAATCAGGATTTCGGCATTGAGAAGCAGCGCGCGGGCAATTGAGATTCGCTGCTTTTGTCCTCCGGACAACATGACGCCACGTTCCCCGACCTCCGTTTCGTAGCCCTGCGGCAGACGCAAAATATCATCATGTACGCTGGCTAAACGCGCCACATGTTCAATCTCTTCCTGCGTCGCCGACGGGCGTCCGAGGGCGATATTGTTTGCTACCGTGTCCGAAAATAAAAACGGCGTCTGGCTGACGACCGCCAGACGACCTCGCCAGTCGTCCAGCAGCAGTTGCGTCAGGGGAATATCATGGAAGCGAATATCGCCCTGCGTGACGTCAAAGTGGCGCTGAATCAGTGAGAGCACGGTACTTTTGCCAGAACCTGTTGGGCCACAAATGCCCAACATCTGACCAGGCTTGAGCGTAAAACTAACGTTCTCCAGTACCGGATGTTCCGTTTGCGGATAAACAAACTTACGGACGTCAACATTTATGACACCGCGCCCTTCCGGTACGGCTTGGTTGCCGTCATTCACCACCGGTGCTTCGGCCAGCATGGCGCGAATACGGCTGTAGGCGGCGCTGCCGCGCTCCACGATGTTAAACATCCAGGCCAATGCCAGCATCGGCCAAATCATCAGCCCCAGGTACATCGCAAAGCTGGTCAATTGTCCCAGGGTTAACGAGCCCTGTACCACCATCCAGCTCCCCCCACCAATAGCCAGCAGGTTTGCCATACCGATCGCGACATAGATTGTCGGGTCAAAACGCGCATCAATTCGCGCGACGCGCATGTTCTTCGCCCCCGTGTCTGCGGCATCGGCGGCAAACAGTGCTGATTGCCGGTCCTCCAGACCAAAGGCTTTAATCATACGGATGCTGGTCATACTCTCCTGCGTACGGTCGTTCAGTGAAGAGAACGCCGCCTGCGCCAGCTTAAAGCGCTCATGCAGTTGCTCACCAAAACGGTTGATCGCCAGTGCCATCAGCGGCATCGGCAACAATGCCAGCAGGGTGAGCTGCCAGCTGATCTGGGTCGACATCACAATCAGGACCGCGCACCCCATGACCAGAGAATCCACCAGCGTTAACACCCCTTCTCCTGCGGCGAACACCACACGATCGACGTCGTTTGTCGCGCGTGCGATGAGATCCCCGGTGCGATGTCGCAGATAAAACTCTGGGTGTTGTCGGCTCAGCTGGCGGTAAAAATCTTCACGCAGCTCAACGGCCAGCTGATAGGAAGCGCCAAAAAGGAGCACGCGCCAGACGTAGCGCAGCAGATAGACAATGACGGCCGTCAGCACAAGCGTGCCAACCCACATCAACACCCGTGCGGTGGTGTAATGCTGTTCGGTGACGCCATCCACGACGTAGCCCACCACCTTCGGCGGGATCAGCTGCAGAATGGCAATGATAATAAGCAGGGCTACTGCACCGAGGTAGCGTTGCCACTCCCGACGAAAGTACCAGCTTAATTGGGCAAATAATCGCACGCGGTTTGTTCCTGAAGGTATTTTACGAAGTTATTCAATAGGTAGTGCTGTGGTGTATTTAATCTGTTCCATGGCGAAGCTCGAGGTGACGTCCGACAAGCCCGGCACGCTGTTCACCAGTCGTTTGTAAAAATCGTCATAGCGCTTCATGTCAGCTACCTGAACGCGCATCAGGTAATCGTACTCTCCGGCCATACGCCAGAAACCGAGCACCTCAGGCATGTCAGAAACCTGAGTGACAAAACGGCAATACCACTCGCTGCTGTGATGCTGGGTTTTAATCAGCACAAATGCCGTTAACCCAAGCCCCAGTTTTTCGGGATCTAATAACGCGACGCGTCCCAGAAGAATGCCGTCATCTTCAAGCTTCTTGAGGCGCTTCCAGCACGGTGTGGTGGTCAGATTAACGGCATCTGCCAGCGCCTGCAAAGAGAGGGTACAGTCACTTTGCAGCAGTGAAAGAAGCTTGCGGTCAATTTTATCTAGCATACCCACCTCACAGAGAAAATTTTTCTCCCTTCATTCTATTTTAAAGGCCAGATAGCAACAATTTTTTCTGTGCTTTTCGCTATGCTGGGCACAAAATGACAAACGGATAACTACGATGAATAGCTCCTGGGTTAAACATGCCATCAGCGAAATCAATGCCGACTATCAGCGCTCGGCGGATACGCACCTGATTCGACTTTCCCTGCCGGGATTTGACGGTATTCAGCTCTATCTGAAAGATGAAAGCACCCATCCTACCGGTAGCCTGAAGCATCGCCTGGCGCGTTCACTGTTTTTATACGGTTTATGTAACGGCTGGATTAAAGAAGGTACCACCATCATTGAATCCTCATCCGGTTCAACGGCGGTGTCTGAAGCCTATTTTGCCCGCCTGCTGGGTTTACCCTTCATCGCCGTGATGCCTTCCTGCACGGCGAAACGTAAAATTGAACAGATCGAATTCTACGGCGGACGATGCCACTTTGTGGAAAGCGCCTGTGAAATCTACGCGGCATCTGAAATGCTGGCACGCGAGCTGAACGGCCACTACATGGATCAGTTCACCTTTGCGGAACGAGCCACCGACTGGCGCGGTAATAACAATATCGCCGACAGTATTTTCCGTCAGATGTCCCACGAGCCGCATCCCGTTCCCTCATACATTGTGATGAGCGCCGGGACGGGCGGCACCTCCGCCACCATCGGGCGTTATATCCGCTGCCAGGGCTACGACACCCAACTAATGGTGGTTGATCCGCAAAACTCCGTGTTCCTCGACTACTGGCAGAACCGCGATATCGGCCTGCGCAGCCCGGTGGGCAGTAAAATTGAAGGGATTGGCCGCCCACGCGTGGAACCGTCGTTCATCCCGGATGTGGTGGATGAGATGTTGCGCGTGCCGGATGCCGCAAGTGTCGCCACCGCGCACTGGCTGGAGACCCAGCTTGGCCGCAAAGTCGGCGCTTCTACCGGGACCAATATGTGGGGAGCCCTGCAGCTAGCGGTACGCATGCGTGAAGAGGGTCGAACAGGATCCATCGTCACCCTGCTCTGCGACAGCGGCGAGCGCTACCTTGAGACCTATTACAATGCGCAATGGGTGCAGGCAAATATCGGCGATATTGAGCCCTGGAAAGCGCAAATTGCACAGCTGGTGAAATAAAAAAAGCCAGACCGAAGTCTGGCTTGCTGGAAGGGTCTCACTATTCGGGGGAATATGGGAGGTTGTTGTTGTCCAGCCAATGCGTCAAAAAATGGGACACCGCTTCGTTACCGCAATGCCCGATAACAGGCAGATGAGGAAGTTCTGCAATTAGCTGCGGCATCGCATTCCCCATTATCAAACCGCGACCTACGCTGCCCAGCATCTCGCGGTCATTCATGGCATCGCCAAACGCCATACAATCCTGCAGTGTGAAGCCCAGGTGGTCACTCAGTACCGCCAGGGCAGAACCTTTGTTACAGCCAACGGGGAGCACTTCCAGGCAATCCACCGCCGAGAAGGTCAGGTGCGCCTTGTCTCCCAGAGACTCATTTAACTGAATGCGCAAGCGACAGAGATCGTCATGATCGCCACAAAAACAGATTTTGGTCACCGCATGGGCAGGGATCCGACGCAGATCGATAAGCTGATATTTAAAACCGCTGTAGACATGCGCATGCAACAGCTCCGGTATTTCACGCCCGGTAAACCAGCCGTTATCGTTAAAAACATGGAGGCTGGCCTGCGTATCCCAGGTACTGTGTAGCACGATATCCGCCACTTCCGGGTTAAGATCCTGACGGTGCAGAACGTCCCCTTCCACGGAATGAATGCGCGTCCCGTTGCCCGTGATCAGAAAAGCGTCCAGGGAAAACGCCCCCAGTAAATGGCGCATCTCCAGCACATGGCGACCGGTGGCAAACGTCAGAGTGACATCACACTCGTGCAGACGCTTCAGCGTATTCAGGGTTTTCTCCCCTAAACGGTGATCCGGCATTAACAGCGTACCGTCCATATCAAATGCAGCGAGCCGAGCCATGATTACTCCTGAAGTGTGATGCGGTTAACTTGTGCTTCAGTATTACGTGAGATATACGGAAGTAATAGTGAATAGATGACAAATATTGTTCCGGGTTTCTCATGCGCCAGCTCAACCGACTCAACCAGTATCACCGTTTGTGGCAGCCTTCCGCTGGCGCGACACAACACGTCACCATCAGCGAACTGGCCACCCGCTGTTTCTGTAGTGAAAGACATGTTCGAACGCTGCTGCGTCAGGCTCATGACGCGGGATGGCTTACCTGGCGTGCGCAGTCTGGTCGCGGAAAGCGCGGTGAACTGACGTTCCATGTCACCCCGGAGTCACTGCGCAATGCGATGATGGAAGAGGCTCTGAAGCATGGACAGCAGCACAATGCGCTTGAGCTGGCCCAGCTTGCGCCACAAGAGTTACGTTCATTGCTGCATCCGTTCTTAGGCGGACAGTGGCAAAACGATACGCCGACGCTGCGCATTCCCTATTACCGCTCACTGGATCCCCTTCATCCGGGTTTTTTACCCGGCCGGGCAGAACAGCACCTGGCAGGACAGGTTTTTTCCGGGTTAACACGCTTTCACGGCAACAGCAGTGAACCAGCTGGCGATCTTGCCCATCACTGGGAAGTGTCAGAGGACGGTTTGCGCTGGCATTTTTATATTCGCTCAACGCTACACTGGCATAACGGTGATAAGGTCGAAACCATGCAGCTTCAACAAAGCCTGATGGCACTGCTTGCCCTGCCTTCCTTGCGTAAGTTGTTCCAGAGCGTCTTACATATTGAAGTCACCCATCCCCAGTGCCTGACCTTTATCCTGCATCAACCGGACTTCTGGCTGGCGCACCGGTTGACAACCTACTGTAGCCGGCTTGCGCATCCCGACCAGCCGATGACGGGTAGCGGCCCCTTCAGACTCAGCGTGTACGACCCCGACCTGGTGCGCCTTGAAAGCCACGAACAGTACCATCTCAGCCATCCATTGCTTAAAGCTATCGAATACTGGATAACACCGTCGCTGTTTGACTATGGGTTAGGTACCAGCTGTCGCCATCCGGTGCAGATCGCCATTGGCGAGCCGGATGAACTGGAGCGCCTGCGTCTGGTCACTAACAGCACCAGTCTGGGTTTTTGTTATCTCACCCTGAAGCAAAGCCCGCGCCTGAGTGAAATGCAGGCTCGGCGGCTCATCAATATCATCCATCTCTCAACGCTTCTGCATACGCTTCCACTGGATGAAGGGTTGATTACCCCGACAGAGGAGTTACTCCCCGGCTGGACGATCCCAAAGTGGCCTGAATTAACGAATGTACCTCTGCCGGAAAAATTAATACTGGCTTACCATTTGCCCGTCGAGTTACATACGATGGCAAGCCAACTAAAACTGTATCTTGCGCAACAGGGCTGTGAGCTTACGGTCATCTTTTACGATGCGAAAACCTGGGACGGATGCCAAAATCTTGCTGATGCTGACATCATGATGGGGGACAGACTGATTGGCGAAGCGCCGGAATATACGCTTGAACAATGGCTGCGCTGTGACGTCTTATGGGCACACCTGCTGAACGCGCCGCAATTTGCCCATCTGCAGGCCACTCTGGACGCCGTACAGACCCAGACCGACGAACAGGCCAGACATGCCGGGCTCAAAGCCATTTTCTCACAGCTCATGGAAAAAGCTGTACTAACGCCACTGTTCAACTATCAATACCAGATCAGCGCCCCGCCAGGGGTCAACGGTATTCGGCTCAACACTCGCGGCTGGTTTGATTTTACCGAAGCCTGGCTGCCCGCCCCCAAATCGTGAAGAAGCTGGTCGCCGTCGTGGTCAGGCGGTAACATAACGTTTTATCGTAACTATCGAGATGATTTATGAAACGTGCCGTCGTCGTGTTCAGCGGAGGACAAGATTCTACTACCTGCCTGGTTCAGGCCCTTCATCAGTATGATGAAGTTCACTGTGTCACTTTCGATTACGGTCAACGCCATCGCGCTGAAATCGACGTTGCGCGTGAACTGGCTCTGAAACTGGGCGCACGCGCGCACAAGGTGCTGGACGTTACGCTGTTAAATGAACTCGCCGTCAGTAGCCTCACACGCGACAGTATTCCTGTACCTGACTATGTACCTGACGCCAGCGGTATCCCAAATACCTTTGTTCCTGGCCGTAATATTCTTTTTCTGACCCTGACGGCGATTTATGCTTACCAGGTGCAAGCCGAAGCGGTGATCACCGGCGTATGTGAGACCGACTTCTCTGGCTACCCGGACTGCCGTGACGAGTTCGTGAAGGCACTAAACCACGCGGTCAATCTTGGGATGGCGAAAGAGACGCGCTTTGAAACACCACTGATGTGGCTGAATAAAGCAGAGACCTGGGCACTGGCGGACTACTGGGGCAAACTGGACCTGGTTCGCAGTGAAACCCTCACCTGCTATAACGGTATCAAAGGCGATGGTTGCGGTCAGTGCGCTGCCTGCAACCTGCGCGCTAACGGGCTTAATCACTACCTGGCCGATAAGGCCGGCGTAATGGCCGCGATGCAGAAAAAAACCGGACTGAAATAGAGTTACTTCACCGTGCTGTCGACGAATGAGCGTCGACAGCACAGGTGAACTGGAAAAAAACCCTACACGATCATCTGCTCCAGCTTTTCACGCAACTCTCCTTCCAGCGGCAGCGCTTTCTGGGTTTTAAGATCAATACAGACAAAGGTAATGAGAGCATCAGCCACCACCTGTCCTTCGGGATCCAGCGTCACTACCTGACTTAACACGCCACTCTTCCCATTTAGCTGCTGTACCTGGCTGGTGACAGTCAGCACATCCCCCAGTACGGCAGGACGGCGGTAGTTAATATTAATATTGACGACCACGAACGCGATGTTATGCGCAGTCAGCCATTGAAAACTTTCGCTGTTTTCCAGACCGTCCCAGCGAGCCTCCTCAAGAAACTCAAGATAGCGGGCGTTATTGACATGCTGGTATACATCAAGATGGAAACCGCGAACTTTGATTTTTGTCTGCATAGCGCAATAGCCTTTAGTGTTGTTATAGGATTAGAGGTCACAACTGGTATGACCTCATTATCCTGGCAAATTTTTGCAGCAGTGCAAGAAATTGCTTATTTACAACGTCAGGTGTGAGAGATTGCGCTCAACCAGTGAGCTACCCATCCCCGGGACCTGCTTCAGGTCGTCGACCGTTTTAAAGGGGCCATACTCTTCGCGGTAGCTGACAATGGCCTGCGCCTTTTTCAGCCCTACCCCATTCATCACGCGAGCGATATCCTCTGCTGATGCTGAATTGATGCTGACTCGCGAGCCATCATTGTCAGCCGCTTTGTTACTCCCTGTTGTTTTGGCGGGAGCATTCGTTTGTGCTGGTGTCTCTGCCTGACTTTGTACGACCTGTGCTTTTGCAGCCAGCGCGCCAGCGCTCATCCCGGTGGTGGCAATAGCCAGTGTAATGAGCAGTACTTTGATTCCACATTTCATGCTGTTATCTCCTTGTTTGTTGACAGCCACACCACGATAGCCGCCCCGGAAAACAGGCACAAACGACAGATAACAGAAATGGAAAAGGCCGCGAAAGCGGCCTTTAGTTTTTGCAGAGCGTTACGAAAATCTGCGAGCAGTTACGTAATTATTGCTGCTGAGTCATCACATCGCCCAGCTTAATCTTGGCTTCTTTACGCAGGTTGCTCATCATCGCCTCGAAAGCAATCTGGGCGTTGTTCTGAGTAATCCCCTGAACCATCGCTTTCTTCTGCGCTTCTGGCATCGTGCCGGCTTTCACTTCATCCAGCGCCAGCAGAACCACATTGCCCTGCATATCCGTTGTGGTACCGAAGCTCGGTTTGTCTTTTGCTGGCAGGGAGAGACCAAACGCAGCCTGGCTGATTGGATCCTGACCGGTACGGCTCAACGTTTTCGCCTCACCGAAGCTCAGGCCAGCGGCTTTCAGCGCGTCCTGTTTGCCTGCTTTCAGATCAACCAGAATCTTCTCAGCATCCAGTTTCGCCTGCTGTTCCGCTTTGTTGTGCTTAACCTGGGCGACAATCTGATCCTTCACTTCCGTCAACGGTTTAATCGCTTCTGGTTTGTGCTCGCTGACACGCAGAACGAATGCACGATCGCCGTCAACGGTAATGATGTCAGAGTTACTGCCAGGGGTGCCATTCTCGCCCACCAGACCACCGTTGAAGATGGCATCAGAAACCGGTTTGAAGTTCAGCTCTTCCGGCAGGTTGTCACGTCCAAACCAGCCCGTCTCAACCGCTTTCACACCAGCCGCCTGCTCTGCACCAGCCAGAGACTCGTTGTCGTTGCTGGCGGCATCGCTCACTTTCTGCTGCAGCGCGTAGTAGGCATCCAGCGCTTTCTCTTGCTTCACTTTCGCCGCGATATCATCGCGAACCTCAGTCAGTGGTTTGGTTTTCGCAGGGATAATATCGTCCAGACGCGCGACCAGGAAACCAACGGAAGACTTGATTACGCCAGAGAGCTGGCCTTTGTCTTTCAGACCGGCATTTTTCAACTCATCAGGGGTCGTTGCATCTTCCAGCCAGCCCATATCACCGCCGTTTTTCGCGGAGATAATATCGGTGGATTTCGCTTTCGCGACGGTGGCGAAATCAGCACCTTTGCTCAGTTCGTCCAGAACCGCCTTAGCATCTGCTTCCGTTTTAGTCTGGATCACGCTGTAGCGGTTACGCTGCGGCTGAGTGAACTGATCCTGATGCTGATCGTAATAAGACTGGATTTCCGCATCTGACGCAGTTTCCTGCAACGCTGCAGCATCCAGCTTGATGTAGCTCACACGGAACTGCTCCGGAGAAATAAAGGAATTCTTATTCTGCTCGTACCAGGCATTAACGTCAGCGTCGCTCACCTGCTGTTTCGCGGCCAGGGCATTCACATCAATGGTCGCTTCACGTACAACGCGCTGCTGCGACACTAATGCTGCCAGTTCATCCGTTTCACCTTTGAGCATGAAATCGGTACCCACGACGGCATTGATGAGCTGCTGGGTGGTTAGCTGGTTACGCAGCGCCTGAGCGTACTGATCGGCCGTCATCCCCATCTGGTTGACGATGCTGTTGTAACGTGCGTTGTCGAATTTGCCGTTAGACTGGAAGGCTTGTGTAGAGAAGATGGCTTTTTTCACCTGCTCATCACTGATGCCCAAACCCAGTTTTTTTGCATACTGATCCAGCAGCGCTTCGTCGATAAGACGGTTCAGTGTCTGTTGGCGCAGGGTCTTCATATACCCTTCGTTCGCCGCCAGTTCAGAGAATTGGTCGCCCAGCTGTTGCTGCATACGGTTACGTTCACCGGCAAAAGCATTCTCGAACTGACCACGGCTGATTTCCTGGCCATTCACTTTTGCGGCATAGTTTGCGCCACCGCCAATAAGGTAACTGCTCACGCCGGTCAATATGAACGACACGATAATGATACCGAAAATAATCTTGAGCACGAGACTGTTAGCAGCCGTGCGTAAGCTGTCCATCATGGTGTAACAACACTCCGCTGTAGGTGACTGGTTACCTGACGCTGACGGAAAATCCTGCCCGTCGCGCGTGAAGGCGTATTGTGACAAGAAAACGGGGCGATTGTCAGCCCACAACTCGCATAAACTCGCACAAATCAGGTCTGGACAAACAAAAAAGGCACATCAAATGATGCGCCCTTGTACTATTCAGCTTCCCTGAATCGGGAAAGCAATCAGTTTACTGCGTCTTTCAGCGCTTTACCTGCACGGAAACCCGGCACTTTAGCAGCAGCAATGGTGATCTCTTTACCGGTCTGAGGGTTGCGGCCAGTACGGGCAGCACGCTCTTTAACAGCAAAAGTACCGAAGCCTACCAGTGCAACGTCGTCCCCAGCCTGCAGAGATTCAGTAACAGAAGCAATTAATGCATCTAACGCACGTCCAGCTGCAGCCTTAGAAATATCAGCACCAGCAGCAATTTTGTCAATCAGTTGAGATTTATTCACTGTTCTCTTCCTCTCTTTATAATTTATATCGCGCCTGAATCCTTCACAACGCGACCGCGCAGCAGTTATATCAGGCCTGCCATGACCTTACAACACCCGTTGTTGATGGCTGACCTAATCAGCAATCTAAATTAGCTATACAAAAAAAGGCTGGCAAGTGCGAAATGACTTACCAGCCTTGTTTTTATTGACGCTCTTTGCGCGAGGTCACTATTTTGCGGTTACAACCTGCATTCCGGAGGGTTCATTCTGCAGTGCGAGACTAAGAACTTCCTCAATGCGTTTAACCGGATGGATCTGCAGATCGGCAATTACGTTGTCCGGAATCTCTTCCAGATCGCGTTTATTCTCGTAAGGAATCAATACCGTTTTGATCCCACCACGATGTGCAGCCAGCAGTTTTTCTTTTAATCCACCGATTGGCAGTACCTGTCCACGCAGGGTTATTTCCCCCGTCATCGCCACATCGGCACGCACCGGGTTCCCCGTCAGGCAGGAAACCAGAGCGGTACACATGGCAATACCCGCGCTTGGGCCATCTTTCGGCGTCGCGCCTTCAGGAACGTGCACGTGGATGTCGCGTTTTTCGTAGAAATCCGGGTTGATACCCAGTTTTTCCGCGCGCGCACGTACCACGGTCAATGCAGCCTGAATGGATTCCTGCATCACTTCACCCAGAGAGCCGGTGTAGGTCAGCTTACCTTTACCCGGTACACAGGCGGTTTCGATGGTCAGCAGATCGCCACCCACTTCCGTCCATGCCAGACCCGTCACCTGACCCACGCGGTTTTCGTTGTCCGCGCGACCATAGTCAAAACGCTGAACGCCGAGATAGGCATGCAGATTGTCGCCGTTAATCACAATGTGTTTCAGGCTCTTATCCAGCAGCAGCTGTTTCACCGCTTTACGGCACAGTTTAGAGATTTCACGCTCAAGGCTACGCACGCCCGCTTCACGGGTGTAGTAGCGGATGATGCCAATAATCGCGCTGTCCTCTACGGTCAGCTCGTTGGCTTTCAGCGCGTTACGCTCAATCTGTTTCGGCAGCAGGTGCTGCTTAGCGATGTTCAGCTTCTCATCTTCGGTATAGCCGGAGAGACGGATCACTTCCATACGATCCAGCAGCGGGGCCGGAATGTTCATGGAGTTGGAGGTCGCCACGAACATCACATCGCTCAGGTCGTAGTCCACTTCCAGGTAATGATCGCTAAACGCCACGTTTTGTTCTGGATCAAGCACTTCCAGCAGCGCAGACGCAGGATCGCCACGCATGTCCGATGACATTTTGTCGATCTCATCGAGCAGGAACAGCGGGTTTTTAACGCCCACTTTCGCCATTTTCTGGATCAGTTTACCCGGCATAGAACCGATGTAGGTACGACGGTGACCGCGGATTTCCGCTTCATCGCGTACACCACCCAGCGCCATACGGATGTACTTACGCCCGGTCGCCTTGGCGATGGACTGACCCAGAGAGGTTTTACCCACACCAGGAGGTCCTACCAGGCACAAAATTGGGCCTTTGATTTTGTTTACACGGCTTTGTACCGCGAGGTACTCAAGAATACGGTCTTTCACGCGTTCCAGGCCGTAGTGGTCGGTATCGAGGATTTCCTGGGCCTGACGCAGGTCTTTTTTGACCTTGCTGCGGGCGTTCCACGGAACCTGCACCATCCACTCAATGTAGCCGCGTACAACTGTCGCTTCAGCCGACATTGGAGACATCATTTTCAGCTTCTGCAGTTCCGCTTCCGCTTTCTCTTTTGCCTCTTTTGGCATCTTCGCCGCGTCGATCTTGCGCTTCAACGCTTCGTTTTCGTCCGGCGCATCGTCCATCTCGCCCAGCTCTTTCTGAATAGCTTTCATTTGCTCATTCAGATAGTACTCACGCTGAGATTTCTCCATCTGCTTTTTCACGCGGTTGCGAATACGCTTCTCAACCTGCAGCAGATCGATTTCAGACTCCATCATCGCCATCAGATATTCCAGACGCTCGTTAACGTCGGACATTTCCAGCACGGACTGTTTGTCAGCCAGCTTCAGCGGCATATGTGCAGCGATGGTGTCCGCCAGACGGGCAGGATCGTCGATGCTGTTCAGCGACGTCAGCACTTCTGGTGGGATTTTCTTGTTCAGCTTGATATAGCCTTCAAACTGGCTGATCGCGGTGCGTACAAGCACTTCCTGCTCGCGTTCATCAAGCTGAGGCGAATCAAGGTACTCTGCCTTCGCAGAGAAATGTTCGCCATTGTCAGACAGAGTGGTAATACGCGCACGCTGCAGGCCTTCAACCAGCACCTTGACGGTGCCGTCAGGCAGCTTCAGCATCTGCAAAATAGAGGCCACGGTCCCGACGGTGAAAAGATCGTTTACACCCGGCTCATCCGTTGATGCTTCCTTCTGCGCCACCAGCATGATTTTTTTATCATGATCCATGGCGGATTCGAGGCAACGGATAGATTTTTCCCGCCCTACAAATAAGGGTATGACCATGTGCGGATAAACCACCACATCGCGCAACGGCAATACGGGGATTTCAATGCGTTCAGAACGCTCAGGATTCATAGAGCTCTCTCTTAGTTTAGTGTCCGCCAGGTAAGCTGGTCATGTAACAGTACTTCACACAACCATTAACATGTATCCAGTATATGGGGATGTTTCCCACACATTCAACGCCATGATTACGGAAAAAGTAAAGGGGAGATAAAATCCCCCCTTTTTGATTAACTGCTTGTATGTTTTGGTGAATTATTCGCCAGACGCCTGCTGCGCTTCCGGTTTGCCGTAAATCAGTAACGGTTTGGTTTGACCGCTAATGACGGACTCGTCGATAACCACTTTTTCGACATCTTCCATCGATGGCAGATCGTACATGGTATCCAGCAGCGCCGCTTCTACGATAGAACGCAGACCACGCGCACCGGTTTTACGAATCATCGCTTTTTTAGCAATCGCATCCAGCGCTTCGTCACGGAACTCCAGATCAACACCTTCCAGATTGAAAAGCGCCTGATACTGTTTAGTCAGCGCATTTTTCGGCTCTTTCAGGATCTGGATCAGCGCCTCTTCACTCAGCTCATTCAGCGTGGCCACAACCGGCAGACGACCAATGAATTCAGGAATCAGACCGAATTTGATCAGATCTTCTGGTTCAACCTGAGATAGCAGTTCGCCTTCGTTCGGTTTTTCTGACGTCGATTTCACCGTCGCGCCAAAACCAATGCCGGAGCCGGTTTCAACACGGTGGGAGATAACTTTATCCAGACCCGCAAACGCACCACCACAGATGAACAGGATCTTGGAGGTATCAACCTGCAGGAACTCCTGCTGCGGATGTTTACGACCTCCCTGTGGCGGAACAGCGGCAACAGTCCCTTCGATCAGCTTCAGCAGTGCCTGCTGTACGCCTTCACCCGACACATCACGGGTGATCGACGGGTTGTCGGATTTACGAGAAATCTTGTCGATCTCATCGATGTAAACAATCCCGCGCTGGGCTTTCTGTACGTCGTAATCGCACTTCTGCAGCAGTTTCTGGATGATGTTTTCTACATCTTCACCCACATAACCCGCTTCGGTCAGAGTGGTGGCATCCGCCATGGTGAACGGAACATCCAGCAGACGCGCCAGAGTTTCAGCCAGCAACGTTTTACCGGAACCGGTTGGGCCGATCAGCAAAATGTTACTTTTACCCAGTTCTACGCCATTGCTGGTATCACCGTTACGCAGACGTTTGTAGTGGTTATATACCGCTACCGCCAGTACTTTCTTAGCCTGCTCCTGACCGATGACATAATCGTCAAGGTGATGACGAATTTCATGCGGAGTTGGCAGCGCGCTACGCTCACGGTGTGGCGCAACTTCTTTAATCTCTTCGCGAATGATGTCGTTACATAAATCGACACATTCGTCGCAGATATACACGGACGGCCCGGCAATCAGTTTACGCACTTCATGCTGGCTTTTGCCGCAAAAAGAGCAGTACAGCAGTTTGCCCGAACCATCTTTGCGTTTATCTGTCATGAGTCCAAACCTCTTTTTAAGTTCTTTGTGCCGCACATGACGACGCAAATGCCATTCTAAGACGCAAGCTGCTCTCAGGCAGAGTGCCGCCCTACTTTAGTATAGCGGCACACTTGCGTCGCGGGCATCAATTACGATGGGTCAATACGGAGTCGACTAAGCCGTACTCAACTGCCTCTGAAGCAGAGAGGAAGCGATCGCGCTCGGTATCGCGCTCGATCTGCTCAAGCGATTGACCTGTATGCTGCGCCATGAGTTCATTCATGCGCGCTTTTACTTTCAGAATTTCACGGGCGTGGATTTCAATATCCGTCGCCTGCCCCTGGTAACCACCCAGCGGCTGGTGAATCATCACGCGGGAATTAGGTAAGCAGAAACGCTTGCCTTTAGCCCCTGCTGTTAACAGGAACGCGCCCATAGATGCAGCCTGACCCATACAGATAGTGCTTACATCCGGCTTGATGAATTGCATGGTGTCATAAATGGACATACCTGCCGTAATCACGCCACCCGGGGAGTTAATGTACAGGTAAATGTCTTTTTCCGGGTTTTCCGCTTCCAGAAACAGCATCTGCGCCACGATCAGGTTAGCCATGTGGTCTTCCACCTGACCGGTCAGAAAGATAACGCGTTCCTTGAGCAGACGGGAATAGATATCAAAAGAACGCTCACCACGTGAGGTCTGTTCAATAACCATTGGCACCAGCGCCATATGGGGTGCAAAGTTATCTCGTTCGCCACTGTATGACATTTCCGTCTCCTGGATCAAAATTGAAAACACCTGCTGTACTGATTGTAACCTTACGGACGGATTATCAGCCAGTCTCATTCATCGTGATTACACACTTATGGGGTTCACTGTGCCCTATTTCAAGCATAACAACCTTTTGTTGTTACGCTAACACTGAAAGGGCGTTTTAGCACTCTTCCTGGGCTATTGGTGTGATAAAAAAAACCCGCTGCCACAAGGCAACGGGTTTTCTGTTCAAACTTTAAACCTTTGGGGCGAAATTACGCCTGCTGGTTCATCAGTTCGTTGAAAGAGGTCGCTTTTTCGGACACTTTAGCTTTCGCCAGTACCGCTTCAACAGCCTGCTCTTCCAGTGCGACATTGCGCATGTTGTCCATCAGCTCTTTGTTTTTACCGTAGAACTCGATAACTTCTGATGGATCTTCGTATGCAGACGCCATCTCTTCGATCAGGCCTTTCACACGCTCTTCGTCAGCTTTCAGCTCGTGGGTACGAATCACTTCGCCCAACAGCAGGCCAACAACAACGCGGCGTTTAGCTTGCTCTTCGAACAGCTCACGCGGCAGTTCCATTGCTTGCTGCTGGTTGCCACCGAAACGCTGTGCAGCCTGACGGCGCAGCACGTCGATTTCGCTGTCGATCAGGGCAGCTGGAACGTCGATGTCGTTCGCTTTCACCAGACCTTCGATCGCCTGAGATTTCACACGGTTACGCACAGCGCCGTTCAGCTCGCGCTCCATGTTTTTACGCACTTCTGTACGCAGACCCGCTACAGAACCATCTTCCACGCCGAAACGTTTGATGAATTCTTCAGTCAGTTCTGGCAGTTCGCGCTCTTCAACTTTCTTCAGATTGATAACGAACTTGGCCGCTTTACCTTTCAGGTTTTCAGCGTGGTACTCTTCAGGGAAGGTCACATCAATAGTGAACTCTTCGCCAGCTTTGTGGCCTTTGATACCGTCTTCGAAGCCTGGGATCATACGACCCTGACCCATTGCCAGTACGAAATCAGACGCTTTACCGCCTTCGAACTCTTCGCCGTCTACAGAACCGGTGAAGTCGATGGTCACACGGTCTTCCGCGTCAACAGCGCCTTCTTTCTCTTTCCAGTTCGCCTGCTGCTTACGCAGGGTGTCCAGCATGCCGTCAACGTCTTCGTCAGTCACGGACACAATCGGTTTTTCAACTTCGATTGATTCCAGACCTTTCAGCTCAACTTCCGGATACACTTCGAACTCTACGGAGTAGGTGAAGTCTTCGCCCAGTTTGTATTCGCCTGGAACGTAGTTTGGCGCGCCGGCCGGATTGATTTTTTCTTTGATGATCGCATCAATAAAGTTACGGCTCATCAGTTCACCCAGCACATCCTGACGCACGGAAGCGCCATAACGCTGAGCAACAACATTCATTGGTACTTTGCCCTTACGGAAGCCGTCAATACGTACTTTTTTTGCTACGTTGACCAGCTCGCTTTTCACAGCAGTTTCGATGCTGTCAGCAGCGATAGTAATCGTTACACGGCGGCCAAGGCCTTGAGTGGTTTCAACTGAAACTTGCATCTTGTTACCTCAAAAAAATCACAGTGCTCGGTCAACTCTGAATCTGTCTGTTATACCGGGATGCTCTCTTAGTGCAGATTCACATTCCCTGTCGCCAGAATCATCCCGAAGACATTCAATAAGACGCGGCATTATAGCGGCATCACTTAGGTGAGTCGAGAACGGTTGGGGCATGTTGCTGCGGCTTTTTTCACACTTTAAGGCTATTTTTAGCCTTAAAATCGCACCATCCGCTCAAAACTCAGACAAAACAAAACGGCCCGGAGGCCGTTTTGAGGAAATCTTTAAGCAACATACTGGAAAAACTCCAGCCGTTGCAAATCCGATTTATCAGGCGATGGTGCCAGCACCGCGGCAAGGCGGCGATGCGAAAACCGTATCCTGCAAACCTTCCCATTCCTTAATGGTGTAGGTATGCAATGCCAGCGCATGTACGGTTGTGGAGAGTTCTTCCGTCAAGGTGCTGTAGATCAAGCGGTGTCGGTTCAGGAAACGTTCTCCCGTGAAGCGATCGCTAACCAGAACCACTTTAAAGTGGCTTTCAGAACCTGCCGGCACGTTATGACGATAGCTTTCGTCGACGACTTCGAGGAACACAGGGTTGAACGCTGCCCTTAATTTATCTTCTATCTGCTCACGTATCATCATGAAATTACTCCTCCGACAACGCCAGGATGTCACCCATCCCTTTAAATGTTAGCCGCTTTTACCGTTTCCATTACACCTTGACAACAAATATTTAGCTTTCGTCTGATTTTCTCATTCAAACGAATGAAGTTAACTGTGTGGCTCATACCTTTTGTCATTCACACGAGGTGAAAAAGGGTGCAAAGGTCAGTTTTCAGACAAGGCGATGAATTTACATGCGTTGACCACTTCCCCTGACCGTTGGCGATGTTATGATGGCGGCAATTTTTCTCTCTATATGCTTACGATTCGTTGAGAACCTGAAAATGTTAAAAAAACTCTTCTTTCCGTTGGTAGCCCTTTTTATGCTGGCAGGCTGTGCGACTCCGCCTACCACCATCGATGTCTCACCAAAAATTACCCTGCCTCAGCAGGACCCAAGCCTGATGGGTGTTACCGTGAGTATTAACGGTGCCGATCAGCGTCAGGATCAAGCGCTGGCAAAAGTGACCCGCGATAACCAGCAGGTAACGCTGACTGCATCCCGCGACCTGCGCTTCCTGCTGCAGGAAGTGCTGGAAAAACAGATGACTTCTCGTGGCTATATGGTTGGCCCAAGCGGTGCGGTAGATCTGCAGATCATCGTGAACAACCTTTATGCTGATGTTTCTCAGGGTAACGTTCGCTACAACATCGCCACCAAAGCGGATATCGCCATCATTGCCACCGCGAAGAATGGCAACAAGATGACCAAGAACTATCGCGCGAGCTACTCTGTAGAAGGCGCGTTCCAGGCATCGAATAAAAATATTGCTGATGCGGTTAACAGCGTGCTGACGGATACCATTTCCGACATGGCGCAGGACACCAGCATTCACGACTTCATCAAGCAGAACGCGCGTTAATCCTGCTGACTGACCCGGTTTTTAGCCGGGTCAGTTTTTAAGAACATGTCCAGTCATTACTTACGCATTTTCCAGCAACCGAAATCAGCGATTCTGCTGATCCTTGGCTTTGCCTCCGGTTTACCTCTCGCGCTCACTTCAGGCACCTTGCAGGCATGGATGACCGTCGAGAATATCGATCTCAAAACTATTGGCTTCTTCTCACTCGTCGGCCAGGCTTATGTCTTTAAGTTCCTGTGGTCGCCGGTGATGGATCGCTACACCCCACCGTTTCTCGGCCGCCGTCGCGGCTGGCTGGTTATGACGCAGGTGCTGTTGCTGCTGGCCATTGCCGCCATGGGCTTCCTGGAACCGTCAACTCAACTTCGCTGGATGGCCGCCCTTGCGGTGGTGATCGCCTTCTGTTCCGCGTCCCAGGATATTGTGTTTGATGCCTGGAAGACGGACGTGTTGCCTGCTGAAGAACGTGGAGCTGGTGCGGCCATCAGCGTGCTGGGCTATCGCCTTGGCATGCTGGTTTCCGGTGGGCTGGCATTGTGGCTGGCCGACCGCTACCTTGGTTGGCAAGGCATGTACTGGCTGATGGCCGCCCTGCTGATCCCGTGTATTATTGCCACCCTGTTCGCCCCCGAACCGAGTGATGTCATCCCGGTTCCCCGCTCTCTGGAACAGGCCGTCGCCGAACCATTACGCGATTTCTTTGGCCGCAACAACGCCTGGCTGATCCTGTTGCTTATCGTCCTCTATAAACTGGGCGATGCCTTTGCGATGAGCCTGACCACCACCTTCCTCATTCGTGGTGTGGGTTTTGATGCGGGTGAAGTGGGCGTGGTGAATAAAACGCTGGGGCTGTTTGCGACCATTGTCGGGGCACTTTATGGCGGCGTGTTGATGCAACGCCTGACGCTGTTCCGTGCGCTGCTGATCTTTGGCATCCTGCAAGGCGCATCCAACGCAGGCTACTGGCTGTTGTCAATTACCGACAAACATATGATCAGCATGGCCGCAGCGGTGTTCTTTGAAAATCTCTGCGGCGGTATGGGGACCGCGGCATTTGTCGCCCTGCTGATGACCCTGTGCAACAAGTCATTTTCCGCCACGCAGTTCGCACTGCTCTCGGCGCTCTCTGCCGTTGGCCGCGTGTACGTTGGGCCAATTGCCGGCTGGTTTGTAGAAGCCCACGGTTGGCCAACGTTTTATCTCTTCTCCGTGGTGGCTGCCGTACCGGGTATTTTATTGTTGCTGGTCTGTCGCCAGACGCTGGAATACACCCAACGGACGGAACACTTTATGCCGCGCACTGAATATCACCGCGCTTACCGTTTCGCGTTACGTCTGTTAATGGCGGGTTGCTTCGCGCTGGTGCTCTGGCTTGTAGTGCTCATTATTAATGCCAGCACCTCTATGGCACTTCCCCTTGTAACCCTTCTGCTGGATGCCGGAGCCCTACTGGCTGTCGCCGGGATCCTGATCGGGGGTCTGCTCGATTTCATGGCTCTGCGTAAAACGCAGATGACCTGAAGAGAAATGCGAAAGGTTATTTCCCGTTGTAATCACTAAACGAAATTATAACGGTGAAATAGCCGCCAACCGCTGAAAAAAATAATTGTTGTTTTGTGCGGGATAAAATTTGGAAATTATTGGAGCCTGTTCCAAAACACTATTTTTCATTAACCGATTCAGCATCAGATAGTTTGATTTTTCGTTTTTTATATGTCTCTTTATTGATAATAAATTGTTAATTTTTTGTTTATTTTCAACAATGGTTATACCAATTGCCCCTTTTAGGGTATGCTTGGGGGTCCTTTCGTTATAAAGCCCTTGCCATGCGGCTTCGGTCATAAAAACCGACATAATTTGCAACACTTGTGACACGTGCGGCAGAACCCGGTAACACCTTCCTGACACAGTCCTAATGATGTTTACAGTAATGTAACCTTCCCGTAAAATGCCCGCACACTTTAAACGCCACCAGACTCCGTGGAATTGAGGTCGTTAAATGAGACTCGGGAAATACAATAAAAGTTTGGGATGGTTGTCATTATTCGCGGGCACTGTATTACTCAGTGGCTGCGATTCTGCACTACTAGACCCCAAAGGGCAGATTGGACTGGAACAACGTTCACTGATATTGACGGCTTTTGGCCTGATGTTGATTGTGGTTATTCCTGCCGTTTTGATGGCTGTTGGTTTCGCCTGGAAGTATCGTGCGAGCAATAAAGATGCGAAGTATAGTCCTAACTGGTCACACTCCAATAAAGTGGAAGCTGTGGTCTGGACAGTGCCTATTCTGATCATCCTGTTCCTTGCCGTGCTGACCTGGAAAACCACTCACTCCCTCGAACCTAGCAAGCCGCTGGTTCATGATGAAAAACCGATTACCATCGAAGTGGTCTCCATGGACTGGAAATGGTTCTTCATCTATCCGGAACAGGGCATTGCTACCGTGAATGAAATCGCCTTCCCGGCGAACACTCCGGTTCAGTTCAAAGTGACCTCCAACTCCGTAATGAACTCCTTCTTCATCCCGCGTCTGGGTAGCCAGATTTACGCGATGGCCGGTATGCAGACTAACCTGCACCTGATTGCCAATGAAGCAGGCACCTATGATGGTATCTCCGCCAGCTATAGCGGTCCGGGCTTCTCAGGTATGAAGTTCAAAGCTATTGCGACGCCAGACCGTGCCGCTTTCGACCAGTGGGTTGAAAAAGCGAAACAGTCTCAAAACACCATGTCTGACATGGCGGCGTTCGATAAAGTGGCTGCACCTAGCGAATACAACAAGGTGGAGTACTTCTCTAACGTGAAACCTGATTTGTTCAAAGACGTTATTGGCAAATTTATGGATCACGGTAAGAGCATGAACATGTCCCAGCCAGAAGGCGAGCACAGCGCGCATGAAGGTATGGAAGGCATGGACATGAGCCACGCGGAAACCGCTCACTAAGGGGCCGAGGAAGAAAATGTTCGGAAAATTGACACTGGATGCAGTGCCATACCATGAACCCATTATCGTGGTTACGGTGGCTGCAATTATCATTGGTGGTGCGGCTTTACTGGCCTTAATCACTTACTTCGGTAAGTGGAGCTACCTGTGGAATGAGTGGTTGACTTCGGTTGACCACAAAAAACTCGGTATCATGTACTGCATCGTCGGTATCGTCATGTTAATTCGTGGCTTTGCGGATGCGATCATGATGCGTAGCCAGCAGGTGCTTGCCTCTGCGGGTGAAGCTGGCTTCCTGCCACCTCACCACTACGATCAGATCTTTACCGCCCACGGCGTTATCATGATCTTCTTCGTGGCGATGCCGCTGGTTATCGGTCTGATGAACGTTGTCGTTCCGCTGCAAATCGGCGCGCGCGACGTTGCATTCCCGTTCCTGAACAACCTGAGCTTCTGGTTCACGGTTGTTGGCGTAATCCTGGTTAACCTGTCACTGGGCGTGGGCGAGTTTGCTCAGACCGGCTGGCTGGCTTATCCACCGCTTTCGGGAATTGAATACAGTCCTGGCGTAGGTGTCGACTACTGGATTTGGGCAATTCAGCTCTCCGGTATCGGTACAACCCTGACCGGTATTAACTTCTTCGTGACTATTATCAAGATGCGTGCCCCTGGCATGACGATGTTCAAGATGCCAGTATTTACCTGGGCATCTCTGTGCGCCAACATCCTGATTATTGCCTCCTTCCCAATTCTGACCGTCACCGTCGCGCTGCTGACCCTGGACCGCTACCTGGGCACCCATTTCTTTACCAACGATATGGGTGGCAACATGATGATGTACATCAACCTGATTTGGGCCTGGGGTCACCCGGAAGTGTACATTCTGGTTCTGCCTGTCTTCGGTGTGTTCTCCGAAATCGCAGCGACCTTCTCACGTAAGCGCCTGTTTGGTTACACCTCTCTGGTGTGGGCAACCGTGTGTATTACCGTGCTGTCGTTCATCGTTTGGCTGCACCACTTCTTCACCATGGGTGCAGGCGCGAACGTAAACGCCTTCTTCGGTATCACCACCATGATTATCGCCATCCCGACCGGGGTGAAGATCTTCAACTGGCTGTTCACCATGTACCAGGGCCGCATCGTGTTCCACTCAGCAATGCTGTGGACCATCGGCTTCATCGTGACCTTCTCCGTGGGCGGGATGACCGGCGTACTGCTGGCGGTACCGGGTGCTGACTTCGTACTGCACAACAGCCTGTTCCTGATTGCGCACTTCCATAACGTTATTATCGGTGGTGTGGTCTTCGGTTGCTTCGCTGGCGTCACTTACTGGTGGCCAAAAGCGTTCGGCTTCACGCTGAACGAGACCTGGGGCAAACGTGCGTTCTGGCTGTGGATCATCGGCTTCTTCGTAGCGTTCATGCCGCTGTATGTGCTGGGCTTCATGGGTATGACCCGTCGCCTGAGCCAGCAGATTGACCCTCAGTTCCACCCAATGCTGGTTGTTGCAGCCTGTGGTGCGGCGCTGATTGCACTGGGTATCGCATGCCAGCTGATTCAGTTCTACGTTTCTATTCGCGACCGCGATCAGAACCGTGACCTGACCGGTGACCCATGGGGTGGCCGTACGCTGGAGTGGGCGACCTCTTCTCCACCTCCGTTCTATAACTTTGCCATCGT
Source organism: Enterobacter ludwigii (assembly GCA_023023105.1). Lineage (NCBI taxonomy): Bacteria > Pseudomonadati > Pseudomonadota > Gammaproteobacteria > Enterobacterales > Enterobacteriaceae > Enterobacter > Enterobacter ludwigii. Next base: position 1,054,616 of record CP083824.1, on the reverse strand, counting down.
GCCACACGTTCACGAACGTGACGCATTCTGGGAAATGAAAGAAAAAGGTGAAGCGTACAAGCAACCTGCTCATTACGAAGAGATCCATATGCCGAAAAACAGCGGCGCGGGCATTGTGATTGCCGCTTTCGCAACGGTGTTTGGTTTCGCAATGATCTGGCACATCTGGTGGTTGGCGATTGCGAGCTTCGCTGGCGTCATCATTAGCTGGATTGTGAAGAGCTTTGACGAGGACGTGGACTACTACGTACCAGTCCGTGAAGTCGAAAAACTGGAAAACCAGCATTTCGACGAGATTTCTAAAGCGGGGCTGAAAAATGGCAACTGATACTCTGGCGCACTCAACTGCCCACGCGCATGAACATGCGCACCACGATACAGGACCGACCAAAGTCTTCGGTTTCTGGATCTACCTGATGAGCGACTGCATTCTGTTCTGCTGTCTGTTCGCGACCTATGCCGTTCTCGTGAACGGCACAGCGGGCGGCCCGACTGGCAAGGACATCTTTGAACTGCCGTTCGTTCTGGTTGAAACCGCACTGCTGTTATTCAGCTCTATCACCTACGGCATGGCGGCTATCGCCATGTATAAAAACAACAAGAGCCAGGTTGTCTCCTGGCTGGCGTTGACCTGGTTGTTTGGTGCTGGATTTATCGGGATGGAAATCTATGAATTCCATCACCTGATTATGGAAGGTTTCGGGCCTGATCGTAGTGGCTTCCTGTCCGCGTTCTTCGCGCTGGTCGGTACTCACGGTCTGCACGTAACCTCAGGCCTGATCTGGATGGCGGTACTGATGTTCCAGGTATCCCGTCGCGGCCTGACCAGCACTAACCGTACCCGTATCATGTGCCTGAGCCTGTTCTGGCACTTCCTGGACGTGGTATGGATCTGTGTGTTCTCTGTTGTCTATCTGATGGGGGCGATGTAATGAGTCATTCAACCGATCATGGCGCTTCCCACGGTAGCGTAAAAACCTACATGACAGGTTTTATCCTGTCGATCATCCTGACGGTGATCCCGTTCTGGATGGTGATGAGCGGTTCTGCTTCTCACGCGGCGATTCTGGGCACCGTCCTGGTTACCGCAGTGGTTCAGATTCTGGTGCATCTGGTTTGCTTCCTGCACATGAACACCAAGTCCGATGAAGGCTGGAACATGACGGCCTTCGTCTTTACCGTGATTATCATCGCTATCCTGGTAGTCGGTTCCATCTGGATTATGTGGAACCTCAACTACAACATGATGGTTCACTAAGAGCGGCGAGTATGTTTAAGCAATACCTGCAAGTAACGAAACCAGGCATCATCTTTGGCAACCTGATCTCCGTGATCGGAGGGTTCCTGCTGGCCTCTAAAGGTAGCATTGATTACACCCTCTTTATCTACACGCTGGTCGGTGTGTCACTGGTTGTTGCGTCCGGTTGTGTATTTAACAACTACATCGACATGGATATCGACAAGAAGATGGAAAGGACCAAAAATCGGGTGCTGGTGAAAGGCCTGATCGCCCCTTCCGTCTCGCTGGTGTACGCCACCTTGCTGGGTATTGCTGGCTTTATGCTGCTGTGGTTTGGTGCTAACCCACTGGCCTGCTGGCTGGGGGTGATGGGGTTCGTGGTATATGTGGGCGTCTACAGCCTGTATATGAAACGCCACTCCGTCTACGGCACGCTGATTGGTTCTCTCTCCGGCGCTGCGCCGCCGGTGATTGGCTACTGCGCGGTCACGAACGAGTTCGACAGCGGTGCAGCTATCCTGCTGGCTATCTTTAGCCTGTGGCAGATGCCGCACTCCTATGCCATCGCGATTTTCCGCTTTAAGGATTATCAGGCAGCGAACATCCCAGTTCTGCCGGTCGTGAAAGGCATTTCCGTTGCCAAGAACCACATCACGCTGTACATCATCGCCTTTGCCGTGGCGACGCTGATGCTCTCTCTGGGCGGATACGCTGGATACAAATATCTGGCAGTAGCGGCCGCAGTGAGCGTCTGGTGGCTCGGTATGGCGCTGCGCGGTTACAAAGTGGAAGATGACAAAGTCTGGGCGCGCAAACTGTTTGTGTTCTCGATTGTGGCCATCACCTCGCTGTCCGTGATGATGTCCGTAGACTTCATGGTGCCTGAATCACACAACCTGCTGACTTACGTCTGGTAAGCCACAACAGGTGAATAAAGGGGTGCTTCGGCACCCTTTTTTATTCACTGAATCTATTAATAACGCATGTAATATTTGTTAAATAACCCTTTATTTACCCCGCTCCTTCCCCGCACTACACTATGGCCTGCTTTTGAACTGAGGTGGTAATGAACGATTATAAAATGACGCCAGGCGAGCTACGCGCGACCTGGGGCTTAGGGACTGTCTTCTCGCTACGGATGCTTGGCATGTTTATGGTCCTGCCTGTTCTGACCACGTACGGTATGGCGCTGCAGGGAGCCAGCGAGGCGCTGATTGGACTTGCAATCGGTATCTACGGACTGGCGCAGGCGGTATTCCAGATCCCGTTTGGGCTGCTCTCTGATCGGGTTGGACGAAAACCGCTGATTGTCGGTGGTCTGCTTATTTTTGTTCTCGGGAGCGTCATTGCCGCCCTCTCCCACTCAATATGGGGCATTATTCTTGGCCGGGCCTTGCAGGGTTCCGGTGCGATAGCTGCTGCGGTGATGGCACTGTTGTCAGATTTAACTCGCGAGCAAAACCGCACCAAGGCCATGGCGTTTATCGGCGTAAGCTTTGGCGTCACCTTTGCGATTGCGATGGTGCTCGGCCCCATTATTACCCATGCACTCGGCCTGCACGCCCTGTTCTGGATGATTGCCGTGCTGGCGACAATCGGTATCGCCTTAACACTATGGGTGGTGCCAGACAGCAAAAACCACGTTCTCAACCGTGAATCTGGAATGGTAAAAGGCTGCTTCAGCAAAGTGATTGTCGAGCCTCGCCTGCTCAAGCTCAATTTTGGCATTATGTGCCTGCATATCCTGCTGATGTCGACCTTTGTCGCCCTGCCAGGCCAGCTTGCCGCGGCGGGCTTCCCGGCCGCTGAGCACTGGAAAATCTATCTGGTCACGATGCTGATTTCGTTTGTCTCCGTCGTACCGTTCATCATCTACGCCGAAGTGAAGCGCAAGATGAAGCGCGTCTTCGTGGGCTGCGTGGCGGTACTGCTGATTGCCGAGATTGTACTCTGGGGCTCCGGCCCGCACTTCTGGGAACTGGTAGCGGGTGTGCAACTCTTCTTCCTGGCGTTTAACCTGATGGAAGCGTTGCTGCCGTCGCTTATCAGTAAAGAATCGCCTGCGGGTTACAAAGGCACGGCGATGGGTATTTACTCCACCAGCCAGTTTATCGGCGTGGCAATTGGCGGTTCGCTTGGCGGCTGGGTGGATGGTCTGTTTGACTCACAAACCGTATTCCTTGCAGGCGCGCTGCTGGCCACTGTCTGGCTGCTGGTCGCCAGCACTATGAAAGAGCCGCGCTACGTCAGCAGTCTGCGAGTAGAAATCCCTGATGATGTTGAGATCAACGACGCGCTAAAACAGCGTCTTGAAACCACGGAGGGGGTAAGTGAAGTGCTGATCGCCCCGGAAGAGCGTAGTGCCTATGTCAAAATAGACAGTAAGGTAACTAACCGCTTTGAAGTCGAGCAGGCACTCAAAGCCTGAAAAAATGCCCGGTCTGACCGGGCATTTTCGTCTTAATCGCGGAAGTTTTTAAACTGGAACGGTTGCCCCAGATCGCCGCCACGCACCAGCGCCATTACGGACTGCAAATCATCACGTGATTTGCCGGTTACACGAATTTCTTCGCCCTGGATCTGCGCCTGCACCTTCAGCTTACTGTCTTTGATGAGCTTAACGATCTTCTTCTGCACCGCGCTCTCAATGCCCTGCTTCAGTTTGGCTTCGACAAACCAGTTTTTACCGCTGTGCACAAACTCTTCCGGCACATCCAGAGATGTTCCTTCAATGCCGCGCTTTAACAGCTTGGCACGCAGAATGTCGAGCAGCTGATTTACCTGGAAATCAGACTCGCTCAGCACCTTAATGGTCTTATTTGCATCGTTCAGCTCAAACGTTGCTTCAACGCCACGAAAATCGAAACGTGACTCAACTTCGCGGGTTGCGTTCTCTACGCCGTTGCGAACTTCCTGGATATCAACTTCGGAAACAATATCGAAAGATGGCATCTTTTCTTCTCCCTTCACTTTTGTTGCGTTGCATAATACCCGCTACGAGGCATAACTCAACAGAAGCTTAGCTGTATAATTAAGCTGTAACACCTGGCGCAGTTGCAGGTGAGGAGGAACAATGAAAATTACAGTGCTCGGATGCGGAGCGCTTGGTCAGCTGTGGCTGACCGCGCTGTGCAAGCACGGACATGAGGTTCAGGGCTGGCTGCGCGTGCCCCAGCCCTATTGCAGTGTAAATCTGATTAGTGAAGACGGAAGCATCTTTAATGAATCTCTCACCGCGAACGATCCTGACTTCCTGGCGCAAAGCGACCTTTTACTGGTGACGCTCAAGGCATGGCAGGTTTCAGACGCCGTAAAAGCACTGGCCGCTCAACTCCCCCCCACATCCCCTGTTCTGCTGCTGCATAACGGCATGGGGACGCTTGATGAGCTCAAAAGCATCCCGCAGCCGCTGCTGATGGCGACGACCACGCACGCTGCACGTCGCGACGGTAATATCATCGTACATGTCGCCAGTGGGGTGACGCATATCGGCCCTGCCAGGGCACAGGATGGCGACTTCGGTTATCTGGCAGACGTACTGCAGAAGGTATTGCCGGACGTGGCCTGGCATAACAATATCCGTCCTCAGCTGTGGCGCAAGCTGGCCGTAAACTGCGTGATTAACCCGCTCACGGCGCTGTGGGATTGCCCTAACGGCGAGCTAAAAAACCATCCGCAAGACGTCGCCGTCCTATGTGCGGAAGTCGCGGAGGTCATTGAGCGGGAAGGCTTGCATACCTCGGCAGAGGATTTACGCTATTATGTCGAACAGGTTATTGATAGTACTGCAGAAAATATCTCCTCGATGTTGCAGGATGTTCGGGCATTACGCCACACTGAAATCGACTACATTACCGGCTATCTGCTAAAACGCGCCCGCGCACACGGTATTGCGGTGCCGGAAAACGCCCGTCTGTATGACCTGGTTAAACGTAAGGAGAGTGAATATGAGCGCGTCGGCACTGGTCTGCCTCGCTCCTGGTAGCGAAGAGACAGAAGCGGTCACCACCATTGATTTGATGGTGCGCGGCGGTATTAAGGTGACAACCGCCAGCGTCGCCAGCGACGGTAATCTGGCAATCACCTGCTCACGCGGGGTAAAAATCCTCGCGGATGCCCCGCTGGTGCAGGTGGCCGACGGGGAATACGACATCATCGTCCTGCCTGGTGGCCTGAAGGGCGCAGAGTGTTTTCGCGACAGCCCGCTGCTGGTCGAAACCGTGCGCCAGTTTCATTTATCCGGCCGTATCGTCGCGGCAATCTGTGCCGCCGCCGGAACGGTTCTGATTCCGCACGATATCTTCCCCATCGGCAACATGACCGGTTTCCCGGGTCTTAAGGATACGATCCCGGAAGCACATTGGGTGGATAAACGCGTCGTCTGGGATCCGCGCGTCAACCTGCTCACCAGCCAGGGGCCCGGCACCGCGATTGATTTTGGCTTAAAGATTATTGACCTGCTGGTCGGACGCGAGAAAGCGTACGAAGTGGCGTCATCGCTGGTGATACCGGCGGGGATTTATAATTATTACGAATAGGAGTTCTCCCTCACCCTGTGGGAGAGGGGCGGAGGCAACAGGTCGCCCCCGCCCTGCAATAAACTACGGGCGATACACCTTCACATTCGCAAAGCCCTGCTCGAGCAGATACAGCGCCTGCAGACGGCTCATCACCCCACGCTCACACCACAGCAGATAGGTTTTGCTCTGGTCGAGGTCGCCAAATTTGGTGCTCAGCTTGTAGAACGGCAGAGAAACCACTTCGACGCCTTCAACCTGCAGCGGCTTGTCATCCTGCTCATCAATGGAGCGAATATCCAGAATTGCATCGTTAGCGCCGAAACCGCTCACGGTTTCAACTTCTACGACTTCCTGCTCGGTCTGCTGGGCAATCTCGCGGATATCAATGTTGGACGCTTCCGCCACCACTTTTTCCAGGATGCTAAAATCGAAGTTCTCTTCTTCCGCTTCGATCTTCGCCTTAACCGCTTTCACCGTTGGGCTTTTTGAGATCACGCCGCAGTATTCCGGCATGGTACGGGCAAAATCTTCAGTACCGATTTCGCGCGCCAGATCGATGATGTGCTCTTTATCGTGGGAAATCAGCGGACGCAGGATCAGCGTATCTGACACGTTGTCGATCAGACGCAAGTTGGTCAGCGTCTGGCTGGAGACCTGGCCAAGCGCCTCACCGGTAACCAGCGCCTGCACGCCGTAGCGCTCAGCCACTTTGGATGCTGCACGCACCATCATACGCTTCAGCACCACGCCCATCTGGCCGTCGTCGACTTTCTCGAGGATTTCACCCACGACCGGCTCAAAGTTGATCGCCACGAAACGCACGCGGTGGGAACTGCCGAAGCGGTTCCACAGATAATGCGCAACCTGACGAACGCCGATTTCATGCGCCGCGCCGCCCAGGTTGAAGAAGCAGTAGTGCACGCGGCAGCCGCGACGCATCAGCATATAGCTGGAGACGCCGGAATCGAAGCCACCCGAGATCAGAGACAGCACATCTTCCTGAGTACCAATTGGGAAACCGCCGATACCTTCGTAACGACCTTTCACCAGCAGCAGACGATCGTTTTCGATCTCCAGGTTAACGGTTACGTCCGGGTTGGTCAGACGCACGCGCGCAGACTCGACGTGCTGATTCAGACCGCCGCCAACGTAACGTTCCACTTCAATGGAGCTGAATTCGTGCTTGCCGCGACGCTTCACGCGCACGCAAAAGGTTTTGCCTTCGATCTGGTCGCGGTACTGCACCAGCGCTTTTTCGAAGATGTCATGCAGAGAGGTGAAAGGAACATCTTCCACTTCCAGAATATGGTGGATGCCCGGAATACGGGTCAGCGCGTCGCGGATATCCTGACGCTTGTTTTCGTCTTTCGCGCGGACTTCAACGTGGTCCCAGTGGCGCACCACGGCGAGGGTTTCGTCGTAGTGCTTTAATACGTTACGAATGTTCCCGGTGAGAATTTTAATAAAGCGCAAACGCACAGATTGGCTTTTGATGGTGATTTCAGGGAACAATTTAATGATAAACTTCATGGCGGCAATGTTTCTTAGGCAAGCTTATAAGGCTTGTAATGGAAAAATACAGCAGCCCCTATAACCGAAGGCTGCTTCCAGGCGCGCAAGTATACCACCATCGCGCCGCTCCTGTGCACATTGCGCGTTATTTGATAATTGCCCTGAGTCCGTTACCATGTCGGGGCTGAGAATATAAGAGTCAATTCACTATGCCGAAGAAGAACGACGCACCGGCCAGTTTCGAAACTGCGCTGAGTGAACTGGAGCAAATCGTTACCCGTCTTGAGAGCGGCGATCTCCCGCTGGAAGAGGCACTCAACGAATTCGAGCGTGGCGTGCAGCTGGCACGTCAGGGGCAGGTCAAACTGCAGCAGGCCGAGCAGCGCGTGCAGATCCTGCTTTCCGACAGCGAAGACGCGAAAACCACGCCTTTTACACCGGACGCCGAGTAAATGGATTTTGCCAACGAGCTTCAGGCATGCGTCGCGCGTGCCAACGATGCGCTGCGCCGTTTTATCGAGCCACAGCCTTTTCAGAACACTCCACTGGTTGAAGCCATGCACTATGGCGCACTCTTGGGAGGAAAGCGCCTGCGCCCATTCCTGGTCTATGCCACAGGCAATATGTTTGGTATCAGCGAAAACACGCTGGACGCCCCGGCAGCTGCCGTTGAGTGTATCCATGCCTACTCACTGATCCACGATGATTTACCGGCAATGGACGATGACGACTTACGTCGGGGTCAGCCTACCTGCCATATCAGGTTTGGCGAAGCAAATGCTATTCTGGCGGGAGATGCCCTGCAAACGCTGGCATTTTCGATTCTGAGCGATGCACCGATGGCTGAAGTGGCCGATCGCGACCGCCTGGCAATGATCTCCGAACTGGCCATGGCCAGCGGCGTGGCCGGTATGTGCGGGGGGCAGGCACTGGATCTGGACGCCGAAGGACGTCAGGTTAATCTGGAACAACTGGAGCGTATTCATCGCCATAAAACCGGGGCATTGATTCGTTCCGCCGTTCGCCTGGGCGCGCTGAGCGCGGGTGAGCAAGGGCGCAAAGCCCTGCCGATTCTGGACAGATACGCAGAAAGTATCGGTCTGGCATTCCAGGTTCAGGATGACATTCTGGATGTGGTGGGCGATACTGCAACATTGGGTAAACGTCAGGGTGCGGACCAGCAGCTTGGCAAAAGTACCTACCCCGCCCTGCTGGGTCTTGAGCAAGCCCAACGTAAAGCCCGGGATCTGATAGAGGATGCCCGCCAGTCGCTGAATCAACTGGCCGCGCAATCACTGGATACTTCGGCACTGGAAGCGCTAGCGGACTATATAATCCAGCGTGATAAATAAACACACTATCTCGATGAGCCTTTGATGAGTTTTGATATTGCCAAATACCCGACACTGGCGTTAGTTGACTCCACCCAGGAGTTACGTCTGTTGCCGAAAGAGAGCCTGCCGAAGCTGTGCGACGAGCTGCGTCGTTACCTGCTCGACAGCGTAAGCCGCTCCAGCGGTCATTTCGCCTCCGGGCTTGGCACGGTAGAGCTGACCGTGGCGCTGCACTATGTCTATAACACGCCGTTCGATCAGCTCATCTGGGACGTGGGTCACCAGGCCTATCCGCACAAAATTCTGACCGGGCGTCGCGATAAAATTGGCACCATTCGTCAGAAAGGCGGCCTGCATCCATTCCCGTGGCGCGGTGAAAGCGAGTATGACGTGCTGAGCGTCGGCCACTCCTCCACTTCAATTTCCGCGGGTATCGGGATTGCCGTCGCTGCCGAAAAAGAGAACAAGCAGCGCCGCACCGTCTGCGTGATTGGCGACGGGGCCATCACTGCCGGTATGGCCTTTGAGGCCATGAACCACGCGGGTGATATCAAGCCGGACATGCTGGTTATTCTTAACGATAACGAAATGTCGATTTCTGAGAACGTCGGCGCGTTGAACAACCATCTGGCCCAGTTGCTCTCGGGTAAGCTTTACTCCTCGCTGCGTGAAGGCGGGAAAAAAGTCTTCTCCGGCGTACCGCCGATCAAAGAGCTGCTCAAGCGTACCGAAGAACACATCAAAGGCATGGTTGTACCGGGTACCCTGTTTGAAGAGCTGGGCTTTAACTATATTGGCCCGGTTGACGGACACGACGTGCTGGGGCTGGTGTCGACGCTCAAGAACATGCGGGATCTTAAAGGCCCGCAGTTCCTGCACATCATGACCAAAAAAGGGCGTGGCTACGAGCCAGCGGAAAAAGATCCGATCACCTTCCACGCGGTACCGAAATTCGACCCGTCCAGCGGCTGTCTGCCAAAAAGCAGCGGCGGCATGCCGAGCTATTCAAAAATCTTCGGCGACTGGCTGTGCGAAACCGCGGCAAAAGACAACAAGCTGATGGCGATCACCCCGGCCATGCGTGAAGGCTCCGGCATGGTGGAGTTCTCCAGAAAATACCCTGACCAGTATTTTGACGTTGCCATTGCCGAGCAGCACGCGGTGACGTTTGCAGCGGGCCTGGCGATTGGCGGCTACAAACCGGTTGTCGCGATCTACTCCACCTTCCTGCAGCGCGCTTACGATCAGGTGATCCATGACGTTGCCATTCAGAAGCTGCCTGTGCTGTTTGCTATCGATCGTGCGGGCATCGTCGGTGCGGACGGACAGACACACCAGGGGGCTTTTGACCTGTCGTTCCTGCGCTGTATCCCGGATATGGTCATCATGACGCCATCCGACGAGAACGAATGTCGTCAGATGCTGTTTACCGGCTACCACTATCAGGACGGCCCAAGCGCGGTTCGCTACCCACGCGGTAATGCGGTAGGCGTTGAGCTGCAACCGCTGGAGAAGCTGGCGATAGGTAAAGGTCTGGTGAAGCGTCGCGGTGACAAAGTGGCGATCCTGAACTTCGGCACATTGATGCCAGAGGCCGCGAAAGTGGCTGAAACGCTGAATGCCACTCTGGTGGATATGCGCTTTGTGAAACCGCTCGATGAATCCCTGATCCTGAACATGGCAGAAACCCATGACGTGCTGGTGACGCTGGAAGAAAATGCCATCATGGGCGGCGCGGGCAGCGGCGTGAACGAGGTGCTGATGGCGAATCGTAGAGCCGTTCCGGTACTGAACCTCGGTCTGCCGGATCACTTCATTCCGCAAGGTACTCAGGACGAAGCCCGCACGGCGATTGGCCTGGATGCCGCAGGTATCGAAGCAAAAATCCGCTCCTGGCTGGGCTGATCCCTCCCCCTGTTCTGCTCCTGCTATGCTTAAACGTATTGTTTAAAACAGCAGGAGTGGAACCATGCAATACACAACATTAGGAAAAACAGACCTTAAGGTTTCCCGACTTTGCCTGGGGTGCATGACCTTTGGCGAGCCTGACCGGGGTAATCATGCCTGGACGCTGCCGGAAGAGAGTAGCCGCCCTATCATCAAACACGCCATCGAAGGGGGCATTAACTTCTTTGACACCGCTAACAGCTACTCCAACGGCAGCAGTGAGGAGATTGTCGGCCGTGCCCTGCGTGATTTTGCCCGTCGGGAAGAAATTGTGGTCGCCACCAAGGTGTATTACCCGGTTGGCGATCTGGCTCAGGGCCTTTCTCGCACGCAGATCCTGCGTTCTATTGATGACAGTCTTAGACGCCTGAACATGGATTATGTCGATCTGCTGCAAATTCACCGCTGGGATTACAACACGCCGATCGAGGAGACGCTTGAAGCACTCAACGACGTGGTGAAAGCGGGTAAAGCGCGCTACATCGGCGCCTCATCAATGCACGCGTCGCAGTTTGCACAGGCGCTCGATCTCCAGGCACAGCATGGCTGGGCGCGCTTCGTCACCATGCAGGATCACTACAATCTGATCTATCGCGAAGAAGAACGTGAGATGCTGCCGCTGTGCCATCAGGAGGGCGTGGCGGTGATCCCGTGGAGCCCGCTGGCGCGCGGTCGTCTGACCCGTCCGTGGGGGGAATCCACGGCCCGCCTGGTATCGGATGAAGTGGGAAAAAATCTGTATGAAGGAACAGAGGCCAGCGATGCGTTGATTGCAGAACGTTTAGCCGGGATTGCTGACGAAACCGGTGCAACCCGGGCCCAGGTGGCGCTGGCGTGGCTGCTGGGTAAACGCGGGGTTACGGCACCGATTATTGGAACATCGCGGGAAGAACAGCTTGATGAACTGCTGAATGCGGTGGACATCACGCTGACGCCGGAGCAGATTGCCGAGCTGGAGACGCCATATCAACAGCATCCGATGGTGGGGTTTAAGTAAGCCCTCACCCTGACCCTCTCCCGGTGGGGTGAGGAATCCCCAGTAATTTTTTTTAACCGGAAGCGATGAATATTGCTTCAGGAAAATTAATGGCTTACAGCGATGTCTGGTCCGGCTGTAAATCGCCGAAGCGTTTCCGTAAGGCCGGGGCGAGGCGCAGGGATGCGCCGAGAGGGCGTGGCCTGCAGGGATGCAGGCTCATGCCCGACCCGATAGCCTGAAGGAATAAGCTGAGGGTACCGCGAAGCGGCGATTTACCGCCGGGAGCCCGGGTCGCCAGGGTGGCGGCGATTGAGCCGCCCTGGCACGTTCACAGGTCATGCTGTTACAGAGTAGCAATGAACATAAAGTGAACGGAATGACCACCAGAGCCGTATGCTCCCCCTCACCCCAGCCCTCTCCCTCAAGGGAGAGGGGGGTCGTCCGTGCTGGTATTATTTTGTGGGGATCCCTCAGCCCGGTGGGAGAAGGGAAAAAAGCAAACTTACGCGAAGTGATCGTATCCTTTCCAGTCCAGCGTAATGGGCGTACCGTCTCTCACAAACTTCAGCCCTTCGCTCTCCGGCATGATCTGCCCGATGCAGGTAAATTTCGCGCCGAGATGCGCTAACGCCACGTCCAGCGTTCCACGGTTGAGCTCAGGCACCGTGAAGCACAGCTCGTAATCTTCTCCACCGGAGAGCGCCCAGCGCAGCGCCTGCTCAGGATCCACATGGCGAAGCAGTGGCTCTGACAGCGGGAAGAGATCCAGGTCAACACGCGCACCCACGCCGCTGGCCTTCAGAATATGACCGAGATCTGAGATCAGCCCGTCAGAGAGATCGATAGCCGAACTTGCCCGCTCGCGCAGCGCCTGACCGTGCAGAATACGCGGTGTTGGCCGCAAATGGCGTTTCACCAGATATGCCGCGTCGTCAGCATCCTTCACGGTTAAGCGGTCCTGGAGGATCGCCAGCCCTGCGGCACTCTCGCCAGGCGTACCGGTCACGTAGATCCAGTCACCGGGTTTTGCACCCGATCGTTTCAGCGCGCGACCGAGCGGCACATAGCCGTGGATTGCCAGCGTCATCGACAGCGGCCCGGCAGTGGTATCACCGCCAATCAACTGCATATCGTAATAGTTGAGCTGCTCAAACAACGCATCGCTAAAGGCTTCAAGCCAGACTTCATCTATCTCTGGCAGCGTCAGAGCCAGCGTCAGCCACGCGGGATCGGCGCCCATTGCCGCCAGATCGCTCACGTTGACGGCCAGCGCTTTATACGCCAGATCGGCAGGATCGATATCCGGTAAAAAATGACGTCCGCACACTAAGGTGTCGGTGCTGATTGCCAGCGTCTGTTTTTCGGGAATATTGAGAAGTGCGCAGTCATCGCCAATGCCGGTTTCAACATCAAGACGAGAGGTTCTGACACGGTCGAAATAACGGGCAATCAGGGAGAATTCGCCGCATGCCATACGTTATGCCTCAGCAAATAAAAGAAAAAACCGGAGCCGCACTGCCCATCAGGCAATGCAGAACTCCGGTTTGCGGATCACTTTTTGTGGGGACGGATCGCAGGTGCTGCTTTATCAAGTACGCCGTTTACAAACTTGTGGCTGTCTTCAGCGCCGAAGGTTTTCGCCAGTTCGATCGCTTCGTTGATGGCCACTTTATACGGCACATCATCACGTTTAGACAGCTCAAACAGCGCAATGCGCAACACTGCTTTTTCAACCTGACCCAGCTCTTCGAGCAGACGGGACAGGTAGGGCTTCATCAGACCATCGAGATACGCGCTATTAGTCGCCACTCCCGACAGCAGTTCACGGAAGTACAGAACATCGACGTCTTTTACGTCCTGTTCTGACAGGAACTGGTATTCAACATCAGCGATGTCGTTCTGGGACAACTGCCAGGAGTAAAGTGCCTGGACGGCACATTCACGGGCGCGGCGACGAGCAGCAGGTTTCACGGAATTCCCCTTACAAAAAAATCAGGCCTTGATGGCTTTCAATACATTGATCATTTCAAGCGCGGTCAGTGCAGCTTCTGCGCCTTTGTTACCGGCTTTAGTGCCAGCACGTTCGATGGCTTGTTCAATACTTTCGGTGGTCAGCACGCCGAACGCGACAGGAATTTCAGCATCCTGCGCAACGTGAGCCAGACCATTGCTTGCACCGCCCGCAACGTATTCGAAGTGCGCAGTGCCGCCACGAATAACGGTACCCAGAGCAATCACCGCGTCGTATTTACCGGTTTTTGCCAGCGCGCCTGCTGCCAGTGGCAGTTCGTAAGCACCTGGAACCCAAACAACGGTAATGTTGTCATCTTTAACCTGGCCGATACGTTTCAGGGCGTCAATGGCACCTTCCAGCAGGCTGTCGTTGATGAAGTTGTTGAAACGCGCAATGGTGATGGCGACGCGAGCGTCCGGGGTAGCTACAGCAGCTTCAATAATGTTCATACTCTTCCTTTACGGGTTCATTTGGCCCCGCAGGGGGGCGGATTTTATCATAATACTTTGCGTACTGCTTCCCTATTTCAGGAGCAATTACGCTGTCGTTAAATGGAGGCAGACATCCGGACCCACCGGACGAATCTCGCTAAATTTGAGTTGTGGTGCATCGGCCAGCTTTTCAAGGCCGGGCAGCACAAACAGGCCACGCGCGTCGCTACCCAACAGTTTAGGCGCAACATAAACAATCAGCTCATCCACCAGCCCAGCCTGTAAGAGCGCACCGGCGAGCGTTGGCCCCGCTTCTACCCAGATGCTGTTTACCTGTTGTTTGCCAAGTAACATCATTAACACCACGAGATCCAGATGCCCGTTATGCTCCGGCACCATGATGCTGCGCACGCCTTCCGGCCAGTCACGTGAATCTTCTTTAGTGCGCGCAATCCAGGTTTCACCGGGCTGCTGCACAATGCGGTGTTCAGGTGTGACGCGGTTCTGGCTATCTATGACAATACGCAGCGGCTGACGCAGGTTCTCCTGCGGGTAAAGCGCCTGGGTATCGGCATTCAGTTCGTTCCAGCGCACGGTCATGGCGGGATCGTCAGCCAGAACGGTTTCACTGCTGGTGAGGATAGCATGGCTTTGCGCACGCAGACGTTGCACATCGCGCCTTGCCTGCGGAGAGGTGATCCACTGGCTCTCACCGTTCGCCATTGCCGTGCGACCGTCCAGAGAGGCGCCCAGCTTAAGTTGGATATACGGGAACCCGGTGCGCATGCGCTTGAGGAAGCCTTTATTGATCGCTTCCGCGTCTTGCATCATCAGCCCATGGCTGACGTCAATCCCTTCCTGCTGCAGACGATACAAACCGCGGCCGGCGACCTGCGGGTTCGGGTCCTGCATTGACGCGACGACGCGTGAAACACCCGCCGCAATCAGTGCTTCACAGCACGGTGGCGTACGGCCATGATGGCTGCAGGGCTCCAGCGTGACGTAGGCCGTAGCACCGCGCGCCTTCTCACCGGCCATGCGCAACGCGTGCACCTCAGCATGCGGCTCGCCCGCGCGATAGTGAAAACCTTCGCCCACAATCTCGCCATCTTTGACGATAACGCACCCGACATTCGGGTTGGGATGGGTGGTAAAACGCCCGCGCTGCGCCAGCTTCATGGCTCGCGCCATGTAAATCTCATCCTGCATGAGCTTAATCCTGTAAGCGGGCGATCTCTTCGCCAAACTCTTTGATATCTTCGAAACTGCGGTAGACCGAAGCGAAGCGGATATAGGCGACCTTATCGAGCTTTTTCAACTGCTCCATCACCAGGTTGCCAATCATCTTGCTTGGCACTTCACGCTCACCCAGACCACGAAGATAAGATTTAATGTGGTTTAACGCCATTTCAACGTCATCCGCGCTGACGGGACGTTTTTCCAGGGCCTTCAGCATTCCGCTGCGCAGTTTCTCTTCGTTAAACGGCTCGCGCACGTCGTTGCTTTTTACCACGCGCGGCATTACCAGCTCAGCAACCTCAAAGGTCGTGAAACGCTCGTTGCACACCAGACATTGCCGACGACGGCGTACGGATGACCCTTCGCCCACAAGACGAGAGTCGATGACTTTGGTATCCACAGCGGAGCAGAATGGGCAATGCATACGGTATCCCTGTTATCCGGTTAACTGATTTTCATTTTACCCTGATCTGGCCTGACAACAAAGGAAGAGCTTTTTGAGACAAAGGATCTATGTCTGACAGGTGGATGCTGGCTACCATAATGAGGATCCGTTATTTCAAGGAAATAAACGCAATGACAAGACGTTACCTGAAGATTTTGCTGGTGGGGAGCCTCTTCACCCTTAGCGCCTGTGCACAGCAAACCGAAGTTCGCCAGATGAAACAAAGCGTCAATACGCTCAATACGGCAATGGATAAGCTGAATAAAGAAACGGTGAAGATCACCCAACAAAACGCGCTGAACGCAAAATCCAGCAGCGGGGTGTATCTGCTGCCTGGTGCCAATACGCCTGCGCGACTCAACAGCCAGATTGGCACGCTGAAAATGTCACTGGTGAACGTTTCGGCGAATGCAGATGGTACTCGCGCAACATTACGCATCCAGGGTGAATCCAACGATCCCCTTCCGGCCTTCACTGGCACCGTCGAGTGGGGCCAGATCCAGGGCACTACCGAGAGCTACCAGGAAGTGAATGTGAAGAACCAACTATTCACCGCCCCCGCGAGTATACTGGCGCCCAGCGATGTTGATATCCCGCTTCAGCTGAGTGGACTCACGCCAGATCAGTTAGGTTTTATCCGCATCCACGATATCCAGCCCGCCGCGCAATAACCCCTCCTGCAGCGGAGTGCAATGTCACTCCGCTAACATTTACATTTCGTATGGATTGGCAACATTAATGATTGTCGCTACAATCCCGGCCGTTTAAAGTACGCAAACGTGAACGCAATCGATTACGCGTGTGAGAGATATGTGAAACAACACATATTTTTGTGAGCAGGGATTCCTATAATAGGCACCGCAGAAACACGAAATATTTAGAAACGCAATTCGCGCATTTTTCACTCCCGGAAGGGAATTTCAATCAGTGGCATGATTATGAAAAAAACATTACTTGCAGCCGGCACCGTGCTGGCACTTTCCTCCTCTTTCACTGTTAACGCAGCGGAAAACGATAAACCACAATATCTCTCCGACTGGTGGCACCAGAGCGTTAACGTCGTCGGCAGCTACCACACCCGTTTCGGACCACAGATCCGCAACGATACCTACCTGGAGTACGAAGCATTCGCCAAGAAAGACTGGTTTGATTTCTACGGTTACGTGGATCTGCCGGTGTTCTTCGGTGGTAATACCGATGCGAAAGGTATCTGGAACAACGGTTCCCCGCTGTTCATGGAAATCGAACCGCGCTTCTCCATCGACAAACTGACCGGCACCGATCTGAGCTTCGGTCCGTTCAAAGAGTGGTACATCGCGAACAACTACATCTATGACATGGGTCGCAACGATTCTCAGGAACAAAGCACCTGGTATATGGGTCTGGGTACCGACATCGACACGGGTCTGCCGATGAGCCTGTCCATGAACATTTACGCGAAATACCAGTGGCAGAACTACGGTGCGTCCAACGAAAACGAGTGGGATGGATACCGTTTCAAAGTGAAATACTTTGTACCGCTGACGCAGCTGTGGGGCGGTAATCTGAGCTACATCGGTTTCACTAACTTTGACTGGGGTTCAGATCTGGGTGACGATAACTTCTATGACAACAACGGGAAGCATGCTCGTACCAGCAACTCTATCGCTTCCAGCCACATCCTGGCTCTGAACTACGATCACTGGCACTACTCCGTTGTTGCTCGTTACTGGCACAACGGTGGCCAGTGGAACGACGATGCCAGCCTGAACTTCGGTAAGGGTGACTTCAGCGTTCGTTCTACCGGTTGGGGTGGTTACCTGGTCGTGGGTTACAACTTCTAATCTTGTGGTAGCCGCCGGACAAAAAGCCAGCTCACGAGCTGGCTTTTTACTGCTTAACCTTCCGCAAAAAATCCGCCAGAGACCTGTCTGCACTCTCGCTAAACCGCCGCTCCGTCTGCACAATGTTAAGACACCTGTCGAGCCGGAAACAGCGGTAGTCATCGCGCCGTTCACACCAGGCCGCCAGCAGCCAGCGCTCCCCCCAGAAGAACAATCCCAACGGCTGAACCTCACGCTGTGAGAGCTGTCCGGCTTCATCACGGTAATGCAGCGCCAGCACGCGCTGGGCGGAAATTGCCTGATGAATCATGTCAAAATCGCTACGGGAGTGGCTTTGCATGCAAAAATCCGGGGCGTAGATCCGCGTCTGCTCCGCCTTTCGACGACTCTCCTCAGGCAGAATCGCTAACACCTTCTCCTGAGCCGACTCCAGTTCGCGCGACAGCGAGTCTCCTCCCCAGGTTTTGAGCAGGCGAATCGCCACCATCAGCGCCTCTGACTCCTTGTTTGTCAGCATCAGCGGCGGTAAATCAAAACCCGACATCAGCCGATAGCCGCTTCCCGCCTCGCCCTCCACCGGCACGCCGGAAAGTGACAAGTCGCGGATATCGCGGTAGACCGTCCGCTCAGACACGCCAAGCCTGTCCGCCAGATGCGCTGCCGTTGTCAGACGCCTGCCCCGCAGGATCTGCACAATCTGAAACAAACGGTCAGCGCGTCGGGTCATATTTTCGTTAACTCTCAGGCAGGTTGATGGAGACCGACGCGATTACCTTCACTGTCGGTAAACAATGCGATAGTGCCAATGCCACGAGGTAATTCCAGTGGGCCGAATACACACTCACCGCCTGCGGTAACGATACGATCGAGCGTAGCAGGCAGATTGTCAGTATGCAGGTAGATAATAGCGCCTTCGTGAGACGGCACAATGCCCTCAAATTTTGCCAGCGCTCCGCCGGTACCCGGATCCTCATGCGGGAAAACGGCCAGCTCAGCGCAGTCCATTTTCTCGCGTTTTAACGAAACCTGCATCACTGGCTCATAAAAAGTAATCGCGCGATCCATATCCGTGACCGGGATTTCAAACCAGTTAATTACACTTTTCATACATCCTCCTGACTGTTTGTTTGGGTTCGACAAGAGTCTACGACAGGGCTCCTGACAGCATACTGTCAGGAGTGTTTGTCAGGAGCAGATAAAAAAAATCCCGGTCAACAGACCGGGATTTCGATAACGCGATAAACGTCTTACGGCAGAATTGACGGCTGATCCGCACCTTCTTTCTCGACTTTCTGCTGGAGCAAATGCTCGCGCTTCATGCCGAGTTTCAGTGCCAGTGCGGATGCGACG
This sequence comes from Enterobacter ludwigii, assembly GCA_023023105.1. Taxonomy (NCBI): domain Bacteria; kingdom Pseudomonadati; phylum Pseudomonadota; class Gammaproteobacteria; order Enterobacterales; family Enterobacteriaceae; genus Enterobacter; species Enterobacter ludwigii. The sequence continues at coordinate 1,035,782 of CP083824.1, read as the reverse complement.
TAAATAGAAGACGCCGTACCGATAGTCACACCGATAAGCATGGTCAGCGAGAAGCCTTCCAGCACCGGACCACCGAAGAGATACAGCATCAGGATAACCATCAAGGTTGTACCGGATGTGATCAAGGTACGGTGCAGCGTCTGGGTCAACGACACGTTAAAGATTTCGTACGGCGTACCGCGACGGATCTTACGGAAGTTTTCACGAATACGGTCAGATACCACGATACTGTCGTTCAGTGAGTAACCGATAACGGACATCAGCGATGCCACGATCGTCAGGTCAATCTCAATGTGGAACAAAGACAGTACGCCCATGGTGATCACCACGTCGTGCGCCAGCGCGATAACCACACCTGCCGCCAGTCGCCACTCGAAGCGGAAACCAACGTAAATCAGGATGGAGATCAGCGCCACCATCAGCGCCATTGCACCGGTTTGGGCAAGGTCTGCACCCACGCTTGGGCCGACAAACTCAATACGCTTAACCGTCGCATTCTGGCTGGTTGTTTCGTTAATCACGCTAACAACCTTGCTGCCCAGCTCCTGGCTGCCGTTGGCATCGTGTACCGGAGGCATACGCACCATGATATCGCGGCTGCTGCCGAAGTTTTGCAGCAGCGGCTCTTCAAAGCCCGCTTTCTGCAGCGATTCGCGCATCTGGTCCATATCAATCGGTTTTTCCAGGGAAATTTCAATTACCGTACCGCCGGTAAAATCGAGACCCCAGTTAAAGCCTTTCACACCCATAATAACGATGGACAGAATCAGCAGAAAACCTGAAATGCCGAAGGCCCAGTAGTCCCAGCGCATAAAGTCCCAGACTTTACGGCCGTGGTTTAATTGTTCAACAGTATATTCCTGTGCCACAACGCACTCCTCAGATAGACAGCTTTTTGACGCGCTTGCCGCCGTACAGCAGGTTCACGATGGCACGGGTGCCGACAATAGCGGTAAACATCGACGTTGCAACACCGATACCGGTAGTAATCGCAAAGCCTTTGATCGCGCCAGTACCCACTGCATACAGGATAAGAACCTTAATCAGTGTTGTTACGTTCGCATCGAAGATGGAGCTGAACGCGCCTTTATAGCCTTCTTCAATCGCCTGCTGCACAGAGCGACCGTTGCTCAACTCTTCTTTGATACGTTCGTTGATCAGTACGTTGGCGTCGACCGCCACCGCAAGGGTCAGAACGATACCCGCAATACCCGGCATGGTCAGCGTCGCACCCGGCAGCAGGGACATGATGCCGATGATCAGCACCAGGTTAGCCAGCAGCGCGGACGTCGCAATAAGACCAAACTTCTTATAGAAGAAGATCATGAACAGGATAGAGACCACCAGACCGGCCAGACACGCTTCCAGACCCTGCTGGATGTTTTGCATACCCAGAGTAGGACCAATGGTACGTTCTTCAACAATCTGAATTGGTGCAATCAGCGCACCGGCACGCAGCAGCAGAGAGAGCTGACGCGCTTCGTTCGGGTTGCTGATACCGGTAATACGGAAGCTGTTACCCAGACGAGACTGGATATTGGCGATGTTAATCACCTCTTCCTCTTTCACCAGCACTGCACGGCCATTGGCATCTTTCTTACCGCTGTCTTTGTACTCCACGAACAGGGTCGCCATCGGTTTACCGATGTTGTCCTTGGTGAAGTTAGACATGATGTTACCACCCGCGCTATCCAGCGAGATGTTAACCTGCGGCTGGTTGTATTCGTCCTGGCTGGAAGTGGAGTCAGTGATGTGGTCACCGGTCAGGATCACGCGTTTGTACAGCACAACAGGCTGACCTTCGCGGGTCTGTTTCACTTCGGAGTCACCCGGAATACGGCCTGCTGCGGCAGCGGACTGATCAACGTTGGAGTTAACCAGACGGAATTCGAGCGTTGCGGTCGCACCCAGAATCTCTTTCGCACGTGCGGTATCCTGGATACCTGGCAGTTCGACCACGATACGGTCAGCACCCTGGCGCTGTACCAGAGGCTCAGCCACACCCAGTTGGTTTACACGGTTACGCAGAATGTTAATGTTCTGCTGAACGGCGTATTCACGCGCTTCACTCAGACGCGCATCGGTCATCACCGCGCGCAGCTGGTTGCTGCCTGAAGAGGTGATCACCAGATCGCGGTGACGCTGAGACAGATAAGTTACAGCCTGATCGCGCGCCGCGCTGTCGCGGAACGTGATGCTCATACCGTAGTTATCTTCTTTACGTACGGTAGTGTACGCGATGCCTTTTTCACGCAGATCGCTACGCAGGCTGTCGATATTCTGTTCCTGCAGTTTGCCCAGCGCGGTATCCATATCCACTTCCATCAGGAAGTGAACGCCACCACGCAGGTCAAGACCGAGTTTCATTGGCTCTGCGTTCAGTGCAGCCAGCCAACGAGGGGTTGCAGGAGCAAGGTTAAGCGCCACGACATATTTATCACCCAGCACGCCCATCAGCGCTTCACGGGCGCGGAGCTGCGTGTCGGTGGTGTCGAAGCGAGCAAGAATTGCACCCTCTTCCAGAGCCACAGACTTAGCGGTAATTTTTTCTTCTTGTAACGTTTTCTGGACCTGGATCAGCGTTTGCTCACTGGCGGCGACACCGCGCGCGCCAGTGATTTGAACAGCCGGATCCTCACCATACAGGTTGGGAAGCGCGTACAGCAGGCCGACGAGAATCACGACGACCAGCATGATGTACTTCCACAAAGGATAACGGTTTAACACGGCAGTTCCCTTTGGGAAAAGTTGGGATTACAGCGCCTTCATAGTGCCTTTCGGCAGAACGGCAGCTACGAAGTCACGTTTGATAACCACTTCAGTGGTGTCGTTCAGCGCGATAGCAATGTAGCCGCTTTCAGCCACTTTGGTTACGCGACCAACCAGACCACCGTTGGTCAGCACTTCATCGCCTTTCGCGATGGAGTCCATCAGCTTTTTGTGCTCTTTGGTACGCTTTTGCTGTGGGCGCAGGATCATGAAGTAGAAGATCAGACCGAACACAACCAGCATCAGAATCAGAGACATCGGGCTGCCCTGCGCCGGAGCACCTGTTGCCGCTACCGCATCAGAAATAAAAAAGCTCATTCAAATTCCCTCATTATTAAAATTAATCAACGTTCAAAGGTGGAACGGTTCGACCCTGACGTTGGTAGAAATCGGTCACGAAGCTCTCTAATTTACCCTCTTCGATAGCCTTGCGTAAACCAGCCATTAAGCGCTGATAATAGCGAAGGTTATGAATGGTATTGAGACGCGCACCCAAAATCTCATTGCAACGATCGAGATGATGCAGATACGCGCGAGAATAATTGCGACAGGTATAGCAATCGCACTCGGCATCGAGCGGACTGGTGTCACTCTTATGCTTCGCGTTACGGATTTTCACCACGCCATCGGTAACAAACAGATGACCATTACGCGCGTTACGGGTTGGCATCACGCAGTCGAACATATCAATGCCGCGACGTACACCTTCAACCAGATCTTCTGGTTTACCCACACCCATCAGGTAACGGGGTTTATCTGCCGGGATTTGCGGGCAGACATGTTCCAGAATGCGATGCATGTCTTCCTTCGGCTCACCCACAGCCAAACCGCCGACAGCGTAGCCATCAAAACCTATCTCTACCAGACCTTTAACGGAGATATCACGTAAATCTTCGTAAACACTGCCCTGAATAATGCCGAACAGCGCATTTTTGTTCTCCAGGGAGTCAAAACGATCGCGGCTACGCTTCGCCCAACGCAAAGACATCTCCATAGAACGTTTAGCGTAATCCCAGTCGGCCGGATACGGTGTACATTCGTCGAAGATCATGACGATGTCAGAACCGAGATCGTACTGAATCTCCATCGATTTTTCTGGATCGAGGAAAATAGGATCGCCGTTGATCGGGTTACGGAAGTGTACGCCCTGCTCAGTGATCTTGCGAATATCACCCAGGCTGAAGACCTGGAAACCGCCGGAGTCGGTCAGGATTGGGCCTTTCCACTGCATGAAGTCGTGCAGGTCACCGTGGAGCTTCATGATCTCCTGACCCGGACGCAGCCACAGGTGGAAGGTGTTGCCGAGGATAATCTGTGCGCCAGTGGCTTCCACTTCTTCCGGCGTCATCCCTTTTACGGTGCCGTAGGTGCCCACAGGCATAAACGCGGGGGTTTCCACCACACCGCGATCAAACACCAGGCGACCGCGACGCGCGCGGCCATCGGTGGTATCGAGTTCAAATTTCATTTTTTCTCCGACGTCAGAAAAACAGTCCAACGTTGTAAAACGGTGCCGCGGACTTATTCCCCGACACGCTCATTCAAAGCCTGCGGATTGTACGTGATAAACATCGCGTCCCCGTAGCTAAAAAAGCGATATTTTTGTTCTACCGCAGACTTGTAGGCATTCATCGTATGCTGATAACCCGCAAACGCGGACACCAGCATAATCAGCGTGGATTCAGGCAGATGGAAGTTGGTCACCAGCGCATCAATGACTTTGTACTGATAACCTGGGTAGATGAAGATCTGCGTATCGCCAAAGAACGGTTCGATAAGATCGTTCTTCGCGGCCTGTGCGGCGCTCTCAAGCGAACGCACAGAGGTAGTGCCGACGGCAATCACGCGGCTCCCCCGGCCTTTCGCCGCCAGAACAGCATCCACTACGTCCTGCGTTACTTCGGCATACTCGGAGTGCATGATGTGATCTTCGATGCTGTCCACGCGCACCGGCTGGAAGGTACCCGCGCCAACGTGCAGCGTCACGAACGCCATCTCAACGCCTTTTGCACGCAGTTTTTCCAGCAGCGGTTCATCAAAGTGCAGACCCGCGGTCGGCGCGGCGACTGCGCCAGGTTTCTGGCTATAGACAGTCTGGTACAGCTCGCGGTCGGCCTCTTCGTCCGGACGCTCAATGTACGGCGGCAACGGCATGTGGCCGATAGCATTCAGAATGTCGAGCACAGAACGCTCGTCATCGAATTCCACCTCGAACAGCGCATCGTGGCGCGCGGTCATGGTCGCTTTGATGCTCTCGTCATCACCGAGCAGCAGTTCTGCACCCGGTTTGGGTGCTTTAGAGGCGCGAATATGTGCCAGAATACGTTTATCATCGAGCATACGTTCGACCAGCACTTCAATCTTGCCGCCGCTGGCTTTACGGCCGAACAGGCGCGCTGGGATCACGCGGGTATTGTTAAAGACCAGCAGATCGCCAGGGTTGAGCTTGTCGAGCAAATCGGTGAAAGTACCGTGCGTCAGCTCGCCCGTTGGCCCATCCAGTGACAGCAAACGACAGCTACTGCGCTCAGGCATTGGATAGTGAGCAATCAGGGATTCAGGTAGTTCAAAGGAGAAATCGGCGACGCGCATGACGTATACTCGTGACTTAAAAACAGGCGGCATAGTCTAGTGCTCACACCCTTTTGCTGCAACAACTAGCCACCCCCGGACAAATAAAACGCATGAATTTTCTCGCTCACCTGCATCTCGCGCACCTCGCTGACAGCTCCCTTTCCGGTAATTTGCTGGCCGATTTCGTACGCGGTAACCCCGCTGAGAACTATTCCCCTGAGATCGTTGACGGTATTTTTATGCATCGCCGTATCGACGTGCTGACAGATAACTTGCCGGAAGTGACGGAAGCCAAAGCGTGGTTTCGCCCCGAAACGCGCCGGGTAGCGCCGATCACGCTTGATGTGATGTGGGATCATTTCCTGTCGCGCCACTGGGCACAACTCTCGCCGGAGTTGCCATTAACGGATTTTGTGCGCTATGCCCACCAGCAGGTGTCAATCATTTTGCCCGACTCGCCGCCGCGCTTTGTGAATCTGAATAACTACCTGTGGTCAGAACGCTGGCTGGAGCGCTATCGCGAGATGGATTTCATTCAGAATGTGTTAAATGGGATGGCCAGTCGCCGACCGCGCCTGGATGCGCTGCGCGACTCCTGGTATGACCTGGATGAACATTACGATGCGCTGGAGACCCGATTCTGGCAATTCTATCCGCGCATGATGGCGCAGGCGAAAAGCAAACAGCTCTGACAGAATTCGCATTGATAGGTAAAAGCTGGCGGAACGATTGTCACCACCTCTTTGTCTTATCCTGGAACACTCTCTATACTGGCTCGCGTTGCGTTCCAAATAACCTTAGTATCTACAGGAGAATCATATGGTTCTGGTAACTCGTCCGGCTCCGGATTTTACAGCTGCAGCAGTTCTGGGCAACGGTGAAATCGTTGAAAACTTCAACTTCAAACAGCACACCAACGGTAAAGCGACCGTTCTGTTCTTCTGGCCAATGGACTTCACTTTCGTTTGCCCATCTGAGCTGATCGCGTTCGACAAACGTTACGAAGAATTCCAGAAGCGTGGCGTAGAAGTTGTTGGCGTCTCCTTCGACTCTGAATTTGTACACAACGCATGGCGTAACACCCCTGTCGACAAAGGCGGCATCGGTGCGGTGAAATACGCAATGGTTGCGGACATCAAACGCGAAATCCAGCAGGCTTACGGTATCGAACATCCGGACGCTGGCGTTGCACTGCGTGGTTCTTTCCTGATCGACGCAAACGGCATCGTGCGTCACCAGGTTGTGAACGATCTGCCACTGGGTCGTAACATCGACGAAATGCTGCGTATGGTTGACGCGCTGCAGTTCCACGAAGAGCACGGTGAAGTATGCCCGGCTCAGTGGGAAAAAGGTAAAGAAGGTATGGCTGCCTCTCCAGACGGCGTAGCGAAATACCTGTCTGAGAACGTATCCAGCCTGTAATCGGCACGGTTTACGAAAAAGGCCCGCTTATGCGGGCCTTTTGTTTTAGAACGCGAAGCACGAACACCCTAACACGCCCCAGAATGCCTGTTCATCGGAGACAGGAATATCCGAATGGCGCGCGATACCGTGCGCGTGCCCATGCACGCCACAACTCCCGATGCACTGGTGCATCTGTACCACCGCGCCCACTTTACTGGCGGCTGGCGGTGCGGAGCGATAATGTCCGGGTACCTTCACCACCGGCGACCACTCTGGCACAACCGGAATTGGCGGTGGCGACAGTGGGCTGAAATGTCCGGCGGCATACACCACCTTGCCATCCACCACGGTCAGTACCGATTCAATACCTTTGATCTCCTCTTCCGGCACGCTGAAGTAGTCTTTCGACAGCACCACCAGGTCCGCCAGTTGCCCTTCGACCAGGCGACCTTTTTTACCCTGCTCGCTGGAAAACCACGCACTGCCTGCCGTCCACAGCTCAAGGGCAACGTCACGCGGCAGACGGTTATTGTCGTCATACATCGCGAGCCCACCCACGGTACGCCCGGATACCAGCCAGTAGAGCGCCGTCCAAGGGTTATAGCTCGCCACGCGGGTCGCGTCCGTTCCTAACCCCACCGGCACATCCAGTTCCAGCATTTTCGCTACCGGCGGCGTATGCTTCACCGCCTCTTTGCCATAGCGGTCGACAAAGTACTCGCCCTGGAATGCCATGCGGTGCTGGACCGCAATCCCACCGCCCAACGCCTTAACGCGTTCAATATTTCGCTCGGTAATGGTTTCTGCATGGTCGAAGAACCAGTGCAGCCCGTTGAACGGGATATCGCGGTTCACTTTCTCGAACACATCCAGCATCCGACTGATGGATTCGTCGTAAGTCGCGTGCAGGCGGAACGGCCAGCGGTTTTCCACCAGATGACGCACCACACGCTCCAGTTCGTCTTCCATTCCTTCCGGCAGATCCGGACGCGGCTGAAGGAAATCCTCGAAATCCGCCGCCGAGAAGACCAGCATCTCACCGGCTCCGTTCGCGCGATAGAAATCCGTTCCCTGACCCGGTTTGAGCATATCGGTCCAGCGCTCAAAATCGTCCAGTTCCTGTTTCGGGCGCTGGGTAAAGAGGTTGTAAGCAATGCGCACAGTCATCTGCGCTTTGGCGTGCAGCTCAGCAATGACCTCGTAATCTTCCGGGTAGTTCTGGAAACCGCCCCCTGCATCAATTGCGCTGGTCAACCCCAGGCGGTTCAGCTCGCGCATAAACTGGCGCGTAGAGTTCACCTGCTGCTCAATGGGCAGTTTCGGCCCTTTCGCCAGGGTGGCGTAGAGGATCATCGCATTAGGTTTGGCGATCAGCATCCCGGTCGGGTTACCGTTGTTATCGCGCACAATCTCGCCGCCCGGCGGGTTCGGGGTCTCTTTGGTATACCCGACAGCTTTCAACGCCGCACGGTTGAGCAACGCGCGATCGTAGAGATGCAGCACAAATACCGGGGTGTCCGGTGCCGCCTCATTGAGTTCTTCGATGGTCGGCATTCGACGTTCAGCAAACTGAAACTCGCTCCAGCCGCCGACAACACGCACCCACTGTGGTGACGGCGTGCGGTCGGCCTGAACTTTAAGCATGCGCAACGCATCCGCCAGTGAAGGAACACCTTCCCAGCGCAGCTCCAGGTTGTAATTGAGCCCGCCGCGGATCAGGTGCAGGTGAGAATCGTTCAGGCCGGGGATTACCGTGCTTCCCTGTAAATCGACGATCTGCGTTCCCTGCGTCGCATAACTCATGATGCGATCGTGATTACCCGTAGCAAGGATCTTGCCGTTGGCGATCGCTACCGCCTCGGTAAGCGGATTCTCACGATCGAGTGTATGGATCTTACCCTTAGTTAAGATCAGTGTGGCAGTTTGAGACATAACGTACTCCTTTCGGCCGAATCAGGCTTTTTTTAGCCATCCGGCAAACAGACGGGTCACGATGGGCATCCACAGCCAGACCACCAGCGCGACCACACAGGCATCGTTAATCAAATGCAGCAGCAATGAGCCTTTCAGGCCAGGAAGCAGCGCGCCAGTCACTTGTGGTACCAGATTGGTGCTGGGAAAGATCACCAGGAGCGTGATCAGAAACTGTTTCCACTGTTTTGGCTTACGTACGTGTGTCTCCGGTGGCGTAAACCAGAACGCAGGTTCCGTACGCACTTCGGTTTTGTCGCCTTCCGCCAGCAGCGGTTCAATCTCTTTCACCAGGCCATTACGGGTATCGGACTGAGTCCACTCATAGAGGTGTTCAAGCGTGTCGAAGCGGATGATCACCGTCCACAGGTTTTGCCCTTCGGACGGGCGGATCACATTCGCGCCCAGATGGCCGGGAAATTCCGCCGCGACGGGCATGATCCTGCCAAGCCACTGTTCGTAGTGCTCAGCCTGTCCCGGAAGTAACGTGTGAGTAATCACCAGCGTCACATGTGATGTTTGCGCCATAAAAGCTCCCTGGTCATTGATGGGCGGGAGAACCCCGCCCTGAAAGGTTTACGCTTTACGTTCTGGCGCGCCATGAACGAGGGTGTAGGCATAATCAACGCCCATGCCATAAGCCCCGCTGTGCTCGCGAACCAGGTCCATTACCGCGTCGTAAGTGCCTTTGCGTGACCAGTCGCGCTGGTACTCAAGCAGCACCTGCTGCCAGGTCACCGGTACGGCCCCGGCCTGAACCATACGGTCAATCGCTCGTTCGTGCGCATCAACGGATGTACCGCCGGACGTATCGGTTACCACGTACACTTCGAAGCCTTCGTCGAGCGCCATCAGCGCCGGGAAAGTCAGGCAAACCTCGGTCCACAGGGCTGAGATGATAAGTTTCTTACGGCCCGTTGCTTTAACTGCCGCAACAAACGCATCGTCTTCCCAGGAGTTCATCGAGGTACGTTCAATGGGTTTGACATCCGGATGAACCGCCAGCAATTCTGGCCAGATATAGCCGCTGAAGCTTTTCGTTTCGACCGACGTGTAGATAACAGGAACATCAAAAATTTTGCCGGCTTTCGCCAGTGCTACCGTATTATTCTTCAGCAATTGACGGTCAATATTAGCGACACCAAAGGACATTTGCGGTTGGTGATCGATAAAAATCAGTGCGGAATTGGATGGGTCAATCAGTTCACGAATAGACATAAAAGTACCTTTTAAACAATGGGTTAAAAGTAAACATTCGGTGTGCTATATGAGAAAGGGCCCTGACTGATAAAGCAAATTGAGTATAGCGAGAATTGACTGAGCGAATAGTAAAGATATTTGTCCCCTCTGTTGAATAAAACCGAACAACACAGGGAAATATTCTGCAACCCGTACACCGTACCGGTTGCAGACAGAGATTAATTACCGAACCAGATGGAAGCAGAAATTGCAGGTAATGAGAGTATGCCTTCCTGAAGAGTCCCTTTACCCTCCTTACATTGCCACGCCTTCACGTGCAGCAATGGGGAGTCATCCAGCACCACTTCACAGGCCTCACCCCGGTTAATCGCCACCAGCACGCGCTGCTGGTTATAAACACGGACAAACACCACCACGTTGTTGTGGGCGTACAGCACCTGGCATCCGCCATAGCGTAATGCCTGGTGCTGTTTACGTAACTTCGCCAACCGCTGATAAAGGCTGAACAGCACCTTGTCCTGTTTCGCTGGCTGCCACGGGAAGGTTTTGCGGCAGAAGGGATCATTGTTACCGTCCAACCCTACTTCATCACCGTAGTAAATACAGGGTACGCCTGGCCATGTGAAGAGCCAGGTGACCGCCAGCGGCAGACGCGCCACATCCTTGCCAAGCAGGGATTTAAAGCGCGCCGTATCGTGGCTATCCAGCTGATTAAACATTCTCAGTTGCTGCTGATGCGACAGACCAGCGCGGTAATTATCCATCCACGCCATACAGGTTTCGGCATCAATGTGATTCGGATCGTAGGAGATATCGGTATTCGCGAGGAATCCCCACAGCGGGAAGGTAAAGCCACGATAGTTCATCGCCGCATCTTCCGCATCGGCCTGCAGCCACTGGCGCGCATCGCCAAAATGTTCGCCAAATACAAATGCCTCTGGCTGAGCCACTTTTGCCGAGCGGGTAATACCCGTGACGTGTTGAATATTGTTCCGCGCCCCGCCCGCTTCGCCCAGCATGTGCACCACATCCAGGCGCCAGCCATCCATATTCCACGGTGCTTTCAGCCAGTGGCGCACAATGCTGTCTTCACCGCCGTAGATTTCATCGATCAGAGAAGGAGACTGGAAATCCAGCTTTGGCAGGCTCGGATAACCCAGCCAGTCCAGCGCTCGTCCCTCCTCATTAAAGCTATACCAGCTTCTCTGCGGTGAATCCGGGTTATGGCATGCTCCGCTCATCGACTGATTATGACGGTCAAACCACGCGTGTGAATCTCCGCTGTGGTTAAACACACCGTCCAGAATCAGGCGCATGCCTTCATTTCTGGTGTTCTGCCGCAGGCGCAATAACGCCTCATCGCCGCCAAACTGCGCGTCAACGTGGCGATAATCTTCGGTATCGTATTTGTGTACGCTCGGAGCTTTAAACACCGGGTTGAGATACAGCGCCGTCACGCCGAGCTTTTTCAGGTACGGCAACTTTTCGCTGATACCGTCGAGATCGCCGCCGTAGAACGTCGAACCGCCCGCCTGCGCGGTTAGTGGTTCATCCCACGCTTTCAGGATAATGTCATGGCCCGCGGCATGGTGGTGATAGATCTTATCCTGGTCAGCAGTGCGTTTTTCACTGCGGGCAAAGCGGTCCGGGAAAATCTGGTAAAAGACCTGATCGTTAACCCATTGCGGTCCGTTATCCGGGTAATCAACGGCAAACTGCTCAAGACGGGCCGGAGGGAAACGGCTAAACCCCTGCGGGGTAAACCACAGCTGACGGTTGTTCCACAGCAGTTTGAAACTGTAGCGCCGGCGTGGCTGCCCGCTGCGCAAGTCGATATTTGCCCGCCAGGCTGTGATACCCGGCTGCGGCTGGCTACGCTGTTTGTGCATTTTCAGCGCGGTCTCTTCGTTATCAATTTCGGCGCGGAGCGTCACGCGTTCAGGCTGATTTTCCCCCGTCAGCCAGAGCGTAATCACAAGGTTGTCTTTGTTTTGCTTAACAAATGGGGCAACCGGAAGGTGCCAGGCGTTTAACATCACGAATCCCCTTTGATGAAATTGACGTCACCTTGCCACAGGGTGGTTAAGGTTAGCTCATCATGATGCGGTTTATTGGGGGAGGAGGATGGGGGAGGAGAAAAAATGCCCGACATCGTCGGGCATTAACATTACTGTGCTTCCGCCAGCTGACGGTCACGGCGGCATTTAAACATCCAGCCAACCAGTAGCAGGACGATCCACGCGAAGCCGACGTATAAGGAAATACGGGTATCCGGGTGGTAGCCAATCAGGGCGATGATAAAGACCAGGAAGAGCAGGCCAACCACGGTCGTTGCCACACCGCCCGGCACTTTGAACTTCAGCGCTTTCACCTCATCCGGAGACAGACGACGGCGGAATGCAATCTGTGACAGCAGGATCATAATCCACACCCACACCGTCGCGAAGGTCGCCAGCGATGCAATCACCAGGAAGACGTTTTCCGGCATGATGTAATTCAGGTAAACCGAGAACAGCAGTGCGACGGTCATCACCACCACGGTGACCCACGGCGTACCGCGGCGTGAAGTTTTGGCAAATACCTTTGGCGCACTGCCCTGCTCCGCCATGCCGTGCAGCATACGCCCCACGCCAAAGACGTCACTGTTGATCGCGGAAAGCGACGCTGTCAGCACGACAAAGTTCAGAATACTGGCAGCAAACGCAATGCCCATATGCTGGAAAGTCAGTACAAACGGGCTACCGTTAGTGCCCACCTGGTTCCACGGGTAGATGGACATGATCACGAACAGCGTACCCACATAGAACACCAGAATACGCATCGGCACCGAGTTGATGGCGCGCGGAATCGACTTCTCCGGGTCTTTCGCTTCCCCGGCGGTGATACCGATAATCTCAATACCGCCGTAGGCAAACATCACCATCTGGAGCGACATCACCATGCCGAGCCAGCCATTACTGAAGAAGCCGCCGTTGCTCCAGAGGTTATGGATACCGGTCGGCTGACCGCCGTTACCAATCCCCCAGATGATGATCCCGAAACCGGCGACAATCATGATGATGATGGTGGCGACCTTAAAGAAAGAGAACCAGAACTCCAGTTCACCGAAGACTTTCACGCTCATCAGGTTAACCGCGCAGATGATCAGCACCACGCTCAGCACCCAAATCCAGTGCGGTACCGCCGGGAACCAGACCCCCATATAGATACCAAACGCGGTCACATCGGCAATCGCCACAATCAGGATTTCAAAGCAATAGGTCCAGCCGGTAATAAACCCGGCCAGCGGACCTAAGTTTTCCTGCGCGTAACGGGAGAACGAACTGGCTGACGGATTGTGAACCGACATCTCCCCGAGGGCACGCATGATGATATAGGCCGCCACACCGCCGATGATGTAGGCCAACAGAACGCTTGGACCGGCCATTTTAATGGCATCTGCCGAGCCATAAAAAAGACCGGTACCGATAGCGGAGCCCAGCGCCATAAAGCGGATGTGGCGCGTGCTGAGTCCACGTTTAAGTTTGTTAGTGCTTTCCATTTAAATCTTGCCATTCAACACGAAAAAAACAAAAAACCACGGGGCCTTAAGCCCCGTGGTTAAACAGTTTGTTGCCGTTGATTAATGGGCGTTCGATGCGACCTGACGCCCTGCAGCACGATCCCAGATAACCGCCAGAACCAGTGCAACAACGGTAGGCATCAGCCAGGCCAGGCCTTGTTCGGACAGCGGCAGACGCTGTGTCCAGGCTGGCAAAATTTCTGCGAAAGCTGATGCTTTAATCCCGTCAAGGATACCAAAAATCAGGCTGATAAACATGGCTGGCGCAATAATTCGTGAGGAGTTATTCCACCACGGGCGAGTAAAGCTCAGTACCACCAGCACGATACACGGCGGGTAGATAGCCGTCAGCACCGGAATAGAGACCTGAATCAGGTGGCTCAGACCGAGGTTGGACACCGCCATGGAGAAAATGCCGAGAATAAACACCAGAGTGCGGTAAGAGAGCGGCAGATACTGCGCAAAGAACTCAGCACAGGCGCAGGTCAGGCCAACGGCGGTCACCAGACATGCCAGGAAGATGAGCGCTGCCAGCAGCATACTGCCCGCACCGCCGAAGGTGTGCTGAACATAAGCATGCAGAATAGCCGCGCCATTCGCGTTTTGATCAACCAGCATGGCGCTATCGGAACCCAGACGGAACAGCGCCAGATAGAGCAGCGTCAGGCCCACGCCGGCCATCAGGCCAGCCCAGATGGTGTAGCGGGTCAGCAGACGTGCTTCGGTCACACCACGGGAACGCGCGGCGTTAACGATGACGATACCAAACACCATTGCGCCCAGCGTATCCATCGTCAGGTAGCCGTTCACAAAGCCGTTGGAGAATGCGGCATTTTTGTAGGCATCCATGGCGTCGCTAATCGGACCTGCCGGCCAGACAATCGCCGCAACCGCCAGCACAATCAACGCCACAATTTTCAGCGGAGCCAGGAAGTTACCTACGGTATCCAGCAGCTTGCCCGGATAGAGAGAAACCAGAATCACAATCGCGAAGTAGATCAGGCTGTAGATAAACAGCGGCATCGCGCCGTCACCGGTCAGAGGAGCAATGCCCACTTCGAAGGAAACGGTCGCCGTGCGCGGGGTCGCAAACAGTGGGCCCACTGCCAGATAGCAGACGGTTGCCAGCAGAACACCCGCCACTTTGCCGATCGGGGTGCTGAGGCTATCAACACCGCCACCCACTTTCGCCAGGGCGATAACGGTCAGTACCGGTAAACCCACAGCAGTAATCAGGAAACCAAATGCGGCAGTCCAGACGTGTTCACCCGCCTGTAAACCAACCATTGGAGGGAAAATGATGTTGCCTGCGCCAACGAACAGCGCAAATGTCATAAAGCCCAGCGCGATGATGTCACGCGATTTTAAGTGATGGGTCATAAAACCTTACTGCCTGTGGATGTGGTGTTGAAAACATTGAGCTTTTCGATTTCCCTGGTGGGAAGATACAGCCGAAAAATTGCTCAATTTCAGCGGGAAATGCTCCCGTCCTGGCGTGGAGAAGAATAGTTTTTCGATTTACCACGCAAATACAGTCGGTCTGACAGTATCTGGGGCGCAATTTAAACGCTTATAACGTTTAAAGGCAAGGTGGGATCGCAAAACCAGAACAATATGCCACCATGAAAAAACATACCAGCACAATACGCTAATTATCAGAAAAACCCATGGCTAATCATGCGAACAAAAAACAGTCAGCCGTATAAAATTCATTCGCGTTTCGTTTGACTGCAAAGCAAACGGGCCAGCAAACGCTGACCCGTGGAAAGGTAAAATGACACACCCGTTATCAGGCGATCTTTTTGGCAATTAATCGTTCCGGGATCACGAAACTAAAGCGGGTTCCCTTACCCTGGGTACTCTGAATATCGAGGCGGCTTTCATGGTGATTGACGGCATGTTTTACAATCGCCAGCCCCAGACCGCTTCCCCCTGTCTGTCGCGATCGCGCCTTATCCACGCGATAGAAGCGTTCGGTCAGACGCGGGATGTGCTCCGGAGCAATCCCCGGACCATTATCCTCGACGCTAAATTCAGCGCCCGTAGGGGTATGCTGCCATCGCACCACGATCTCCGTCCCTTCCGGTGTATGATTCACCGCGTTATACACCAGGTTGGAAATGGCGCTGCGCAACTCATCTTCACTGCCCAAAACCTTCAGCGTATTGTCGACCTCAAAAGTCAGGTGGTGCTTCTTATGGCTTAACGTCTGTGCTTCACGCTCCACCACCCGCAGCATCATGGGGACATCAATGGTGTCATTCAGCGCAAGCGTTGGCGCCGCTTCGATCTTTGAGAGCGTCAACAGCTGTTTCACCAGACCTTCCATACGGTGCGTTTGCTCGCGCATGGTGTGCAGCGCTTTTTCACGTGGCGCACCTTCAAGCGTTTGCTCCTGCATCATCTCCAGGTAACCCTGCAGTACGGTCAACGGGGTGCGTAATTCGTGGCTCACGTTCGCGAAGAAGTTGCGTCGCGCGCCTTCCAGCTGGTGCATCTGGGTGACATCGCGCGCCACCATCAGCCACTGCCGATCGCTGTAGGGCATCACGCGGATTTCCAGATGGCGACCATTATTGAGTTTCAGATTATGCGGACCGGTAAAATCACGCTTTTTTAGATACTGCGCAAACTCAGGATAACGCAGAAGGTTGAGGATATTCTGGCCATTATCATCCGGCCAGCGCAACCCCAGCAACTGTTGCGCAAGACCATTACACCAGAAGATTGTCCCTTCTTCGGTCGTCAGAATGACCGCATCCGGTAGCGACTCCGCCCCGCTGCGAAAACGCTTGATCAGGCTTCCCAGTTCGCGGCGGCGCTTTTTATTACGCATCTGCATCTGATGCAAACCGTAAAGCAGCGGCTCCCAACTGCCGCTTCCCGGCGGCGGTGTCATACTTCGGTCAACCCATAGCCACCAGGAGAGGCGTAACAGGTTCCAGAAATGCCAGATCAGCAGCCCGGTGACCGAGGCCAGCAGAAACCACGGCAGATGTCCAAGAAAGGCCCCCAGAATGAAGGCCGGAATACAACATAAGATCAGTTCAAAGACGAGCCTTTTCCATGACAGACGTTCCAGCACGCGTCACACTCCTGTCATTGTTCAGAAACGGGTAGAAAAACGATAACCCGTGCCGCGGACCGTCTGCACCATGCGATCGTGGCCGCTCAGTTCCAGCGCTTTTCGCAGGCGGCGGATATGGACGTCAACCGTCCGGTCTTCGACATACACGTTAGTTCCCCAGACGTTATTCAGCAACTGTTCGCGGCTGTAGACGCGTTCCGGATGAGTCATAAAGAAGTGCAGAAGTTTAAATTCGGTAGGCCCCATGTCGAGCGGGTTTTCGCCCGTCATGACGCGGTGTGAGGTCGGGTCAAGGCTCAGACCTTGCATCTCAATCACCTCTTCCACTGCCATCGGTGAAATGCGGCGCATTACGGCTTTGATGCGAGCAACCAGCTCTTTCGGGGAAAACGGCTTAGTAATGTAATCATCGGCACCCGTTTCAAGCCCACGCACGCGATCCTCTTCTTCACCACGTGCCGTGAGCATGACTACGGGGATATCGCGGGTCATCGCTTCACGTTTAATGTGTTTGATAAACTGCAGTCCAGAGCCGCCAGGCAACATCCAGTCGAGCAGAATCAGATCGGGCCAGGGCTCATTCAACTGGTTCACCGCGCTGTCATAATCTTCCGCTTCAACCGGCTGGAAGCCATTTTGTTCGAGCACGAAGCACACCATTTCACGAATTGGAGCTTCATCTTCTACGACCAGAATACGTCTCGCCATACTTTGCCCTGTCTTATCTTATTTAAGTTACAAGTTTGTAATGCGGCGTCATTATGCGTCAGATTTATGACAGATTTATGAAAAACCTTACCACCATAAATGGCAAACTGTTGTTTTATTACAGCGGTTATTTTCCGCTCCCTGAATGTTTATAATCGTCTACATCTTTTTTCGCCACGGATCTCCTATGCGCATACTTCACACTTCGGACTGGCATCTGGGTCAAAACTTTTACAGTAAAAGCCGTGCGGCTGAGCATGAAGCGTTCCTGGACTGGCTGCTGGAAACGGCCCGATCGCGCGAAGTGGATGCGATTATTGTCGCGGGTGACATTTTCGACACCGGCTCGCCGCCAAGCTATGCGCGTGAGCTGTACAACCGCTTCGTGGTAAATCTGCAGCAAACAGGCTGCCATCTGGTGATTGTCGCCGGTAATCACGACTCCGTCGCCACGCTGAATGAATCCCGCGACATCCTGGCCTTCCTGAACACTACCGTGGTGGCCAGTGCCGGGCATGCGCCGCAGATCCTGAAAAAACGTGACGGTACACCGGGAGCGGTGCTGTGCCCGGTTCCCTTCCTGCGCCCACGCGATATCGTGCAGAGCCAGGCAGGGATGTCCGGCGGGGAAAAACAGCAGCATCTGTTGCAGAGCATCACTGACTATTATCACCAACAATATACCGATGCCTGTACCTTGCGCGGCGAACAGCTCATTCCGGTGATTGCGACCGGGCATCTCACCACCGTCGGAGCCAGTAAAAGTGACGCCGTACGTGACATCTATATTGGTACGCTGGATGCGTTCCCGGCGCAAAATTTCCCGCCTGCCGACTACATTGCGCTAGGGCATATCCACCGCGCGCAGATCATCGGTGGCTGCGAACACATTCGCTATTGTGGCTCGCCCATTTCGCTGAGTTTTGATGAAACAGGTAAAGCCAAGTCTGTGCATCTGGTGAGTTTTAACGGAGGTAAACTGAGCGCCGTCGAAACGCTGGAAGTCCCTGTTACCCAGCCGCTGGCGGTGCTGAAGGGTGACCTTGATGCCATCACCTCCCAGCTTGAACAGTGGCGTGGCACTGCGCTTAATCCCCCCGTCTGGCTGGATATCGAAATCACGACAGACGACTATCTGCATGATATGCAGCGAAAAATTCAGGCGCTGACGGAAGATCTTCCTGTCGAGGTTTTACTGGTACGCCGTAGTCGCGAGCAGCGCGAAAAAATCCTGCTGAGTGCTCAGCGCGAAACGCTGAGTGAACTTAAAGTCGAAGAGGTTTTTGAACGCCGACTGGCCCAGGAAGAGATGGACGATGCAAAACGCGCCCGGCTGAACGAGCTGTTCGCCCATACGCTCCACGCGCTGAATAACGAGGAGGAGAACGCATGAAAATCCTGAGCCTGCGTCTGAAAAACCTCAACTCACTCAAGGGCGAGTGGAAAATTGACTTTACCGCTGAGCCGTTTGCCAGCAACGGGCTGTTTGCCATCACCGGCGCGACCGGGGCAGGTAAAACCACCTTGCTCGACGCCATCTGTCTGGCGCTTTATCACGAAACACCGCGACTGCAGAAGGTCTCTCAGGCGCAAAACGATCTGATGACGCGCGACACCGCTGAATGCCTGGCGGAAGTAGAGTTCGAGGTAAAAGGCACCGCCTATCGCGCCTTCTGGAGCCAGAACCGGGCGCGCAACCAGCCGGACGGGAACCTGCAGGCGCCGCGCGTGGAGCTGGCGCGCTGCGAAGATGGCAAAATCCTGGCCGACAAAGTGACGGATAAGCTGGAGCAAACCGCCGCGCTCACCGGGCTGGACTACGGGCGCTTTACCCGCTCAATGCTGCTCTCACAGGGGCAGTTTGCCGCCTTCCTTAACGCCAAACCGAGCGATCGCGCCGAGCTGCTGGAAGAGCTGACCGGCACTGAGATCTACGGCCAGATTTCCGCCATGGTATTTGAGAAACACAAAGCTGCCCGCAGCGTGCTTGAAAAGTACGAGGCGCAGGCGGCGGGCGTTGTGCTGTTGAACGAAGAGCAACAGCAGCAGTTACAGCAAAGTTTGCAGGCACTTACTGACGAAGAAAAAACACTGCTGGCACAACAGCAGCGCCAGCAGAAGGATTATCAGTGGCTTACGCGCCATGATGAGCTTCTTCGCGAGCAACAGCGCGTAACCGTGTTACAACAGCAGGCGCAGCAGGCGCTGACCGACGCCGCGCCTGACCTGGCAAAGCTCCAGCTTGCTCAACCCGCCGCTCAGCTTCGACCGCTTTGGGAGCACCAGCAAGAGCAAGCCTCGCGTCTGGCTCAAACCCAGCAGCGAATTATCGAAGTAAATACTCGCTTACACGATAAAACCGCGCTGCGCTCGCGTATCCGTAATACCGCCATTCATACCCATGAGCAGTTGCAGACTGAATTAACGGTATTGACGCAGTGGCAGGCAGAACATGATCGATTCCGCTTATGGGGACAGGAAATGGCAGGCTGGCGAGCGCACTTCGCTCAGCTTGGCCGTGATAAAAATCAGCTTACTGCCCTGACCGCCCGCCTCACTGAATTACGCCATAAACGGGCCGCCCTGCCGGAAACAACCCTGACGCTGACGGTGGATGAGGTTGCAGTAGCG
Organism: Enterobacter ludwigii; assembly: GCA_023023105.1. Lineage (NCBI taxonomy): Bacteria > Pseudomonadati > Pseudomonadota > Gammaproteobacteria > Enterobacterales > Enterobacteriaceae > Enterobacter > Enterobacter ludwigii. The sequence continues at coordinate 1,015,875 of CP083824.1, read as the reverse complement.
ATGGAACAACAGGCGCAGTCACGAACGATGCGTCAACGTCTGACCTCGCTCCATGCCCGCTATCAGCCGCTACAAAAACGCCTGCACCAGAACGGTGAAAGCATGCAGAAGGCCCTGGCTGAGCAGGTAAAACTCAATGAAACATTGACGCTACGTCGCCTGCAATACAAAGAGAAAAACCAGCACTATCTGGACCTGAAAGCCCTGTGTGAACGTGAAGCGACGATTAAAGATCTGGAAAGCTATCGTTCTCAGCTTGAGGCAGGTAAACCCTGTCCACTGTGCGGCTCCAGCGAACATCCCGCCGTGGAGAAATATCAAGCACTTGAACTGACTGATAATCAGCGCCGCCGTGATGCCCTGGAAAAAGAGGTCGCCTCGCTAAAAGAGGAAGGGCTGCTGGTTCTGGGCCAGGTTAATGCCCTGACTCAACAGATCCAGCGCGAGACAGGCGAAGCGCAGACACTCTCTCAGGAAGAGCAAGCGCTCACTAAAGAGTGGCAGGAGGTTTGCGCGGCATTAAATATTTCGCTGAATATTCAGGAAGATATTGCCATCTGGATGAGCGAACAGGAGCACTATGAACGCCAGCTTTATCAGCTCAGCCAGCGTCTGACGCTGCAAAACCAGCTCAACGAAATGGAAGAGCAGGAACGCCAGTACCAGCAGCAACTGGCGACAACGCGTCAGGGGCTGGAAAGCGCCCTGGCCGCACTTTCACTCAGCGTACCTGAAGAAGGTACAGAGGCCGCCTGGCTGAACACCCGTGAAACGGAGTTCGCACAGTGGCAGGAAAAACAGACACAGCAGGGTGCGATTCAGGAACGTATAAACGCCCTGAAGCCACTGCTTGACGCACTTCCGGTCACCAACAGTGAAGAGACCGAACCCGCCATTCCTGACAACTGGCGCGCAATCCACGACGAATGCGTGTCTCTGCAGAGCCAACTGGCGGCACACCGGCAGCAGGAAACGCTGGAGCGTGAGCGCCTGCAGCAATCGCAGGTGCAATTCACCCAGGCCCTGTCAGCCAGCTGTTTTGCCGATCAAGATGCGTTCCTTGCCGCTCTGCTGGATGAGAACATGCTCCAACACCTCAATCATCTGAAGCAATCGCTGGAAAACCAGATACAGCAGGCAGCCGCCTTGTCCGGACAGGCAAACCAACAGTTGCAGGCGCACCTGGTGCTGCGGCCAGAAGGGCTCGACGCCGATGCACCAGGCCTGCAGATCCGGCTCCAGCAACTGACGCAGCAGCTTCGTGAGAACACCACGCGGCAGGGAGAGATCCGCCAGCAGCTTAAGCAGGATAGCGATAACCGCCTGCACCAACTGGCTTTAATGCAGCAAATTGAAGAGGCCAGCCGTCTGGCAGACGACTGGGGGTACCTGAATGCGCTTATCGGCTCCAGTACCGGCGACAAGTTCCGCAAGTTCGCCCAAGGGCTGACGCTGGATAATCTTGTCTGGCTTGCTAACCAGCAACTTAACCGCCTGCACGGGCGTTATTTGCTCCAGCGCAAAGCCAGCGATGCTCTGGAGCTGGAAGTGGTCGATACCTGGCAGGCGGATGCCGTGCGCGACACCCGTACGCTCTCTGGTGGCGAAAGTTTCCTGGTCAGCCTGGCGCTGGCGCTGGCACTTTCCGATCTGGTGAGTCACAAAACGCGGATCGACTCGCTGTTCCTGGATGAAGGGTTCGGCACGCTCGACAGCGAAACGCTGGATACCGCGCTGGATGCCCTCGACGCGCTAAACGCCACCGGGAAAACTATCGGTGTCATCAGCCACGTCGAGGCGATGAAAGAGCGTATTCCGGTGCAGATTAAAGTGAAAAAGATCAACGGGCTGGGATACAGCAGGCTGGATAAAGAGTATGCGGTGGAGTGAATGGGGGGCGGTGCGGTCTGGTGCCCTCACCCTGACCCTCTCCCACAGGGAGAGGGAATAAACACTCTTTGCTTTTATTCCGGCCACAACCAAGCCGCGCCGCGCACGCCGCTGGAATCACCGTGCAGCGCTTTGCGGATCGGGGTCTCACACTCGCCGCCAAACACCCACTGTTTCACCAGATTCGGGACCGTGCTGTACAGGCGGTCGACGTTGCTCATGCCGCCGCCGAGCACAATCACGTCCGGGTCGAGAATATTCACCACGTGCGCCAGCGATTTCGCCAGGCGCATTTCGTAGCGGCGGAGCGCCAGTTCAGCTACCGAATCCTGTTCTTCGACCAGACGCATGATCTCGCTCCCTTTGAGCGGCTGACCACTCAGACGGTGGTAATCGGTCGCAAAACCGGTACCGGAGATAAACGTCTCAATACAACCTTGCTTGCCGCAATAGCACGGTACTTCAGCGCGGTATTTAAGCTCATCTTCATCCATCCACGGCAGCGGGTTGTGTCCCCACTCGCCCGCCGTACCGTTACCCCCGATATGGGCACGCCCGCCAAAGGCCACGCCTGCACCGCAGCCGGTACCGATGATGACGGCAAAAACGGTATGGGCACCGGCAGCCGCGCCGTCAATCGCTTCTGAAACCGCCAGACAGTTAGCGTCGTTGGCCAGACGCACTTCGCGTTTCAGACGCGCGCTCAAATCTTTATCAAAAGGCTGACCGTTTAGCCACGTCGAGTTGGCATTTTTAACCACCCCGGTATATGGCGAGATCGACCCCGGGATCCCCATCCCAACGCTGCCGTTTTGTCCTGTCGCCTGCTCTGCCATTTCAACCAGTCTCGCGATCGTCTCGATAGTCTGGTGATAATCATCGCGCGGCGTAGGCAGACGGTGGCGGAACAGCTGTTCCCCCTGCTCGCTCAGTGCGATGACTTCTGTTTTGGTGCCGCCCAAATCAATCCCAATACGCACAAGACTCTCCTCATTATTTTGATTATCAACAGAGTAGAAGCACGCTTCCCGATTAGCAATGCAAGCGATGCGACAATTCGTTATCATGCCCGCTGATTTAACGACAAGGCCGTGGAAATTATCATGCTGTGGTTCAAAAATTTGATGGTTTACCGTCTCAGCCGCGACGTTTCGCTGCGTGCAGAAGAGATGGAAAAACAGTTAGCCGCTTACACCTTTTCCCCTTGCGGTAGCCAGGATATGGCAAAAACCGGTTGGGTTCCGCCAATGGGTTCACAAAGCGATGCACTGACCCACGCCAGCAGCACGGGTCAAATCATCGTCTGCGCCCGTAAAGAAGAGAAAATTCTGCCAACGCCGGTGGTTAAACAGGCGCTCGAAGCGAAGATCTTCAAGCTGGAAGCCGAACAGGGTCGCAAGCTGAAGAAAACCGAAAAAGATTCGCTGAAAGACGAAGTTCTGCACTCTCTGCTGCCGCGCGCCTTTAGCCGCTTCAGCCAGACCATGATGTGGATCGATACCGTTAACGGGCTGATTATGGTGGACTGCGCCAGCGCCAAAAAAGCAGAAGATACGCTGGCTCTGCTGCGCAAAAGCATCGGCTCTCTGCCGGTCGTACCGTTGGCGCTGGAAACGCCAATCGAGCTGACCCTGACCGAGTGGGTACGCAGCGGTGCTGCCGCGCAAGGTTTCCAGATCCTCGATGAGGCCGAGCTGAAAGCCCTGCTGGAAGATGGCGGCGTGATCCGCGCGAAGAAACAGGATCTGGTGAGCGACGAGATTGCCGTACACATCGAAGCGGGCAAAGTGGTGACCAAACTGGCGCTCGACTGGCAGCAGCGGATTCAGTTTATGATGTGCGATGACGGTTCCGTGAAACGTCTGAAGTTCTGCGATGAACTGCGCGATCAGAATGAAGACATCGACCGGGAAGATTACGCCCAGCGTTTTGACGCGGACTTCATCCTGATGACCGGGGAACTGGCCGCGTTGATTCAGAATCTGGTGGAAGGTCTCGGCGGCGAAGCGCAAAGATAACAGGCAAAGCGTAGGCCGGGTAAGCGTTAGCGCCACCCGGCTTATTTTTTATTTCAGATAGCGGCACAGATAAGAGGTCGGTTCAGCAACCTGCAGATGGAACTCGCTGTGGCCAGGAACGTTGAAAACTTGCCCGGCTGCGTAAACTTTCCATTCCGTTTCACCCGGCAGTAGGACGTTGAGCGCACCGCTAACGACCGTCATCTCTTCCGCTTCGGCCGTACCAAAAGTGTATTCCCCTTCGGCCATGACACCGACACTGGCGCGGCCAGTGCTGCTGCTGGTAAAACCAATGGATTTCACTTTACCGGAAAAGTATTCGTTACTTTGAAGCATGAACTGGCCCTTATATTTTTAGATAAAAATTCACTATAGGGGCCATGCTCATCACCTGTCACGCAAAATCATTACGTCAGAAGCTCTGAAGCCAGGCGAGCCATCAGAACATTGGATAACAGCACCGGCACATCCAGCGCCTTCTGCAGTAAATCGCGATGATGCTGGTGGAAGCCAAGACAGTCCAGAATCAACACATCCGCCCCTCTCTCCAGCAACTCACGTCCGGCCTCAATCAGTGCGGCATCGCTATCCCAGAAAGGATTTGCCAGCGCATATAAGGGCACTTTTTCAAGCACGTGCCACTTTGCCTCCTGGTTGTCCATCAACTCTTCAATCGGGACGATGACCCCCACCTGATGACCATCAACAATTGAGGCCACCAGCGGCGGGATGATGCGCATCGGCTCCAGCAGAATCGCATTACGCGCCGTGAGACCTTTAATGGGTGCGGTACTCATCAGCAAAATAACGTCATAACCTTGATTATCGAGCACTTCTATCACCCCTTGCAGCGAGCGCTCGATTTTCTGACGCGAAACATGCGCCAGTTTACCGTCACTTAATAACGTCGCCAGGGGATCCTCCCCCGCCTCGACAGCGTAGTCCTCCATGACCTCTTCCCGACTCATCTTCCCCAGCAGGCTAAGATGCGTTATCTGTTGTTCAGAGACATGCTCGGTTAAGAGCGGTAACACTTCGCTTACAGGGACCACACCAATGGTGAGGATCGCCAACGTCGCCTTCATCTTTATCGCCTTCCATTACTACAACATCGTGCACACAGGTACAGGCTCACTACGCTGCACAGTTCATTTTTTCAACAAAACAGCACCAAGCGTAGCAGGTGATCTTCACATCGAAATGTAAAGATCGACCGTCAATATCGGAGTTACTTGTAATAACTAAATATTAACTCCTGCTTAACTTTCTCGATGAGTAAAAAGTGTGATTCAGGCACGATCCTGGAGCGTTTAGGAAAACGGTCAGGTTATATCAGGATCTTCGTAGCGCCGTTTCGCATCCAGCGCTTCCTGTTCAGTCTCGTGTTCACTGATCAGCGAGTCTGGTTTAGGGTGATCGGCACGCAGTTGATACCAGGTAACAGTATGACCCGTATGGCCTTTTTCAACGGTAATAATGCGCGCTTCACGCGGATAGGGAGGTCTGGTCGGCATAGCTCATCCTTTTTTATATGTCTGAGCTATAAGTATAGACGCCGGTTAGCTGGCACAAGCCAAACGTAGAGCAGTAATAATCTGGGTAACCACATCTTCAGGAGCCGCAGAAGCATCCACCACGTGGTGTGCTGCTTCACGGTATAGCGCATCACGTTCAGCCAGCACTTCTCTCACCTCTTCGCTAAGCGGTCTGGAGGTCAGTGCAGGACGTTGCCCCTCTTCCGGAAAGGCTTCCAGACGCCCTACCAGAGCCGAAACAGGTGCACTGAGATAGATCACAATCCCTTTTTCGCGCATAAAGTGGCGATTACATTCAGCCAGAACAATGCCCCCTCCTGTCGCGATAACCGCAGAAGGTGTGGTTACCGCTTTCAGCGCTGCCGTTTCACGTGCGCGGAAGCTGTCCCATCCTTCCTGTTCGACAATGTCCGCGATCGTTCTTCCGGCCTCTGTTTGCAACCAGTGGTCAGTATCCACAAACTGACGATCGCACGCGCGTGCCAGTTCCAGGCCAACGGTGGTTTTCCCACAGCCGCGGGGGCCAACTAAAAAGATGGGTTGGGTCATAACCAGGTGTTCCCCTTGATGCCGGATGGCCGAAGAGTGTAAAGAAATAATTGCAGAAGATGTTTCGATTACTTTACTGCAAAGCGGTACGGGATGACAACCCTGAGGAGGCCATACTGTACCACAAATTGACAATGGTTATCATTACGCGGTGCGACGCTTCACTTCCAGCAACCATTTATCCAGCTCTGCGGCAAACTGCTGACGATCGCGCTGGGATAAGCTGTCTGGCCCACCCGTCTGCACACCGCTGGCGCGGAGCGTATCCATAAAATCACGCATAGTGAGTTTTTCCCGAATGGTCGCAGGTGAATAACGCTCACCCCGAGGGTTAAGCGCTGCAGCCCCTTTCTCCAGCACTTCGGCAGCCAGAGGGATATCCGCCGTGATCACCAGATCTTCCGCGCTACACAGACGGACAATTTCGTTATCAGCCACGTCAAACCCGGCCGGAACCCGCAACGCGCGAATGAATCTGGAAGGAGGGACGCGAATATTCTGGTTCGCCACCAGCGTTAGCGGCATCTGAACACGCTCGGCGGCACGGAACAAAATTTCTTTAATCACATTCGGACACGCGTCCGCATCAACCCAAATCGCCATATTGTCTCCCCTTAATGACTCTGCCGACTATTGTCGCCTGCATTTCGTTGTTAAGCTATCAATCAGAGAAAACAACGCATAATGACGGAGAGTCGTGATGGATAAGAAAATCGGGTTTATCGGCTGCGGTAACATGGGCAAAGCCATCCTGGGCGGCCTGATCGCCAGCGGGCAGGTGCTGCCGGGTCAGATTTGGGTTTATACCCCGTCACCTGATAAAGTCGCCGCGTTGCGCGATCAATACGGGATCAACGCCGCCGAAAGCGCTCAGGAAGTCGCCCAGGTCGCCGATATCGTCTTTGGCGCCGTCAAGCCGAACATCATGATCAAAGTGCTGAGCGACATCACCTCCAGCCTGAATAAAGAGACGCTGGTCGTCTCCATTGCTGCGGGCGTCACGCTGGATCAACTGGCGCGCGCGCTGGGTCATGACCGTAAAATCGTCCGGGCGATGCCTAATACCCCTTCACTGGTCAACGCTGGCATGACTTCCGTCACGCCAAACGCACTGGTGACCACGGAAGACGTGGCTGATGTCCTGAACATTTTCCGCTGCTTCGGTGAAGCGGAAGTGATTGCCGAATCCATGATCCATCCGGTTGTCGGCGTGAGCGGTTCAGCCCCTGCGTATGTCTTCATGTTCTTAGAAGCGATGGCCGACGCCGCAGTACTGGGCGGTATGCCGCGTGCGCAGGCGTATAAATTCGCAGCACAGGCAGTTATGGGTTCTGCCAAAATGGTGCTGGAAACCGGTAAACATCCTGGTGAGCTGAAAGATATGGTTTGCTCCCCTGGCGGTACCACCATCGAAGCGGTGCGGGTACTGGAAGAACGCGGATTCCGTGCTGCCGTCATCGAAGCGATGGCAAAATGCATGGAAAAATCAGAGAAACTGAGTAAATCCTGATCGTCTCAGCCGGGTGTCAGGCAGCCACTTCTGTGCGGCCACGCCCGGCATTTTTTGCCTTGTACAGCGCCACATCAGCCGCCTTGAGCCACTCCCGGTAGTGCCCAAACTGCGGCCCCCAGGTGGCGATACCTACGCTTATGCGCAGGGTTTCTTCAGGTGCGCAAGGTAACGACAGTTTTTCCAGCCGTTCATGAACCCGGGACATAACGGCGATTGCGCTGTCAGCGGCTGTCCGCGACATAATCACCGCAAATTCATCTCCACCAAAACGGCCTATTGCATCGCCTGAACGTACCGAAATCTGCAACTGACGCGTAATCGCAATGATCGCCTCATCACCCACATCATGCCCCCAGGTGTCGTTGATGTTTTTAAAGTGGTCGATATCAATCAGCAATATTGTTGCCGTACCATTATGACGTCGGCACTGCTCAAATTCGTTTCGCAACAGCATTTCCCAGTGTCGACGATTAAAGACTCCTGTCATTCCATCGCGTGTACTCATCATTTCCAGCCGCCGCTTATGTTCAGCCAGCCTGACGGCAGTGCGATGGCTTAGCCAGGCAAACAGCATGGGATAAAGCACAAACACAGGAAGCGTTAAGCCCCACTCCACCGGATCAGGATTAAAGACCACCACTCTCCCGACCGGGGGCAGCGTCAACAGTGCGGAAAGCAGGGTCAATATGATCCCCGGAATGAAGAGTCGACAGCCGCCGGAGCCCATCATATTCATGCCCACCATCATCACCAGCGCGGTTGTGGGTAACGCATTTATCCCCATCACGCCAATCCAGAGCCCGGCGATAATGGCATCCATTTTGAGATTGAAAATTTCCTGCTGATGAGGTGATGAAGCACGACAAGATAACTGCCAGGCGAGATGAGGCCAGATGAACGCCCATCCCACCAGTAAAAGCCACCAGCCACCGGGTAAAAAATGGGTGACCAGTATCCCCGCTACAGGGAAAAACATCGCCGCCAGCCCGACAGCGCGCGCCAGCCGAACTCGCCGGGCAAACTGAATGCCAGCACGGTGAGGGGCATCCAGAGAAAGGGTTAAATCCCACTCTTCGCGAATGCATTTTTTGTTGTAATAAGATTCATCATTCATCATTTTTGGGAATATTCTGAAACATTTTCCCAAATTATAGAGAGGGGGGGTGCGAGGAAAGTATGAAATTTCGGGTGAGTCGCCAGAGCCACTCACCCGTTAGAACTACGCTTTTTTCTTCAGGCAGGTGCTCATAAATTTACTGCGATCGTCACCTTTCAGAGACTGCTCAGTGGCCTTCGCATTACAGTCGCGCATTTTCTGCTGCTGTGGCGTCAGGCTTTTTTCAGCAGGTTTAGATGCGCCATTTTTAAGGCAATCGCTCATATAGGTCTTACGGGCATCCCCCTTCAGACTCTGGGACGTGGCCTGTTGGTTACAGGTGGTCATGCGTTGTTGCTGAGGCGTTAATGTTTTCTCTTCCGCGTTCGCCGATGAAATCAGGAACAGGCCAGAGAGCAGAGTAACCAGTAATGTTGTTTTCATTGCACCATCCTTTTGTAAACATTCCCTGTAAGTCTGGTCCGTGACAGGAAAAAAGTCACCCGGCAGAGACAAATTCCGCCGGGCTTTTATCATTTAAGGCCTAGTGCCGCTTTCATGGTGTAGAACAGATCGGTTTGATCGGTCAGTCCTACCACATTTGCCGCATGCGGTCCGTAGGCGGCAATACGCAGCTGAGTGCCCGTGTGCTCCATGGACTCTTCTTCAGAGTTGCCATAGCTCAGCACCATTACAGCACCATCTTTCGTGTTCAGCGCCTGCGTCAGGCCTGGCGCTTTGGTATCTGCCGGGATGATCTGGCTGGCGTGCGCATGGTCCGCGGTGACCACCACAAGAGTGTTTCCGTCTTTCTTCGCGAATTCGAGTGCCTTCTGCACCGCTTCGTCCAGGTCGACGGTTTCGCCAATCTGGCCACACGGATTCGCCGCATGATCTTGCTTGTCGATCGACGCGCCTTCCACCTGCAGGAAGAACCCTTTTTCGCTCTTGCTCAGCAGAGAGATCGCTTTATCGGTCATTGCCGCCAGCGTCGGCACGCTGTCAGTGCGTTTCGGGTTAGGAGTACAGGTCACGGCAGGCTTATCAATATTGCCGTGATAAGAGGCTTTTGGACCTTCCCAGCGCACAGGCATATTGCCATCAGAGAACAGTCCCAGCAGCGGTTTGTCTTGATTCGCCTCAGTGATTGCTGCCAGAGCGCTTGCATCGCTCACCAGTTGATAGCCACGAGCCTGTGCCTGCTCACGCAGCGTTTTACCCTGCCATTCGCCAGCCGTCGCGGTTTCTGCAAAGGTTTTCGCCCCACCGCCCAGCGTGACGTCAGCGCGTGCATTCAGCAGTTGTTCAGTAATCGAGCCTTTGCCCCCTTTTTCCAGGGCGTTGGTTGGACATTTTTCACTGGTCACCGACGGGCCGTAGCACTTACGTGAAGTCACATGCGATACCAGCGCCGCCGGCGTCGCGTCCTGAAGTTCAGCGGTAGAAACGTTGCCGGTGGCCAGCCCCGCCGCTTTTGCCATTTCCAGAATGGTTTGATGATCTTTTTCGTGAATATCGACACCCAGCGCGCCATTATAGGTTTTTACCCCCGTAGACCACGCCGTAGCAGAGGCAGCCGAATCCGTTACGTAATCCGGTTTACCGGTTTTTTTATCCAGTGAGTAATGGGTATATTGTCCGGTCAGCGGCAATGCGTCGATACCTTTAAAAAATCCGCCTGCCCCCTCGGCATAATTTCGCGCCGCTGTTATTTCGGAATCACCCATTCCATCGCCAATAAGCAGAATGATATTTTTCGCCGGTTTCTCATTCAGCGAAGCGCGAATAGCGGCTGTTTGATCTTCAGATAAACGGCGTGCGCCGCCTGGCTGAGTGATATCCCCTTTTGCTGCGCGATTATCCAGCATGTGAGTATTGGACGTATCAGCATAAATAGCAGGGGTAATAAACAGGGGAAGTAATGCGATGAAAAGTGCGCTCTGTTTCAATTTATTTTCTCCATGTACAAATACATAAAAATAAAAACAGAGCGACTATAGGCATCCTGCATGACAATTCTATGACACGTCGTTATGTCCGGCGACGGTTTAGCTGCGAGGATGCCTCAAGAGCTTCTTTACGTATTGCTGGAGCAACTCTGCATCCTCAACCGGAACCTGAGTATCGGGTTTTGCCTTATCCAGCGCACCTTCGACGCTCTCTATTAATGCCTGCTGGTCAGATTTAGCCATCTGTCGTAATAGTGCGGTGACAACAATTTCCAGAGCTTCGACCTGGGCGACCAGTTCTTTTGACTCCTCTTCCTTTTGTGCAAGCTTGACCAGCAACTCAGCAATGAGATTTTTCATCGTGTTATTTCCTTATGTGATTTCCCCTGAAACTAACATCAAGAGGGAAATATGCAAAGCGGAGAAAGGTATTATCTTATGCAAAAGTGACGACATCGAAAAAAATAGGGTTTCGGAATTATCAGCGAAACGTTTTTCTATAAAAAATGCCGCATTGGGTGATAGAAAAATGCGGCAATCATAAGAATATACAATACATCGACAGAAGCATTATCTTGCCGATTTTACCTCCGCCATGTGCCTGCGGCGCCGCAGAGCAATAGCCAGCTGGATAATGTTGATCAAAACAACAATCGCCGTCGCGGCAAATACCCAACGAAAACCGGCCATCGCGGAAACAGAGGCGCCAATAAGCGGACCGGCAACATTACCCAAATACATAAACGACTGGTTATATCCAAAAATACGCCCTGTCACCTGGTCGCTGGAATATTTGACCAGCAAGGTCTGTACCGCAGGCAGCATTGCGCCATCGGCAAAGCCGAGCAAAAATCGCAGCACGCCAAGCTGAAGCGGAGAGGTCACAAACGACATCGCGAAAAAGAGCACCACGGCAAAAATCAGCGTAGCCATCAGAATTCGCGCCGTACCGATCCTATCCCCCAGTTTTCCCAACCGTGGTGCAGAAATCAGTGCCGATACGCCTGGCACGGCGGCGATCATGCCGCTGAGAAAGGCGATATTATTGCTGTCTGGCTCCATCGACTTAATAAACAACGCCAGAATCGGCCCGACCGAACCGTTACAGAGCTGGATCACCATAGTAGTAACAAACAGGCTGATCATGAGCCCAGGGTAAGGCAGAGAGGCGAAGACAGCCTTGCCACTCAGACGTTCAGATTTGCTGATAACGGGACGACCGCCCTCTTTGATAAGAAAAAGCGTGACCAGAAAACTGACCACCAGCAGGATCGCGGTAATGATAAATACGGCGCGCAGCCCGACGTGGTCCGCCAGAAAGCCCCCCAGCAGCGGGCCGCCAATTACGCCGCTAATCTGTGCGGTGGAAAGCGTACTCAATGCCCAGCCGCTACGTTCTCGCGGCACCTGCGAGGCGACCAGCGCCATGGCATTCGGAATATACCCGGAAGTCAGCCCCATCACCGCCCGCAGGAAAAACAGTTGCCAGACGTTGGTGGCGAAGGCCTGCAGCAGAATGGCAATCGCCATCCCGAGCGAGGCGCGCAGCAGCATCAGCTTTCGGCCTTTCCGATCCGCCAGGCTGCCCCACATTGGTGACACAATCGCGGAGACCAGAAACGTGACGCTGAACGTCAGACCAGACCACATGGAGAGCGCCTCGTGCGAGGTCACACCCAACTGTGACACATACAGCGGCAGGAACGGCAGGATCTGGCTGATGGCGAGCCCGGTAAAGAAGCAACCGAACCAGACCGAGATAAGATTAACTTTCCATGATTCCATAAAGAAACAGTCTTCATTTTTAGGCGAATTCGCCTACAGATTAGCAAGTTACGCATACTGACGTCGCACCAGAGATGCGGCCTTGATGACTTTGGTGTTTTATCTTCCCAGTCATCATATTTGTGAAATAAGTCACAAATCATCCATTTCCAGGCGAGATTTTATGCTTCAGAAGAGTTTTCCCTCTCCCACTTCCCCATCAACATTCCCCAAAACATTATGGCGGAAGGCCGCGAAACCCGCAGGGCATCGTGGTATGTTATTGGCTTTTCGTCATACTGGAAGAGAGTGAGATGGCAAAGCAGCGCGTAGGTATTGTCTTTGGGGGAAAATCAGCAGAGCACGAGGTTTCATTGCAATCAGCCAAGAATATCGTTGATGCAATTGATAAAAGCCGTTTCGACGTGGTGCTGCTGGGCATTGATAAACAGGGCCAGTGGCATGTTAACGATGCTAGCCAGTATCTGCTTAATGCCAACGATCCAGCACATATCGCCCTTAATCCTTCGGAAATTAGCGTCGCCACTGTGCCCGGCGTCGTGAAGGGGCAACTCATCGACGCTGGCAATGCACAGTCTCTCGCTCAGATTGATGTCGTGTTCCCCATCGTTCACGGTACTCTGGGTGAAGATGGTTCCCTGCAGGGAATGTTGCGCATGGCCAACCTGCCGTTCGTCGGCTCGGACGTCCTCGGCTCTGCCGCGTGCATGGACAAAGACGTCACCAAACGCCTGCTGCGTGATGCCGGGCTGAATATAGCGCCTTTCGTGACGCTCACTCGCGCCAACCGCGACAAACACAGCTTCGCGCAAATTAGCGGAGAGCTGGGTCTGCCGCTGTTTGTGAAACCGGCAAACCAGGGCTCCTCCGTAGGCGTCAGCAAAGTCACCAGCGAAGAAGAGTTCACACAGGCTGTCCGTCTGGCGTTTGAATTCGACCATAAAGTGGTGGTTGAGCAGGGCATTAAAGGCCGTGAAATTGAGTGTGCCGTGCTGGGCAATGATTTTCCACAGGCGAGCACCTGCGGTGAAGTGGTCTTAAACAGCGACTTCTACTCCTACGACACCAAATACATTGATGACAAAGGTGCTCAGGTTGTCGTGCCTGCCAATATCGATCCCGCAATCAACGATAAGATCCGGGCGATCGCCATTAACGCCTATCAGACACTCGGCTGCAGCGGTATGGCGCGTGTGGATGTATTCCTGACGCCGGAAAACGAGGTGGTCATCAATGAAATCAACACGCTGCCGGGTTTCACGAATATCAGCATGTATCCGAAACTTTGGCAGGCGAGCGGGCTGAGCTACTCTGAACTTATCACTCGCCTGATCGAGCTGGCGCTGGAGCGTCATGCCGCCGACAGCGCCCTTAAAAGCTCCGTAAACGGTTAATCGGCGCTCTTCGCCGTCTCCGTCTCATCCGCTGTCGTTTCTTCAGGACGACGGCGGATAATCAATCCAGCCAGCCAGAAGCTGATCACCCAGGTCACCAGCCCGACGGCATAGGTTTGCCATCCTTTTGCTTCAAATCCCAGCAGCCCCACGACGCCGTTAAGAATAAAGATCAGCCCGATAGCAAAGGCGTAGTAGTGCCAGTCACGGCGTAGTTTGGACGTGAGTTTCATAACAACTCCGGCAGGAAAAAAAGACATCCTCTCACAGTTTTACGGCCAGGTCTGTGGCGGATACGGAAATTCTGAAACGCGACGCAATTTCACTTAAGGGATGAAATTGTGATGTGCTGCAGAAATCGACAATCCAGGAGAATTCCTGAGGGAAAATTACCACGATTCTGATATTGACAAATGCGATGACCTGTCAAACTCCCCCTGTAAGAAGCGTATTGAACAGAATGATATTTCGGGAGGTCATCATGGCTGATTTTACATTGTCGAAACCGATTTTTGGCGGCAAACCAAAAACCTCCACGGCAGGTAATATTGCTTATGCCCTGTTTGTTCTGTTCTGCTTCTGGGCCGGTTCCCAGCTGCTCAATATGCTGGTTCATGCGCCAGGGGTATATGAACACCTGATGCAGGTACAGGATAACGGACGCCCGCGAGTTGAGATTGGGTTTGGTGTCAGTACCCTGTTTGGCCTTGTTCCCTTCCTCGCCGGTTGTATGATTTTAGGCGTCGTGGCGTTAGTTTTGCGTGTTCGCCGCCGCCGTTAAAGCCCCATACAACGCGCCCGACGATCGTCCACCCGCTTTGCGAACCATGCGGTTGTCAGGTTACGCGTGATCTTCGGGCTTTCCAGTTGAATACCCGGCAGAATAGCTCTCGGTAACGTTTTCCCGCTCTTCTGCTCGGCAAGAGCAAAGACTTTCTTGTACAGATCCGTTTTCTCAAAGGCCAGGCTATCACCTTTCTCAAGCTGACGGCGAATATCGCTGTTGCTCAGGCCAAGCGCTGTCGATAATTTCCGTACCGCCAGCTCGGTGCTGCCCGCCTCGCTGCTGCCGTAAGCGATGAGATCGCCGTCCAGCGCCAGCTTGACGCCGCTTGCGCGGCTGACCGCACTCTGAAATGCCGCATTACGGCTGGCATACCAGCCCGCGTTAAAGTCGGCAAAACGGTACAGCGGCTCATTGTAGTTCGCCGGATAGTTCAGCAGATGATACGTGCCGAACCACAGCCCACCGCGCAGGGAGAAGACCTCCTGGCGCACCGTACCGTCGATTTTCCACGGGTAGCCGTCGGTATGCTTCTCCGCGAACGCGATGCTCACCTGCATCGGGCCACCGGTGTGTACCGGGTTCAGTGAGCCAAACAGCTTCTGCCCCATCGGGACCATACTGATGAAATCATCAAAGATGGCGCTGAGCTGTTTTTCAGTTTTCACCGTATCCAGCCGTTCGCTGTAGCTTTTGCCGTTTGGCGAGGTGATTTTAAGCGCGGTATGAACAAGAAAGACCGGGATATGCATGGATTCCGCGCGGCGGTCGATCTCTTTCCAGGCAATTTTGTTCAGACCCGGCACCACCGGGTCTGACTGGTACATTGATTCCTGCTGCGCCACCGCCAGTACCGAGCAAATATTCTCCTCGGTCGGCGCGATCTTTTGGCTTTCAAAGGTTTTTGCCAGCGCCTCTGCCCACGCATTGCGATCCTTCACGCTGGCGGGCATTTTCTGCCGCACAACGCTTGCCACATCAACCGGCTTTTCGCCCTTCTTGAGCGGAGCAGCCCCTTTTTCGGCGCATCCGACCAGGACGAGAGCAGTCAGTAAGGACAACGGTAACGCACGCGGTACGGCAAAAGACATAGCAACTCCCTGTATTAGCTAAAAGTATTGGTCACTTCCTGCAGGTCACGATCGTCCAGCTCACGTTCAAAGCTGCGCAGACGTTTGTAGATAGACATCAGCTCCACCAGCGTGGTCCAGGAGTTGATTAAGTACTGGAACGCCCCACGGACCTGACCGAAAACGTTAGTGATCTGCGTCATCAGACCGAGCGTAATCGTACCCGCAACAATGGACGGGAACAGCAAGAACAAACCGAAAACGTTATCCACCTGCAGATACAAAATGCGCGCAATGTTGAAATACATATAGTGGAAGTAGAGACGGAAATAGTTACGACGCACAGCGCTGAACAGCTCACGTACGGTCGGTGGCGATGCACGGTTTGCATCATCTTCACCGTATACCAGCTCTTTACGATAAGCCGCTTCGACACGCTGATTTTTAAACTGCAGCCCTGGCAGTTTAATCCCAACCACCGCCAGCAGCCCCGTCCCCATCAGAGACCAGACGATTGCTGCAATCACCAGACCGTACGGTAGATGGCCGACAATAGGCAGATCCGGCACATGCGCCGAGAGTGTAACCAACACGGGCAGGAAGGCAATAAGCGTCATAATGGCATTGATAAAGCTTACGCCCATGTCTTCAAGGGTGGAGGCAAAACGCATGGTGTCTTCCTGCACACGCTGCGCCGCACCTTCGATATGGCGCAGGTGTTGCCAGTGCGCCATATAGTGTTCGTTCATCGCGGTACGCCAGCGGAAAACATAGTGGCTGACGAAGAAGTTGTTCATCACACCGATGACTACAGCAATAAGAGCGATGCCAAGGAAAATGCCTACCTCGTGGTAGAACTGATTAATGGTCACTTTATGCGGTGAACTCAGCGCCGTCTGGATCAGATCATAGAACGGAGCATACCAGGCGTTGACCGCCACACCCACTTCCACAAGGAACCAGGTCACAAAAATAATCAGTGATGTGCCGAGGATTGACCAGTATTGCCAGCGGTGCGGAGAGTACACAAACCAGAACAGCGCAAACATCCCCACGCACAGCGTGTAATAGGCATAAAACAGCAGATAGCTCAGCGACCAGAAGCGCGCCGCGCTAATCGGTACATCGCCCGTCGCACCCGTGATGCGCGTCAGCCAGGTACCGCCGCCCGCCTGCCAGAAAATAACGGCGATCAGTGCCCAAATAAATGCCGACAGGAAAAATGGCCCCGGCTTTGGGAAAAAAGACTTAAACATAATGCTTCCTTCTTGTTGTTATGGCTTTTGCTGTGTTCAACACATCACCACACGAAAATCATGCCTGAGCCCGTCTCAAGGCTCAGGCAAAAAGGTCAGACCCGAGGGTTAATTATTAGTTCGCTTTCCAGTTTTCGAGAATTGTTTCGGTGCGTTTCACTGCGAGAGGATTCGCCGGCGCGATGAAGTTACGCCAGACGTCGTTGTGGTGGTTAATCAGGATCTGCGCATCTGCCGCCGGGCGATTGGCGGTAGTGTGAGCATCTTCCGCCACGGTGATGTGATAACCCCGGCTCACACCGTTCTTGATCGTCGCATCGACACAGTAATCCGTGGCACAACCACAGATGACAAACTCTTGAATACCCTGCTCGCGTAATAGCGCCTCAAGCGGCGTGTTATAAAACGCATCGCAGGCCGTCTTGGTAACATAGAGCGCATCAGCAGGCTGGTGCAGTTCAGGCAGCAATGCAAACCCATCACTTCCCTCTTCCAGCCCCCCTGCCTCGGTATGCTGGATAAAAATCACCTTGTCGGCTGCCTGCGTAAGCTGGTTGATCAGAGAGACACACTTTTCACGCTGATGACGAGGCGTTTCAAATACGCCGTTCTGCATATCGACAACCATAACCACACGCTTTTCAGACATACCGTTCTCCGTAAGATTGAGTGACACAGGTGCCTATCATAAGCCCGATGTCACAAAATGGGAGATGGCTTGCAAGTAAATTGTTCATATTTACCCATGGTTACGTTTTTCTCGCTATCGTTATGCAATTCGGGGCATTGCAAGGTTCCGATTAGTAGTATAAATACCCATTACTTTCCTCATTCACTTCATGGATGCTTTTCGTTGAAACGTTGTCTGCTCTCTTTTGCCGCGCTGTGTGCGGTGAGCTTTTCTACCGCCCAGGCAGCCCAACCGCTGACGGCGCCCGTTCTGGCTTCAGATATTGCCGATCGCTACGCGAACCTTATCTATTACGGCAGCGGCGCGACCGGGATGGCGATGGTCGTGATCGACGGCAACCAGCGCGTGTTCCGCAGCTTTGGCGAGACGCGCCCAGGAAATAACGTTCACCCGCAGCTGGATTCCGTTATCCGCATCGCATCCTTAACCAAGCTGATGACGAGTGAAATGCTGGTGAAACTGCTCGACCAGGGCGTGGTTAAGCTCGACGACCCGCTCAGCAAATACGCGCCGCCTGGCGCGCGCGTTCCGACCTACCAGGGCACGCCAATCCGGCTTGTGAACCTTGCCACCCATACCAGCGCCCTGCCGCGTGAGCAGCCAGGCGGGGCGGCGCATCGTGACGTATTTGTCTGGCCAACGCGCGACCAGCGCTGGAATTACCTGAGCACCGCCACGCTGAAGGCAGCTCCGGGTTCGCAGGCCTCCTATTCAAACCTGGCGTTTGACCTGCTGGCGGACGCCCTTTCTACGGCGTCTGGTAAACCCTACACGCAGCTGTTTGAAGAGCAGATAACCCGTCCGCTGGGCATGAAAGACACCACCTTTACCCCGTCCCCGGACCAGTGCCGTCGTTTGATGGTGGCTGAGAAAGGCGCTAGCCCCTGTAATAATACGCTGGCGGCCGTGGGCAGCGGCGGGGTTTACTCCACGCCTGGCGATATGATGCGCTGGATGCAGCAGTTCCTTTCATCGGATTTCTACTCGCGCAGCAGCCAGGCCGATCGTATGCAGACCCTGATCTATCAGCGTACCCAGCTGCACCGCGTTATTGGGATGGACGTGCCGGGTAAAGCCGATGCGCTCGGCATGGGCTGGGTCTATATGGCGCCGAAAAATGGCCGTCCGGGAATTATTCAGAAAACCGGCGGCGGCGGTGGATTCATCACGTATATGGCGATGATCCCGCAGTCAAACGTGGGCGCGTTTGTTGTCGTTACCCGCTCTCCGCATACGCGTTTCGTCAATATGAGTGACGGCCTTAATAATTTAGTGGCTGAACTGAGCGCCAATAAAGCTCAGGTGCTTACCGCGTCCAACTGATATTAATATTCCGTGGGCAAACGGTTGATACTAACCAGTTTGCCCCGGCTCATACTGATATAGTTTCCTTGCCGTAGGGCTGCGAGAACCTCTGCAACAACCGAGCGTGAAATACGCGTACTTTGTTGAATATGATTCATCACACCAATTTTTGAACGCAACGCTTCATCCCATTCCGCCATATTCAGCAGCATGGCGCGGATCTGGTGATAGGAGTTATTTCCCACCAGCTGCATATCGCGTTTTCCAAGAATGTAATTTATCCAGGATAACCAACCGAAAGCGTCTTGCCACAGGGAATTCTGTTGCAGCAGTTGGCGGGTAGTTTCAGTGGGCAAATAAAAACCCGTGCAGGATGCTTTGGCTATCACCTTATATTCCTGACAGGAATTAATCATCACGGCGGACAAACCAAAAATAAAGGGCGCTGTCGCGATGCCCACAAGCAGTTCATCCGAATGTCGATAGATTTCGATGATACCGGTCTGTACTACGATCGTCCGGGACTCACTACCCTTGCCGGAGGTAATTAATTGCTGTGGGGCACATTTAAAAGAGGTACTGGCTGATTTCAAGTACTGTTCGAGCCGGCGTAATTCAGAAAGTGGTTTCGCATTAACGTTCATGCAGACCTCAAGGCATCCGTATTTGTCGGTTCAATATTATTTTTATTTCTGTATATAAAAAGCGGGGGATATCCCCCCGCCTTATTCATTACCAGGTATATTTCACACCCAGATTTGCCCCCCAGTTCTGGTCAACGTCGCCGCCGCCCAGATAAGTGGCATCAGTGTAAGCACTGAAGTTTTTCGTGAAGCTGAACTGGGTGCCCAGCCCTACCCGCACAGCTGAGCCTTTCACGCCGTTATCAATGCTGTCGCCGTTAATATCAGCATTGTTATCGGCATCATCATACACGTAGGCCAGTTTGAAGTAAGGGGTCAGAGCCTGATCGCCGCCGTAGTTGAAGGTGTAACCGGCATCGACACCGAGTTCATAACGCAGGCTATCGTAAGATTGCCCATCCATGCGCATGTCATTGCTGAGACGATAGTCATCACCGGACTGGAAGAGGCCAGACACCGCTGCGTATGGCGTAACGTAGCCGGAGAGGTTTGGCTTCCAGTCATAGCCCAGTTTCAGCCCAAAACCCACTGCGTCATTGGTGGTGTTACCGTCAACATACTGACCGTTGCTCATGTTAGCAGAGAGATCGCTGTTGAAGCGGGTATAGCTCAGGGAACTGTCGAGGAACAGATCGTTCATGAACTTCGCCGACGCGTAGATCATCGCCGTCTGGCTGTCCTGATCGACCTGACCGCTACGATCGCTGATATCTCCCTTCGCAAAACCTGCCGCTCCGCCGACGATCCATTTCGCGTTATTACCGTCAATCTGGGTATCCAGACCCACCATAATACCGCTCACGTCCTGATCGTAGCTGATTACACCATTGTCACCGTCGAAGTTGCCACCGAAGTAGCTCACCCACGCCCCGCCGTTATCCGCCAGCCCGTGACGGCTGTTGGTCAGACGCGTTCCGACGGTATCCTGCTGCAGGTTCCAGATGTTGGTATTGGCAGAAGGGATGCTCAGCGCCATATTCGCGTAGTCGGTCAGCGTTTTCTGCTGGAGGACAACGGTGTCACCCTGCTGCTGCGCCTGATAGGTGTAAGCACCTAAATCGGCTTTGTTTGCGGCAGTAAAGCTGGCTGCTGTATCCGCGTTATTGTCATAGACGCGAACGATCTCTTTGTTTTTGTAATCGGCTACGGAACCTGCACCGGTCGCATCGTCGATGCGTACTTTGTAGTTGCCCGCAACGTCACCGTTCACCGCCAGATGGCCGTCAGAGTTAATCGCCACAACGCCGTAGTCATAATCGGCATTGTGCTTATCGTTGGTGATATAGCGCGCGTTGTTCAGATCGCTGTTCAGCACGTAGTCACGGCTGGCAACGTTCAGCACACCACCATCGCTCAGCACCATATTGTGCGTATCAACCTGACCCAGCCCCAACGCCAGCTCTGCGCCGTTATCCACGGTGATGGTGTTGGCATAGAGATCGGCCGTTTCTTCCGTCAGTGCCGCGCGGCTATTGCTGTCCAGATACAGATGGTCAGTGGCCACACCACCGCTATCGCCGATATTCAGCGAGGATGTATTGGTCAGCGTAATGGAATCAGCCAACAGGCCTGAGTTTTCAACATTGACCTGCGACTGGTTGTTTACCGTCAGCATGTCGATGTTAGAAAGCTTGCGGGTATCCCACTCAGAACCGTTATCCAGCGTAACGTTGAAAAGACCGCTCTGATAAACCGATTCTCCCGCAACGTGTCCGTTGCTGTCATAGGTGGAGTCCGGCCAAATGCTGTTGGGGGACAGCGTGCTCCAGTCTACGTTGCTATAGCCCAGGCCGTACATTTGAGCCGTGCCGATAGCCTCGACGCTGGACTGTGCCGCGCCCACCCATTTGCTGCCGTTAGTGAGAGTCACATCCAGCTTATCGGTACCGTCCCAGCCGTTAGTCGTGGGGTTATAGATGCCATCCTCGGTGGTATCGGTTGCCGGATCGCCATTCGGGTAGAAGTTGTTGTCGAAGGTACTGGAGAATAAAATATCGCCAGTGATGGTGGAATGATCGAACGTGGCAGAGGTCTGCATCGCGTTGTCAGATTCGCTGGCTGACACAATCAGCGCCGCATCATCTGCTGCTGTCGCATTGGTTTCACCATAGTCGCTCGGCTTCGCGGTTTGACCATAGAACCCGCTGGTACCCAGATCGCTATACGCGCCAGAAGTCAGTACAGAATCTTTCACCACAAGCGTGTCAGTAAACACCTTGCTGCTGTTAGCCACGCCTTCAACGCCGTCGTACGGGGTATTATCCCGCTCCTGATAACCCTGCGTCAGGGTAATACCGGCAACGTGAGAATTATTCTGGATAACAATATCCGATTCCACATCCAGGGTAATCGCATTGCCCAGACCATAAGTATCAAGATAATGTGTTTCCGTATTTTCCCCGTTAACAACGTCATACGCATAGTGCTCGTAAGTGTCGTTAATAGTGGAATTGTCGACGGTCAGGCTAAAACGATCGTACTGCGAATGGATCGTACCGTCGGTATCCAGGCCATCAGAACACGAAGCGGTCATACATTGAGAGGTGATCATGCCATTAATAGTGCTATTGGAAATGCTCAATGCATTCGCCCGACCATTAACACCCTCATCCAGATAATATGTGGAAATAACACCATTCACGGTGGATTTATTCATCACCGGATAAATATCACCGTCGTGAGCAACGTCAGAGTCATTCCAGTCCGTATAACCATAATACCAGGGAGTGGAAGCTGTATTATCATATCCAAAAGTATTATATGTCGTACCGGAAATATCTTTCGCATTGGCCTGAGAAGCGATAGCCAGGGTGCAGGCTAATGCAAGTTGAGATACAACCAGTTTCTTTTTCCATGTTTGCATTGGGTCATCCCTCCTCAGGGACGTAAGCAAGTTTGTCCATCAATCATTTGGCAATATTTATTGCGGAGGGAATTATGCATTTTCAATTCGAAAAGGTTCAATGAATGTTTCCATTAAGTCCGTATCCAGACAATTGACCTTAAGATACATGAAAAGAATAGGGTCACAATAGATAAATATTATAAAAACATAACGTTAAAATACTTACCAGCAGATGCGAAATATATAATCAAAAATAATAAATCACTTTCAAACATGCATGACCATTAATATAGAAGCAGCACAAATATTTCATTAGCGAATATCGCAAAAAACAAAATGCCCACTTTAGTAAAACACCCGTCTTCACTTTGATGTACACTAGCCCTCTTTGTTCCACAAACATCAGGCATACCATGACCGATTTAATTGCACGCCCCCGCCGCCTGCGCAAGTCACCTGCACTGCGCGCTATGTTTGAAGAGACAACACTGACCTTAAACGATCTGGTGTTGCCGATTTTTGTCGAAGAAGAGATTGATGACTATAAGGCCATCGAAGCCATGCCTGGCGTGATGCGCATTCCGGAAAAATATCTGGCGCGTGAGATCGAACGCATCGCCAACGCCGGGATCCGCTCGGTAATGACCTTTGGCATCTCCCACCATACCGATGCCACCGGCAGCGACGCGTGGAAAGAAGATGGCCTGGTCGCTCGTATGTCCCGCATCTGCAAAGAGACAGTGCCGGAAATGGTGGTGATGTCTGACACGTGTTTCTGCGAATACACCTCTCATGGCCACTGCGGTGTGCTGTGCGATCACGGCGTGGACAACGATGCCACCCTGCTTAATCTCGGCAAACAAGCGGTCGTCGCTGCCGCTGCCGGTGCGGATTTCATCGCGCCATCCGCCGCGATGGACGGACAGGTTCAGGCGATTCGTCAGGCCCTGGATGCTGCAGGTTTTACTGACACTGCCATCATGTCCTACTCCACCAAATTTGCCTCCTCGTTCTACGGCCCGTTCCGTGAAGCAGCGGGTACAGCGCTGAAAGGCGACCGTAAAACCTATCAGATGAACCCGCTTAACCGCCGGGAAGCGATTCGTGAATCCCTGCTTGATGAAGCCCAGGGCGCAGATTGCCTGATGGTGAAACCGGCCGGTGCTTATCTCGATATCCTGCGCGACATTCGCGAGCGTACCGAGCTGCCACTGGGCGCTTATCAGGTAAGCGGTGAGTACGCGATGATCAAATTCGCCGCCCTGGCAGGTGCGATTGATGAAGAGAAAGTGGTTCTCGAAAGCCTCGGCGCGATCAAACGCGCAGGCGCGGATCTGATCTTCAGCTACTTCGCGCTGGATCTGGCCGAGAAAAAAATCCTCCGCTAATCTTCACCAAACTGCAATACAACCGACATCTGCTCCTTCTACTGTCTTCGCAAGACGGCAGGAGGAGTAATCATGTTTAGCCTCGATAGCGTTCTCGACGATCTTTGGCCTCAGGCGAGGCCAGCACCCTGGCAAAAAAGTCTGTTAAAAAGACTGTTTTACGAAGACGAATTCCAGCAATTTGCCGCAGCACACCGCCACCTGAAAGGTCTGGATATGGTGGAGCAAGTTCTGGAGCACCTTGATATTCTCTGCGCCGTTTCCGCCCGCGATCTCGAACAAATCCCCGAACATGGCCCGCTGGTCATTATTGCCAACCACCCGACGGGTACGCTTGACGGGCTGGCGCTGTTGTACGCCGTCTCCAGGGTACGACGCGATGTCAAAGTCGTGACCAACCGGATGCTGACTCACCTTGAGCCCCTCAGTTCGCTGTTTATTCCAGTGGACAAT
The DNA here is from genome assembly GCA_023023105.1 of Enterobacter ludwigii. Lineage (NCBI taxonomy): Bacteria > Pseudomonadati > Pseudomonadota > Gammaproteobacteria > Enterobacterales > Enterobacteriaceae > Enterobacter > Enterobacter ludwigii. The sequence continues at coordinate 991,710 of CP083824.1, read as the reverse complement.
ATGGGTGGCAGGACGGCGAAAACGTCCCTGGTCCAGATGGAACAGCATCTGCAAAACGCAGGCGTGTTGATTTTCTTCCCGGCGGGAGAAGTTTCGCGGCCCACGCGTAAGGGTATTCGCGATAAAAAATGGCACTCTGGCTTCATCAAACTCGCCAGTAAACTGCGCGCCCCGCTGCTGCCAGTGCATATTCAGGCGCATAACAGCCTGCTCTTTTATGCCAGCACGCTGGTCTCCCCGACGCTGTCGATGCTGTTGCTGATGCAGCAGATGTTCCGCCGCCGCCATAGCCAGCTGCCGATTAAAATCGGCCAGCAGATCGCCTGGCATCACTGGCATAGCGCCACCCTTTCGTCACGTGAGATGGCCGAGCAGTGTCGTCAGCACGTGATGCGTCTTGGCAAGGGAGTGCCTGGCGTCTTTAAAACCCAGTGCGCTATCGCCCGCCCGGAAGACCGGGCCACCCTGAAACGCGCGCTGGCGCAGGCCGAATGTCTGGGCAAAACCAGCGACGGTAAAACCATCTATCTTTGGCAACGTAACGGTCAGGAAGATGCCCCGCTGTTGCGCGAGCTGGGCCGCCTGCGCGAAATTGCCTTTCGCGCGGTGGAAGAAGGGAGCGGCAAACGCCGGGACACCGACCGTTATGATGATGATTATCTGCATCTGATCCTGTGGGATGATGAGGATCTGGAGATCGTCGGCGCGTATCGCTTTATGCCTACCGCCAGACAGGTTGAGCGTCGCGGTCTGGAAGGGTTGTACAGCTATAGCCTGTTCCACTACGACAACAAAATGCAGGATGTGCTGGAGCACGGTATTGAACTGGGGCGCAGCTTCATTCAGCCACGCTACTGGGGACGTCGTGGTCTGGATTATTTGTGGTCCGGCATTGGGGCGTACCTTGCACGTTATCCGCACTATCGCTACCTGTTTGGCCCGGTCTCCATTTCCGGCGGCTTACCGCCTGCCGCACGGGATTTGCTGGTGGCATTTTACCGTCTCTGGTTCCCGGCGACACATCCATTAGCCGCCTCACGTCAGCCGTATCCGGCATCGCTGCCGGATGTTCTGGCACAGTTTAGCGGCGTGGATTATGTGGATGACCTGACGAAGCTTAAATCGCTGCTCGGAAACCTCGGTTGCGGCATTCCCCCGCTCTACAAACAGTATTCCGAGCTTTGCGAACCCGGCGGCGTGCAGTTTATTGATTTCGGCAGCGACCCGACATTTAACGACTGCGTCGACGGACTGGTGCTGGTGGATTTGTGTTACCTGAAGGCGAACCGCTATCAGCGGTATATTGAGGCGCACCTTTAAATGTGCGGTATTTTGTAGGCCGGGTAAGGCGTAGCCGCCACCCGGCAATTGTGCACCGTTTTCGCCGGGTGGCGCTGCGCTTGCCCGGCCTACGGGAGCGACGGGTTAAGGACGGTAAAACGGCTTATCGCCCAAAATCGTTGCCCGCTGCATAATCCGGCGCTGCGGCAGGTAATCCGCATTGGCGTAATGCTGAGTCACGCGGTTATCCCAGATCGCCAGATCGTTCTCCTGCCAGCGCCAGCGTACCTGAAATTCCGGTTTAGTGATATGCGCAAACAGGAAACTCAACAACGCCTCGCTCTCTTTTTCCGTCACGTCCACAATGCGCGTGGTGAACCCTTCGTTGACGAACAGCGCCTGCTTGCCCGTTACCGGGTGAGTACGCACGACCGGATGTAGCAACGGTGGATGCTTTGCAACCGCTTCCTGCCAGCGCTGATGTTCTTCTTCGCTCTTACGGTACTTGTACTCCTGGAACGATTTTTTGAAGTCATGCTCCGCCCGCAAGCCGCTCAGCAGCGTCCGGAACGGCGCGGACAACGCTTCAAAGGCCGCTATGCCGCTAGTCCACAGCGTATCGCCGCCGGTTTCCGGTAACAGCTTCGCCGCAAGAATCGCCCCGGCAGGCGGCGTCTCAATAAAGGTCACATCAGTGTGCCAGTTGTCGTTATCCGGTGGATTATCGTTGTGGGTATCCAGAACGATAATCTCCTCCACGCCTTCCGCATGCGGATAGACGGGGTGGATATGCAGGTCACCAAAACGCAGCGCCAGAGCGCGCTGCTGCTGCGGGGTTATCGCCTGTTCGCGCAGGAACACCACCTGATGGCGCAGTACTGCGTGGTACAACTGCTCGAACTGGTTATCGCTCAGCGGACGGGTCACATCCAGCCCCGACACCTGCGCGCCAATGTACGGCCCCAGCGGGGTAATGGTCAGACGTTCACTCATTGTATTTCTCCATGCCAGGGCGTCAGGCGGCGCTGTAACGCGCGCAGCCCCAGTTCTAATCCAAAGGCAATCACGGCGATCACCGCAATTCCTGCCAGTACCACGTCAGTCGCCAGAAACTCTCCGGCAGACTGCACCATAAACCCAAGGCCGCGCGTGGCTGCAATCAGCTCCGCCGCCACCAGCGTGGACCAGCCCACGCCGAGGCCGATGCGCAGTCCGGTTAAAATCTCCGGCAGCGCGCCGGGTAAAATCACGAACAACAGCACCTGCGTGCGGCTTGCTCCCAGCGACTGCGCCGCGCGGATCCGCACCTGCTGGGCGCTCTTCACTCCCGCCAGCGCCGACATGGCGACCTGGGCAAAAATCGCCAGATAAATCAGCAGAATTTTTGACGTTTCACCAATACCAAACCAGATCACCATCAGCGGCAGGTAGGCCAGCGGCGGCACCGGGCGGTAAAGCTCAATCAGCGGGTCGAGAATGCCGCGAACAGTCGGGCTCAACCCCATCGCAATTCCCACCGGAATACCAATGATGACCGCCGCCAGCAGCGCCACCAGAATACGGGCCAGGCTTGCGCCTAAGTGCTGCCACAGCGTGGCATCCATAAAGCCCTGCGGCCCGGCGATGGAAATAAGTTTGGCCAGCACCTGTCCCGGCGGTGGCAGAAACAGTGGGCTAATCCACTGCTGGGCAGCCACCAGCCACCACACCGCCAGTAATGCCAGCAGCGTGCCGACGCTCAGTGTGATTTGGTGCGAGAAAGGCCAGCGCAGCACCATACGCGTGCGGCGCGTTTTTTCACTGAAGACGATGCTCATGAGAACGCCTCCCGTTGTTCAAACACGCGGCTTAAGACGTATTCACGCTGTTCGATAAACAGCGGATCGGATTTGATGCTGCGCACGGGTTCTCCTGTGACGTAGCGACGGGCGAAATCCAGCGGCAAACGCTCCAGCACGCGGCCTGGCCCTGGCGATAACAACACCAGTTCGGTGGCCATAAATACCGCCTCTTCAATATCATGCGTGATCAGCAGCACCTGTTTGCCGGTTTCATGCCACAGGCGCAGCAGCAGGGTTTGCATCTGCTCCCGGGTGAAGGCGTCCAGCGCCCCGAACGGCTCGTCCAGCAGCAATAGCTGTGGATTCGCTGCCAGCGCACGGGCAATACCTACGCGCTGGCGCTGACCGCCGGAAAGCTGCCAGATAAAGCGTTTTTCCGCCCCTTCCAGCCCCACTTTTTTCAGCATCGTCCGTGCCGTTTCCAGCCGCTGTTCGCGACTGATGCCCGCAAGCTGTAGCCCAAACGCCACGTTTTCCTGCACATTGCGCCAGGGAAGTAATCCTTCGTTCTGGAAGACCACGCCGCGCTCGGCGCCCGGGCCTTCCACCTTTTGGCCTTCCAGTTGAATGGTGCCATGCTGATAAGGGACAAACCCGGCGATCAGATTCAGCAGCGTGGTTTTTCCGCACCCGGACGGGCCCAGCACCACCAGCAGTTCTCCGCTGTCCAGCGTCAGGTTAATGTCCTCCAGCGCGGGTTTACCGCCGTAATCGGCGTACAGGTTCGTAATATTCAGCATGGCGGACTCCTTATTTCACAAAACGATCGGTCACGTACTGGCTGTAATCAGCGGCCACCGCAGGCACTTTGCCCTGCTCTTTCAGGAAGGTGGCGGTATCAACAATCGCTTTGTTTACCGGCCCGGTCAGCTGCTGCACCTGCTGTGCGGGGGTGAGATAGGTATTGCCTTTCACCAGCCCCGGTACGTCCGCTTGCGGCACGCCGCTCAGGCGGGAGAGTTTTTCCAGGTTGGCGGGCTGCTTCAGCCATTCATCCGGGTTGCTGATATAGGGCTGCTGGGCGTCAATCGCGCTTTTGGCGAAGGCTTTCACCACCTCAGGGTGTTTCTCGGCGAAGTCTTTACGCACGACCCACACGTCGAGGGTTGGTGCGCCCCACTGGCCCACTTTTTCAGAGTCGGTCAACACGGTACCGTCTTTTTCCAGTTCGTTGACAGCCGGTGCCCAGACGTACGCGCCGTCAATGTCGCCGCGCTGCCAGGCCGCGATAATTGCCGGCGGCTGCAGGTTGATAATTTGTACCTGACCCGGTTTGATGCCCCAGTGTTTCAACGCCGCCAGCAGGCTGTAGTGGGTGGTGGAGATAAACGGCACGGCGATGCGTTTACCGATCAGATCTTCCGGTTTGGTGATGTTTTTCTTCACCACCAGCGCTTCAGAGTTACCGAGCTGCGAGGCGAGCAGGAACACCTCAATCGGCACCTGCTGGCTGGCCGCAACCGCCAGCGGGCTGGATCCGATATTGCCGATCTGCACATCGCCGGAGGCTAACGCACGCACGACGGACGCACCGCTGTCGAACTTGCGCCAGTCAACCTTCGCGCCGCTCTCTTTGGCAAAGGTGTTGTCCGCCTGCGCGACTTTCGCCGGTTCCGCAGAGGTTTGATACGCGACGGTGACGTCTACCGCCTGCGCCTGAAATGCCCACAGCGCCAGTGCGCCGAGAAGTGTGATTCGCGATGAAATTGCCATAGTGCCTGCTCCCCTTGTTGTTATGAGGGCAGTATTTCCGGCGCGGGAATTTTGATAAAGGAATAAAAATGAATCGCTCATAACGATTCGTTTTTAGATAAAAAGCGGGAAAGGATAGTTGATTTTGTGCGGTGTAGCTTTTTCCCTCTCCCAAAGGGAGAGGGTGAGGGCATCAGCGCTGCGCGTTCAGCTCAGCAATATCTTTCGGCGTGGTCCGACAGCATCCACCGATTAATTTGGCCCCTGCGTCCAGCCACTGCGGCAAATACCCTGCCAGCGTCTCGCACACTTCACCGTGGTGGTGCCAGGTTTTGGTTACCGCGTCATAATGCTCGCCCGAGTTCGGGTAAACCACCAGAGGCAGCGAGGTCAGACTCTGCAGGTGTTTCAGCGCCGCGGTGGTGTTTTCCAGGGCGATGCAGTTGATGCCCAACGCGACAATCTGCGGATAATGCCCCAGCTTCGCAATCACTTCCCGCAGCGGCGTACCGTCGCTCAGGTGTTCGCTGTCCCGCAGGGTAAAGGAGAACCACGCCCGGGCGCGGGGATACTCGGCCAGGAGTGCCGCCAGCGCTTTGATTTCCCCAAAAGACGGCAGCGTTTCGCAGGCCAACAGATCCGCTCCCGCATCCAGTAGCGCTTCTACGCGTGGACGGTGGAAGGTGGTGAACTCTTCTTCGCTGCGTACATAGTCGCCACGATACTCAGAGCCGTCCGCCAGATACGCACCATACGGCCCAACGGAACCGGCCACCAGCAGCGTACCCGCATGCGGGTTCTCAGCCAGATACGCTTCGCGCGCCTTACGCGCCAGTTCCACGCTTTTGCCAATTAACGCCCGAGATTGCGCCTCGTCCAGACCGCGCGCTGCAAAGCCCGCAGGCGTGGCCTGATAGCTGGCGGTGATCGCCACCTGCGCGCCTGCCCGGTAGTAGTCGAGGTGAACTTCACGGATAAGATCCGGGTTTTCGACCAGCACTTTGGCAGACCAGAGGCTGTCTGCAAGATTACAACCACGAGCTTCCAGCTCCGTTGCCATCGCGCCATCCAGCACCACAAACGGCTGTTTTTCGAGGATGGCGGTAAGCGGATTATTCTGCGACATGTTCAGGCTCCTGCGATGTCATATTTCGGGTCAGGTAGTAGGCACCATAACACAGGGCAACAAACGGAAGCCCGCAATAAAGGGCAATGCGCTGGCTTGGGTCAAACCACAGCCCAACACAGGCCACCACACAGAGGATAAATCCGAGCACGGGAACCAGCGGATACCATGGCGCGCGGTACTGCAAAGCCGAGAGAGGCTGGCCGGACTGTAAATGACGACGACGGAAAACAAAATGCGACGCACAGATGCTGATCCACACCGCCACCACCGCAAAGCCAGAAATCGCCGACAGCGCCACAAACACCGTGTCCGGTGCCACCACGCTTGAGAACAGCGCCAGCACGCCGCCAAGCATAGAAACGGATAGCGCCGTCAGCGGTACGCCGTTCTTATTAACGCGAGCAAAACAGCGCGGCAGCGTTTTCTCGTTCGAGAGCGACCACAGCATGCGGCCAGAAGCATAGAGCCCGGAGTTAGCCGCCGAGAGGATCGCCGTCAAAATCACGAAGTTAAAGATGTCTGCGGCGTAAGGAATACCAACCTTTTCAAACACCAGCACGAACGGACTCTTTTCCACGCCCGCCTGCTGCATCGGGATCAGCGCCGCCAGCACAAACACGGTACCGATAAAGAAGATAATCAGGCGCGCGATGGTGGTGCGGATAGCGACCGGGATCACCTTATGCGGATTTTCCGTCTCTCCGGCTGCAATACCGATAAGCTCTGTGCCGGAGAAGGCAAAGTTCACCGCCACCATGGTCATCAGGATCGGCAGGCCACCGTGCGGGAACCAGCCTTCAGCCGTAATATTTGTTAAGCCCGGCGCAGGCGAACCGTCCTGCATCGGGATAAAACCAAAGATTGCCGCACCGCCAAGAATAATAAAGGCGATAATGGTGATCACTTTGACCAGAGAGAACCAGAACTCTCCCTCGGCAAAGAAGCGCGTGGAGATGACGTTCAGGCCAAAAATCACCGCGCAGAACACCACGCACCAGACCCAGACGGGCACCTGCGGGAACCAGTACTGCATGCAGAACCCGGCGGCAGTAAAGCTCGACCCGAGCGCTACCGTCCAGGTCAGCCAGTAGAGCCATGCCACGGTATAACCCGTCGCCGGCCCCAGATAGCGAGCGGCGTAGACGTGGAAGGCACCGGTTTCCGGCATCGCCACGGAAAGCTCGCCCAGACACTGCATCACCAGCCAGACCACCAGCGCGCCTATCAGGTACGCCAGCAGCGTGCCCGCCGCCCCGGTCGTGGAAATGATGTAGCCGGTATTGAAGAATAACCCTGTCCCAATCACGCCACCCAGCGAGAGCATAATCAGGTGGCGTGTTTTCATGGTGCGCTTAAGCTGCCCATTTTCTTGTTGTGTTTGCATATCACCTTCTATACGTATGGACATCTAAACATCCAAAGAAGGTGTGTTATACCGCGATTGTTAATAAAAAGCTAGATGACCAGGCGCAGACGGGCGCGACGCGCGCTGAGTTTGGGGTGGGTTGTGAGGATCACATAGAGAATCGGACGCCAGGCCATAAGCACCTCCGCAAGCAGATACTTATGATTTTTACCAGGTGAGAGCAATCCGACCTCATGCGAAAGTTAGTTTATTATTCTTTTTGCAGAGCGTTATTAAATAATTCTTGTGCATATTTTTTTACATTATCATTAGACAACTCCTGCAGTTTTTCATATTGCACATTATCTATTTCCAACTCAACCTTATGACTCCCGCCAGAGCTTTTGTAAAGCATGAAAAACAAAAAAATCAATCCCACACTGAAAATATACCTAACCCATTTATCACGTCGAAATAAGAATCTTGACGCGCTAATAACATGTGATAAAACTAAAAAAATTAACAGAGCCAAAGGATAACAAAAAAACAGCACAGCATACCTAAGATATTTATCCTGAGAAACTGAAAACAAAGAGTATAAATAAATAAAAAGGCAAACAACACCCACACCTGTAAAAACGAATGCTGCGGGCAAGCAAATCTGCCACATCTTAAGAACAACAAGTCGTGAACTTTTGTATAAATACCTTTGAAATAATCTTCTTTTAAAGTAAAACCTAAGAACCATCAATGTGCTATTTAGCAAAAAAAGAATCAACATAGGATAAAAAACAAAGAAGCTTAGCAACGCTTCTGAAAACACGTCCTCTGATAAATAGATAGAAAGATACTCATTTAGTAAAACGAAAGCAATCAGACACATCCCCCCGAAAAAGTAGAGAAAGAATCCCTCACTTTCTAGTCTCCATCCATTTTCTACTATTTTTTTGAAAATAAAAAAATGCCTTCTAAATTTTTTCATTTCGCTCACTATTTTCATTATCACTTATTTCCATTGGATTTTTTTGCTCAGTATACTGTGACAATTTAAAGATGGGGAAAACATAATCTTGAAACACTTCTGAAAAGTCCTTCACCATGTTTCATCCTGAATTGTTCATAATCTCAACCGAACATAGTATGAACCATCGCTCCCCTCTCCCGTTTGGGGAGAGGGTGAGGGAATTACTCAAGGGTAATCATCCCCTCCTCCGTTCTGAGCCAGCGCGGCATTTTTAGCGTATCAGAGTAGTAGGTTACTAGTTCAAACAACAGATCTTGCATCATACGTTCTGCTCCTGCCATCAGAGCACCACTCATTAACAGTTGCGTCAGAACCTGACAGTAATGACCTAACTGATCAGGTTCCGGTTCGAATACAGGCAGACGTGTTGGGAGGGACTCCACGGTCAGGTTCTCCTTCAAATGCTCCGGCACAGGTTCAAGTAGTGTGGGTTGTAATAATGCCAGGCAGACAGAGAGTCGTCCGCACAGGGCAAGCCTTGTGGCGAATTCGTCACACTCCACCAGAGCGTCAACAAATCGCTCGCAGTTGTCCGCTAGTTCAGTGAAATCGGTGTTGTGGGTTAACGGCAATGTAAATAATGGGTGAGTCTGAGTTAGGGTCGTAGCCATAGTGGCAGCCTCCGATGAATGATGTAAACACCGCCATCAGAGAGGTCAATCTCATGGGTGGCGGGCTGAGCGAAGTTGACCTTACCGGCTTCATCGGATACCGGCGCACCTTACGATGCCCTCACTCAGCCCACCATTGAGGTATAGCAGAGCGCACGACGGGTAATGACTCCAACTTACTGATAGTGTTTTATGTTCAGATAATGCCCGATGACTTTGTCATGCAGCTCCACCGATTTTGAGAACGACAGTGACTTCCTGCCCAGCCTTGCCAGATGCTGCCTCAGATTCAGGTTATGCCGCTCAATGCGCTGCGTATATCGCTTGCTGATAACGTGCAGTTCTCCCTTCAGGCGTGATTCATACAGCGGCCAGCCATCCGTCATCCATACCACGACCTCAAAGGCCGACAGCAGGCCCAGAAGACGCTCCAGCGTGGCCAACGTGCGTTCACCGAATACGTGCGCCACAACCGTCCTCCGTATCCTGTCATACGCGTAAAACAACCAGCGCTGGCGTGATTTAGCGCCGACGTAACCCCACTGTTCGTCCATTTCCGCGCAAACAATGACGTCACTGCCCGGTTGTATGCGTGAGTTTACCGACTGCGGCCTGAGTTTTTTAAGTGTCGTAAAATCGTGTTGAGGCCAACGCCCATAATGCGTGCACTGGCGCGACATCCGACGCCATTCATGGCCATATCAATGATTTTCTGATGCGTACCGGGTTGAGAAGCGGTGTAAGTGAACTGTAGCTGCCATGTTTTACGGCAGTGAGAGCAGAGATAGCGCTGATGTCCGGCAGTACTTTTACCGTTACGCACCACGCCTTCAGTAGCTGAACAGGAGGGACAGCTGATAGAAACAGAAGCCACTGGAGCACCTCAAAAACACCATCATACACTAAATCAGTAAGTTGGCACCATTACCCGCACGACGCATGATTATACGTCACCGATGAAGAAAGCAGGAGGTCAATCCCGACGCCTGATTTTGCAGGCGTGGCAAAACGATACTTCTATATCCATTATCTAACAAGGGTCATTATCTGAAGCAGCCTCGCAATTATTGGTAAATCCCTAAATCAGTTCTATAGTCGACACAGTTTCTTAGTAACCAGGACTGACTGATGCGCTTTAACGGACTGACCAAAGGTTTCTTTATTTTTATTCTCGCCCTTGTCACCTGGGCCTTCTTCGACGTGCTGTCGCCCTACTTCTCCGCCATTCTGTGGGCCGCGATCCTGACCGTCATCTTTAACCCGGTAAAAAACAGATTGCGCGCCGCGCTAGGGGATCGCAACGGCTTGGCCTCGCTGCTGACCATCGGCATCATCTGCCTGATTGTGTTTATCCCGTTGACGGTGATCCTCTCCTCACTCGCCATTGAGCTGAACGTGGTTTACACCAAGTTACAGGAGAACAACACACAATTCCCGGAAGTGGTCGCAGGCCTGTTCAACCGCCTTCCGGATTGGGCCAGCGGCTTCCTGGCAGATCACAACCTGAACAACGCGGCACAAATCCAGAAAAAACTCTCGGATGTCGCCCTGCAGGGTGGACAGTACCTGGCCGGCAGCGCGTTTCTGATTGGCAAAGGAACATTTGGTTTTGCGATTAGCTTCGGCATCATGCTTTATCTGCTGTTCTTCCTGCTGAAAGACGGCCCGTATCTGGTGCGCCAGATCCTCGACTCCCTCCCTCTGTCGGATTTCGCCAAGCAGCACCTGTTTGCCAAATTCGTCGGCGTGTCGCGTGCCACGGTAAAAGGAACGGCGGCGGTGGCAGTGGTTCAGGGCATTCTCGGCGGGATTGCGTTTGCTATTGTGGGGATTGACGGTAGCGTGCTCTGGGGCGCGCTGATGGCGTTCCTCTCGCTGGTGCCCGCCATCGGCTCGGCGATTGTCTGGGTGCCTGCCGCCATCTTCCTGTTCGCCACGCATCAGATCTGGCAAGGGCTGTTTATTGTGGGCTTCTTCGTGATCGTCGTCGGGCTGGTGGACAATATCCTGCGCCCGCTGCTGGTGGGAAAAGACACCAAAATGCCGGACTACCTGATTCTGATCTCGACCCTCGGCGGCATGGAGCTGTACGGCATTAACGGCTTTGTGATTGGGCCGCTCATCGCCGCGCTGTTTATCGCCTGCTGGAACCTCTTCTCCGGGCGCGATCACGAAGGTAACGCCGAAGAGCTGGACGCGGATTTCATCGAAGAAGGAAAGAATCCTCCGGATTTGTGAGGATGTGACGATAAAAACCATACCAGGCGGCACTGTGCCGCCTTTTTTTTCGCCTTAAATCAAACGTTTTCTATAATTTGAAAGAACGCCATCCTACTCATGTCGTAAAAGGATCATCAGGTGCGAATCGCGACGATAACAAACTGGGCCTATGGTGCCACTGTCTGCCTGACCATCGCCTCCGGCATCATCATGCTGATGGCCTCCAATGCCGACACCGCAGAACGTCAGGCGGTGGAACAACGCCAGCGTTTTGATGGGCTTACTGAAGATGTGGAGACCGACGCGTGGGCGCAGTCCGATTTGGCACGCCTGTACGTCATTAAAAAAGATCCGCAAACCTTCAGGGAATACCAGCAGTCAGAGGGCTATCTGAAGAACATTGAATTCCGGCTGGAAAAACTGCGGGACAATGGTGCATCAGATGATGAGCTGTCTCTGCTGCGTGAAGGGTTAAAAATTATTGATGAGCTGCAGGATGAGCAGCAAACCGCGCTTTCCAGCCTGGAACGAGGAGAAGACGCTCAGGCCATTGCTCTGCTCTATGGTGAGCCCTATGAGAAGGAGCTGGAGCGCGCGCAGAAGCAGATCGATCACTTTCACCAGATACTCGACAAACGCGTCATCGCCTCCGTTCAGGATGCAACCAAAAAATCGAAAGCGCTGCGTACGGCTTCTGAGCTGATGGTCGCTCTGACCGCCCTGCTGTTCTTGTTTGTGCTCGGCTTTATATTAAAACGTCGCGTGCTGCGCCCCGTGGTGCGTCTGAGTGATGTGGTACACCGCCTGGCCTCACAGGATTACGCGGTTGAAACGCCCAATTTCAACCAGATTGATGAGATCGGCGATATGGCTCAGGCCATCCGCATCTTCCGTGAAAACGGCCTGGCGCGACAACGTCTGGAAAAAGAGCGTGATGCCGACTGGGCCATCCGCGAGCTGCTGGCGCGCATGACCCAGCGACTGCAAGGGTGCGAGAACTTTAACGATGTGATTAACGTGGCGGAGCTGTTTGCACCGAATATCGCACCGGGGATAGCGGGCCAACTCTACGTGCTTGACCGCGATCCGTGGCAGATGCGCTGTGTCGCACAATGGCTTTCACCGATCGGGGAAAAGACGACATTCCATCCGGATGAGTGCTGGGCCGTGCGTCGCGGGCAGAGCCACCCGCCGGTAAATGGTGAGCCAGATATCGCCTGTTACCACCTGCCGGAGTCACAGTCGAATAGTTCACTGTGCGTGCCGCTTATCGCCCAGGGCGAGGCGATTGGTTTGCTCTCCTTCCAGAATATCACTGCGGATAATGCCCCTTCCCGCGCGTATCTGGAACTGATGGCCGAAGCACTCGGTCTGGCGCTCGCCAACCAGCGACTACGCGACGCATTGCTGGAAAAAGCCCTGTTTGACCCGCTTACCGGTTTGCGTAATCGTCATCATCTGGAAGATACCCTGCAAACCCAAATGACGCAGGCGATGCGTAACGGTGAACCGTTAAGCTGCATGATGATCGACATCGATCACTTCAAGAGCATCAATGACCGCTTCGGCCATGAAGCGGGCGATCAGGTGATCAAAAGCGTGGCGTCGATTGTTCAGCGGGCGGCACATGACAATGGACTGGCGTTCCGCTATGGGGGCGAAGAGTTTCTGGTTCTGCTCTCCGGTGCTGGTGAAGAAGAGGCTCACACCTGCGCACAGAAGATTTACAACGGCGTGCATGAGCTGTCGCTTCGCTACGGGCTTACAGAAATTGGGCCGGTGGATGTCTCGATTGGTATTGCCAGCTATCCCCAGCATGCCCAGAGTGACAACCTGCTGCGCGCCGCGGATGTGGCCCTATACCGGGCGAAAGAGTTGGGTCGGTCAAGGATTGTGAGTTTTGGGATGCTGGAGGCGGGCTGATTAAACAGGTTTTCCGGTATGAATTTTTCCCGCCAGCGACAACGTGGCTTACACGTTCTCGCCCAGCTGGATAAACGTACGGCTTCGCCACCCGTTATGTTGTGTTTTTCTACGTTACCGGGCCGGGTAAAATCAGTAGTGTGAGAAAATATCAATCAATTAAAGCGATCATTTTTTAAACGCGGGGGAGTTTATTCAAGTAACATTGGTTTATCTCAACAACTTAACCGTTTTTTATGCAGAAAACACCCTGTCACCTCACAAACACAACTCATTGATTTCACTTGATTTACACGCAAAAAATGTATAAAAACAGTAGCGTCTCAACAAAATATATAAACTAGTATGATAACTAAATTATAATTCTTATACTTCTGGTAAAAAAGTGGAGGCCAAAATGCGATTAATCCTACTGCTGTTATGCTGTCTGGCACCGAGTTTGACCTGGGCTGGCGACCTGCCAAAACCAGTCGGTAAACCCATTTTAACGATTTACGGTAATATAGAAAATACCAATGATAATGGGAAAGCAGTGTTTGATCTCGCCAGCCTTGAAAAACTGGGTATGGTGAGTTTTGAGACAACATCCCCCTGGTATAATGGCCGCACTAAGTTTGAGGGCGTTCCAATGAGCAAACTCATGGATTATGTGGGTGCGAAGGGATCAAACATTAATGTTATCGCGCTCAATGATTACTCTACCGTCATCCCTCTCAGTGACTTCAAAAAATACAACGCCATACTTGCCCTAAAGGTTAATGGCGAATATATGCGCATCCGCGATAAAGGCCCATCGTTCATTGTATACCCCTATGACAGTCTTCCTGAGTTGAATAATCAGATTTATTACTCACGATCAGCATGGCAGGTTAGCAAAATGAAGATTGAGTAGTCGTTCAGGAGAACATAATGAACAGGATACTGGTTGGTATCATTTTTTCTCTTTTTATCACGACAGGATATATTGCATACCTTGTTTATGATCGACAGCAAGAGTTGCAAAAACTGACTCAATACACTGAGTCCTGGTCAGTGGCCCAACTGGTATCTGAGTATTACCGTTTTGAATCATGGCTTGGTCTATACGCAACCGATACCGATGACGTTACGATAGACCAGGTCCGCATGCGACTTGAAATTATGCTGAGTCAGGGCGATTTAATGAAAGGGGGAGATTTAGGTCACTATATTGACAGCGATAAAACGCACCAGGAGCTCGCTTCACGCGTAGAGCAAATACTGAACTATCTGGATGGTCATCTTGAGAAAATGAGCCATTCTGAGTTACAGGCATACCTGAAAAATATGCATATGCTCGATGCACCACTGAGTCAACTTTCTGCAACAGCATTAACGAAAGACATTAACACGGTTAATGAATCCAACAAGAAAGTACAGATACTTTATTATATTTACTCTGCTCTTTCATTGCTCCTGGTGATATTAAGCTTTATCCTGGGATTTTTAATGATCTATCAGAACAAAAATATTCTCAAAGCACATATGCAGGTTAAAAGCCTTGCTGAAGAGCTCCAGTTATCAAAAGAAACACTGCAAATTCAGAATGCGAAGCTGGAATATGATGTCTATCATGACTCCCTCACCGGGATGAAAAACCGACTTTACTTCTGGGACGATCTCAACAAAATTAATCTTCAGGCAGATAAAAACCATATCCCTGTAACGGTAATGTTATTTGATTTAGACCGGTTCAAAGAGGTCAACGATACCTATGGCCATGATACCGGCGATTTACTGTTACGTCAGGTATCCCGCCGTCTGACTTCAATGAGTTGCGATTCAGAGACATTTTACCGCCTGGGCGGTGATGAATTTGCGCTTCTGTCCAGTGGTTTAACCGAAACAGCGGCACTTTCGCGAGCCAGAGAAATCAGCGATGAGATTAGTCAGCCCTATACGATTAATAATCAACTTATAAAAATTGCTACCTGTGTGGGTATCGTTTTATCAGACAATGAACGACGCTCTGATTATCTCTATAAATTTGCCGATCTGGCGCTCTATGAAGCCAAAAAAGAAGGTTCACAGCAGATAAAAGTCTTCCGTCAGTGGATGATGCAAAGATTGCAGGAAAGCAGAACCCTTGAACATGACATGGCACTAGCACTCGATAACCATGAGTTCGTTGTATATTACCAACCTATTGTCGATTCATTCAGCAATCAAATTTACGGATATGAAGCGCTTATTCGCTGGATACACCCGGTGAAGGGGATGCTGTCACCTGATTACTTTATTTCTGTCGCTGAAAAAACCGGGATGATCAATCAGATCGGCAAAATTGTGCTTGAGCTTGCCTGCCGGGAAGCAGCGCTATGGGCGATTCCGGCAAGGATCTCCGTAAACGTCTCACCTATTCAATTGGGTAATAAATCATTTACGACGATGGTGCAATCCATCCTTAAAGAGACAGGACTACCGGCTAACCGACTCGAGTTGGAGGTGACGGAATCTTCTCTTTTCAGTGACAGCAACATGCCAATCACTATCCTCAAAAAGCTCAGATCTCTGGGTGTAAAAATTTCCATCGATGATTTCGGAACGGGATATTCGTCGCTCTCAAGACTGAGTGAATTGAATTTTGATAAAATTAAAATAGACAAATCCTTTGTGAATCCTATTTCCACACAGGATGATGCGCTTAATATCGTCAAATTGATAACCGGTATGGCG
The DNA here is from genome assembly GCA_023023105.1 of Enterobacter ludwigii. Classification (NCBI taxonomy): domain Bacteria; kingdom Pseudomonadati; phylum Pseudomonadota; class Gammaproteobacteria; order Enterobacterales; family Enterobacteriaceae; genus Enterobacter; species Enterobacter ludwigii. The sequence goes on along the minus strand of CP083824.1, from coordinate 975,950 downwards.
AAGAGCCTCAATATGAGTGTCATCGCAGAAGGTGTTGAAACCGAAGCGCAGCTTGAACGTCTTCAGGCACTTGGCTGCGATCTCGTGCAGGGATATCTATTCGGAAAACCTCAATCTCAAGTCGACCTAAAAATCAAAAACGGCTAAATCACATTTAGCATTTTCTCCTGCTTTACACAGCACTTTTTCATTATCCGTTAACGCTTTAGTAACGGAAAAAAAGACGCCTCGTCAGGGAACGGTGGCGTCCAGAATGAAAAAACCAGGCATCAATTCCATCAAGATATATGTGTCGAAAACGGTACGAAACCGTTTGCGTACGCATTATCTCACAGCAGGAGAGTGCCATCAGCTACTAAAATGGGTAATACCGATGCGGAGTTAGTCCATCACCTCTGCTCAGGTGGCCAAATTCAGTGTGGCCTGGTTTGATGAACGTCGTATTGATTGATGAGTTGAGGAATAAACGGGTATTGCTGAAAGTGCTGCTGGGAAGATGGAAACCCTTTCAGAGTGGTTGTGGCAGGTTTTTCAGAAACGTAGCAACGGCGATTTTGCTGGTGGTTCGGGTGGAAGCGACATCCACCTCTAAATTTAACAATCTAAAAAATACATTTGTCTGGTTAACTGGATGAAATCACATTATTCAACTATGAGGTTGGGATAATACGATAAATTCACGTAACTGGAGAAATAACATGGAGTTTTTCAGGAAAACGGCACTGGCAGCACTGGTTATGGGTTTCAGCGGTGCAGCGCTCGCCTTACCGAACATCACCATTTTAGCGACCGGCGGGACGATTGCCGGTGGCGGTGACTCCGCAACTAAATCTAACTATACGGCGGGCAAAGTTGGCGTAGAGAATCTGGTCAAAGCCGTTCCTCAACTTAAGGATATCGCTAACGTTAAGGGTGAGCAGGTCGTCAATATCGGTTCGCAGGATATGAACGACGACGTCTGGTTAACCCTGGCGAAAAAGATCAATAACGAGTGTGACAGCACCGACGGCTTCGTGATTACCCACGGTACAGACACCATGGAAGAGACCGCTTACTTCCTCGATCTAACCGTGAAGTGCAATAAGCCAGTGGTGCTGGTTGGCGCAATGCGTCCGTCTACCGGGATGAGCGCAGACGGTCCGTTCAACCTCTATAACGCGGTGGTGACCGCGGCGGATAAAGCCTCTGCCAGCCGTGGCGTGCTGGTGGTGATGAATGACACCGTGCTTGACGGGCGCGACGTGACCAAAACCAACACCACCGATGTGGCGACCTTCAAATCCGTAAACTACGGACCGCTGGGGTACATTCATAACGGTAAAATCGACTACCAGCGAACGCCTGCGCGTAAGCATACCACCTCCACGCCGTTCGACGTTTCTAAGCTGAATGAGCTGCCGAAGGTCGGTATCGTCTATAACTACGCGAATGCTTCAGATCTGCCGGCAAAAGCGCTGGTGGATGCCGGTTATGATGGGATTGTGAGCGCGGGTGTGGGTAACGGCAACCTGTACAAAACAGTCTTCGATACGCTGGCAACCGCAGCGCATAAAGGGACTGTTGTGGTGCGTTCTTCCCGCGTACCGACGGGTTCAACCACGCAGGATGCTGAAATCGATGATGCGAAATACGGTTTCGTTGCCTCTGGTTCCCTGAACCCACAGAAGGCACGCGTACTGCTGCAACTGGCGCTGACGCAGACTAAAGATCCGAAACAGATCCAGACGATGTTTAATCAGTTTTAATCGCTGAAGGCGGCTGCGCTTATCAGACTTGAAAGTCAAAGTGATAAGCGCAGCGCCATCAGGCAGTTTGCCGGATGGCTTTATCCGGTAAATGCACTTAGGATCTTATTCGGTGAGAAACAGTTCAGGCAGCGAGTTTAAAAACAGTTTTCCGTGCTGGGTGATCTGCCAGTGCGTCTCACTCTCGGTCAGATCCCCCTGAGCAATGGCCTCATCAAGCGGCTGACGAATCACCGTCTCCGACAACCCCGTAGTTAGCCTGGATAATAACGGGCAGAAGAGCACAGGTGAAGATCAGCTTAGTAGCGTGCTAACAGCCTGTAATATACTGCGCGCGGCGGATGTGGCCCTGTACCAGGCAAAAGAGCTGGGAAAAGCGAGGATTGTGAGCTTCACGATGCTGGAGACGGGGTAATCGTTAGCCCGCAACCGTTGGCTTCTCTTGCCAAAGGCTTTCTACTGGTAGTACCAGGGCGGATTGCTGAGACACAGCGGTGGTTACTAATATCACCAGCAAATTTGATGCCCGTCAAAGAAATATGACTACATGGCTCAAGAAGTTAATGGGCAAGTCGATACTCAATATGAAAATACGTCAGCACACCTTACCTGGTTGAAAAGAGCCTTTTGTTAATTCAGCTGATATATCTGGCACAGATAATCGACACAGCAACTTAAGTTAAATTATTATATGGAGATAAAATGAAAGTACGTCTTTTAGCAATATCCACATCTTTAATTCTTGCTGGCTGCGCAGGTTCGGTAAAACCAGACACCGTAAAGGCAGCAAATGGTAGCTCAATTGAAATTTACAGCGTGTCCGCCATTCCAGAGCTGAATAACAATCGAGTGGCCGATAGTCACTTACGCGAAGTGACTCCGACTCATGCAGCGGCCGGTATGGGGATCGCGGTGGTCGGTGCATTACTCGGAAGTATCAACAGTAGTGATTTTGATAAAGAGAACTATAAAGGAACAACAGTCGAAACCCTGGAGAACCCAACAAACAACTGGTTTATTCCAAAAGCCAAACAAAATATTACTCAGTGGATGAATGAAAAAGGGAATGGCCACCTCTATAAACAACCTCTGTATATTGGTAAGGCGACCTGGGCATTAATCTATAAAGATGCGAATGCTGCAACGCCGCTTTATCAGCTAAAATATAAAGTTCTGTTTTATAAACGCCCGGAAAGCGGGAATATGTTCTCTGCATTTACAGTAGCAGAATGTACCCCAACACCTGTCGAGGCCCCATTGAGCGACTGGAATGCAAACAATTATAAGAAAGTTGTCAGCGAAACTGAAAAATATATGAATAGTTGCCTGCTTGAACTGAATAATCAGCTTCCACGCTTGCTAAAACAGTAATACCCGCTACTAAGCCCGACTCAGTGTTCTCACTTTGTTTTTAATTCGACTCGATGAGTCCTTCATCGAGTCGATTAAGAATCCATTATTACATAGTCGTCATGATAAGAAAAAATTAACAGATTAACGTCCCGCAAGAATGATTTTACAGAAAACATCCAGAGAAAACACACCAGAAGGATCATTCTCCTGGTCAGGAGGAATGGCAAGGTCAAGCATCCGGGTGTATCTCTGAGTCGTGGCGCTGTATGTTTCTTTAGTGAGATCCATGTCCGAATGATAACCCAGTAACTTCAATATTTTTGACACATCTAACATATTACGTTCGCTGATCGAATCAAAACCCTGAAATGTGAGGTCGTGCGTAAGCGAAAAATTTGGAATAGCAGTAAAAAGCTTATCCTTTTCACTATCCGAAAACATGTGATAGGTTCTCTGCAGTTTCTTAAATAGGCAAGCTATTTCATTAATAAAAACAGTTTCTTCCGGAACTTCAAACTCATTCAGAAGACCGGGATACGCCACTTCCAGCGCCCATAAATGGTTTGTCGAAATAGCAGTACGTATAAGCTCTGTGTCGTAGCCATTTCGTAAATCAAAATGGTCAAAAAGATCACACATCATAAAAATACTCAGTTTATGCAGACCTTCAACAATCATGTTGCTTACCTCAATAACCCCATTACAAGCCTTTCATGCTCTTGTACGAAATAAACATTCTGTTAATAACGTCCTGGAACATTTCCAAATCACTATTATTCATGCAAGACAGTAATTCATTCAGTTTCCTGTCCCGCTCGCTCATAGCTTTGGCAAGGATAATTTCTCCCGCCGTGGTGAGCCGGACAATTTTCACTTTACGATTACCAGATTCTTTTTCACGTGTAATGAATCCGGCTAATAAGAGAAAATCCAGAGCTTCCGTGACACTTCGGGAGGTGAAGTTCAGACAATCCATGATGCTTGAAGCATAGCATTGTGGCGTATCTTGTATAACCTTCAACACACGCAATTTTGATAAGCTTAACGCCATTGGCAATAAAGTTTTATTAACTTCATTCCTCATCTCGTGATAAAGGACATTAAGTTTTTCAATCACACGAATAAGATCGTTCGATAGCGGCTTTTCGCTCATTCAGAAATACCTTTAAGTTTATATCTGAGAACCTTACCCACACCAGATTTAGGTAATGCATCAATATATTCAATATGTTTAGGTACTTTATATGATGTCAAGAATTTCCGGCAGTATTCCCGAATATCACTTTCCATTGGCGTTATATCTGATGGTACGATAAATAGTTTTATCGCCTCGCCAGTAACATCATCCTGCACGCCTATTGCCACCGCCTCTTTGACTAATGGATGTTGCAGAACCACAGCTTCAATTTCAGCAGGGTAAACATTAAACCCGGAAACTATAATGATATCTTTCTTTCTGCCCTGAATAGTAATGACGCCTTGCCGATCCTGCACGGCGAGATCGCCTGTGAAATACCATCCATCCCTTAAGGCTTCATGAGTTTCTTCATCTCTTTTCCAGTACCCGGACATAACCTGAGGCCCTTTGACTGCGACTTCACCTTTTTCACCGGGTGAAACAGTATTCCCATCGGCATCAACCAGTTTTATCTGCGTCTCTGCGACGGCACAACCCACGTTACTCAGGCATTGCGTGGTTGCAAAAGACTGAACGGAAACCAGAGGAGAACACTCCGTCATGCCATAACCAGCAAGAATCGGTTTTCCTGTAATGCCGAACCATTTCTCAGCCACAGGGCGAACCAGCTCCGTACCACCGCTAACGCAAAAATTAACTGCTGAGAAATCCAGTTCTGCAAATTTAGGGTGGTTCAACAATGCGTTATAAAGCGTGTTAACCCCTGTAATGGCCGTAAATTTATACTTCATCATAGCACTGATGACGTCATCAATTTTTCTGGCATTGCTGATAAAAATATTCACTGCACCAATCGAAAAGAAATAAAGAAAATTCACCGTTAGTGAAAAGATATGATATAAGGGCAATGCAGTTACAATTCGCTCTTTACCCTTTGTCAGATATTCACCGCAAACACGATGTAATTGATTGAGGTTTGCCGCGATATTGCCATGAGTCAACATTGCCGCCTTTGGAATTCCACTCGTGCCACCGGTATACTGAAGAAAGGCCAGGGTATTCTGTTTTACCTCGGGAGCGGTAAATGAAAAACACTGTCCCAAAAATATGATTTTTTCGAGAGTGGTGATATTTCCCTTTTCATATGAGTCAGATAGACATTCATCAGGCGTGTCCGGAAAATCATCCATACCAGCTTCAATAATATAAAGATTATCACCTTCCGGACATTTTTCTTTCAGTTCTGGTAACGTAATGATGGCCTTAGGACGACAGTCCATCATATATTTTTCAATTTCATAGCGTGTCGAATTTGGGTTTATGTTAACAACGACCATCCCTGACCGTAACACCCCCATGACTGAAATTGCATACTGTAATGAATTTGGAAGCATGATAGCGATACAATCACCACGCGTAAAAAAAGCTTCATTTTGTAACCATGCAGCAATATTTCTGCTGAGCTCGCCCATTTTTGCATAACTGACTATCGCATCGTTGCATATAATGGCAGGATAGCACTCATAAGTTATGCAAGATGATTCAAACATTTCGGTCAAAGTATGATGTTCTTTAGTCTGGTTCTGATTCACCGCATTGCCCCCCGGTTATTGTCTTTAACTAATTTTTAACATTAGAGATGTTTAATCAAGAGTTGGAGTAGTATTTTTTTATAAGTGAGAGTTCCCTCACTTATTTTAATTTCACGGCGTTACTTCATGCTTCCACTATATTTCATAGTCACAACCCCATGATCAAATAACTCAAAAACACAATACTCCAACACTCCAAATAAATTTGAAAATAACCTTTATTTTTTTAACAAAATTACAAAAAAACAAGAACATCGAGTTATGCTCTACCATAGGCTTAAGTACAAGACAAATTATAACGTTGAGGTGAGGTTAAAGAAGTGTCGCTGGCTCTCCTCTAACCCCTTAGCGGCATCCCTGAACGAGTCCGGCAATACGCTATCGGGAACAGGATAATAAACATCGCTATCGCTTACAGTCCTACCATTTAACACACTGGAAATCTTGTCCATATTACCCTGAATCCCCAAAATAAATTCATTGGCGGGTTCCTGGTTTTTCAGATGTTCTTTTTCAAACGAAACGCGATCGATATAAAAAAGCACATTTTTTATGGCGTTCAAAATCGACAGAGAGTGTTGATGCAACTGATCATGCGATCCTTCAGCGCTAAACCAGGTGGGTTCAATGGCAACTCTGGCCGCGATATCTTCACATTCCACGAGACCGGTCGCGACCTTCTGACGTGTTTCATTATGGCGAGTTGCACTGTGAAGCCAGTTCCGGGCTTCATCAAATAATGCACCAAGATTCTGCAACATTACACCGCCCTCTCGTTCCGGTCTTATCAGGGTATGGATAAGACCTGCAACGATAATCCCCAGGATAATACCGACGATCCTGTCCCTTACTTCTGTCAACCCTGTGACCGGACCAAACGTCTCAAGCGTCGCAAGAGCGAAGGTGAACATGATTTGCACCCCTGCATAACTTATATTCTCCGGGCCAGCAGAGATCCACGAAGACAATGCGATGACTGGAAGCACAATACAGAGCAGGCCAAACAGCGTATCGATCCGTGGAGTAAGATAGACAATAGCCACCAGCGCAAACACACTGCCAACTGCAGCACCGACCAGACGAAGGATGATTTTCCGATGCGTATTCCCCAGACCCGGCTGCGCAACAATGAGACAACTGAGCATAATGGTATGAATACCTGACCAGTCCGTTGCGGTATAGAACAAATAACAAACTGCCGCACTCAGCAGTGTTTTAAGTGAAAAAAACACATAATTTTCGTTGCTGAAGGCATCCTTTACCAGAACACCCGCGTGTGTACCTGGCGATAGTTCCTGGGTATTTGCCTTATTTTCCGCTGCCGCCACTTGTTTGTTATAAGAGCTGATAATGTCCGCTATCGCGATAAAGGCTGGTTCTGCGGAATGCAATACCGGAGGTTTCGTTTGCCAGTCAGGCTCCCCATTAATTAGCATTAATTCTAACTGCTTTATTGCATTACGGAGTGTTTCTGCATCCTTTAATACATCCTCCCCTTCAAAGCTAGCGGGAAGATGGCAAGATGCTGTACGCAGTTCAGAAACAATTGCGATCGCAGTAAGATAATGCCCCCCTTTTTGTGCAGCATGTTTGTCCCGCATCGTTTTGTAACGCAAAAGCCGGTACAGCGTCTGAATATCGCGTCCTGCCTGGCTTAAGGTGTTTTGTCTTCGCAGTAACGCGGCATCAGCTGAAAGTAGAGAAGCCATATCCGACAATTGCTTCCCAATGGTCCGTTTTAGCTGAATCTCCGGCTCCAATGGCATCAGGAGAGAATTGACAATTAATGTCACGGCAATGGGATAGTTAACGGCCACCCATACCCAAAGGATCCCTCTGACCAGAGTATCTGCATCAGGTGAAATATCCACAAGGCTTTGCGTGTATATTGCGACAATAGCAACCACAAAAAATACCACGCCGATTTTTGTCGTCCGCATCAAAAACGCACTGACAAAAAAAAGCGTGAAGGAGATTAGGATCCGCAAAAATGGGGTATTCCATGTCACTTTCAGAACAATTAATGACAGAACAATAGAGAAAGTGGACCCGACGATAAACAATATCCCCGTCAGTCTGGTCACAACAATGTTCGTCTGGGTGACAAAAAAAACGGTAATTAATGACAAAGCCAGCAGCGGTACCTGCAGGCTTTGCGACATGATCACCACAATCGTACAAGCCACCATAGCACGTAAGACATGGTTCAGACGCCCGGGATATGGACGCATAGAAATCCACAAATCACTCATAGCAGGAGACGTGGTACCCATAGTCTGACCCCGTTAAAACTTGTTGCCGCGGTGCAACGTTACAACAGCTGAAGCACCAATACGGAAGAGTCCTTTATCGGTTTCAGACATTTTTATTTTTACCGGGAAACGCTGGGAAACATGAACCCAGTTAATGGTCTTTTCGACTAACTGCAGTCCTCCGACGGTGGCACTGTCACCCGGTGCAACGCCATAGCTCATTGAGTCTACGGTGCCAGAAAAAGCTTTGCCGGTATCCGCCATGATAAATACCGTTGCCGTTGTTCCTTCAGTAATACCTTTCAGATCGGTTTCCCTGAAGTTGGCGATGACATACCACTGCCCTGTATCAATGAGCGTCATGACAGGTTGTGCCGGGGATGCATATTGACCCGCAGTGGTCTTCAGTGCTGTGACTCGTCCATCGAATGGGGCACGAACTTCACTGTATTCAAGATTCAGCTTAGCTTCGGCAATTTGTGCCCTTACTTCATCCCGCTGCGCCACAAGCGCATCCACACCGCTGACAGCGGCACTGGCCTGTCGGGCCTGAAGTCTGGTCGAGTTATAATTAGCTTCATCACTGTTTCTCGCTGTTCTGGCCTGCTCCAGCTCTTCTTTAGACACATAGTTTTTACCCATCAGCGCCAGCTTACGGTTATATGTATCCTGCGCCTGCTGATACTGGCTACGGGCACTCTCTACCTGGGCAGCGACGGCATCGGCGTTGTACTGCTGCGCACTGACGGAGCGTTCTGATAACTTGATCTGCTCATTCAGGGTGATCAGACGGGCCTGACTGGCATCCAGTGAATTCTGGAATGGACGCGGATCAATGCGGTAAAGCAGCTCCCCTTTTTTCACGAGCTGGTTATCTTTGACTGGCAATTCAATAATTCTGCCACTCACCTCAGGAACGACGTTGATGGTGTCAGCATAGACATAAGCATCATCAGTACGCGGTGCGGCATCAATTCTGAACAAGACAAGCACCAAAACCATCAGCGTCACCAGAAATAAACTGAGCGCATAAATTTTTCTTTTTACGGTCATTTCGGCACCTTAAGACGGGAAGAAAATCAGCCATGTCAGCATAGAAATCAATGCTGTAACGCAGGGATACACAACGACTGCCGGGGATAACCAGCCCGTTTTGTGCAAGTTACTGGAAAGTATGTGTAAGAGCGTCATTCCTGTGACACCGATGCCCGTACACAGAAGCCAGTCAGGGAAGGATGCGCCGAACAAGACAACAGAAGGTGCGGGAGAACACCCAGTCAGGGAGCTCACGGCAATAAACAGCACCGTCAGAAGATGGAATGATGATGGCTTGCCTGGATGTTTGTACATTTTCGTATGTTCATGAAATTTAATGTTAAAGTAGCTAAACTTGAATCTTTATTCAAGTTTAGCTTATCTTATACAGCACCAAATCTCAAGATCGTGCAAAATAGACAACCAACAGGTCACCTTCTTCCAGGACACATTATGGCAATTTCAGATACCAACCGCTTACGACCCCCCATGCAACGAAGGGGGCACCTCAGGGTTCAAAAAATCCTGGATGCAGCCGCTGAGATTATCAGTGACATCTCCATTGAAAAGCTCACTATTCAGGAACTTGCAAAGCGTTCAGGTACAGCGCCGGGTTCGCTTTATCATTTTTTCCCCGATATTGAGTCCGTTAAGGAATCACTGAAGCTCAGTTTTGATAACAAACTTTCCGAGATGTTGGATGCGAAAAAAAACCAATATGTGGAGCAGGACTGGTGCTCTTTGCCTGCAGGCGATCTTATTAATGCTATTTTTCAGCCCTATGCCAACTTCCTTATTGAGAACAAGGCCTATTTACCACTTCTTCTGAGAATAAATCCGGATTTTACTCAGTCGAAGTTTCTTGCTTTCCTGATCCATATATTAGAGCGCAGGAACCGTAACGTTACAAAATCAGAAATTATACGAGAAGCGAACTTCCTTCATTCCCTCGCTATAGGTACTCTGCAGCAGGCTTTCCAGCGGGATAATAAACTTCCTTACGAGTTCATTCCCAAAATACTGCATTCTCTAGCACTCTACCTTGAATCAACGGAAGTACAGTTGGTTAAATCGGATTAGTAAAAATACCTTTGATATCATAGGTATTTATTGCTGATATATGTCTGAGTATATGTCCTGAAGTGCATGGTTGTTAATCCCCCCCCGCTCCATGCACTACCTCTCATAGCATCAAGAGGTGGTTGAATTGCATGCTGGCTACATCCGCGAAAGAACGTCACAACCAGTGAGTAAATGTGGTTAGCAAACCGATGTTCTTGATACTGAATTTTCTATAATTAAAAAAAAGCCTGCAATTAAGCAGGCCAAATTCAGAAGAATACTTCGCGCTTAAGTATATCAAGAAATCGTGGACAAACCATCTTAAAAAACCAATTAAAATCAATCAACCTATTATTATATTGAGAGCATTTATTGCCAAAATGCTTTCTAATTTCACTGATAGTGATTACATTCTTCTATTTATTTTCGCCATGAAACCTTTATATAAAAAGGCACGTCTCCCTCTCTTTTTACCGTGTCCAAATAGGTCTTTTGACCTGCCACCAGGATTAGATACAACCTTCAGTTAGTAATGTCGGTTGGTTTTTCTTCATATTTCCTGTTTCACCAGTCCGTTGCGAATTCAGCTGGTGTTTGGTAATCCAGCGATGAATGGGGACGGCACTCGTTATAATCCTGCCGCCAGTCATTAATCGTTTTCCGGGCATGAAGAATATCGCTGAACCAGTGTTCATTCAGACACTCATCGCGAAAGTGTCCGTTAAAACTCTCAATAAATCCGTTATGCGTTGGCTTACCTGGCTGGATAAGCCGTAGTTCCACACCATGCTCAAAGGCCCATTGATCGAGCGCGCGGCAGGTAAATTCCGGACCCTGATCGGTTCTTATTGTCGCCGGATCGCCCCTAAACAGCGCGATGCTGTCCAGAATACGCGTGACCTGAACGCCTGAAATACCGAAAGTAGCGGTGATTGTCAGACACTCCTTCGTGAAATCATCCACACAGGTCAGGCACTTGATCCTCCGACCGTTGGCCAGTGCGTCCATAACGAAATCCATCGACCATGTCAGGTTCGGCGCATCCGGGCGCAGAAGCGGAAACCGTTAGGTTGCCAGCCCTTTACGGCGTCGTCTGCGTTTTACGCTCAGTCCATTAAGGTGGTAAATACGGTATACACGCTTGTGATTGACGTGAAGGCCCTCACGACGCAGCAGCTGCCAGATGCGGCGGTAGCCAAAACGCCTGCGCTCCAGTGCCAGCTCAGTGATGCGCCCTGATAAATGCGCATCAGCTGCCGGACGCTGAGCCTCATAGCGGCAGGTCGACAGGGACAAACCCGTAAGCCTGCAGGCACGACGTTGCGACAGACCGGTCGCATCACACATAAACTCAACGGCTTCCCGCTTCTGGCCTGTCGTCAGTACTTTCGCCCCAGGGCCACCTGAAGTGCCTCCTTATCCAGCATGGCTTCGGCAAGCAGCTTCTTGAGGCGGGCGTTCTCCTCTTCAAGAGATTTAAGCCGCTTCACCTCGGGCACCTCCATACCGCCATACTTCTTACGCCAGGTATAATAGGTGGCGTCGGAAATGGCGTACTTACGGCAGAGCTCACGGGCAGAAGCTCCGGCTTCCGCTTCGCGAAGAATACTGATGATCTGTTCGTCGGAAACACGCTTCTTCATGGGGATGTCCTCATGTGGCTTATGAAGACATTACTAACATCGGGGTGTATTAATCAACGGGGAGCAGGTCATCACATAAGGGAAATTTAGTTAAGGAACATGGGCAGAAAAATGTTGAATATTTCAGCCTAACTATATAATTTCTATGTTGTTATAGATTTTCCATTATAAGCCAAAAGGACTACTCATGATACTGACAACTTCGGAAAATAGCTTCAATGATGGTTTCACTGATGATTCAGATTTATTTAATAGAAAACCACTATTTGAGCAAATAATGAGAGTTACACTCCAGGCTCCAGATGAAAATCTTGTATTAGCATTAGAAGACAAATGGGGTAATGGAAAGTCAGCCTTTGTTAAAATGATGACCTCAGAAATAAAATTACGGCACGATGATTTAAACGTTATATATTTTGATGCCTACGAAAATGATTATCAAACCGATCCTTTCATATCGTTATCATCAGTAATATATGAATTGATAGAGGGCGAAAAAAAACTCGCCCCTAAGCTTGGTGAAAAACTATTGAATGCCAGCAAGAAAATAGGTGTCTCGGTTCTTTCTCACTCTGCAAAATTTGCCATTTCCGCAGCCACAGCTAATCTTTTAACAGCCACAAGCTTAGAAAAGGCAACAGATGCATTAGCTGATTCGTTATCAAACCCCGTAGAGGAATACATAGCAAATAAAATTAAATCAGCCAAAAACGAAAGAAACAACATCATTTATTTTAAGCAAATCCTAGAGGAGTTCTTCACTAAAACAAATAAAAAAACCCTTATTGTGATTGACGAACTTGATAGAGCAAGACCAGATTATTCATTAGATTTACTGGAAAAAATAAAACATATATTCTCTGTAAAAGGATTCGTTTTTTTCCTTGTAGTTAATCGGGATCAATTTGAGAAAAGTATTGAATGCCGTTACGGAAACATCGACTCCCGACTATACCTTAACAAATTCATTCATTACTGGTTTAGCTTACCTAAAGCCACACGTAATAATGAAAGAGTAAAGGAAGGGTATCAACAGTCAACAATGGAACAGTATTTACTATCTATAGATAAAGAGCAAAGGCTTCTAACAAGAGGAGGCCCTCTCGTCAATACGTTATCAATGCTTCTGGAAAATAATGGATGTTCTCTCAGAGAGGCTGAGCGTTGCTACTCAGTTTTTTCCGTGATTGATAATAAACATTTAATAACTGAAATGCCCGGAACAGTTTTTCAAGTATCCTTGGCATTGGTATGCTTCCTTAAAGTCTGTAGCCCTGCATTACTCGAAAAATTAATAAAAAAAAACAATCACAGCTGAAAGAGTCATATCATCAATAAACATCCCTCAGAATGAAATAAACACAAGCGAGCACTTTTATAAATTAAATTGCATTATTAACTACCATTTACTGACTGATGATGAAATGCGAGAGAGAAGACGAATCCCCGAACCGAAAGATTCCCTACTGCAGGAAATAGAAGGCAGCAGAAGCAGACGAATAGAATATATTGACAGTATTTATACTTCATTTAACAACATGACTATTTCTGACTTTTAATAACCCCCCCATTAGAATGGGGGGAGTGTTTTACAGTGAACTTTTTTTTGCTCCCTCAATCTCAGCCTGACACACATCATTATTTTTAAATGAGTATTGGAGGTAGACATATCCTTTGGAAGAGCTGTTAGCTCTGGCTTCAATAGAGATAGTATCAATATTATTTTTTAGCGGCGTTTCTTTTGCGCCCTTCCAGGTTGCAGATAAGAAGCGCTCTTTTTTGTTTAGCCCCATCATCCAGTCCTGAGGCTCTTTCCAGATTGAACCAGCAAGCAAAAGGTCTGTAGTTTCAGCCTTTCCATACAGTGAGCTTAGAGAATTACTCAATTCCTCAAACTTGGATTTAAGAGCCAAACCATAGCTATCAGTATCAATATTTTTTCCTAAAGCCCGTATTTGACATAAGCCAGATTTAGGCGAGATCAACAAACCATACATTTCAAAATCTGCGTTTTGCTTCGGTAGTGTATCGGAAGTATACAGATTCACGCTATCCGGTAGTGGTTTTAACTTTGCCCCGATCATATCTTCGATATTTTTCTGGGTCAGACCAGCTTCAAGACCGAACGGGCCTTCAGCGGGTGGCAACAGAGGGGGTTGTTCTTGGGTAGTTTTAGAAGTTGCTTCCTTCTTGCCGCTGGCGGTTGCTGCATTATCTTGAACAGGTGCTAACTTAACTTCAGCGAGCCCATACTTAGCGGTAAGGTATTTTTGCTGAAGCATAGCCATGCTTTGCTCTTCAGTGGCAACTGCTGATAGTTTCAGTACCTGAATCAAACCACCAGTGTACTGGCTGGCATCTGCTTTAGCTTCGTTAATTTTAACAGTCAGATTATCGATCTCTGTTTTAATAGAGGCAGCAAGTTCAGGGTCTGGCTTGGTACCAGAGACAACTACATCAATTTTGGCACCGGACTCAATAGCATTGATACGCTGTTCTAAAAGAGCCTTATTAGTTCCTAAAACCTCCAATCTTGCTGTCGTTAAATTCTTGATTAACCCACCAGAAAATTGTTGATCAACTTCTTTCGCTGCTGAGATTTCTCCCTCAGTTTGGGACAACTCAGCCTTAAGTGCAGAAACTTCCTGTTTTTGTTCGGGGGTTAACTCTTGTGGCCCACACCCGGTTAACATCGTTATGCCCACTAATGTTGCAATCAAAGTTTTCTTCATATCCCTATCCCAGTTGAACGCATTCGGATTAATCCTATCAGGAAGTTAGACGTATTAGAATTTGTCAGTCTTGGTCAAATTCATTGGCTGATGAATGTCTTCCGACTGTTCCTGCTTGATACGCCTCACCAGCCCGTCCGCATCCACGCCACCAGCGATTATGTTGTAATGATTGGTCTGGTTGATGGTCCCCCCTGAATGGTTGCTGGTGGATGAAACAACAGGAGCGCCATAGCCACTGAGGTACTGCACGGGGTTGTAATTCATCCCGCCATTTATGGCCCGTGACATGTCACTTTCCGGAAGTTAATTGCCGCCGTTCTCGTGATCGATAATCCCTTAAATGAGATGTGTAGCTAAGCTACCGATCAGAAGAAGAACGTAAAAAACACCACAACACTAAGCAGGAAAGTTTCGTGCTAACCTCATAGCCTTGAAGGGCAGGAATTTAAGTCGATTGGCATTGTTGAAGTGCCGACTTATCTGTCAGGTGTTCATGGCTGATATAGCGAAGGCGTCAAATGGAATTTTTGAAACTCTATGGCAAAGAGATTTTTTCAGTAGTAGCGGCGTTACTCACATGGACCTTAAATACTTACTTCAAGGCTCGCGTCAGGCTTGCATACGGCGAGTTGCACAACTTTACTTTTCTCGTTCCTGAACCTTTAAGGAATCCAGAAGGTGAAGTTATTCGCCACCAGCAACTTGTACACACACGTTCGGTCACGTTGTTAAATGAAGGTCGAGAAGTCGCAACAAAAATTGAGGTGATTTTCAACTATCAACCGAGATATCTGAATATATGGCCGGTTCGGAAGTTTACAGAATTCAAAGAGGCTGATGGAAGGTACATCATTGAATTTGAAAGCCTTGCTCCAAAGGACTCTGTAATGTTCGAAGCTCTTTCTATCAACGGAGATTTGCCTGACATCCTTGCAATAAGATCCAAGGAATCGATAGCCCGTGAAATTAACCTCGTTCACTATCGCGATTTCAGTCCTTTGGTGAAGCGAACATTGGCTTTTTTGCTTTTGCTTGGCTTTACCTCAGCGGTCTATTTGACACTTCTGCTCCTGCAGTGGTTGTTGGTTACCGCTGGATAAAAATCATTATAGAGATACAAAAAGTGGTTGCCTCAGTTGCCTCATTGCCTCAGAAATTACAACCATATGTATTTTAAGGTTTTAATTTCAAAATGTGAGGCAACTCAGGGGTGATTTGAGGCAACTCGCGCTGAAATCCGGTTGCCTCAGTTTGTAAGTTGCCTCAAAACACGCAGTATTTGCCTCAAACAAGGTAGTAATTGCCTCAGAGTTGCCTCAACAATCTTTGTAAAAAACCATATATATTAATTAGATAGAAAATCTAACTAGCTATGAGGCAACTGAGGCAACTGAGGCAACTGAGGCAACTGAGGCAACTGAGGCAACTAAAAGTCACATCGCTACTGCGTTTTTTCTTCTGTCAGTTCAGGGGCAAACAGCAAAACATAAGTCCATGGCTGAGCATTATTCAGATGCTTTAACCGCGGCGTTTTAATCTGCCAGCCTTTGCCGTGCCCTGGCTTTTTCAGCATCCCCGACTCACTGAGAATTCTCACCACCGTATCCTTATTGAAGCCCTTGGCTACCTCATTTTTAAAAGGTGTCGGCAGGAAATAAAACAGTACCGGTTCATTAAAATCTCCCCCCTTGTCTCTGTATCCGTAGAGCTCATGAATCGGCAAATCGCGCGGATCATAATTGAGCGGAGCGAAACGGCTCATGCCATAGGCGTTAAGAAAGGCCTCACACTGTTCAATGACCTGCTGATGCTCCTTATTTCCGGTCCCCCCGGATCGATACCCCCAACGATACCCCTTTTTGCCTCATCACGTTTTGAGCGAGCATCAGCAAGAGTAACAGCAGGGTAAACGCTCAACACCAAGAGTCTCTCTTTGCCATCAACACGGTATTTTAAGCGCCAGTACCGAGCACCATTTGGGTTAACAAGCAGATAAAGCCCACCGCCATCAGCCATCTTGTATGGCTTATCCTTTGGCTTAGCTGTCCCTACCTGCCGAGCGTTTAGCTTCATTGGAGGTATCTCCTTTAGACCGAACAGCGTATACCCCCGGATATCCCCCCAAGATGATGTAGATTAAGGGGTACTTCGCTAGACCTCAAAATAATGAGAAAGGGCTTAAATCTAATGTATAAAGGGTTCTAGAGGGCTTGAGTATACTTTGAGAGATGCTTGAATGGTGCCGATAATAGGAGTCGAACCTACGACCTTCGCATTACGAATGCGCTGCTCTACCAACTGAGCTATATCGGCCCTGAGAGGCCGGTTACGAATGTAACCACGGGGCAAAAGGTTAGATCTATCCGGGTGATGCGTCAATGCCCTTTTGAATCAAACGGCTATTTTTGCATCACCCGTGATTATTTACGCACGAATCGTATCGTCACCAAAGCCGATCCACTTGTAAGTGGTCAGTGCTTCAAGGCCCATCGGGCCGCGCGCGTGCAATTTCTGCGTGCTGACAGCCACTTCGGCGCCCAGCCCGAACTGACCGCCATCGGTGAAGCGCGTCGAGGCATTAACATATACCGCAGAGGAATCCACTTCGTTCACGAAGCGATCGGCATTGCGCAGGGTGCGCGTCAGGATCGCGTCAGAGTGCTGCGTACCGTGTTCACGAATGTGCGCAATCGCGTCGTCGAGATCGGCAACAATCTTCACATTCAGATCCAGAGACAGGAATTCATCGTCATACTGCTCAGCTTTTACTGGAACCGCAGTCGCCGGGCCATCCTTCAACAGCGCCAGAGCACTGGCATCAGCGTGCAGCGTCACGCCGCTTTGCGCCATCTGTTTGCTTAGTGCTGGCAGGAAAGTGCTCGCAATGCCCTGATGCACCAGCAGCGTTTCCACGGTGTTACAGGTGCTTGGACGCTGGGTTTTCGCATTGACGATAATCTTCAGCGCCGGCTCAATCTCAGCACTGTCGTCCACGACGATATGGCACACGCCAATACCACCGGTAATTACTGGAATGGTCGACTGCTCGCGGCAGAGCTTGTGCAAGCCCGCACCCCCACGTGGGATCAGCATGTCGATGTATTTATCCATGCGCAGCATTTCGTTCACCAGTGCGCGGTCCGGGCTCTCGATAGCCTGGACGGCACCCGCCGGTAAACCACACTCTTCCAGCGCCTGCTGAATAACGTTTACCGTCGCAGCATTGGTACGCCAGGTCTCTTTTCCGCCGCGCAGAATGGCGGCGTTGCCGGTCTTCAAACACAGGGAGGCGACATCAACGGTGACGTTTGGGCGAGCTTCATAAATCACGCCGATTACGCCAAGCGGCACACGGCGACGCTCAAGACGTAAACCGCTGTCGAGCAGGCCACCGTCAATCACCTGCCCAACCGGGTCGGCGAGATTGCAAACCTGACGGACATCATCAGCGATGCCTTTCAGACGCGCCGGCGTCAGCGCCAGGCGGTCAAGCATGGCCTCGCTCAGACCGTTTACACGTGCCTCAGCCAGATCCTGTTCATTAGCTCGCAAAATCTCAGCGGATTGCGATTCCAGATAATCAGCGATTTTTTCCAGCACGCGATTTTTCTCGCGGCTGGAAAGGAGCGCCAGTTTGTAAGAGGCGGCTTTCGCAGCTGCGCCCATTTGTTCCAGCATGTTCTGGCTCCTTAACGAATAATCATGTCATCACGATGCACAGCAACCGGGCCATACTCATAGCCGAGGATGGCGTCGATCTGCTGCGAGTGGTGACCGGCAATGCGGCGTAAGGCATCGCTGTTATAGCGGCTTACGCCGTGGGCAATATCGCGACCTTCGAGGTTACGGATGCGGATCACTTCACCACGGGAGAAGTTGCCTGTCACGCTTTTAATTCCTTTAGGAAGTAATGAACTCCCTCGTTCCAGAATCGCGGCTGTCGCCCCTTCATCAACGACGAGTTCGCCAGCAGGAGGCGCGCCAAATATCCAGCGTTTACGGTTTTCCAGCGGGGATTCCTGCGCGTGGAAACGGGTGCCGACGGAGAGGCCTTCCATCACGTCGCCAATCACACCTGGGCGGCTGCCCGCCGCAATAATGGTGTCGATACCGGCGCGGCACGCTACATCAGCGGCCTGCAGCTTGGTACCCATGCCGCCGGTTCCCAGGCCAGACACGCTGTCGCCCGCGATGGCGCGAAGCGCATCGTCAATGCCGTGTACATCGGTAATCAGTTCGGCTTCAGGGTTAGAGCGCGGGTCGGCAGTAAACAGACCCTGCTGATCGGTCAGGAGCAGTAATTTATCGGCACCGGCCAGAATCGCGGCCAGCGCTGAGAGGTTGTCGTTATCACCCACTTTGATTTCAGCGGTGGCAACGGCATCGTTTTCGTTAATGACGGGAACAATATTATTGTCCAGCAACGCACGCAGGGTATCGCGGGCGTTCAGGAAACGCTCCCTATCTTCCATATCCGCACGCGTCAGCAGCATCTGCCCGACGTGGATACCGTAGATAGAGAACAGCTGTTCCCAGAGTTGAATCAGTCGGCTTTGTCCCACGGCGGCCAGCAGCTGTTTAGAGGCGATCGTCGCGGGGAGTTCGGGGTAGCCAAGGTGTTCACGCCCGGCGGCAATCGCCCCGGAGGTTACAATCACAATACGATGCCCTGCGGCATGTAACTGAGCGCACTGACGTACAAGCTCAACAATGTGGGCGCGATTTAGGCGGCGCGATCCGCCTGTTAAAACACTGGTACCGAGTTTTACCACCAGCGTCTGGCTGTCACTCATGATTCTCTGCCGTTCAACGATAAGGGAAAGTAATGTCAAACGAACGTTTTAACAGGAGTCAGCCCCGTTGCCAACTGCCATAGCACATCACGAAACACTTTATTGCTCGGGATCAGGAAGCGTAGCGGCAAAGTTTGACAATTTTATTACTGAAATAATAAATCACAGTTTTTTAAAATTATTCTTAGTTTGTCATAAAAGTTTCACTCCAGAACGATAAAACCCTTCCTGTTTTTTCACGGGACTTAAGCATGAGCTTATCGTCCAGCGAATTTTTTAGCGCGTTTATAAGACAGGATCGAAAATGAAAAAGAGCACTCTGGCATTAGTGGTTATGGGCGTCGTGGCTTCTGCATCTGTTCACGCAGCTGAAGTTTATAATAAAGATGGTAATAAACTGGACGTGTACGGCAAAGTTAAAGCCATGCACTACATCAGTGATGATGCCACCAAAGATGGTGACCAGACTTACGTGCGTTTCGGTTTTAAAGGCGAAACGCAGATCAACGATCAGCTGACAGGCTATGGCCGCTGGGAATCTGAATTTGCGGGTAACAAAGCAGAAAGTGATTCCTCACAGAAAACACGTCTGGCCTTCGCCGGTCTGAAACTGAAAAACTTCGGTTCCCTGGATTATGGTCGTAACCTGGGTGCACTGTACGACGTCGAAGCATGGACCGATATGTTCCCTGAGTTCGGCGGTGACTCTTCCGCGCAGACCGACAACTTCATGACCAAGCGTGCCACCGGCCTTGCCACGTACCGTAACACCGACTTCTTCGGTGCGATTGACGGTCTGGATATGACGCTGCAATACCAGGGTAAAAACGAAAACCGTGACGCCAAGAAGCAGAACGGTGACGGCTTTGGTACTTCTCTGACGTATGACTTCGGTGGCAGCGATTTCGCCATCAGCGGCGCCTACACCAACTCTGACCGTACCAATGCTCAGAACCTGCTGACTCGCGGCCAGGGCGACAAAGCAGAAGCGTGGGCAACCGGTCTGAAATATGATGCTAACGATATTTATCTGGCAGCAATGTATTCAGAAACTCGCAATATGACGCCAATTTCTGGTGGTTTTGCGAATAAAGCTCAGAACTTTGAAGTTGTCGCACAATATCAGTTCGACTTTGGTCTGCGTCCGTCCCTGGGTTATGTCCAGTCTAAGGGCAAAGATATCGAGGGTATTGGTGACGAAGATCTGGTGAAATACATTGATGTTGGCGCAACCTATTACTTCAACAAAAATATGTCTGCGTTTGTTGATTATAAAATCAACCAGATTGACGACAAAAATAAACTGGGCGTGAGCAGCGATGACATCGTTGCCCTGGGGATGACTTACCAGTTCTGATTATGAGAAATAAAAAAACCGGCTTGATGCCGGTTTTTTTTGGTCGAGATTAATGCAGTCTGATGCCCTCTCACACAGGAAGAGGGAGAAAACCATCAGGCAGTCAGCTTCACCGCTTCGCTGGAGAAGTCATCCGCTGGCTCGAACTTGAGATCCAAAGTAGCCAGCAGCGCGCTTGCCTTGTCCTGGAACTCTTTCAGGGTATATTCCAGGCGGTCAATGACTTCCTGATCTTTAATGGAGGTGGCCTGCCATTTGCCGTCTTTATTAAACAGGCCAAACTGGTAGCTATATGTAAAGCGTTTTTCCTCTGCTTCCATTTCCATCCACCAGCCCCAGAATTCACGTTTTTCGGGTGCAGGCTTCACGTTGACGCATACAGCCAGACAGTCGAAAAAAAAGCGATTCTCTTCACACTGCTCTTCTCGAATATACGGGCCAAGAGCCATAAATTTCTTAATCAGTCTACTTTTCGGGTGTCCACTCGGTAACGTCATTGCGATCTCCTTTTGTGAAGCCACTGTTTTACCAAACCAGCAAAATTTAGCAATCTATTAACACAATCTCTGAGCGATCCAGCGCGTGATCTCTTTCAAGGCTTTGTCAAAATTCTGATAAACCGGGCTGAACGGCACCTCAAGCAATTTACCATCCGCAGATGACGAAGTGATTAAGCGGGACTCTTCTTCCGGACTAAACGGATCGTTTTTCCAGAAACCTGATAGCATCGGTGTTGGACACCGACGTCCCAGCAGACCTTGCGTTTTTAACGAGTAACGATTGAGTTCAACGCGTAGCGCTTCGTCTGATGCATCATGCATGCCAAGACGGCTGGCCAGCACATCCAGATACATTTCGGGTACGCTGCCCTGACGTTCGGGATCGCTTAGCAACGCGTGAACGACCGGGCCAAGACAGGCGACGGCTTTCAGGCGGGATGATTCAATGTAAGCCAGACGCACCGCGACGTTCGCCCCGAAACGGAAACCAAATGCGGCAACACGGGTGTGATCTACCCAGGGAATATTCTCCAGCGCTTTTAGCGCATGCTGGTGCAGTAAACTGGAATCCTGAGTCAGTTTCCACTTGGATGAGAAGCCAATTGACGGCATATCAAGCGTTAGCATCGCGATCCCTTTTGGTGCGAAGTAACGCTCATAAAGGCTGTAATAGTCGATCTGTAGTGAATCCAGCCCGCCACACATGAGGACGGTTGGGAACGGACCTTCCCCTTCAGGCATATGCAGGAATCCGGTAACGGACGCCCCGCCAGGAATGGTGAATTCCAGCTCGCGCATCCGCCCCGGTAAGCGTTGAGCAGCCTCTTCATAGGCACGATTCGCCAGCGCCTGAGCCTGCTCAGCCAGTTCATCCCCTTTTAAATGCGGATACGCGGCAATGCCATAGAGGTTTGCAGCATGCAGCCAGTGCTTGCCGCTGATCGTGGCGTCCTCTTCCTGGCTGGCTTTTTGCTGCCAGAGCATCGCCTGTTTAGACCACTCGTAGATCCAGTTACCACCGCGGTATCCCACGACGGTATCGTAGAGTTCACTGTCGGTGCGCTCGGCGTCACTCATGACGATCCGAGCCTGCACGTCGAGAATTTCACGGGGGTCTATACCCCGCCAGATCCACATCAGGCGGTTAATCATGCGATACCAGTGGGGCACGTTTTTACCGTCTAATGCAGACTGGATGGCAGGCATGGTCCCCGGATTAAAGCGGCGCACCAGCGTCGACGTTTCGGGGTGTTTGAAACGGGGTTTGAAGAGAGTCTCGGTGAGATTCGCCTGCGTCATTACGTTGCCTCCATGAATCGTCATATAGAGACTATTGTAACGCGCGCCAGACTAAAAAAAACAACGCCCGGTATCACCGGGCGTTAAAATAATGACGGTTCGGAATTAACGACCAGAGATAGGTGGTACAAAGACCACGCCCATATCCCACGGCTGTTCAATCCAGGTGTCCTGTGGAATATCAATCACATAATCGTCAACCAGAGGGCGGCCTGCAGGCTTGGCGAAAATAGTGACGAAGTGGGCTTTTGGATACATTTCGCGAATGGCCACAGCGGTACCACCGGTATCCACCAGGTCATCAATAACGATGAAACCTTCACCGTCACCTTCCGCGCGTTTCAGCACTTTCAGCTCACGCTGGTTGTCATGGTCATAGCTGGAGATGCAGACGGTATCGACATGACGAATACCCAGCTCACGAGCCAGCAGCGCCCCCGGTACCAGACCGCCGCGGCTAACGGCAATAATGCCTTTCCACTGTTCGGAAGGCATCAGACGCGCAGCCAGTTTGCGGGCGTGAATCTGCAACATGTCCCAGGTGACGACGTATTTTTCGCTCATGTGAAGTGTCCCAGCCTGTTTTTATACGGCTTAAAAAGTGTTCGAGGGGGAAATAGGTTGCGCGAGATTATAGAGATCTGACGCACTAAAAACCAGTGTTTAGCGCCCTGAGCCCGAGTTTTTACATGCTTTATGCTACCAGCCAGCGGAGAAAGTGGTATTCTCGGTTTCATCTCGCAAGTCTGACTTGTGGTAACTATTAACCTGCTAACCCTGTGACCTGCAACCCTGTTTGCAGTGCATCGACAAGGAGACTTATCGTGTCTGAACTGTCTCAATTATCTCCGCAGCCACTGTGGGATATTTTTGCCAAAATCTGTTCCATTCCACACCCTTCCTACCATGAAGAACAGCTTGCCGAACACATTATGGGTTGGGCGAAGGAAAAAGGCCTGCATGCTGAACGTGACCAGGTTGGTAACATTCTGATCCGCAAACCAGCAACTGCTGGCATGGAGAACCGCAAACCGGTTGTACTGCAGGCGCACCTGGACATGGTGCCACAGAAGAACAACGACACCGTTCACGACTTCACCAAAGACCCGATTCAACCGTACATCGACGGCGACTGGGTGAAAGCACGCGGCACCACGCTGGGCGCGGATAACGGCATTGGTATGGCCTCTGCGCTGGCCGTGCTGGCGGACGACAGCGTTGAACATGGTCCGCTGGAAGTGCTGCTGACCATGACCGAAGAAGCGGGTATGGACGGTGCATTCGGTCTGCAGGCGAACTGGCTGCAGGCAGATATTCTGATCAACACCGACTCAGAAGAAGAAGGCGAGATCTACATGGGCTGCGCGGGCGGAATTGATTTCATCTCTACCCTGCCGCTGTCACGCGAAGCGATTCCTGCTGGCTTCCAGACCTTCAAGCTGACGCTGAAAGGGCTAAAAGGCGGTCACTCCGGCGGTGATATTCATCTGGGTCTCGGCAACGCCAACAAACTGCTGGCACGCTTCCTGGCTGGCCATGCGGCTGAGCTGGATCTACGTCTGGTAGACTTCAACGGCGGTACCCTGCGTAACGCGATCCCACGTGAAGCATTCACCACCGTGGCCGTACCAGCGGCAAAAGCGGACGAGTTGAAAAAACTCTCCAGCGTGTATCTGGATATCCTGAAAAACGAATTGTCGGCGAAAGAGAAAAATCTGACCGTGGTGCTGGAACCCGTCTCCACGGATAAAGCCGCGCTGACCGCGCAGTCCCGCGACACCTTCGTTCAGTTGCTGAACGCGACGCCAAACGGCGTGATCCGCAACTCTGACGTGGCCAAAGGCGTGGTTGAAACCTCTCTGAACGTGGGCGTGGTGACCATGAGTGACGACAGCGCAGAGATCATCTGCCTGATCCGTTCACTTATCGACACAGGCAAAGAGTACGTGGTGAGCATGCTGGAATCTCTGGGCACGCTGGCCGGTGCGAAAACATCTGCTAAAGGCAGTTACCCTGGCTGGCAGCCGGATGCAAGTTCTCCGGTGATGGCTCTGGTCCGTGAAACCTATCAGCGTCTGTTCGACAGCACGCCGAACATTCAGGTGATCCACGCGGGTCTGGAATGTGGTCTGTTCAAGAAACCGTATCCGAATATGGACATGGTCTCTATCGGGCCAACTATTACCGGGCCACACTCTCCGGATGAGCAGGTTCATATCGAAAGCGTGGGTCATTACTGGACGCTGCTGACTGAGCTGCTGAAAGCGATTCCTGTTAAGTAACTCCCTCCCCCAGCCCTCACCAAAAGGGAGAGGGTGAAAAACATAGGCCCGGTAAGTACTTCCGGGCTTTTTTACAATCCCAAAACCAGCTGCCGCTCTAACTGCGGGTCCAGCAGCGTGACGTGCAATCCCACCAGCCTCACCCCTCGCCCTCCTCTTCGTTCTTCCCATGCCTTTTTCGCCGTCGCAATGAGATCCTCTTTATTCAGACGCGGCCAAACGTGTTCCTGCGTGGTCTGCTGGAAATCGTTGAATTTTAATTTGATACCCTGACGGGCAATGAGCAGATCCGGTTTCACCTTGAGCAAGCGTCGCTCCAGCTCAGGATAGAGCTGTTCCGTAATGATGGTTTCGCATTCAGACCAGTCATGAATGTCTTCAATCAGCGTTCGCTCAACCCCAACGGATTTCCGTAGCCGTTCGCTGTTCACATCACGATCGTCAATCCCCTGGCTGCGTTCCCACAGTACGCGCCCAAATTTTCCAAAACGCTTAAGCAACATTGCCAGATCGCTTCGCTGCACATCTTCACAGGTCCGTAATCCCATACTTTCCAGCTTTGCAGCAGATACTTTTCCCACACCAGGGATTTTGCCAAGTGGCAGCGTTTTTAAGAACGCAGGCACCTCTTCCGGCGTGATGACGTACTGACCGTTGGGCTTATTTAAATCGGAGGCGATCTTGGCCAGAAATTTCACCGGAGCGACTCCTGCCGACGCGGTCAGATTTAACTCTTTGAAGATGGTCTGGCGGATTTCCTGTGCCATCAGGGTTGCTGAGCCGTGGCAGTGTACGCTGTCGGTCACATCAAGATAGGCTTCGTCCAGCGACAGCGGTTCTATCCGAGAGGTGTAGCGGGAGAAGATTTCCCGAATATGAATTGAGGCCTCTTTGTAAGCGTCAAAGCGACCGGGTAAAAGAGTGAGATGAGGGCAAAGCTTCAGGGCCATTGCGGTAGGCATGGCGCTGCGCACGCCAAATTTACGCGCAGGGTAGTTGGCGGTGCTGATAACACCACGCTGAACGCGGCTGCCGCCAATGGCGATGGGAATATCCCGCAGCGCCGGGTTGTCACGCATCTCCACTGCGGCAAAAAAGCAGTCCATATCAACATGGATTATTTTGCGCATAGTAAGCCCTCACTCATTACTGGATAAGTATACAGTAAATAAATGAGGGTTGAGAAGTGTGCGTGAGAATTGTCGGGTGGCGGTTTCGCCTTACCCAACCTACCAGATTAAATGATGCGCTGCTGCTCGCGCGCCATGCGTTTTTTACGGGCATCGCACGGTTCCGGGCAGTCGCACACCTTCTTCATCCCAATGGAAGAGATGCCGCCGCAGCTGCCCTGAAGGCTTTTCCGCTTAACGATCCAGCCTAACGACATGCCGAAGATGACAAGCACAAAAACCGCAAAGGTTGCCAGAAACGTCAGCATCATCAGCCTCCAAAGTCATCAAGCATGATGTTCTCATCTTCCACGCCAAGATCTTTCAGCATCTTAATGACTGCGGCGTTCATTACTGGCGGGCCACACATATAAAACTCGCAGTCTTCCGGCGCAGGATGCTGTTTGAGGTAGTTTTCATACAGCACGTTGTGGATGAACCCCGTATAGCCCGTCCAGTTATCTTCTGGCTGCGGATCGGAAAGCGCCACGTGGAAGGTAAAGTTCGGGTTTTCACGCGCCAGCTGTTCGAACTCATCGTCGTAGAACATCTCACGCAGCGAACGGGCCCCGTACCAGAAGCTGATTTTTCGCTGGCTACCCAGTCGTTTGAGCTGATCAAAGATGTGCGAGCGCATCGGGGCCATGCCGGCACCGCCGCCGATAAACACCATTTCCGCGTCGGTATCTTTGGCAAAGAACTCACCGAACGGACCGGAGATCGTCACTTTGTCACCAGGCTTGAGAGACCAGATGTACGAAGACATGACACCCGGCGGTGCATCCGGCACATTCGGTGGCGGCGTGGCGATACGCACGTTGAGCATGATGATGCCCTTCTCTTCCGGGTAGTTAGCCATCGAGTAGGCGCGTAGCGTTGGCTCTTTTACCTCCGATACAAAGCGGAAGAGATTGAATTTATCCCAGTCGGCGCGGTACTCATCCGGCACGTCGAAGTCAGCATACGCCACAGCGTGTTCCGGGCACTCAATCTGAATGTATCCTCCGGCGCGGAACGGAACATCTTCCCCTTCCGGCACCCGCAGCTTCAACTCTTTGATAAACGTGGCTTTGTTATCATTAGAGATAACCTCACATTCCCATTTTTTAACGCCAAATATCTCTTCCGGCAGCTCTATTTTCATGTTCTGACGTACGGCGACCTGGCAGGCCAGACGACAGCCCTCTTTTGCCTCACGCTTTGTGATATGCGCCAGTTCGGTTGGCAGGATATCTCCTCCGCCCTCTTTCACCGTAACGCGGCACTGCCCGCAGGAGCCACCGCCGCCACAGGCCGAAGAGACAAAGATCCCGTTGCCGGAGAGCGTATTCAACAGTTTATCTCCGGCGGGCGTGCGGATCTGGTTCTGCGGCTCGTCGTTAATATCAATCACCACGTCGCCGGAATTCACCAGCTTCGCACGTGCCACCAGAATAAGCCCTGACAACACCAGTACAATCAGCGTGAACATCGCCACGCCAAGCATAATTTCCATCAGTTAGCCCTTATAGCTGCACACCGGAGAAGGACATAAACCCCAATGCCATCAGTCCGGTGGTGATAAAGGTGATCCCTAAGCCACGCAGGCCTGCAGGCACGTTGGCATATTTCATTTTTTCGCGGATCCCCGCCATGGTGACAATCGCCAGCATCCAGCCAATGCCAGAACCGAAACCGTACACCACGGATTCACTGAAGTTGTAATCACGCTGAACCATAAACGAGACGCCGCCGAAGATGGCGCAGTTCACCGCGATCAACGGCAGGAAGATCCCCAGCGCGTTGTATAGCGACGGGAAATACTTATCGAGGATCATCTCAAGGATTTGCACCAGCGCCGCAATCACACCGATAAAGGTGATGAAGTTCAGGAAGCTGAGATCAACGCCTTCCACCAGCGCGCCGTCCCGCAGTACAAAGTTGTATACCAGGTTGTTGATCGGCACCGATAAGCCGAGCACCACGGTAACCGCTACGCCCAGGCCAAATGCCGTCGAGACCTTCTTGGACACGGCAAGGAACGTACACATGCCGAGGAAGAACGCGAGCGCCATGTTTTCAACAAACACCGCACGCACAAATAAACTCAGGTAATGAGCCATTGTCGGTTACTCCTTTTCCTGCTGTTCTGGTCTCAAAGTACGAATAAGCCAGATCAACAAACCGATAATGAAAAATGCGCTAGGAGCCAGCAGGAACAGGCCGTTTGGCAGATACCAGCCGCCGTTCTGCACCGTTTCCAGCACCGTGATGCCAAACAGCTTGCCGCTGCCAATGAGTTCACGCAGGAACCCCACGGTCAGCAGGATCACACCGTAGCCGAGGCCGTTACCTATACCGTCCATAAAGCTCGCCAGCGGCGGCATTTTCATAGCGTAGGCTTCCGCACGCCCCATCACGATACAGTTGGTGATAATCAGGCCGACAAACACCGACAGCTGTTTGGAGGTTTCATAGGCGAAGGCGCGCAATAGCTGATCGACCACGATCACCAGCGAGGCGATGATCGCCATCTGCACAATGATCCTCACGCTGTTGGGAATGTGATGACGGATCATGGAGATAAACATGCTGGAAAACGCGGTAACCAGCGTGACTGCCAACGTCATCACTACCGCTGTTTCCAGCTTGGTCGTCACCGCCAGAGCTGAACAGACACCCAGTACCTGCAGCGTGATCGGGTTATTGGCGATCAACGGGCCAATGAGCACCTTTTTGACTTCTTTCAGTTCACCGGTATCAGCCATTGTTCAGCGCTCCTTCACGTACGTTTTTCAGGAAAGGACCAAAGCCCAGCTCGCCCATCCAGAAATCAAAACTGTGCTGCACACCTTTTGAGGTGAGCGTGGCACCGGAGAGCCCGTCGACGGCGTAGTCGTCACCGGGACGAGCAGCCCCTTTCATTACCTTCAGCGCAGGCAGACCGTTATCGTCGAGCACTTTCTTGCCGACAAACTGTGCCCGCCAGTTAGGGTTCTCCACTTCACCGCCGAGCCCCGGCGTTTCGCCCTGGTCATAGTACGTAATGCCTTTCACAGTGCGACCATCCGTATCAAGCGCCACAAAGGCGTACATCATCGACCACAGACCGTTGCCGTAGATAGGCACTACCACTTCCTGCACCCGTTTTTGTTCATCGCGCACGAGATAGATTTCGGCAAGATTACTGCGACGCTTGATGCCAGCCGGATCCTGTGAGGCGTCCAGCGTCAGGCTCATCTGCGGGTCTTTTAATGCCAGCGACTGGTTGTATTTCGCCGGATCTTTATCCAGCAGTTGCCCGGTTTTTAAATCCACCAGACGCGCGGTAATACGCTCAGAAAAGACTGCAGAGACGTCGTCGGCATTCATACCTTCCTGCATCAGCCCGGCAACAGCCAGGATATTGCGCTGTTTATCCAGCGCGCGCTGCTCCTGCTGTCGCGGCTTTAACCCCACGGCAGAACCGGCCACCACAATGGAACAGACAAGGCAGAGCACCAGCACCACCAGCAGCGTTTTGCTGATGCTGTCGTTATTTTTAACTTCAGCCACGCGCCTTCCTCCGCTGAATATTGGCACGCACCACCAGATAATCGAAAAGTGGCGCAAACAGGTTGGCAAACAGAATGGCCAACATCATCCCTTCCGGATACGCCGGGTTGACCACACGAATCAGGACACACATCGCACCAATGAGCACGCCATAGCTCCATTTACCTTTATCGGTAAACGAGGCAGAAACGGGATCGGTCGCCATGAACATCATGCCGAATGCGAAGCCCCCCAACACCAGATGCCAGTACCAGGGCATGGAGAACATCGGATTGGTAGTCGAACCGATCACATTGAACATCGTGGCGGTCAGCACCATGCCGATCATCACACCGGCAACAATCCGCCAGGAGGCTACGCGACCGAAAAGAATGATCGCACCACCCAGCAAAATCATCAGCGTAGAGACTTCTCCAATGGAGCCCGGTATGTTGCCAATAAAGGCATCAAACCAGGTAACAGGCTGGCCTGTCGCGTTGTTAACCAGCGTTTCGCCCCCGTGTGCCGCCCACTGAGAAAGAGGTGTCGCACCGGAGAAACCATCCGCCGCTGTCCATACCAGATCGCCTGAGATTTGCGCAGGATAGGCAAAGAACAGGAACGCACGTCCCGCCAGCGCAGGGTTGAGGAAGTTACGCCCGGTCCCGCCGAAGATCTCTTTCGCAATCACCACACCAAAGCTAATCCCCAGCGCAGCCTGCCAGAGCGGTAATGTTGGCGGAACAATCAGGGCAAAAAGAATGGAAGTAACAAAGAAGCCTTCGTTGATCTCATGTTTACGGATGATGGCAAAAAGCACTTCCCAGAAGCCACCCACGATAAATACCGTGATGTAGATCGGCAGGAAGAACACCGCCCCCAGCGTCATCATGCTGACCCAGCCCGCGTCTGACGCAAAGCTCACGCCCAATGACTGCGCCAGACGGTAGTGCCAGTCAGACTGGATCACCTGCGCCAGCTGCTGAGCATCGTACAGATGATGCAGTGCAGGAATGGTCTGCAGCCCCACGTTGTACATGCCCCAGAACATGGCCGGGAAGACCGCAAACCACACCAGAATCATCATTCGCTTCAGATCGATGGCATCGCGAACGTGTGCCGCGCCTTTCGTCACCAGGCCTGGCGTGTAAAAAATGGTGGTCGTCGCTTCATACAGCGGGTAATACTTTTTGAGCTTCCCTTCGGTAAAGTGCGGCTCAATTTTTTCAAAGAGGTGTTTTAAGCCCATCGGTTATCCTTCCTGCTCAATGCGGGTTAACACCTCGCGCAATACGGGTCCGTATTCGTATTTTCCCGGACAAACATAGGTACAAAGCGCCAGATCTTCTTCGTCCAGCTCCAGGCAACCCAATGCCTGAGCGCTGTCGGTATCGCCGGCGAGCAGATCGCGCAGCAGCATGGTCGGCAGAATATCCAGCGGCATGACGCGCTCGTAGTTGCCAATGGGTACCATCGCGCGCTCTCCGCCATGCGTGCTGGTCGAGAAGTTAAAGAGTTTATGGCGCAGGAAATGGCCCAGCGTGGTCCGGGTGACGGAGTATTTTTCCGCACCGGGCAGAACCCAGCCAAACAGCTCTTTCTCGCGCCCTTCCTGCACAATGCTGACCTGCAAATGGAAACGCCCCAGATAAGCGTGCGCATTCACGGCATGGCGTCCGCTGAGAACCGAGCCGGAGATCAGGCGGTTTTCGCCCTCTTTTATTTCACCCACCAGCAGTTCATTAATGTCAGCGCCCAGCAGCGTTTTCACCAGACGCGGGTTGGCCGCTTGCGGCCCGCCGATGGCGATTACCCGTTCAGCCCTGAGTTCACCCGTGGTAAACAGCGTACCGATGGCAATAACATCCTGATAATTCAGGTGCCAGACCTGTTTCGTCAGGCTCACGGGTTCAAGAAAGTGAATATGCGTCCCGACCAGACCTGCGGGATGAGGGCCTGCAAACTCATTAAATGTCACCTGCCCCTGCGGGTGCCCACCGAGCTTACCGCCACCAGCCTGACAGACGTGGACCTTTCCTGAGGTCAGGCGGGTTAAAATAGTCAGCCCGGCATCAAAGGCTTTTCGCTGAGACAGAATAACCGGTTGCGGGTCTGCGCTGAGCGGGTTGGTGTCGATTGCCGTAACAAAAATAGCGGCCGGTTCCGTACCCGGAACAGGTGATTTGCTAAAAGGACGCGTGCGAAGCGCGGTCCATAAACCAGACGCCAGAAGCTGAGCCTGAACCGCGTCACGGCTCAGCGATGCGAGGTCTGCGGCGTCATAATGCGCAAATTCACACTGCTCATCGCCTTCAATACGGATAACCACCGACTGCAGAACGCGGCGTTCGCCGCGGTTGATCGCGACAACAGTGCCGCTTGCGGGTGCCGTGAACATGACGCCGGGATTTTTTTTGTCCTCAAAGAGCGCCTGCCCTTTAATCACGCGATCGCC
This sequence comes from Enterobacter ludwigii, assembly GCA_023023105.1. Classification (NCBI taxonomy): domain Bacteria; kingdom Pseudomonadati; phylum Pseudomonadota; class Gammaproteobacteria; order Enterobacterales; family Enterobacteriaceae; genus Enterobacter; species Enterobacter ludwigii. The sequence goes on along the minus strand of CP083824.1, from coordinate 944,027 downwards.
CTCCTGCACCAGCATAGAAGGACGCATTCCCAGATAATCATCACCTAAAATGGCAACATGACGGACACTTGCGCCTGACGAGACGAGCTGCTCAGGCACGCCTGCAATCGGCAAATTAAGTCCTTTTTTTATTTTAAACATGTGGTTAGCAGGTTTCCATAAACAACAATCCAGTGGACGCGGAGTGTACCATTTTCACCTTCTGACGGGCAGGTAATCCGCCGTCGGGGGCGCCAAATTGCGAGCTATTGCGCAAAGTTCCTGGCGCAAACGCGATTGTGATGGTTTATAAAGTAAAACTAATTTGTAAACTCACCGCCCGGCTCTTGCGAAAATCTCTGGCGGTGCTAATGTGAGCGCTCCTAACAGAATAATCTGATTTCGGGTCTCTTTTGCCGTCCTGGCAAGTTGGTCATGGTTTTATCAAGGAACTAGTAGTATGCGTAAAATCGCATTGTTCATTGCGATGCTTCTGATTCCGTGCATGTCGTTTGCCGGGCTGCTCAGCAGTAATAGCTCAACGACGCCGATCAGCAAAGAATATAAACAGCAGTTAATGGGATCGCCGGTTTATATTCAGATCTTCAAGGAAGAGCGCACTCTCGATCTGTTTGTAAAAATGGGCGAGACTTATCAGCTGCTTGATAGCTACAAAATTTGTAACTACTCCGGCGGGCTGGGGCCAAAACAGCGTCAGGGCGATTTCAAAAGTCCGGAAGGGTTTTACAGCGTTCAGCGTAACCAGCTCAAACCTGACAGCCGCTTCTATAAAGCCATTAACATCGGCTTCCCGAATGCCTATGACCGTGCTCACGGTTATGAAGGTAAATACCTGATGATCCACGGTGCCTGCGTGTCTATAGGCTGTTATGCGATGACCGATTCCGGCATTGATGAGATTTTCCAGTTCGTGACGGGCGCGCTGGTCTTTGGGCAACCTAACGTTCAGGTCAGCATCTATCCGTTCCGCATGACCGATGCCAACATGGCACGCCACAAGTACTCTTACTACGCGGATTTCTGGAAACAGCTGAAACCTGGTTACGACTACTTTGAGCAGACCCGCAAGCCACCAGTGGTCTCTATCGTAGATGGCCGTTACGTGGTCAGCAAACCGCTGAGCCACGAAGTCGTCCATCCACAACTGGCGTCAAATTACACGGTCCCCGAGACAAAATAGCACCCACTCGCCTGGCATAATCTTTTGCCAGGTTTCGTTGCCCGTCAGCGGCTGCGTTGCAATGACAGTGACCACATCGTTCGGTGTGGTCTCCTTCTGAAAATCAATCTCCACATCCTGATCGAGCAAGGTCGCAACGCCAAACGGTGCGCGACGGGTGATCCAGAACAGATTTGTCGAGCAGAACGCCATCACATATCGCCCGTCAGAGAGCAGCATGTTAAACACGCCTTTTTCGCGTAGCTCCGACGCCAGCGTCGCGATGTATTTAAACACGGCGGCCATGTTACCTGGCGTGCGGGGATAGCGCTCCGTCAGCTTGTGCAGTAACCAGCAGAAGGCTTTTTCACTGTCGGTTTCGCCAACCGGGCGGAAATTGCCCGTCTCCAGAGATTTATAACCCGTGAGTTGCCCATTGTGTGCATAGGTCCAGTTACGGCCCCACAGTTCACGGGTAAACGGATGGGTATTTTCCAGCGCCACTTCGCCACGGTTTGCCTGGCGGATGTGGGCAATCACCGAACAGGATTTAATGGGATAGTCCTGCACCAGTTTAGCGATCGGTGAGTTAAAGCTGGGTTGTGGATCTTTGAACGTGCGACACCCTTTGCCTTCGTAGAAAGTGATGCCCCAGCCGTCTTTATGAGGCCCGGTTCCTCCACCACGCTGAACCAGCCCGGTGAAACTAAAGCAGATATCGGTTGGCACATTGGCGCTCATCCCGAGCAATTCGCACATACATCACCTCCACAACAGCGGGGGCAATTCAGCCCCCAGCGAAGTCTTACTTAACCATCTCTTTTTCGATCAGCTGGATCAGGATATGGATCACTTTGATGTGAATTTCCTGAATGCGGTCAGCATAACCGAAGTGCGGAACGCGAATTTCAATATCCGCCGTACCCGCCATTTTACCGCCATCTTTACCGGTCAGGGTGATAACCTTCATACCCTTCTCACGCGCTGCGGCAATCGCTTTGATCACGTTGCCAGAGTTACCAGAGGTAGAGATACCCAGCAGCACGTCACCTTCACGTCCGACCGCTTCAACATAGCGGGAGAAGACGTAGTCGTAACCAAAATCGTTGCTCACGCAGGAGATATGGCTCACATCAGAGATCGCAATCGCGGGATAGCCCGGACGGTTTTCGCGATAACGCCCGGTCAGCTCTTCTGCGAAGTGCATAGCGTCGCAGTGGGAACCGCCGTTACCGCAAGAGAGCACTTTGCCCCCGGCTTTGAAACTGTCGGCCAGCAGGACCGCCGCGCGCTGAATAGCGTGAATATTGGCATCATCTTTCAGAAAGTTAGCCAGCGTTTCCGCCGCTTCGTTCAGTTCGTTACGAATAAGATCCTGGTACATGAGGATAATCCTTCAGTATTGATGAAATAACACAGTGGAGTGTACCGGATAGCGGGAAAAGCGAGAAGCTAAAGCCATACGAATCGCTCGGCGTTTTGATTTTTTGTGCCGGCTAAAACACGAACAATGTGAACCAGGTTGTAATTATTTTGTAAACACATTGCTAAAAGAATTCACATCAACTACAACCATATCATCACAAGTGGTCAGACCTCCTACAAGCAAGGGAGCTTTTCTTTATGATGATTTTGAGCATTCTCGCAACCGTTGTTCTGCTCGGTGTGTTGTTCTATCACCGTGTAAGTTTATTCCTGAGCAGCCTGATTCTTCTGGCCTGGACGGCTGCACTTGGCGTCGCAGGTCTCTGGAATATCTGGCTTTTAGTCCCACTCGCTATCATTCTTCTGCCGTTTAACTTTGCCCCGATGCGTAAATCCATGATTTCTGCCCCGGTGTTCAAAGGTTTCCGCAAAGTGATGCCGCCAATGTCGCGTACTGAAAAAGAAGCGATTGATGCGGGCACCACCTGGTGGGAAGGCGACCTGTTCCAGGGTAACCCGGACTGGAAAAAGCTGCATAACTACCCACAGCCACGTCTGACTGCTGAAGAACAGGCCTTTATTGACGGCCCTGTGGAAGAAGCGTGCCGTATGGCAAATGATTTCGCCATCACCCATGAAATGGCCGATCTGCCGCCAGAACTGTGGGCGTACCTGAAAGAACATCGCTTCTTCGCGATGATCATCAAGAAAGAGTACGGTGGTCTGGAATTCTCCGCTTACGCTCAGGCCCGTGTCCTGCAAAAACTGGCTGGCGTCTCTGGGATCCTGGCCATCACTGTCGGCGTACCTAACTCCTTAGGCCCGGGCGAACTGCTGCAACATTACGGTACGGAAGAGCAGAAAGATCACTACCTGCCGCGCCTGGCACGCGGTCTGGAAATCCCTTGCTTCGCGCTGACCAGCCCGGAAGCGGGCTCCGATGCGGGTGCGATCCCGGATACTGGCGTGGTTTGCATGGGTGAATGGCAGGGTGAGCAGGTGCTCGGGATGCGCCTGACCTGGAACAAGCGCTACATCACGCTGGCACCTATCGCCACCGTGCTCGGTCTGGCGTTTAAACTCTCTGACCCGCAGAAACTGCTGGGTGGAGAAGAAGATCTGGGCATTACCTGTGCGCTGATCCCAACTTCTACCCCAGGCGTTGAAATTGGTCGTCGTCACTTCCCACTGAACGTGCCGTTCCAGAACGGTCCAACGCGTGGCCAGGATATCTTTGTACCGATTGATTACATCATCGGTGGCCCGAAAATGGCCGGTCAGGGCTGGCGTATGCTGGTGGAATGTCTGTCTGTAGGTCGCGGTATTACCCTGCCGTCAAACTCCACTGGTGGTCTGAAATCTGTGGCGATGGGGATTGGTGCGTACGCTCACATCCGCCGTCAGTTCAAAATCTCCATCGGCAAGATGGAAGGTATTGAAGAACCGCTGGCACGTATCGCGGGTAACGCCTATGTGATGGATGCCGCAGCTTCCCTGATTACCTACGGCATTATGCTGGGCGAGAAACCAGCTGTACTGTCCGCAATCGTGAAGTACCACTGTACTCACCGTGCGCAGCAGTCGATCATTGACGCGATGGATATCGCGGGCGGTAAAGGCATTATGCTCGGCGAAGGTAACTTCCTCGCCCGTGGTTATCAGGGCGCGCCTATCGCAATCACCGTTGAAGGGGCGAATATTCTGACCCGCAGCATGATGATCTTCGGTCAGGGCGCCATTCGCTGCCATCCATACGTGCTGGAAGAGATGGCCGCTGCGCAGAACAACGACGTAGATGCCTTCGATAAGCTGCTGTTCAAACATATTGGTCATGTGGGTAGCAATAAGATGCGCAGCTTCTGGCTCGGTCTGACGAATGGCCGTACCAGCGCTACGCCAACCGGTGATGCGACGAAACGTTACTATCAACAGTTGAACCGTCTGAGCGCCAACCTGGCTCTGCTGTCTGACGTTTCTATGGCAGTGCTGGGCGGTAGCCTGAAGCGTCGCGAACGTATCTCTGCACGTCTGGGAGACGTGCTGAGTCAGGTGTTCCTGGCCTCTGCGGTCCTGAAACGCTACGACGATGAAGGTCGTCAGGAAGCGGATCTGCCGCTGGTCCACTGGGGCGTACAGGATGCGATGTATCAGGCAGAACAGGCCATTGACGATCTGCTGGCGAACTTCCCGAACCGTTTTGTGGCCGGAGCCCTGCGCGTGGTGATCTTCCCGACCGGTCGTCATCACCAGGCACCATCCGACAAGCTGGATCACAAAGTAGCGAAGATCCTGCAGGTTCCGAGCGCAACCCGTTCACGTATCGGTCGTGGTCAGTATCTGGCTCCAACCCCGCATAACCCGGTGGGTCTGCTGGAAGAGGCGCTGCTGGACGTGATGGCTGCCGATCCGATTCATCAGAAGATCTGCAAACAGCTGGGCAAAAACCTGCCGTTTACCCGTTTGGACGAACTGGCAAAACAGGCCCTGGCGGGCGGTATCATCGATAAGGATGAAGCTGCAATCCTGGTGAAAGCTGAAGAGAGCCGTCTGCGCAGTATCAACGTGGATGATTTCGAACCGGATGAGCTGGCGACGCAGCCGGTAAAGCTACCGGAGAAACACCGCAAATCTGAAGCTGCATAAGGCGTTTCGCTTGCACAAACCCCGCCATGCGCGGGGTTTTTTATTGCCACATTTTCTCGTTATGTCGTGCTACAGTGTCAAAAAGTGGTCGTTTGAGGAGTCTGAATTGTGCCTGGTCTGAAGATTTCGATTTTGCAGCAACCGTTAGTGTGGATGGATGGCCCCGCCAACCTGCGTCACTTTGATCGTCAACTGGAAGGTATTACCGGGCGTGATGTGATTGTCCTGCCGGAGATGTTCACCACCGGCTTCGCAATGGAAGCGGCTAAACAGTCTATGCCGCAGGAAGAGGTAGTTGCCTGGATGCATGCCAAAGCGCAGCAGACCAACGCGCTGATCGCGGGCAGCGCCGCCCTGCAAACCGAGCGCGGGCCGGTGAACCGCTTCCTGCTGGTTGAGCCAGAAGGGAAAGTGCATTTTTACGACAAACGCCACCTGTTCCGTATGGCGGATGAACATCATCACTATGAAGCCGGAAACGAGCGCGTGGTGTTCGAATGGCGCGGCTGGCGAATTCTGCCGCTGGTCTGCTATGACCTGCGCTTCCCGGTGTGGTCACGCAACCGCAACGATTACGACGTAGCGCTGTATGTCGCCAACTGGCCTGCGCCACGCTCCCTCCACTGGCAGTCGCTGCTGGTGGCGCGTGCGATTGAGAACCAGGCATACGTGGTGGGCTGTAACCGCGTGGGGACTGACGGCAACGGACATCACTATCGTGGCGACAGCCGGGTGGTGAACCCGCAGGGCGAGATCATTGCCACCGCCGAGCCACATCAGGCGACGCGCATTGATGCCGAGCTGTCGCTGACGGCACTGAAGGAGTATCGGGAGAAGTTTCCGGCGTGGCAGGATGCGGATCCGTTTAGTATTGGGTGAAATTTTCCTCTCACCACCGCCCTCTCCCATTGGGAGAGGGCGGATAAAACATTAACTCACTAATGCCTGCCCGTCTTTGCGGCTTTCCGTCGCGGCAACGTAATGCCCTTCCGGCAGACGGTAAATCACCTGCGCACCGCCAAAGTTGTAATCCTGAAGCGGATCTTCTACCACGATCTGATGCCCGCGTTCGCGTAGCGCCGCAATCGTGTTGCGATCGAACGTCGACTCAACGATCACCTCTCTCCCCTGCACCACGCGCCAGCGCGGCGCGTCGATAGCTGCCTGCGGGTTTTGTCCGTGCAGCATAATGCGCAGCGCCATCTGCATGTGCCCCTGCGCCTGCATTGGCCCGCCCATCACGCCGAATGACATCAGCGGTTTTCCCTTACCGTCCATCGCAAAGCCAGGAATGATGGTGTGGAACGGACGCTTGCCGCCCGCCAGCGCGTTCGGGTGATTCGGATCCAGCGAAAAACCACAGCCGCGATTTTGCAGGCTGATCCCCGTGTCCGGCACCACAATCCCGGAGCCAAAGCCCATATAGTTAGACTGAATAAACGAAACCATCATGCCGTTGGCATCCGCTGTGCTGATGTAGACCGTCCCGCTTTGCGTCGGCGAACCATAGACGAAATCAGAGGCGTTATTCTGATCGATAAGCGCTGCACGCGATTTCAGATAGCTATCGCTCAGCAGCGCTTTGGCAGCGAATTCCATGTGCTCTTCATCCGCCACGTAGCGATCAAGATCGGCCAGCGCCAGTTTCATTGCTTCAATAGACAAGTGCAGCGCCTGAACGGAATCCGGGTGGTGTTTTTCGATACCGCACTGCTCCAGAATGCCGAGCGCAATCAGCGTGGCGATCCCCTGCCCGTTTGGCGGCAACTCCTGCACCGAACCGCCCGCAAAATCACGTGACAACAGTTCAACCCAGTCTACACGATGGTTTGCCAGATCGTCGGCGGTAAGATGTGCGCCATGTTCTTTGGCAAAGCCGGCAATTTTCTGCGCCAGCTCGCCGTGATAAAACGCTTCGCCGTTGGTTTTGGCAATCAGCTCCAGCGAGTTTGCCTGCGCCGGGTTACGGAATATTTCGCCAATGCGCGGGGCGCGTCCCTCAGGGGCAAAACACGCACTAAAGCCCGGCTGGTCTTTCAGCTTGTTGTAGCCCCGTTGCCACAGATGACCAATCAGCGGAGAGACCGGAAAACCGTTGCGCGCGTAATCAATCGCAGGCTGTGCCAGGGTGGTCAGCGGCAGCGTGCCAAAGCGTTCCGCCAGTGCGACCCAGCCGGATACCGCGCCCGGCACGGTCACTGCGTCCCAGCCAATTTCCGGCACCGCGGTTTTGCCAGCAAACAGATCGGCATGCCAGCTGGCAGGTGAGCGGCCCGATGCATTAAGGCCGTGGAGCTTTTCCCCATCCCAGACAATGGCAAAGGCATCGCTACCAATACCATTCCCTGTGGGCTCGACTACCGTCAGCGCCATCGCCGTAGCAACGGCCGCGTCGACGGCATTACCGCCCAGTTGTAACATGCGCATCCCCGCCTGTGCCGCCAGCGGCTGCGAGGTAGCAACGGCATTATGCCCCATCATCGGTGGGCGTCGTGAATCATAACCGGATGTGAAATCAAGCGCTTTGGTCATCATGACTCCTTAGTCGTGGCGCGGCTCGAGCGCATCGCGCAGCCCGTCGCCGAGTAAATTAAAGCCCTGCACGGCAAGGAAAATCGCCACGCCGGGGAAAACGGACATCCACGGAGCCTGCTCCAGGAAACCTTTCGCGGTATTGAGCATCGAGCCCCAGGACGGATTTGGCGGCTGCTGTCCCAGCCCCAAAAACGAGAGGCTGGCTTCGGCGATAATCGCCGAGGCAATCGCCAGCGTGGCCTGCACCAGGATCGGTGACATTACATTCGGCAGGATGTATTTGATGATGATCCAGCGGTCCGGCAGGCCAATCGCCCGCGCACCGTCGATGTACTCTTCGTTGCGGATGGCGATCACCTGCCCGCGCGTCAGGCGGGCGAAGATCGGCATCGCCGAAAGACCGATGGCGATCATGGCGTTGGTCAGGCTCGGGCCCAAAAACGCCCCCAGCGCGATCGCCATGATCAGGAACGGACAGGCCAGTAGCGCCTCGATAACGCGCGAGATCACCCCATCCCACATCTTCTGGAAGTAACCCGCAACCAGCCCCAGCGGAACGCCGATGACAACAGCAATCACCACCGACATACAGCCTGCCATCAGCGAGGTGCGTGCTCCCCAGATAATGCGGGATAAAATGTCGCGCCCCAGCTCGTCGGTGCCGAACCAGTACATCGCCGAAGGCGCTTTGCGCACCGCCAGGAAGTTGGCTTTGACCGGGTCGAACGGCGCAATCCACGGCGCCAGCAGCGCGAGCAATACAAAGAAGCCCACAATCACCGCACCAATCACCGCACTTTTGTTCGCGAGGAATTTCTTCAGCACCCGGTTCTGCGCGCGCGGCAGTGCAGGCACAACGGTTTGAGTCGACAGTTCCGCCATGGTTAACCTCGCATTTTCGGGTTGATAAGAACGTAGAGCACGTCGGCCAGCAGGTTGAGCATCAGGAAGCCAATCGCCACGATCAGCACCACACCCTGCACCACCGCGTAGTCACGGTTAAATACCGAGTCGACGATCATCTTGCCGAAGCCCGGAATGGTGAAGACCTGCTCGGTCAGCACCGCGCCGCCCAGCAGCTCGCCGAACAGCAGCGTGGTGAGGGTAATTACCGGCACCAGCGCGTTGCGAAACGCGTGCTTCAGGATCACCGCCTTAGGCAGCAGCCCCTTAGCCCGCGCGGTACGGATGTAATCTGCTTTCAGGACCGCAATCATCGAGGCGCGGGTGTGGCGCATCAGCGTCGCCGCCAGGCCGGTTCCGAGCACGGACGCGGGCAGCAGCAGCGTGCGTAGGTTCTGGAGAGGATCTTCACTGAACGGTACGTAGCCAGACGCGGGCAGCCACTGCAGGTTTACCGAGAAGACCAGAATCAGCAGGATCCCCAGCCAGAAGTGCGGGATCGAGATCCCCGATATCGCCACAAAGTTCGCCCCATGATCGACCCAGCTGTTTTTGTTCACCGCCGCGAGGATCCCCATGCTGATGCCAAACACCAGCGCGATAATCATCGCCAGTAGCGACAGCTCCAGCGTGACCGGCAGCTTGCTGGCGATCAGCTGCATCACCGGTTCGTGCGTGCGTAAGGAGACGCCCAGATCGCCCTGCAGCGCCCGCGTCAGCCAGTGGAAATACTGCACGGGGATCGGCGCATCGAGATTCAGCTCCGCGCGCAGCTGAGCAATGATCGCCGGGTCGCGCTCCTCGCCGGCCATGGCAATCAGCGGGTCGCCGGGCAACAGCTTTTGCAGTCCGAAGACCATCATGCTCACCAGCAGCAGGGTTGGTATAGCCAGCAGCAGACGTTTGCAAATCAGTTCCAGCATGGGTTCTCCTCAGGACGTTTATTTCGCCAGCGTCAAACCGGCCAGACGCACGATGCCGTCCGGGTACGGCTTAAAGCCCTGCACGCTTTTGTTCAGGCCAAAAATGCGCGGCTCGAAGTAGAGGTAGGCAATCGGCATATCGGTCTGGAGCTGCTTCACCACCTTGTCGTACAGCGGCTGGCGTGCGGCCTGGTCGGTGCTCTGGCGCGCCTGGGTCAGCCACTCATCGACCTGCGCGTTGCTGTAGCGGCCGTCATTCAGGGTGCCTTTGCTGTTGATAAAGCCGTAGATGCTGCCGTCCGGATCCGGGCGACCGGACCAGCCGGAGAAGCTCAGCTGATAGTCCCCGCTCTGCTGGCGGTCGAGCAGGGTAGCGAACTCCGTCATTTGCAGATTAAGGTTAAAGCCCGCCTCCGCCACCATCGCCTGCAGCACCTGACCGACCTGCTGCGATGTCGGGTTGTTCGGCACCAGCAGGTTGACGGTCAGCGGTGCGGTGACGCCTGCCGCTTTCAGCAGCGCTTTGGCTTTATCGACGTCACGCGGTGGTACCGGCAGGTTGACGTGATACGGGCTGACCGGCGAAAACGCCTGATTGGCCGGGGTGTACAACCCCTCAAAGACCACCTGGTTTAACGCATCGCGGTCGATGGCCTGAGAAAACGCCTCGCGCACGCGCGCGTCTTTGAACGGATCGTTGGCCGGCACCTTGCCGTTGTTGATGTTGAAGGTGATGCCCTGATAACCCAGACCGGTGACCTTCGCCAGCGCCAGCTTGCTGTCAGCCTCCACCGTCTTCACGTCGCTGGCGGCGATGCCTTCAGTCAGGTCGAGATCGCCCGCGCGCAGGTTCGCGAGGCGCACGGAGGCATCGGGGATCGGCAGATAGATAATTTTGTCGAAGTGGTAAGCGCCTTTGTTCCAGTAGTTGTCGAAGCGGGTCAGAACGATGCGGTCCTGGGACACGCGGCTGTCGAATTTATACGGACCGGAACAGACGGGATGCGCGGCAAAATCCGGTTTTTTTGCCGCTTCGGGTGCCATCATCGCGCCCGCGCGGTCGGTGAGTTGCATCAGCAGCGCGGCGTCCGGCGTTTTCAGGTGCAGGGCAATCTGCATCGGGCCAGTGACTTCAACGGACTCCACGGAGGAAATCTCGCTTTTACGCAGGGAGCCTTTTAAGGTCAAGGCACGGTCGAGGTTGTATTTTGCGGCGGCAGCATCGAATTTCTCACCGTCGTGGAAGGTGACGCCCTCGCGCAAATTCAGGGTGAGGGTTTTACCGTCGTCGCTCCACGCCCAGTCTTTCGCCAGACCGGGGATAACCTTCAGGTTTTCATCCACGTCCACCAGCCTGTCGCACAGGGAGGCAAACACGAAGCGGCCATAGTAGGTGCGCGCCAGATGCGGGTCGAGCATGTCCGGGTCAGCGCCCAGACCAATCCGCAGGACACTTTCAGAATGGGCGGGCAGCGCCGCGCCGAGCAGCATTACACTTCCCAGTACGGTCAAAAGAGAATTACGCATTGTCATTATCATGAGTTCCTTGAAGGAAGGGAGGAGTGAGATGCCGCGTGTTCAAACAGCGCGCGGCGGCGCAGAAAGGCAGCAGATGGCGGAGCAATCTGGATAACGCTGCGATCGCGGTTGATCTCCTGCCAGCGGTGGCAGGCAACCTGACGCCCGCCGTCGAGCACCTGATTGATCGGCTCAACCTGGCGGCATTCGTCGGTGACGTACGGGCAGCGGGTGTGGAAACGACAGCCGGACGGCGGGCTGGCAGGGTTCGGTAAGTCCCCCTGCAGCAGCGGCGCGTCACGTTCAACGCCTGGCTGCATCTGCGGCGCAGAGGCGATAAGTGCCTGGGTATAGGGGTGCAGCGGCGCATCAAAAATTTCGTCAACAGTCGCAAGCTCGACGATTTGCCCAAGATACATCACCGCCACCCGGTCGCTCATGTGGCGGATAACCGCCAGGCCGTGAGCGACAATCACCATCGTCAGCCCCAGCTGGTGCTTCAGGCTTTCCAGCAGGTTCACCACCTGCGCCTGAACGGACACATCCAGCGCGGATACCGGCTCATCACCCAGCAGCAGCTTCGGTCCCGAGGCCAGCGCGCGCGCGATGCCGATACGCTGGCGCTGCCCGCCGGAAAACTCGTGCGGGTAACGCCCAGCCCAGGCCGCAGGCAGGCCAACGGTTTTAAGCAGCTCGGCAACGCGGTACTGGCGGTCCGCTTTTTTCATATTCTGATGCAGCCACAGCGGCTCACCGACAATCTGCTCCACCGTCATGCGCGGGTTCAGCGAGGCAAAGGGATCCTGGAAGATAATCTGCAGCTCGCGCCGGAGCTGGTTCAGACGCGCTCCTGATGCATAGGTGATCTCCTCCCCCTGGTAAAACACGCGCCCTTCGCTGGCGGCCAGCAGGCGCAGCAGCAGACGACCGAGAGTGGATTTTCCGGAACCGGACTCGCCAACAATCGCCAGCGTTTCGCCCGGCATCACGGCAAGCGAAACGCGATCGACCGCCGTGACGAACCGTGCCGGGGTAAACAGTTTTTTCGGGCCGGGGAAGAGCTTGCTCAGGTCACGGGCTTCAAGAATGGGCGTAGTCATGCAATTTCTCCCAGGGCAATGTGTTGCTCCAGCGGCACGCGGAAGCAGGCAACCTGATGACCCGCGCCGAGCGTATTGAGCAAAGGTTTTTCATCATGGCAGCGTGACTGCGCAAACGGGCAACGGGTAGCGAAACGGCAGCCTTTCGGCATAAATTCTGGCAGTGGCACCGAGCCTGGAATGGTGGAGAGCTGCCCCTTACGTGCCCCAAGAGAAGGAATCGACCCCATCAGGCCGATAGTGTACGGGTGCTGCGGATCGGCAAAGATGGCCTCAACGCTCCCCTGCTCTACCACCTGACCGGCATACATCACCGCCACCTGCTGGGCGACTTCTGCCACCACGCCTAAATCGTGAGTGATCATCAGGACCGCCGTGCCGGTCTCTTCTTTGAGGGTGTTCAGCAAGGTGAGAATTTGCGCCTGGATCGTCACGTCAAGGGCTGTGGTCGGTTCATCGGCAATCAGCAGTTTCGGGTGGTTAATCAGCGCCATCGCAATCATCACGCGCTGGCGCATTCCGCCGGAAAGCTGGTGGGGATATGCTTTCAGGCGCATCTCTGCCGCCGGGATCTGTACCTTCTCGAGGATCTGCAGCGCGACATTCATCGCCTCTGCGCGCGAGACACTCTGGTGTCGCATGACCGCTTCGCTAAGCTGGTCCCCCAGCGTAAACGCCGGATTGAGCGAGGTCATCGGCTCCTGGAAAATCATCGCCAGCTCGCTGCCACGCAGGTCAGCGTATTCCCGAGGCGAAAGCTTGCGGAGATTGTGACGGCGAAACTGCATCTCCCCGCTGACGATCTGCGCGCTGGCGGGCAGTAACCCCATTAACGCCAGTGAGGTGATACTTTTTCCGCATCCAGACTCTCCCACCAGCGCCAGCGTTTCGCCCGCTTTAATTATCAGTGAAATACCATCAAGGACGCTCACAGGCGAGCCGGCGAATTTAACGTTGAGATTATGCAGGTTCAGTACAGGCGCAGTGTCCTTAAACGGGATCGTCGTCATAGCGTGAAGTCGTCCTCAAGGTGGATAGCATGGATCAGGGCGGTTTGCAGGCTGAGCAGGTGTTCGCGCATGGCGGCCGCGGCCTCATTAGGCTGGCGATGGATAATCGCAGACATGATCTTGTGATGGTGGTCGTTGTAGCTGTCGACACGTTCGGGGGTGCGGGCTAATTCGCGCAGATGCTGCCAGCCCGGTTCACGCCGCACGGCATCAATGGCATCAAACAGGCCGAGCATCAGGCGATTACCCGCAGCTTCCGCAATCGCCCGGTGAAATGCGCTGTCCCACAGTTCGTTGAGATCGCGGTCATCCGGGCTGACCTTATCAATGCGTTCCAGCATGCGCTGCATCAGCGCGAGGTTTTCCCTGGTGGCACGCAGTGCCGCAAGCCGGGCTAAGCCGGGTTCGAGCTGCAGACGAGCTTCCATCACTTCCAGAAGGTTGGTTTGCTGAACCAATCCCTGAAGGGCCAGCGGTTCAACCGGGGCAGCCGGACCGATAAAAGTCCCTTTGCCCTGTTTACGCCAGATGCGCCCCTCTTCTTCCAGCACATCCAGCGCACGACGCACTTCACGTCGTCCTACGCCGAGAGTTTCCGATAGCTCACGTTCTGTGGGCAGCGGAGTGCCTGGTGTTGACTCGTGCTGGTTGATTAACCCGCGCAGTTGTTCAAGCGCGGTGCTGGAATTTGCCAGAAACCGTGACGGTTTTTCCATATTGGTTCGCTCGCTTTCATCATTACTTTATTTTTATTAACGATAAGTTATTGATATGAAATGAAGCTTATCGTGCTAATGATTAAGCAATAACCAAACCAATTCACAATTGGTTCGGTTATTTTTTGGAAAGCGGGAGATAACCAAATGATTCTGCGTGAATTATTTTTACAGAAAGACACATTCTGTCTGAGATCTGGAGAGAGGGAGGGTGGCGAAATGCACAACATCAGTGCAAATAACGCACTAAATCTGTGCAAATGTTAATTAATTGCACTATAAAAATTAACGTTTTGTTAACGATAAGTGAGGGAACGGAATTGCAGAATGCTGAAACGACGAAGGCCTGAATCATTTCTGATTCAGGCCTTCTGAATAGTGGCGGAACGGACGGGACTCGAACCCGCGACCCCCTGCGTGACAGGCAGGTATTCTAACCGACTGAACTACCGCTCCACTGTTCCCGTTTGGGGAACGAGGCGCATATTACGGTGTGCCTCCGATCTCGTCAACGCTTTTTCTCACGTTTTGAATCGTTTGCTGCAAAAATCGCCCAAACGATGTTTTTACAAGCATTCCGGCGCTTTTCAGGCGCGCCACAGACAGCTTCCACCCTTCTTCTGTACCAGATCAAGTCGGGATTCGTGGTTAAGAAGCTCTTCATCACTGGCTAAAACAACCCGCAACCGACTGGCCTGACGGACAACGCGCTGAATTCCCGCCTCACCCTGCGTTTGCTGAGATTCATTTTCCATGCTGAACTTCATTGACGTCTGCCCGCCGGTCATCGTCAGATAGACATCGGCCAGGATCTGGGCATCGAGTAATGCCCCGTGCAGCGTTCGCTTGGTATTGTCTATTTCGTAGCGGGAACAGAGCGCATCAAGGCTGTTACGCTTGCCGGGGAACATTTTCCTCGCCAGCGCCAGACTGTCTGTTACCTTACAGAAGGTGTTTGTCTTCGGGATATCACGATTAAGCTTGCTGAATTCATAATCCATAAAGCCGATATCGAACGAGGCGTTATGGATGACAAGCTCGGCACCCTTGATATATTCCAGGAACTCGTCAGCGACATCCGCAAAAGTTGGCTTATCCAGCAAGAACTCATCGGCAATACCGTGAACGCCGAACGCTTCTGGGTCCACCAGCCGATCAGGTTTGAGGTAGACGTGGAAGTTGTTCCCCGTAAGACGACGGTTCACCACTTCAACGGCACCAATCTCGATGATCTTGTGCCCTTCGTAGTGCGCGCCAATCTGGTTCATACCGGTGGTTTCGGTATCGAGGACAATCTGGCGAGTAATTGCAGTGCTCATAGCGGTCATTTATGTCAGACTTATCGTTTAACTGAACGTTTCAATTACAGGAAGTCTACCAGAGATGCGTAAACAGGTAGAAATTTTCACCGATGGATCTTGTCTCGGCAACCCAGGGCCTGGCGGCTATGGCGCCATTATGCGCTATCGCCAGCACGAAAAAACTTTTAGCGAAGGCTATTTTCTGACCACCAACAACCGAATGGAATTGATGGCGGCCATAGTGGCACTGGAGGCGTTAAAAGAGCATTGTGACGTGGTGTTAAGCACCGATAGCCAGTACGTACGTCAGGGGATAACCCAGTGGATCCATAACTGGAAAAAACGCGGCTGGAAGACCGCTGATAAGAAGCCGGTTAAGAACGTCGATCTTTGGAAACGTCTTGATGCGGCGCTGGGCCAGCACGAGATTAAATGGGAATGGGTTAAAGGCCACGCCGGTCACCCGGAAAACGAACGCTGCGACGAACTGGCGCGCGCTGCGGCATCCAATCCTGCACATGAAGATGCAGGGTATCAGCCCGACGTTTAATCGGTTTTTTTGTATTGCCGCGTTGCACCAACAGTTTGACGGATATGCGTTTTCGTTTTGCTCTGCTTCATTGGATTAAGCGTAAGAGGGATTGTGCGCTTACGTGCAACGATGAACTGCATGCAGCCTAAAGCGGGCAAATGCGTGCTCAACAGTACCCCTCCCTGCCGCGCCCAGGGGAGCACCTGAAAACCGCCGTAGCAGAGCACCTCAAAGTTTAGCAGTGAAAGCCAGTCGAGCTGGCGCATCATCGTAAACATCCGGCTGTTGTAAGGTGGCGTCCTGCGCAGCACGGGTACCAGCTTACGCAGACCCATTAAACTCAGTGGATTGAACCCGCTGAGTACCAGCCAGCCATCGTCAATCAGAACACGGTCGGCCTCACGCAGCAAGCGATGGGGATCGCTACACCAGGGCAACGTGTGTGCAAGCAAACACGCATCAACGGACTTTTCCGCAAATGGCAGATGCAATGGGTCTGCTTTCACCTGAACCGGCAATCCGCCGAGCGAGACATTGACCTGATGTGAGATAGCGCAGCTTTCGGTATTGATTTCCGCGCTGAGATTGCCAATCTTAAGCAGGTGAAAGCCATACATTTTCGCAAGCCAGGGCTTCAGTTGTTGCTCTAAGGCCTCGCGATAGTATTCACCCCAGGGCAATTCCGCCCAACGCTCCGGTGCTGCGACAGTCTGAGGTATCCTTGCCGGTTTCATCAAAACACCTGCCACGTTATTAGAGGTAATGTATGAATCTTATCAGTATTCCTGCTTTTGAGGACAATTACATCTGGGTTTTGGTTGACGATGATCGTCGATGCGTCATTGTTGATCCCGGAGAAGCCGCCCCTGTATTACGTGCCATAGAAGAGAATAACTGGCAGCCAGAAGCCATTCTCTTGACGCATCATCATCACGATCACACTGGCGGCGTTCCCGAGCTGCGGGCCCATTTTCCCCATCTTGTGGTTTACGGACCGGCAGAGACACAAGATAAGGGAACAACCCGGATAGTCCAGGAAGGCGAAAAGATCCTCATACACCAGTGGGAATTTTCCGTATTTGCCACACCAGGTCACACTTTGGGACATCTGTGTTTCTACAGCAAACCTTATCTTTTTTGTGGCGACACACTGTTCTCTGGAGGCTGTGGAAGACTTTTCGAAGGCACAGCGACCCAGATGTATCAGTCCTTACAGAAAATTAATGCCCTACCCGATGACACGCTTATTTGTTGCGCACATGAATATACATTAGGAAATATGAAGTTTTCCGTTAACCTCTTACCCGAGGATCGCGCGATCCAGGATTATTATCACAAAGTGAAGGAGTTACGTGCAAAAAACCAAAACACACTCCCCGTAATTCTGAAAAATGAGCGCAAGATTAATTTATTTTTACGAACAGATGATATTGATTTAATTAACAAAATTAACCAAGAAACAAATTTGCAACAACCAGAGCATCGTTTTGCATGGTTAAGGTCAAAGAAAGATAACTTCAGATAATTGCGGGTTGCCTTTTCAAAATTTCGCCGTTATCATCGCTCGTCTTTTAAGCAACTATTGACACACACATGAAGGCAAAAGCGATATTACTCGCCTCTGTCCTGCTTGTAGGTTGCCAGTCGCAGAACGGCAGCAACGTACAACAGCACGCACAGAGCCTTTCTGCAGCTGGTCAAGGGGAAGCAGGGAAGTTTGCAAGTTCGGCGCGATGGATGGACGATGGAACATCATTCGCGCAGGATCAAGACTTGTGGACCTCTATTGGCGACGAGCTAAAGAT
Organism: Enterobacter ludwigii; assembly: GCA_023023105.1. NCBI lineage: Bacteria > Pseudomonadati > Pseudomonadota > Gammaproteobacteria > Enterobacterales > Enterobacteriaceae > Enterobacter > Enterobacter ludwigii. The sequence continues at coordinate 926,457 of CP083824.1, read as the reverse complement.
GGGAATTCCGGAAAACAGCCGGATTCGCGAACAGAAACAGAAGTACTTAAGAAATAAGAGCTATCTCCACGATGTAACGTTACGGGCAGAGCCGTATATGTACTGGATAGCCGGGCAAGTTAAGAAACGTAACATGCCTATGGAGCTGGTACTCCTACCCATAGTGGAGAGCGCTTTTGACCCACACGCAACGTCTGGCGCCAATGCCGCAGGCATTTGGCAGATCATTCCGAGCACCGGGCGAAACTATGGTCTGAAACAGACTCGCAGCTATGATGCGCGTCGTGACGTTGTCGCTTCAACGACAGCCGCTCTCGACATGATGCAACGTCTGAACAAGATGTTTGATGGCGACTGGCTGTTAACGGTCGCAGCGTACAATAGCGGCGAAGGTCGTGTACTGAAGGCAATGAAAGCGAATAAAGCACGGGGTAAATCCACCGATTTTTGGTCGCTCTCACTGCCACAGGAAACAAAGATTTACGTACCGAAGATGCTGGCATTGAGCGATATTCTCAAGAACAGCAAGCGTTACGGTGTACAACTGCCAACACCAGACGAAAGTCGTGCACTGGCGCGCGTTCGCCTCAGCAATCCAGTTGATATTCAACAGGTTGCAGATATGACGGGTATGTCGGTAAGTAAATTGAAAACCTTTAATGCTGGCGTTAAAGGCTCAACGCTGGGGGCGAGTGGCCCGCAGTACGTAATGGTTCCGCAGAAACATGCCGATCAGTTACGCGAGTCTTTAGCATCGGGTGAAATTGCCGCCGTTCAGTCAACGCTGATCGCGGACGCTTCATCAGTCAACAGCCGCAGTTATAAGGTTCGTTCAGGTGATACGCTTTCGGGTATTGCATCACGTCTTGGCGTGACAGCAAGCGATCTGCAGCAGTGGAATAACCTGCGCAGTTCAGGCCTTAAAGTGGGTCAAACTCTGACAGTGGGTGCAGGTAGCAGCGCACAGCGTCTCGCCAGCAACAGCGATAGCATCACCTATCGCGTGCGTAAAGGCGATTCCCTGTCCAGTATCGCAAAACGACACGGCGTGAACATCAAAGATGTGATGCGCTGGAATAATGATACTGACAATCTGAAACCAGGCGACCAGTTGACGCTGTTTGTGAAGAACAGCGCCACGCCAGACTCCTGAGAACACGATGGAAAGATAAAAAGGCACCGATTCCCCTCGGTGCCTTTTTTGTTTATCCCGCTTTTTGCGCTTCAGCCATGATGGTATCGCTGGTAAACGAACCATCCTCCTGTAATTCAAAGTAAGCCTTCACCTCTGCGGACGCACTCTGCTGATACAACCGAATAGCGTGACTTAATGCCTCCGGAGTGCGCATACGGGCGATCCATGAGCTGAATTCCAGCGGTAAGCGATCGGTTATTAATGAGCGCGAAATCAATCCCGCCTCGGTAATGAACGATAACCACTCTCCACTGGAGTAGTTTTGCACATGCGAGGTATCGCGCAGTGCTTCCACCGTCTGCAGCCAGATATTGCGCACCGGGTGTCCCGGAGACATCACATCCATAATGATAAGAACACCACCCGGCTTCAGGACACGTTTTACTTCACGTAATGCCTGGCCAACATCATGCCAGTGATGTGCGGAATAACGGCTGATAACCACCTCAAACGAAGCATCTTCAAAAGGTAAAGATTCGGCATAGCCCTGGTGCGTATCAATGTTTTCCAACCCCTTCGCTTTCGCCGCCTCGGCAACCACCGCCAGCATCTGGCTGGATAAGTCATACGCGGTAACGTGCGCGACCTGTTGCGCAGCCTTAAAGCTGGCATGCCCTGCCCCGCAGCCTAAATCCAGCACGTGCGCCTGCGGGAACGCCGCCAGACGTTCACCGAGACGCACCAGATCGCGGCCAGATGCGTGCACGGCGCTGCTCAGATACGCACTTGCCTGAGAGCCAAACTGTTTTTCTACGTTGTCATGATGGGAGCGTGTTGTTGTCATCGTACTGTCCTTTGTGGGTGAAAAATAAAGGGCAGCACCCGAACAGGCCTGCCCCACGGCAGACCTGACACACCATTATTTATCAGGTTTGCCGGGACTGAATTCAACGAGTAGAGGATTGTGATCGGAGGCGCGCGTCACCAGAACGGAGGCGTCGTGCACGCTCAAACCGCGATAGAAGACAAAATCGAGAGGACGACCAAAGGCTTTCTTGCGTTGGTCATCGCTAAAACGAACTTCACGCAGCGACATCTCGCGCGCAAAGCGATACAAGGCATTCATGCGCGGACGGCTCCAGGCATTGAAATCGCCTGCCATAATGATGGGGCCGCTGTGATGGGCAATCTGATCGCCAATTGGAAGTAACTGCTTACTGTAGACATCCACGCCCAGGCTGAAGTTTACCGCATGGATATTCACGACCATCAACATTCGGGTGTCCGGCAACGGGTAGACCGTGACCAGCGCCGATTTCGCCAGACGCAGAATGGGTTCACGTTCGCGCAGAGGACAGCAATAGACCGGATGCGCTGAAGAGAGTGTCATCACACCTGAGGGATGTTGCGGCAGGACAAACGCGGGAACCTGATCGGCGGCAAGATAGTTCGTGGTGGCAAACCGCACCAGCTCAGGGGTGGTTTGCGCCTCCTGGAGCAGAACCAGATGGGCATCTTTTCCAAAATTCTTAAGTACCGATAACCATTCCGCACGCTGCTGCTTAAAGATATTCCACACCAGTACACGGATTTTCTCATCGCTGCTTAACGGTGTGCCGGCAGGTAATGCCTGGCTTATGCTCGCAAACGACCCCGGAGGCAAGATCCTCTCCGCTGGCATTCCGGCAACATAACGCATGGCATAGGTATTTTTTCGCACTTTTGGAAACAGCCTCTGTAACATGAACCAGCCCTGAAAACGGTCTGGTTCTAATGTTATAGGGACTTTAGGTTACACTTTCAACGCAATTTCTGAGAAACCGCTTTCCAGTTTTGTAAGCAAGCACTTACTGATGTTACCCCAGTGCTACCCGAGTTGGTCTATCAAGGCGTCCACTCAGACCAATCAACAGGAAGGCTACAAGCACGATCGCAGCACCAATCCATGGCGTTTGCGCCAGTCCAAAATGTTCAACCGTCTGCCCACCCACAATGGAGCCAATAGCAATGCCGATATTAAAAGCGGCAATGTTCAGGCCGGATGCCACATCCACCGCGTTGGGCGTATACAGTTCTGCTTTCTGTACCACATAAACCTGAAGGCCCGGCACGTTACCGAAGGCAAAGATCCCCATGACCAGGACCGTGGCCAGTGCGGCGTATTGCATTGATGCAGTGAACTGGAACACCAGCAGCAAAACAACCAATGCTGCAAAGATGAATTTGAGAGCGGGAACCGCACCATGTTTATCTGCCAGTTTGCCGCCCCAGATATTACCTATTGCGACGGAAATACCGTAGCCCAGCAGAATCCAGCTCACCGCATTCGGGGAGAAGCCTGCGAGATCCTGCATCATCGGCGCCAGGAAAGTAAAAGCAGTGAATACACCACCATAGCCCAGTGCGGTCACGGCATAAATGATCAACAGGCGCGGATGCGTCAGAACCTTTAGCTGGTCGCGCAGGCTGGCGCTCGCACGACCAGGTATATTCGATGGCACTAACAGAAAACTGGCTACCAGAGCAATCACACCCAGTAAAGAAACCGCCAGGAAGGTTTCACGCCAGCCGAAGTGTTGGCCGATAAATGTCCCCAGCGGTACGCCTGTAACAAGCGCGACAGTCAGTCCACCAAACATAATCGCAATCGCTGATGCCGCTTTCTCTTTGGGTACCAGACTTGTGGCAATGGTAGAACCAATTGAGAAAAAGACACCATGAGCAAGGCCGGTCAGCAGGCGGGCAATCACCAGTGTGGTGTAATCCGGGGATTGCCAGGCCAGAACGTTACCCGCTGTGAACAACACCATTAGCGCCACCAACAGTTGCTTGCGAGGGAATCGACCGGTGAGTGCCGTCAATACAGGCGCACCGACAGCAACACCCAGTGCATAAATAGATACCAGCAGCCCGGCAGATGGCAGCGAAATCGCAAGCTGGTCGGCGATGGTAGGAACCAGTCCTACGATAACAAATTCGGTCGTGCCAATTGCAAAGGCACTGATCGTGAGGGCAAGTAGCGCCAGTGGCATAAAATACTCCGTCTCTTCAGGATTAAGATGACAGGCAGTATGCGCCAGTGCTTAAATAACAAAAATGGTCAAAATATCAATTGAATTTTGCAGGTGGTGCAACAATGAAAGCAACGTCGGAAGAGCTGACAATCTTTGTCGCCGTCGTCGAAAGCGGCAGTTTTAGCCGTGCGGCTGAACAGTTAGGGCAGGCTAACTCGGCCATCAGTCGCTCGGTGAAAAAGCTGGAGATGAAGCTTGGAGTCAGTCTGCTCAACCGTACGACGCGGCAGCTCAGCCTGACGGAAGAAGGAGAGCGCTATTTCCGCCGCGTGCAGTCCATCCTGCAAGAAATGGCCGCTGCAGAGACGGAGATTATGGAAACCCGCAGCACACCACGTGGATTGCTGCGCATTGATGCGGCCACGCCGGTTGTGCTTCACTTTCTGATGCCGCTGATCAAACCTTTCCGCGAACGCTATCCGGAGATGACGCTCTCTCTGGTCTCCTCAGAGACGTTTATCAATCTTATCGAACGGAAAGTGGATGTGGCCATCCGGGCAGGAACCCTCACAGATTCAAGCTTGCGTGCCCGTCCACTGTTTGCGAGCTACCGCAAAATTATCGCCTCACCGCAGTATATTGCAGAGCATGGAAAACCTGAGACGGTTGAAGAGTTAAAGCAGCATCTGTGCCTGGGCTTTACGGAACCTGTGTCGCTGAACACCTGGCCTGTCGCCTGCCCTGACGGTCAGTTACATGAGATCACCTGCGGGTTGTCGTCTAACAGCGGGGAGACGCTGAAGCAATTGTGCCTTGAAGGTAACGGGATCGCCTGTCTGTCTGACTACATGATTGATAAAGAGATTGCGCGTGGCGAACTGGTGGAACTGATGGCAGATAAACGTCTGCCGGTCGAAATGCCGTTTAGTGCGGTGTATTACAGTGACAGAGCGGTAAGCACGCGCATTCGTGCCTTTATTGACTTCCTGAGCGAGCATATAAAAACAGCTCCCGAAGGAGCTGTATGAGGGTTTCAGGATACAAAGGGTGGGGTCAAACTTAATCCCAGTGAGGGGCTAACCCTTCCGGGCTGACCTGGCGATCGTTGCAATCCAGTGCGGCGATCGCCTTTTTGTCTTCGTCGTCGAGCTGGAGATCCTGTGCTAACAGGTTGCTGGCCAGGTTTTCACGTTTAGTTGAAGATGGGATCACGGCATAACCTTCACCCATTGCCCACGCCAGGATGACCTGAGCTGCAGTCACATTATGTTTTGCTGCGATGCGTGCAATCACTTCATCTTTCAATGCTTTGCCATAAGCCAGCGTCATATAAGACGTAATATGAATGCCATGCTGTTTTGCCCAGTCAACAACTTTGCGGTTTTGCAGGTAAGGTGACAGTTCAATCTGGTTAGTCGCAATATTTTCTGCACCAACGGCCGCAATTGCTTTTTCCATCAGCGGAATAGTGAAGTTAGAAATACCAATTTCACGGGTTAAGCCCTGTTTTTTCGCCTCCAGCAATGCCTGCATGAATTCTTCCACTGAAACAGCATCATTCGGTGAAGGCCAGTGGATTAGAGTCAGATCGACGTAATCAGTACGCAGTTTTTTCAGACTCTCTTTCAGGCTGGGGATTAGCTTGTCTTTGCTGAGGTTTTCAATCCAGATTTTCGTGGTGATAAACAGTTCGTTACGCGGTACACCACTCTCTTCGATAGCCTGACCAACAGCAGCTTCATTTTCATAAATTTGTGCCGTATCGACGGCACGATAGCCAAGTTCAAGAGCAGTTTTTACAGATGCGATAACAACGTCGTCTTTCAGGCGGAAAGTGCCGAGACCAAATGCAGGGATAATCATGTAATTCCTCGTTAATCATAGTTTTCGTTAACTGAGGAAGATTATCGCTATTGTCGTTGTTCAGAAAAAGAGCGTAAAAAGCAGAGGATTTTTGCTAATTAAGCAATAATTATACGACAGATAAGAAAAAAGCCCTGAGCGTTAACTCAGGGCTTTTAATAAGTGGCGGAACGGACGGGACTCGAACCCGCGACCCCCTGCGTGACAGGCAGGTATTCTAACCGACTGAACTACCGCTCCACCGAAGACTACTGTAACCACCGGATTTATGCACCGGCTTACTACTTAATTTGATGCCTGGCAGTTCCCTACTCTCACATGGGGAGACCCCACACTACCATCGGCGCTACGGCGTTTCACTTCTGAGTTCGGCATGGGGTCAGGTGGGACCACCGCGCTAAAGCCGCCAGGCAAATTCTGTTAATCTGTATCAAAGCTGAAAATCTTCTGTCTCTCTTCGCCGAAACAGCTTCGGCGTTGTAAGGTTAAGCCTCACGGTTCATTAGTATCGGTTAGCTCAACGCATCGCTGCGCTTACACACCCGACCTATCAACGTCGTAGTCTTCAACGTTCCTTCAGGACTCTCAAGGAGTCAGGGAGAACTCATCTCGGGGCAAGTTTCGTGCTTAGATGCTTTCAGCACTTATCTCTTCCGCATTTAGCTACCGGGCAGTGCCATTGGCATGACAACCCGAACACCAGTGATGCGTCCACTCCGGTCCTCTCGTACTAGGAGCAGCCCCCCTCAATTCTCCAGCGCCCACGGCAGATAGGGACCGAACTGTCTCACGACGTTCTAAACCCAGCTCGCGTACCACTTTAAATGGCGAACAGCCATACCCTTGGGACCTACTTCAGCCCCAGGATGTGATGAGCCGACATCGAGGTGCCAAACACCGCCGTCGATATGAACTCTTGGGCGGTATCAGCCTGTTATCCCCGGAGTACCTTTTATCCGTTGAGCGATGGCCCTTCCATTCAGAACCACCGGATCACTATGACCTGCTTTCGCACCTGCTCGAGCCGTCACTCTCGCAGTCAAGCTAGCTTATGCCATTGCACTAACCTCCTGATGTCCGACCAGGATTAGCTAACCTTCGTGCTCCTCCGTTACTCTTTGGGAGGAGACCGCCCCAGTCAAACTACCCACCAGACACTGTCCGCAACCCGGATTACGGGTCTACGTTAGAACACCAGCCATTAAAGGGTGGTATTTCAAGGGCGGCTCCACGCAGACTGGCGTCCACGCTTCAAAGCCTCCCACCTATCCTACACATCAAGGACCAGTGTTCAGTGTCAAGCTATAGTAAAGGTTCACGGGGTCTTTCCGTCTTGCCGCGGGTACACTGCATCTTCACAGCGAGTTCAATTTCACTGAGTCTCGGGTGGAGACAGCCTGGCCATCATTACGCCATTCGTGCAGGTCGGAACTTACCCGACAAGGAATTTCGCTACCTTAGGACCGTTATAGTTACGGCCGCCGTTTACCGGGGCTTCGATCAAGAGCTTCGCGTTACCGCTAACCCCATCAATTAACCTTCCGGCACCGGGCAGGCGTCACACCGTATACGTCCACTTTCGTGTTTGCACAGTGCTGTGTTTTTAATAAACAGTTGCAGCCAGCTGGTATCTTCGACTGATTTCAGCTCCACCCGCAGGGGCTTCACCTACATATCAGCGTGCCTTCTCCCGAAGTTACGGCACCATTTTGCCTAGTTCCTTCACCCGAGTTCTCTCAAGCGCCTTGGTATTCTCTACCTGACCACCTGTGTCGGTTTGGGGTACGATTTGATGTTACCTGATGCTTAGAGGCTTTTCCTGGAAGCAGGGCATTTGTTACTTCAGCACCGTAGTGCCTCGTCATCACACCTCAGCGTTAATAAGGTACCGGATTTACCTGGAACCTCCGCCTACATGCTTAAACCGGGACAACCGTCGCCCGGCTAACATAGCCTTCTCCGTCCCCCCTTCGCAGTAACACCAAGTACAGGAATATTAACCTGTTTCCCATCGACTACGCCTTTCGGCCTCGCCTTAGGGGTCGACTCACCCTGCCCCGATTAACGTTGGACAGGAACCCTTGGTCTTCCGGCGTGCGGGCTTTTCACCCGCATTATCGTTACTTATGTCAGCATTCGCACTTCTGATACCTCCAGCATCCCTCACAGGACACCTTCAACGGCTTACAGAACGCTCCCCTACCCAACAACGCATAAGCGTCGCTGCCGCAGCTTCGGTGCATGGTTTAGCCCCGTTACATCTTCCGCGCAGGCCGACTCGACCAGTGAGCTATTACGCTTTCTTTAAATGATGGCTGCTTCTAAGCCAACATCCTGGCTGTCTGTGCCTTCCCACATCGTTTCCCACTTAACCATGACTTTGGGACCTTAGCTGGCGGTCTGGGTTGTTTCCCTCTTCACGACGGACGTTAGCACCCGCCGTGTGTCTCCCGTGATAACATTCTTCGGTATTCGTAGTTTGCATCGGGTTGGTAAGCCGGGATGGCCCCCTAGCCGAAACAGTGCTCTACCCCCGAAGATGAGTTCACGAGGCGCTACCTAAATAGCTTTCGGGGAGAACCAGCTATCTCCCGGTTTGATTGGCCTTTCACCCCCAGCCACAAGTCATCCGCTAATTTTTCAACATTAGTCGGTTCGGTCCTCCAGTTAGTGTTACCCAACCTTCAACCTGCCCATGGCTAGATCACCGGGTTTCGGGTCTATACCCTGCAACTTAACGCCCAGTTAAGACTCGGTTTCCCTTCGGCTCCCCTATACGGTTAACCTTGCTACAGAATATAAGTCGCTGACCCATTATACAAAAGGTACGCAGTCACACCACGAAGGTGCTCCCACTGCTTGTACGTACACGGTTTCAGGTTCTTTTTCACTCCCCTCGCCGGGGTTCTTTTCGCCTTTCCCTCACGGTACTGGTTCACTATCGGTCAGTCAGGAGTATTTAGCCTTGGAGGATGGTCCCCCCATATTCAGACAGGATACCACGTGTCCCGCCCTACTCTTCGAGTTCACAACCTGTGCATTTTCGTGTACGGGACTATCACCCTGTACCGTCGGACTTTCCAGACCGTTCCACTAACACACAAGCTGATTCAGACTCTGGGCTGCTCCCCGTTCGCTCGCCGCTACTGGGGGAATCTCGGTTGATTTCTTTTCCTCGGGGTACTTAGATGTTTCAGTTCCCCCGGTTCGCCTCGTTAACCTATGTATTCAGTTAACGATAGTGTGACGAATCACACTGGGTTTCCCCATTCGGACATCGCCGGGTCAAAGGTTCATATCACCTCGCCGGCGCTTTTCGCAGATTAGCACGTCCTTCATCGCCTCTGACTGCCAGGGCATCCACCGTGTACGCTTAGTCGCTTAACCTCACAACCCGAAGATGTTTCTTTCGATTCATCATCGACTTGCGAAAATTTGAGAGACTCGAACACACATAACATGTGTGTCGTTTCAATTTTCAGCTTGATCCAGATTTTTAAAGAGCAAAACTTCGCAGTGCACCTTTTCAGGTTCACTCTGAAGTTTTCTTGGGTTCGCAGTAAAGGATGGTGGAGCTATGCGGGATCGAACCGCAGACCTCCTGCGTGCAAAGCAGGCGCTCTCCCAGCTGAGCTATAGCCCCATCGTTTGCAATCTCTGTACCGCTCATCCTTTAAAAGGAGTTTGGTAGGCCTGAGTGGACTTGAACCACCGACCTCACCCTTATCAGGGGTGCGCTCTAACCACCTGAGCTACAAGCCTGCAGAGATTTTTACTGCTGTTTTTCATCAGACAATCTGTGTGAGCACTACAAAGGCAGGTTCTTTAAGGTAAGGAGGTGATCCAACCGCAGGTTCCCCTACGGTTACCTTGTTACGACTTCACCCCAGTCATGAATCACAAAGTGGTAAGCGCCCTCCCGAAGGTTAAGCTACCTACTTCTTTTGCAACCCACTCCCATGGTGTGACGGGCGGTGTGTACAAGGCCCGGGAACGTATTCACCGTAGCATTCTGATCTACGATTACTAGCGATTCCGACTTCATGGAGTCGAGTTGCAGACTCCAATCCGGACTACGACGCACTTTATGAGGTCCGCTTGCTCTCGCGAGGTCGCTTCTCTTTGTATGCGCCATTGTAGCACGTGTGTAGCCCTACTCGTAAGGGCCATGATGACTTGACGTCATCCCCACCTTCCTCCAGTTTATCACTGGCAGTCTCCTTTGAGTTCCCGGCCGGACCGCTGGCAACAAAGGATAAGGGTTGCGCTCGTTGCGGGACTTAACCCAACATTTCACAACACGAGCTGACGACAGCCATGCAGCACCTGTCTCAGAGTTCCCGAAGGCACCAATCCATCTCTGGAAAGTTCTCTGGATGTCAAGAGTAGGTAAGGTTCTTCGCGTTGCATCGAATTAAACCACATGCTCCACCGCTTGTGCGGGCCCCCGTCAATTCATTTGAGTTTTAACCTTGCGGCCGTACTCCCCAGGCGGTCGACTTAACGCGTTAGCTCCGGAAGCCACGCCTCAAGGGCACAACCTCCAAGTCGACATCGTTTACGGCGTGGACTACCAGGGTATCTAATCCTGTTTGCTCCCCACGCTTTCGCACCTGAGCGTCAGTCTTTGTCCAGGGGGCCGCCTTCGCCACCGGTATTCCTCCAGATCTCTACGCATTTCACCGCTACACCTGGAATTCTACCCCCCTCTACAAGACTCTAGCCTGCCAGTTTCGAATGCAGTTCCCAGGTTGAGCCCGGGGATTTCACATCCGACTTGACAGACCGCCTGCGTGCGCTTTACGCCCAGTAATTCCGATTAACGCTTGCACCCTCCGTATTACCGCGGCTGCTGGCACGGAGTTAGCCGGTGCTTCTTCTGCGGGTAACGTCAATTGCTGAGGTTATTAACCTCAGCACCTTCCTCCCCGCTGAAAGTACTTTACAACCCGAAGGCCTTCTTCATACACGCGGCATGGCTGCATCAGGCTTGCGCCCATTGTGCAATATTCCCCACTGCTGCCTCCCGTAGGAGTCTGGACCGTGTCTCAGTTCCAGTGTGGCTGGTCATCCTCTCAGACCAGCTAGGGATCGTCGCCTAGGTGAGCCGTTACCCCACCTACTAGCTAATCCCATCTGGGCACATCTGATGGCAAGAGGCCCGAAGGTCCCCCTCTTTGGTCTTGCGACGTTATGCGGTATTAGCTACCGTTTCCAGTAGTTATCCCCCTCCATCAGGCAGTTTCCCAGACATTACTCACCCGTCCGCCGCTCGTCACCCGAGAGCAAGCTCTCTGTGCTACCGCTCGACTTGCATGTGTTAGGCCTGCCGCCAGCGTTCAATCTGAGCCATGATCAAACTCTTCAATTTAAAAGTTTGATGCTCAATGTTTCTTTATTTCTAAAGAAAAGAACTTCGTAATGAATTACGTGTTCACTCGTTGAGACTTGGTATTCATTTATCGTCCGAGGACGTTAAGAATCCATGTCACTTTGAGTGCCCACACAGATTGTCTGATAAATTGTTAAAGAGCAGTGCAACGTGGCTTTCAGCTCACCGTTGCGAGGTGGCGTATATTACGCTTTCCTCTTTCAGAGTCAACCCGTTATTTCAGGATTTTTTCTCTTCAACCGACCGGGTTGTTTGTGAAGTGATTCACATCCGCCGTGTCGATGGAGGCGCATTATAGGGGGCCGCCGAGGAATGACAAGCGGAAAAATGCATTTTTATTTCAACCGCTCACCTTTTCACCAAAAAGGTTATTTTTGGTGCTTTTTGATCTCTTTTGGCAGTTCAGCCAGACTATTAATCACCCAATCCGCTGCATTCTCTGCTTCTGGCGTCACTGGCTTACCGGTGCGTACTAATATTTTGGTGCCTACGCCAGCTGCGGTTGCCGCCTGCATGTCTTCAAGTTTATCGCCCACCATATAAGAAGCAGCCATATCAATGTGCAAAAATTCCTGCGCAGAGATAAACATGCCTGGATGAGGCTTACGGCAGTCGCAGGTCTGGCGATACTCTTCGACTGTTCCTTGCGGATGATGCGGACAATAATAGATACCGTCGAGATCAACACCGCGATCGGCCAGCGACCAGTCCATCCATTCTGTCAGCGTTTCGAACTGCGCTTCGGTAAATTTACCGCGAGCAATACCAGACTGGTTGGTGACAACCACCAATGCATAGCCCATCTCTTTCAGCTGACGCATTGCATCTATTACGCCTTCGATAAACTCGAACTCATCAATCTCATGGACATAACCGTGATCCACATTAATAGTGCCATCACGATCGAGAAAAATTGCGGGTACTGATTTTGCCACCGGTTTGCTCCTGAAAAAGGCATGTCCGGCTAGTATCTCATGAATCGCAGCGCAATAAAGTGCTCATCGTACAGAGTTGGATTGATTTAGACGTCTGGATGCCTTAACATCCGTTTTGTTTACGGTCATCACCCGTATATGGCAGAAGAAAATGCCACGGCTAACTTACATACGATAAAAATAATCTAATGATTAAACTTTCCAATATCACCAAAGTGTTCCAGCAGGGGAACCGAACCATTCAGGCGCTGAACAACGTCAGCCTGCATGTCCCTGCTGGTCAAATTTATGGCGTCATTGGCGCATCGGGTGCAGGTAAAAGCACGCTGATTCGTTGTGTTAACCTGCTTGAGCGCCCAACCCAGGGCAGCGTAGAAGTTGGCGGCCAGGAACTTACCGCCCTCTCAGAGAAAGAACTCACCAAAGCGCGTCGTCAGATTGGAATGATCTTCCAGCACTTTAACCTGCTGGCCTCCCGCACCGTTTTCGGCAACGTCGCCCTGCCGCTTGAGCTGGATAACACGCCAAAAGAAGAAGTGAAGCGTCGCGTCATCGAACTGCTCGACCTCGTGGGTCTGGGAGACAAACATGATAGCTACCCGGCCAATCTGTCCGGTGGGCAAAAACAGCGTGTGGCCATTGCCCGCGCGCTGGCCAGTAATCCAAAAGTACTGCTGTGTGATGAAGCCACCAGCGCATTGGATCCCGCCACTACACGTTCAATTCTGGAACTGCTGAAAGACATTAACCGTCGTCTGGGCCTGACAATTCTCCTTATTACGCATGAAATGGACGTGGTGAAACGCATCTGTGACTGCGTCGCAGTGATCAGCAACGGCGAACTGATTGAGCAGGATACGGTAAGTGAAGTGTTCTCTCATCCGAAGACACCGCTGGCACAGCAGTTCATTCAGTCCACGCTGCATTTGGATATCCCGGAAGATTATCTGGAGCGTTTGAAAACTGAACCCACTGCAGACAGCGTCCCGATGCTGCGCATGGAGTTCACGGGCCAATCTGTCGATGCTCCCCTGCTTTCCGAAACCGCGCGTCGCTTTAACGTGAACAACAACATCATCAGCGCGCAGATGGATTACGCCGGTGGCGTGAAGTTCGGCATCATGCTGACAGAAATGCACGGCACACAAGAAGAAACCCAGGCCGCGATTGCCTGGCTGCAAGAACACCACGTAAAAGTAGAGGTACTGGGTTATGTCTGAGCCGATGATGTGGCTGCTGGTTCGCGGCGTTTGGGAAACGCTGGCAATGACCTTTGTATCTGGCTTCTTTGGGTTTGTGATTGGTCTCCCGGTCGGCGTGCTGCTGTATGTGACACGTCCGGGGCAAATCATTGAGAACGCGAAACTATACCGCACGCTCTCTGCGCTGGTGAATATCTTCCGTTCTATCCCGTTCATTATTCTGCTGGTATGGATGATTCCATTCACCCGCGTGATTGTCGGTACCTCTATCGGTCTGCAGGCTGCCATCGTTCCCCTGACTGTCGGCGCTGCGCCGTTTATCGCACGTATGGTTGAAAACGCCCTGCTGGAAATCCCGACAGGTTTGATTGAAGCCTCCCGCGCAATGGGTGCCACACCGATGCAGATCGTACGCAAGGTGCTGCTGCCGGAAGCACTGCCAGGGCTGGTCAACGCGGCTACCATTACGCTTATCACCCTGGTGGGTTATTCCGCGATGGGGGGTGCAGTTGGCGCTGGCGGTTTAGGCCAAATTGGTTACCAGTACGGCTATATTGGATATAACGCTACCGTGATGAATACCGTTCTGGTATTGCTGGTTGTGTTGGTTTACTTAATCCAGTTCTCTGGCGATCGCATCGTCCGGGCTGTTACGCACAAATAACGTTACACACAACACAAACTCTACGAGTTAAGGATAAAACATGGCGTTTAAATTAAAGACCTTTGCAGCAGTAGGCGCGCTAATCGGCTCTCTGGCACTGGTGGGTTGCGGTCAGGACGAAAAAGATCCAAACCACATTAAAGTGGGCGTTATCGTGGGTGCAGAACAACAGGTTGCTGAAGTCGCTCAGAAAGTCGCAAAAGAGAAATATGGTCTGGACGTTGAACTGGTCACCTTCAACGATTACGTTCTGCCGAACGAAGCGCTGAGCAAAGGCGATATCGATGCTAACGCCTTCCAGCATAAACCGTACCTGGATCAGCAGATCAAAGATCGTGGCTATAAACTGGTTGGTGTGGGTAACACCTTCGTTTACCCAATTGCGGGTTACTCCAAGAAAATTAAATCTTTGGACGAACTGCAGCCAGGTTCTCAGGTTGCCGTGCCTAACGACCCAACCAACCTTGGACGCTCTCTCCTGCTGTTGCAGAAAGTGGGTCTGATCAAACTGAAAGACGGTGTTGGCCTGCTGCCAACCGTTCTGGATGTCACTGAAAACCCGAAAAATCTGAAAATTGTTGAGCTGGAAGCACCACAGCTGCCACGTTCTCTTGACGATGCGCAGATTGCCCTGGCCGTTATCAACACCACTTACGCCAGCCAGATTGGCCTGACGCCAGCCAAAGACGGTATCTTCGTTGAAGATAAAGACTCCCCGTACGTTAACCTGATCGTGACTCGCGAAGACAATAAAGACGCGGAAAACGTGAAGAAGTTCGTTCAGGCCTATCAGTCTGATGAAGTTTACCAGGAAGCGAACAAAGTGTTTAACGGTGGCGCTGTTAAAGGCTGGTAATCTCACCTCAGTGTAATATCATCAGGACGGGCTTATGCCCGTCTTGTCATTTGTGCAGTCAACTGATTCAATATCTGACGTTTTGATTATCCATTGAGGAACTATTATGCGTGCTTTACCGATCTGTCTTTTAGCACTCATGTTGAGCGGCTGTTCTATGCTAAGCAGATCTCCCGTTGAACCTGTTCAAAGCACGGCAACCCCGCCAAAAACAGAGCCTGCGAAACCGAAAGTGGTTCGTCCTGCACCGGTTCGCATTATCACTAAGGCTGATGAGCTCGTCGGTAAACCGTTCCGTGAACTGGGTGAAGTGAGCGGTGAGTCCTGCCAGGCGACCAACCAGGACTCTCCACCGAATATCCCGACAGCGCGTAAACGCATGCAGATCAATGCCGCAAAAATGAAAGCTAACGCTGTTCTGCTGCACAGCTGCGAAGTGACCAGCGGTACACCGGGCTGCTACCGTCAGGCAGTATGCATCGGTTCTGCGCTGAATATTACGGCGAAATGAGTGCATTTCAGTTCGAGCAAATAGGCGTTATCCGCTCGCCCTATAAAGAGAAGTTCGCCGTACCTCGCCAGCCCGGTCTTGTCACCAGCGGAAGCGGTGAACTTCACCTGATTGCACCTTACAATCAGGCCGATGCGGTACGCGGACTCGACGCTTTCAGCCATTTATGGGTGGTATTTGTGTTTCACCAGACGATGGAAGGTGGCTGGCGTCCAACCGTACGCCCACCCCGGCTTGGTGGAAATGCGAGAATGGGGGTGTTTGCGACGCGTTCGACCTTCCGTCCAAACCCGGTTGGAATGTCGCTGGTCGAACTGAAGGGTATACGTTGCCAGAAGGATCAGGTGATACTCGAGTTAGGCAGTCTTGATCTTGTGGATGGCACACCGGTTATCGACATCAAACCCTATTTGCCTTTCGCCGAAGCTCTCCCGGACGCGCGCGCAAGTTATGCTCAGGATGCCCCCCAGGCGGACATGCCTGTATATTTTACGCCTGAGATAGCAACTCAGCTGAGTCAACTGGAGAAACACTATCCTCGTTTGCAGAATTTCATCACCGAAGTTCTGGCGCAGGACCCCCGTCCCGCTTATCGCAAAGAAGAGGAAGCCGGGAAAACCTACGCTGTCTGGCTGCTGGATTTTAACGTTCGCTGGCGCGTCACACAGGCAGGTTTTGAAGTGTTTGCCCTGGAACCCAGGTAATTTTAATCTCCTCTCTTTTGGCATCTTTGCCACACTGGTAAACTAAACCACTTTTTTTGTGTCAGGTTGACCTTTCAGCCTGTCTCACTAGTCGAAACGGAACCGTAACAACATGCGTACTAGCCAATATCTGCTCTCCACTCTGAAGGAGACGCCTGCCGACGCCGAAGTGATCAGCCATCAGCTGATGCTGCGCGCCGGGATGATCCGCAAGCTGGCCTCCGGGTTATACACCTGGCTGCCGACCGGCGTGCGCGTCCTGAAAAAAGTCGAAAACATCGTGCGTGAAGAGATGAACAACGCCGGTGCTATCGAGGTGTTAATGCCGGTTGTTCAGCCCTCTGAGCTGTGGCAGGAGAGTGGTCGCTGGGAGCAGTACGGTCCGGAACTGCTGCGAATTGCCGATCGAGGCGATCGTCCGTTTGTCCTCGGCCCAACGCATGAAGAAGTCATTACCGACCTGATTCGTAATGAGCTGAGCTCTTACAAACAGCTGCCGCTGAACTTCTTCCAGATCCAGACCAAATTCCGTGACGAAGTTCGCCCACGTTTCGGCGTCATGCGCTCTCGCGAATTCCTGATGAAAGATGCTTACTCTTTCCATACCTCTCAGGAATCCCTGCAAGAGACCTACGACAAAATGTACGAGGCATACAGCAAAATCTTCTCCCGCATGGGTCTGGATTTCCGTGCTGTGCAGGCTGATACCGGCTCCATCGGTGGTAGCGCATCCCATGAGTTCCAGGTACTGGCGCAGAGCGGTGAAGACGATGTGGTCTTCTCTGACTCCTCAGATTACGCGGCAAACATCGAATTTGCAGAAGCGCTGGCACCAAAAGAGCCACGTGCAGCTGCAACACAAGAGATGACGCTGGTTGATACGCCAAATGCAAAAACCATTGCCGAGCTGGTTGAGCAGTTCAACCTGCCTGTCGAAAAAACCGTTAAAACGCTGCTGGTGAAATCCACCGAAGGCAGCGCTTATCCGCTGGTTGCCCTGCTGGTACGTGGCGATCATGAGCTTAACGAAGTGAAAGCAGAGAAGCTGCCGCAGGTTGCCAGCCCGCTGACGTTCGCGACGGAAGCTGAAATCCGCGCTGTGGTCAATGCTGGTCCAGGCTCTCTGGGTCCGGTAAACATGCCTGTGCCTGTTGTTATTGACCGTACGGTAGCGGCAATGAGCGACTTCTCTGCAGGTGCCAACATCGACGGTAAACATTACTTCGGCATCAACTGGGATCGCGATGTGGCGACACCTGAAGTGGCTGACATCCGTAACGTCGTTGCTGGCGACCCAAGCCCGGACGGACAGGGTACGCTGATGATCAAACGCGGCATCGAAGTCGGTCACATCTTCCAGTTGGGTGATAAATACTCTCGTGCGATGAACGCTGCCGTTCAGGGCGAAGATGGTCGTAACCAGATCCTGACCATGGGTTGCTACGGTATTGGGGTAACACGTGTTGTGGCCGCAGCGATTGAGCAGAACTATGACGAGCGTGGTATCGTCTGGCCGGACAACATCGCACCGTTCCAGGTCACGATTCTGCCAATGAACATGCACAAGTCTTACCGCGTGCAGGAACTGGCTGAGAAGCTGTACGCTGAGCTGCGCGCTCAGGGTATCGAAGTGCTGATGGATGACCGTAAAGAGCGTCCAGGTGTGATGTTTGCTGATATGGAACTGATCGGTATCCCACATACCATCGTCATCGGCGACCGTAACCTCGACAGCGACGAAATTGAATACAAATACCGTCGTAACGGCGAGAAACAGATGATCAAGACCGGCGACATTCTTGATTACCTGGTGAAAGCCATTAAAGGTTAAGAAACAAAAAACCCCGCTCCGGCGGGGTTTTTTAATGGGGCTATGTCGGCTTACTTGCTGTTGCAGTCTTTACCCGCGACAAACTTCGCGTCTTTATCTGCCACCAGCGTTTTCACCATCTCTCCGCTATCCGGGTTTGGCTCCAGCGTAAAGTGACCGTCGACCGTCAGCAATACCGGCTTACTGTCATTTCCGCGCGCAACAGCGTAATCACGCTCAAGCTGTGCGTTGTTCGCCACGCTGACTTTCCTGCCGGTTGCACAGTCGGTAAAGATCGCCGCATCAGCCATATAGAAATACATGCCCCGCATTGCCATCGGCGTGGCAGGCAGGGCCGCCTTTACCGGTGCCAGCGTGTAATTGAACTGGGACTCAATCGGATTACCTTCGCGGTCGAGCATCTCCATCCCCTCGCCTTTAGCGCGGAAATAGGTTTTCTCACCTGTGGTATCCGTCAGGACCAACTTCTCAGCCGTACGCGCCCATGTCCCGTAAGTCGCAAAAGAAGACGGTTCTTTAGCGCCCTGATACCTCTGATTCATGACCCAGGTACCGTCTTTTTGCAGGAACAGAGACGTTTCAATACCCTCACAGTCTGCGCAAGGCAATACGCCGCGCCAGCTCTGCTGCATGGGCTTTAACTCTTCATTCTGCGCGGGCTGCAAAACCTGCGTTTCAGAACGGTTGTTACACCCGAAAAGCGCAAACAGCGTACTCACTGCCAGCGCTGATAATAATGCTTTTTTCACAATGAATTCCTTCTGAAAATTGTGTTCCCTTTCGTCACTCTGTCGGGCGACGAACTTTACCGCGTAGTGCTTTCACTGTGGATTTTTGGGCCTTCGACGACAGCCGACGCTCTTTCGATGCGCGAGTGGGCCGTGTTGCCCGACGGCTCTTTTGTACCGCGGTTAATTCTTTGATTACCGCCACTAGCCTGGCGATGGCCGCTTCCCGGTTGAGCTCCTGGCTGCGGTATTCCTGAGCTTTGATCACCATCACGCCATCGCTGGTGATCAGGTGATGGCTGGCAGCAAGCAGGCTTTCTTTATAATACTCTGGCAGGCTTGAGGCCCGAATGTCAAAACGCAAGTGGATAGCCGTAGAAGCCTTATTGACGTGCTGCCCCCCTGCCCCCTGAGCACGAATGGCGGTGATCTCCAGCTCATTGTCAGGAATGTTGACGTTTCGGGATAAGACGATCATGAGGCGGGTTGCCACGCCGTCAAATGAATTTCCAGATTATTCTGAGAATCAGAGAGCCAGATTGCGCCATCCTGAATCGTCGCCTGCAGGATCATGGTCCGGCTGGCAAAGGCACTCAACTGCGCCAGTTGCTCATCATCCAGATACCAGACGGTAAGATTGGCAAACTGCCTGCATTTGCTTTTATTTTGCTGCCACCAGATCTCCGCAGCACGCTGATTATACGCAAATAACGCGACTTCAGCGGACTGGGTGCAGGCCTTTTTAATACGACGTTCATCCGGCAGGCCAAGTTCAATCCACAGATCGATACCCAGATGATCGTTGCGCAGCCAGGCTTCTGGCTCGTCCTCTGCGCTTAAGCCTCGGGTAAATTGCAGTCGCTCGTCAGCATACTTAATCCACGCCAGCAGGCGCAGCATCATGCGTTCCTGAGTTTCTGAGGGGTGGCGTGCCAGAGTAAGCGACGCATCCAGGAACTGGTTGCGATCAAGATCGGCCACATTGACCACTGCTTTATAAATTGTCGCTTTCAGCGCCATGAGAGAACTCCATTCGAATCAGGCGCACATTGTAGCGAAAACAGCGGCAAAAGGCTGTTACTGGGTGATAAATACACCACTATCAAGGCTCTGATATTGCTTAAATGAGTATGGTATAGTCACCTTGCTAAACCGAGTTTATCTTCGTAGGCTTAATGATATCTCACAGTAAGTCAGTGCGCTGGCGGGAGGGGATGTGAATAATTATTGTGAGTTAATTCGCAAACGGTATGCGGAAATCGCCAGCGGGGATCTGGGGTATGTCCCGGACGCGCTGGGCTGTGTATTGAAAGTGCTTAATGAAGTGGCCTCTGATGAGAGCCTTTCAGAGTCGGTCAGGGAGAAAGCAGCGTATGCTGCGGCGAATTTACTGGTGAGCGATTATGTCGATGAATGATACTTATCAACCCATCAATTGTGATGACTATGACAACCTCGAACTCGCCTGCCAGCATCATTTATTACTGACGCTGGAGCTAAAAGATGGCGAAGTGTTGAAGGCGAAAGCCAGCGATCTGGTTTCGCGTAAGAATGTGGAATATCTGATCGTGGAAGATGCCGGTGCGACGCGTGAGCTGCGTCTGGACAAAATAGCCAGCTTCAGCCACCCGCAAATCGGCACCGTCGTGGTGAGCGAATCCTGATGACACTAACGGGCAGCCAGGCTGCCCGTTACGCTTTCTGCCATGCAAAACTAACACCCTCTTCTGCCCATCCCTCTTCCGTGATGAAAACCCCTGCAGCAGCAATCAGCGTTTCGCCGTAGAAAAGGAGTGGCGTTGTATCGCGCAGCCACGGTGGCACGTTACACTCCTGCCATATTTTCTTCAGCTTCCGCCCCCCGTTGCGCCCGACGATATGCAGCATGCCGCCAGCCTTAAAGCGCACGGTAACCTGTTCACCGCCATTCGGTAGGCGTACATGGCCAGACGATACCAGAGAGACTCGTCCTGCATCACAGGGCAATATCAGCGGTAATTCGGGTGACGCCCAGTTGAGTACGACATCGCTAAAAGAGGGGGTAGATTTTATCCACCAGAGCTTCCCTTTATAGCGCCTTACGTCATAACCATTCAAATGTACGCACGGGGACGCATCCTCCCGCGACCGAGCAACTTCGTCCCAGATACGGCTCAGCATTGCCCGCGATGGCATTGCGGCGCGATGAGTGGCCAGCCAGCGTCGTAACAGTGCCGCCCGACGCACCGGGCTCATCGCTTCCAGCGGTGCGATCGCCAGCGATCCGTCTTCAGAGATCAGTTGAGCCAGCTCTTCACTCAACAACTCATCCAGCAATGCTTCCTGTTCGGCGCACAGCATGGCGCTTCTTGCTGTGGCGTCAGCAAAATGCGGCCAGCGCTCGCTCAAAAGCGGGAGGACATGCAGACGCAGAAAATTACGGTCGTAGCTGTCATCCTGATTGCTCTCATCTTCAATCCAGTTCAGCTGATATTCCCGTGCCCAGGCTTCCAGCGACGCACGTGTCTCACCCAACAGCGGACGAAGTAATGTCGTCCCGGCAAATTCAGCACGTTCGGGCATGGCAGAAAGCCCCGCCGGCCCGCTGCCCCGCTTTAGCGCCAGCAAAAAGGTTTCGCACTGGTCATCCAGATGCTGCGCCGTAACCAGCGCTTCGCCTGGCTGTATTACGCTGGCAAAAGCGGCATAACGCGCTTTACGTGCTTGTGCCTCAATCCCCAGCCCTTCGTCCTGAAGCGTGACGCGCTCAGCAATGAACGGGATCGCCCACGCGGCACACAGCGCCTCACAGTGCGCCACCCAGGCATCGGCATGAGAACTCAATCCGTGGTGGATATGTATCGCCCGAAGCTGAACATCAGGCTCCCGATCGCGCCAGAGCTTCAAACGATGAAGCAGAACGGTAGAATCCAGGCCACCGCTAAACCCCACCAGCAGCTGGCGGTACGGTGAAACGGCTTTGGCGATAGCGGGTAAGGTCATAGGAAATTACACATAAAAAATGCCCGAACTGAGCGGGCATTATCACACAGGAAAATCATTACTGCTGATAAAGCTCCAGCGGCAGGCCGTCCGGGTCGCTGAAAAAGGTGAAACGCTTGTCGGTGAACGGATCGACGCGTATCGCTTCGCACGCCACACCGTGCGCTTCCAGATGTTTTACTGCGCTGTCCAGGTCATCAACGCTAAAGGCAAGATGGCGCAGACCACAGGCTTCCGGGCGTGACGGGCGTGCAGGTGGGAAGGGAAAGGAGAACAGTTCAATCACATATTGCCCGTTTAACGCGAGATCCCCCTTCCAGGAATCACGTTCCTCACGATAGGCCTCGCTCAACAGCGTAAAGCCCAGGATATCGCAGTAGAAGGCCTTACTTTTCGCGTAATCGGTCGCAATGATCGCAATATGATGAACAGCTTTTAAACCCAGCATAGCTTCTCCTTTTTATGATCCCTGAACGTTACAACCGAAAACCCGCACCTGGCAAGTGGCCATCTTTATTTTAGGACTCGCACCCAGTAAACGCCGTTCTCATCGCGCTTCGCACCGTGGATATCCGTCTCAAATCCTGGATAGTGACGCCCTACCGAGCAAAGCATCAACAGGAAATCGAGCACGGCCCGGCTTTCCTCGGTAATCATCTCTCCCGGCATCAGGAGCGGTACGCCCGGCGGGTAAGGCAGGATCATGTTGGCCGATACGCGCCCGACAAGATTTTCCAGCTCAACGGTTTCGACCTCCCCTTTCACCTGCCGCTGCCATGCCTTGTGCGGGGTAAGCTTCATTTCTGGCAAAACATCGAACGCCTGCAGCATCAGACGCGGCAGATCGTGCTGCCGAATAAGCCGATGGATCCCCTGAGCGAGATCCTGAATACGCATATTGCGATAGAAGTCAGGATCCTCTGCATAGAGATCCGGCAGCATGTTTTTCACCCGCAAGTTGAGATCATAAGCGCGCTTAAACTCCATCAGGCCGCGCAATAGCCCCATCGCCCGGGTTTTATCAATACCAATACTGAACAGGAACAGCAGGTTATAAGGACCCGTTTTTTCAACCACCACACCCCGTTCATCAAGAAATTTCGCCACCAGCGCGGCGGGGATCCCTTCGTCGCTCATCTTACCCTGCTCATCCATGCCCGGCGTCAGGATCGTGACTTTTACCGGGTCGAGGAACATATGGTCGCGATCAGCTTCGCGGAAACCATGCCAGTTTTCACCGGGTGAGACGGGCCAGCATGCTGCTTCATCAATCTCTTCCGGTTGCCAGATATCGAAGAACCAGCCGTCAGCTTCATCTTTAAGTCGCTGAACCTCTTTACGAAAATGCAGTGCTCGTTCAACCGAGCGGTTAATCAAACGCTTACCAGGATTACCGCGCAGCATTGCCGCGGCCGTTTCAATGGAGGCAACCAGCGGATAGCTCGGCGAGGTCGTGGTATGCATCATAAAGGCTTCGTTAAACGTCTCTTCGTCGTACTCGCCTTTAATGTGAATTAGCGAAGCCTGGGAAAAGGCGGCCAGCATTTTGTGCGTCGACTGCGTTTCGAAGAACACTTTACCCGGCACGCGTTCACCGCTCATGCCGCTTTTACCCGCGTAAATCGGGTGGAAGTTGGTGTACGGCACCCACGCGGAATCGAAGTGGATCGACGGCACGTCCAGCGTTTTTTTAATCCAGTTAGTGTTGTACAGCAGACCGTCATAGGTCGAGTTGGTGATCACCGCATGGACAGGCCAGCTTGCGCCGGGCACTGCCGCGACCTTGCTTTCAATGGCTTCATGCGTAAACTCCCGGCGCGGAATGCCGCCAAGAATACCGAGCGCGTTACGCGTGGGTGACAGCCAGAGCGGTACGACGTCGCTCATCATGAGCAAGTGCGCCAGCGATTTATGACAGTTCCGGTCAATCAGCAAGGTGCTACCAGCGGGGGCGGCGTACATCCCGACAATTTTGTTCGAGGTCGAGGTGCCGTTGGTCACCATATAGCTTTGCTCAGCGCCGAACGTGCGGGCGATATACTCTTCAGCTTCCAGATGTGGGCCTGTATGGTCGAGCAGAGATCCCAGCTCAGTGACCGAAATCGACACGTCCGCTTTTAGCGTATTGCCACCAAAGAAATCATAGAACAGACAGCCCACCGGACTTTTTTGATACGCCGTTCCCGCCATATGTCCGGGCGTACAGAAGGTATATTTACCTTCTTTCACATAGGTGAACAGCGCGCGGGTAAACGGTGGCGTGATGTTATCGAGATATTCACGCGTGTACTGCTGAATACGGGTCGCAATATCGTCCGCGACGCCAAGCGAATATTCAAAGAACCACAGCGCCATACGCATATCATGGGCGCTGACATCCATCGTCGAGTGGGTATTGATAAACGCGTACAGCGGGAGATATTCGTTCAGCTTGTTGATATCGCTGCACAGCTCGAGGTCGTACTCATCCCAGTCGAAGATTACCCCGCAGATACGCGGGTTGTGCTCAATAAATTTCAGCAGATCGGCGCTATTGTGTGGCCAGATCAGCTGGTACCCGCGCGACTGCAGGGTTTGTTCCAGCTCCTTGATGGGCTCGTCTTTATAAAAGACGCCGTGCGGCCCCATAATGGCAATAATGTTCACGGTTTACCTCCTTGAAAAATATTAGCTAAGCATAGTTAAGGTAAACGGCAGGTATAAAAAAAGCCGCAACATTGTGCGGCTTTTCAGACAATTGTGAATCTTAGGCGTAACCGTAGGTCATCAGACGCTGATAACGACGGTTCAGCAAATCTTCTTTACTCAGCACGTCGAGGTCTGCCAGGTCTGCCAGCAGCTGTGCTTTCAGGGAAGCCGCCATCACTTCAGGCTTGCGATGCGCGCCACCCAGAGGTTCCGGGATAACGGTATCGATCAGCTTCAGCTCTTTCAGACGTGGAGCAATAATGCCCATCGCCTCTGCGGCCAGCGGCGCTTTGTCGGCGCTTTTCCACAGAATGGACGCACAGCCTTCCGGAGAGATAACGGAATAGGTGCTGTATTGCAGCATGTTAACTTTATCGCCAACGCCAATCGCCAGCGCACCACCGGAACCACCTTCACCGATAACGGTACAGATGACCGGCACGCTCAGGCGAGACATCTCACGCAGGTTGCGTGCGATAGCTTCAGACTGGCCACGTTCTTCCGCGCCCACACCCGGGTATGCACCCGGCGTGTCGATAAAGGTGATGATTGGCATGTTGAAACGCTCAGCCATCTCCATCAAACGCAGAGCTTTACGGTAGCCTTCTGGTGCAGGCATACCAAAGTTACGACGGATTTTCTCTTTGGTTTCACGACCTTTCTGATGACCAATGATCATCACCGGGCGTCCATCCAGACGAGCAATACCACCGACGATAGCTTTATCGTCAGCGTATGCGCGATCGCCGGCCAGTTCGTCAAATTCATCAAACGCCAGGCGGACATAATCCAGGGTGTACGGACGCTGTGGGTGACGCGCCAGCTGGGCAATCTGCCATGCGCCGAGATCGGCAAAGATTTTGCGCGTCAGTTCTACGCTTTTTTCGCGCAGACGATGCACTTCTTCGTCGATGTTAATATCCAGTTTTTCATCCTGACGGCTTACCGCTGTCAGAGAATCGATTTTCGCTTCCAGCTCAGCAATCGGCTGTTCGAAATCAAGGAAATTCAGACTCATAGTATTCCTGTATTAGTCAAACTCCAGTTCCACCTGCTCCGAACCAATGAGGCCACGGAGATCGTTAAGTAAACGATCGCTCGGAGAGACACGCCACGTTGCACCAAAGCGCAACCGCGCACGTGCATCCGCCCTCTGATAGTAGAGATGTACTGGAATTGTCCCCGAGCGGTGGGGTTCCAGAGACTGACGGAGTCGGTTTAAAAGCTGGTCATCAATTTGCCTGTCCGTCAGCGAGATAGCAAGCCCGCGAGCATATTTTTCCCGGGCTTCGTCAATGTCCATCACTTCGCGGGCGGTCATTTTAAGCCCCCCGCTGAAGTCATCAAAGCTGACCTGTCCGCTGACGATAAGTATGCGGTCTTTTTCCAGCAATTGCTGGTATTTATCCAGCGCGTCGGTGAACAACATCACCTCCAGACGCCCGGAACGGTCATCCAGCGTACAGATGCCGATACGATTGCCGCGCTTGGTGACCATTACCCTTGCAGCAATCACGAGCCCCGCAGCCGTGGTGATTTTACCACGTTCTGTCGGATGCATGTCTTTCAGCCTGTAGCCTCCGACATAGCGCTCAATTTCTTTGATGTACTGGTTGATCGGGTGTCCTGTCAGGTACAAACCTAACGTTTCACGCTCGCCATCCAGCACCACCTGTTCTGGCCACGGCAGGCAGCTGGCGTATGACTGCTCGATCTGCTCTGGCTCTTCTGCCAACACACCGAACATATCCGCCTGGCCAATGGCTTCCGCTTTCGCATGTTGATCAGCTGCTTTCAGCGCATCGCCGAGCGAGTTCATCAGTGCGGCACGGTGCGGCCCCAGCCTGTCGAACGCGCCAGACATGATCAGTTTTTCCAGCACGCGGCGGTTCAGTTTTTTGGTATCCGTACGGGCGCAAAGATCGAACAGCTCACGGAAATAACCACCGTTGTTACGGGCTTCGATGATCGCTTCGATCGGCCCCTCACCTACGCCTTTGATCGCACCGATCCCGTAGACAATTTCCCCGTGCTCGTTGACGTGGAAATGGTAAAGACCTGAGTTGATATCCGGCGGCAGGATCTTCAGCCCCATGCGCCAGCACTCATCCACCAGACCAACCACCTTCTCGGTGTTGTCCATATCGGCGGTCATAACCGCCGCCATAAACTCAGCCGGATAGTGCGCTTTCAGCCACAGCGTCTGATACGAAACCAAAGCATAGGCGGCAGAGTGAGATTTGTTAAATCCGTACCCGGCGAATTTCTCCACCAGGTCGAAAATTTTCATCGCCAGTTCGCCGTCAACGCCGTTCTTTTTCGCCCCTTCTTCGAAGGTGCCACGCTGCTTGGCCATCTCTTCCGGCTTTTTCTTACCCATCGCACGACGCAGCATGTCCGCACCGCCAAGGGTATAACCAGAGAGCACCTGGGCAATCTGCATAACCTGTTCCTGGTACAGAATGATGCCGTAGGTCGGTTCCAGTACTGGTTTCAGGCTTTCATGCTGCCACTGAACGTCCGGGTAGGAAATCTCTTCGCGCCCGTGCTTACGGTCGATAAAGTTATCTACCATCCCTGACTGAAGGGGCCCCGGACGGAACAGCGCCACCAGTGCGATCATATCTTCGAAACAGTCAGGTTGCAGACGTTTAATCAGGTCTTTCATGCCGCGGGATTCAAGCTGGAAGACCGCGGTGGTCTCCGAGCGCTGCAGCATGTCGAAACTTTTCTTGTCATCCAGCGGGATAGCGGCAATATCCAGCGGCGGCTCGCCGTTCTTCTCACGGCGGGCGTTGATCATCTCCAGCGCCCAGTTGATGATGGTCAAAGTACGCAGACCGAGGAAGTCGAACTTCACCAGCCCGGCGTATTCCACATCGTTCTTGTCAAACTGGGTAACCGGATGCTGACCTGCTTCATCACAGTAAAGCGGCGCAAAATCGGTAATTTTGGTTGGAGCAATAACCACCCCACCCGCATGTTTTCCGGCGTTACGCGTGACCCCTTCCAGCTTACGCGCCATGTCGATCAGCGCTTTGACTTCTTCGTCAGCTTCGTAAATTTCCGGCAGTTGCGGCTCGGCTTCGAACGCTTTCGCCAGCGTCATGCCCGGATCGGGCGGGACCAGTTTCGAGATACGATCAACAAAGCCGTACGGATGTCCCAGCACGCGGCCTACGTCGCGGATAACCGCTTTTGCCGCCATCGTACCGAAAGTAATAATCTGCGATACCGCATCACGACCGTACATATCCGCCACGTGCTCGATAACCTGGTCGCGTTTCTCCATGCAGAAGTCGACGTCGAAGTCGGGCATGGAGACACGTTCCGGGTTAAGGAAACGTTCGAACAGCAGGTCGAATTCCAGCGGATCGAGGTCGGTAATTTTGAGTGCGTAAGCAACCAGTGAACCCGCACCGGAACCACGTCCCGGACCTACCGGCACGCCGTTATCCTTCGACCACTGGATAAACTCCATAACGATCAGGAAGTAGCCTGGGAAGCCCATCTGGTTGATCACCTGGAGTTCTATATCCAGGCGTTCGTCATATTCAGGACGACGTTTTTTGCGTTCTTCTTCATCCGGGAACAGGAATTCCAGACGCTCTTCCAGACCCTCTTTGGATTTCACGACCAGGAAATCTTCCGTGGTCATATCTCCCGTCGGGAACTGCGGAAGGAAGTATTCTCCGAGGCGCACGGTAACGTTGCAGCGTTTTGCTATCTCGACGCTGTTTTCCAGCGCTTCCGGAATATCGGAGAAGAGTTCGCACATTTCCTCTTCGCTGCGCATATATTGCTGCGAGGAGTAATTACGCGGACGCTTTGGATCGTCGAGGGTGAAGCCATCGTGGATAGCGACGCGGATTTCGTGCGCGTCAAAATCACCGGACTCCAGGAAACGCACGTCATTCGTTGCCACCACGGGCAAGCCGCGCTCTTCAGCCAACGCGACAGCAGCGTGCAGATAATTCTCTTCGTCAGGGCGGCCAGTACGAATCAACTCCAGATAATAGCGATCCGGGAAGTACTCTTCATAAAACGAGATGCACTGATCCACCAATGCGCTGTTGCCACGCAGCAGGCATTTACCGACATCACCCATACGGCCGCCAGAGATGAGCAGCAGCCCTTCATTTAGCTCAGCCAGCCAGTCGCGGTCGATCCACGGCCCCAGCGCGCCATAGCCGCGTTGATAGGCTTTTGAGATAAGCAGTGTGAGGTTTTGATAACCCGTGTTGTTCATCGCTAACACGGAAATTTGCGTCATTTCATCGCCGATGAGATCGCTCTGCACATGAAAATCTGCACCGACGATAGGCTTCATCCCCGCGCCATGCGCCGTTCCGTAGAACTTCACCAGGCCACACAGGTTGGTAAAATCGGTGATCGCCAGTGCAGGCATGCCAAGAGAGGCCGCCTTTTTAACCAGCGGTCCGGTCTTCGCCAGCCCATCGATCATGGAGTAGTCACTATGCACCCGCAGGTGTACGAAACGTGGTTCAGCCATCTTCAGATTCCGCGTTACTTAATTGCTTGCGTATTGATTCAGGACACCAGTCCCAGCGCGCGTTTCACCGGGCCAAAGCTGCGCCGGTGATGTTCGGTTGCGCCATGTTCAGCCAGCTTTTCCAGATGGAAAGCTGTTGGATACCCCTTGTGCTGGGCGAAACCATACTGAGGGTAAGTGAGATCCAGCGCGGCCATTTCGGCATCGCGTGTCACTTTGGCAATAATAGAAGCGGCACTGATTTCTGCGACGCGGCTATCGCCTTTGACCACGGCCATCGAAGGCATAGGCAATGACGGACAACGGTTACCGTCAATCAGGACGTATTCCGGGGGTATTTTCAGACCCGCCACCGCACGCTGCATCGCCAGCATCGTGGCATGCAAAATATTCAGCTCGTCGATTTCATGCGGTTCAGCGCGCCCCAGGCTCCAGGCCAGCGCCTTCTCCTGAATCTCACTAAACAGCGCCAGTCGACGCTTTTCGGACAATTTTTTAGAGTCGTTCAGTCCAATAATCGGGCGGGTCGGATCGAGGATCACCGCTGCGGTCACTACAGCCCCCACTAACGGCCCACGCCCCACTTCATCCACACCCGCCACAAGGTGGGTATGAGGATATACAAATTCCATCATCTAGCTAACTCCAGCACCGCATCAGCCGCTTGCTCATCGGCATTACAGCGGATCTGCTGATGCAGTTCACGGAACGTATCATGCATCTGGTGGCTGGTCTTGCCGTCGGCGAGCAGCGGCAGCAACGCATCGGCAAGCGCCTGTGGCTGGCACTCATCCTGCAACAGCTCTTTCACCAGCTCGCGCCCGGCAAGCAGGTTTGGCAGGGAGACATAATCCGTTTTCACCAGACGTTTTGCCAGCCAGAAGGTGAACGGCTTCATGCGATAGCCGACCACCATCGGGCATTTCGCCAGCATACATTCCAGCGCCGCCGTGCCGGAGGCCAGCAGCGCGGCATCGCTCGCATACATCGCTTCCCGCCCTTTCCCGTCCAGAAGACGAACGTGAAGATCCGGGGCGACTTCCGCTTTGATGCGCTCAAACTGCTCGCGGCGTTTGGCATTCACCAGCGGAACAACGACTTCCAGATCGGGGTATGTCTGGCGAAGAATTTGCGCCGTTTTGAGGAAATCGGCGCTCAGCATCTCAACTTCTGCGCCACGGCTGCCTGGCAGCAATGCCAGACAGTGCGCATCATGCGGGATGCCGAGCACGTCGCGCGCCGCTTTTTTATCCGGATCCAATGGCATCGCATCCGCCATGGTATGACCGATAAAACGGCACGGAACATTAAATCTGTCGTAAAACGCTTTTTCGAAAGGCAGGAAAGCCAGCACCAGGTTGGTGGACCGTCCGATTTTGAAAACACGTTTTTGTCGCCACGCCCAGACGGACGGACTGACGTAATGAATGGTTTTTATGCCCTGCTTTTTCAGATTCCCTTCGAGGGTAATGTTGAAATCAGGTGCATCGATACCGACAAACACATCGGGTTTCAGTTCGGTAAAGCGGCGAGTAAGATCGGCACGAATATGCAGTAAACGGCGTAGCCGCCCCAGCACCTCAACGATGCCCATCACAGCCAGCTCTTCCATTTCATACCAGGCTTCACAGCCTTCGGCCTGCATCAGCGGGCCAGCAACGCCAACAAATCGTGCATTGGGTACACGCGCCTTAAGCGCACGGATAAGACCTGCACCAAGAATATCGCCGGAGGTTTCTCCGGCGACCAGGGCTATCGTAAGCGGACGACTGTCGACCATTAACGAATCAGACCCCTTGTTGAACGGTCAAAGAATTCCATGAACGCGTTCACCTCCGGGTACTTATTCGCCAGCTCGGCAATTTCCGGCTTCGCCTCTTCCAGCGTTTTGCCGCTACGGTACAGCAGTTTGTACGCGTTGCGGATGGCAGTAATCGCTTCGCGGCTAAAGCCACGACGCTTGAGGCCTTCGATGTTCACGCCAAACGGCGTGGCATGGTTGCCCTGCGCAATCACATACGGTGGGACGTCCTGCGCCACACCGGAGCATCCGCCGACCATCACGTGTGCACCAATAATGCAGAACTGATGGACTGCGGTCATGCCGCCAATAATTGCGAAGTCATCAACCGATACGTGTCCTGCCAGCGTTGCGTTGTTGGCAAGAATACAGCGGTCACCCACGGTACAGTCGTGCGCGATATGCGCATTAACCATAAACAGGTTATCGCTGCCCACCTTCGTCAACCCACCACCCTGTACTGTTCCACGATGAATGGTGACGCTTTCGCGAATACGGTTACGATCGCCAATTTCCAGACGGGTCGACTCACCAGCATATTTAAGATCCTGGTTAACTTCGCCGATGGAGGCGAACTGATAGATCTCGTTATTGCAGCCAATGGTCGTGTGACCATTCACGACAACGTGAGATTTCAGTACTGTACCCTCACCAATTTCGACATGCGGTCCAACAATACAAAACGGGCCAATGTGGACGTTAGCGCCAATGATGGCACCGGTTTCCACAATCGCGGTAGGATGAATAAAGGCGGATTTATCAATCACGTATCAGGACTCCCGGCTACGAGCACACATCATCGTCGCTTCGCAAACAACTTTGCCGTCAACCAGCGCTACGCCTTTGAAGCGAGTCAGGCCACGACGCGTTTTTTCAAAAGTGACTTCCATGATCATCTGATCACCAGGCACGACAGGGCGCTTAAAGCGCGCTTCATCAATACCCGCGAAGTAATACAGCTCACCTGGCTCCAGTTTGCCAACGCTTTTAAACGCCAGAATACCGGTAGCCTGAGCCATCGCTTCCAGAATCAACACACCCGGGAAGATAGGCTTACCAGGGAAGTGCCCCTGGAAGAACGGCTCGTTCACGGAAACATTTTTCACTGCGCGCAGAAAACGACCTTCTTCAAAATCCAGCACACGGTCTACCAGCAGAAACGGGTAGCGGTGCGGCAGAAGTTCTAAAATCTCTTCAATATGCAGAGTATGAGTGTCAGTAGTCAAAATACTCTTCCTGTCAAAATGTACTGATAACAATAATAACACGGCCTGCCGGTTTATTAGAAAGCCGACAGGCCGGGAAAAATAGCGTTAAACGGATGACGTTTAGTCTTGTTGATCGATCTTGCGCTCAAGAGACTTGAGACGCTTGCTCATATCATCAATGTTCATCACCAGAGCTGCTGTTTTACGCCATACCTTGTTGGGTTGCAGCGGGATGCCGGAGGAATAGACGCCAGGTTCAGTGATAGGGCGCATTACCATGCCCATTCCCGTCACTGTGACTTTGTCGCATATTTCCATATGGCCATTAATCACGCTCGCGCCGCCAATCATGCAGTAACGGCCAATTTTCAGGCTGCCAGCCATGATGACGCCCCCCGCTACCGCGGTATTGTCGCCAATCACAACGTTATGCGCAATCTGGCACTGGTTATCAATGATAACACCATTGCCAATGATCGTGTCGTCAAGCGCGCCACGGTCAATAGTGGTACAGGCCCCGATCTCCACACGATCGCCAATGATCACGCGACCAAGCTGTGGGATTTTAACCCAATTACCACGATCGTTAGCGTAACCAAAGCCATCCGATCCAATCACTGTACTGGACTGGACGAGGCAATTTTCGCCAATTTCAACTTCATGGTAAATGGACACATTGGCCCATAAACGGGTCCCGGCGCCGATTTTCGTATTTTTCCCAACGAAGCAACCCGGTCCGATAACGACGTTATCGCCCAACACTACGCCAGACTCGATAACGGCATTCGCACCAACCGCTACGTTGTTACCCAACTGAGCCGTCGGATCAATCGCTGCACTGGCAGCAATGTTCTGGGCCGGCTGCGGCGTGGTGTCAAGAATTTGTGCCATGCGTGCATAAGTCAGGTAGGGGTTTTTCACTACCAGTGCGCTTACAGTGGCATATGGAAGATCGTCCTGCGTCAGAACAACAGCTGACGCCTGGCATTGAGCCAGTTGCTCACGGTACTTAGGGCTTACCATGAAGGTAATCGTGCCAGCTTTAGCAGATTGCATGGACGCAACAGCGGTGATGACGATATCGCCATCACCGTGTAATTCTGCATCCAACTGCTGAGCTAAATCAGCCAGTCGAATTGAAGGCATTACTTATTTAACCTGTTTCAGAACATCAGCGGTGATGTCTTTAACATCTTTGCTGTTGAAAGCGACGGCGTTCGCATCAACAACCAGATCGATGCTCTGATCGGCAGCCACTGCTTTAACAGCAGTCTGAATGCGAGTTACCAGCTTGCCACGTTCTTCGTTAGAACGACGCTGACGATCCTGCTCGAAAGCCTGCGCTTTCTGAGAGAACGCCTGGCGCTGAGCCATTACGTCTTTTTCCAGCTTGCTGCGATCGCTTGCTTTCATGGTAGAACCATCACGCTGCAGACGCTGCATTTTGGACTGAAGATCGTTTTCCATACCCTGCAGTTCGCTTGCACGGCCTTTGAATTCGTTTTCCAGAGTCGCAGAAACGCCAGTTTTCTGTGCAACCTGCTGGAACAAATTACCCATGTTGACGATTGCAATTTTGTCTGCTGCCTGAGCAGAAGTTGCCATCGCTAAACCGAGACCTGCAGCTAATAACCACTTTTTCACAATTAACTCCTTACCATCCCATTGGCACCAGAAGGTACCGTTCTTTGCGTGGCAAGGCGACCGTGTTACCGATCGCCAGTTGTCAGCGCTACACTGCCAACGCATTCCTTTGCAGCGGATTATTACCAGGTTTTACCAATGTTAAACTGGAATTGCTCCGACTTATCTCCATCATATTTCTTAAACGGCTGGGCGTAAGAGAAGACCAACGGCCCCAGCGGTGACATCCATTGTAATGCGATACCGGCAGACATGCGAATATTGCTCGGATCGCTGTAGTCAGGAATACCTTCTGCACGCATCTGAGCAGTATTCTGCCAGTTGGTATCCCACACAGTACCGGCATCCCAGAAGAAGGACGTACGGACTGAGTTCGCATATTTATCACTGATAAACGGCGTTGGTGTGATGAACTCCAGGCTGGCAACGGCCATGGCGTTACCGCCCACAGCATCATTGGAGCTACAAACGTCGGAAGTCGAGGACTTATTACAATTATCTTTGTCGTTTCCGCCGTAGTAGACCGCTTTCGGACCAATGTTGTTGGACTGGAAGCCACGAACGGTGCTGGAACCACCGGCATAGAAGTTCTCATAGAATGGCAGTTCCTTGCCACCCAGACCATCACCATAGCCCCAACGGGTACGACCCAGAACCACCCACTTGTGGTCGTCATCAATTGGGAAGTAAGACGCGGTATCCAGCGTGACCTTATAGAACTCGTTATCGGAACCCGGTACGGTCACTTTACCGTTCAGGTTGACACGAGAACCTTCCGTCGGGAAGTAACCACGGTCAAGACGGTTATAGGTCCAGCCGTAGTTAAAGGTGAAGTCATCCGCGGCAAAGCCGTTGTCATGACCGCTTTTGCTGGTTGGCTGGCCAATAGAGTCCAGATAACGCCACATCGCCACCTGCGGTTGCATGTTGGACAGGTCGTTATGCACGTAACCTAAGCCCGCACGCAGCGTGTTGTATTCGTTGACAGGGAAGCCAAGCGTACCATCTGCACCGTAACTCTTGTTGGTGTAAGAGGACAGATCCGCGTTGTCAGCTTTAAAGTCGTTATAGAAGATACGACCGCCCAGGCTCACACCGTCTACGGTGAAGTATGGGTTAGTGACAGAGAACTCAGAGTAGGTCTGGTAGTCGTTTTTGGTACCATTAATACCAACAGAGTAACCCGTACCCAGCCAGTTATCCTGCTGTACACCAACCTGGAAGCTCACGCCGCTTTCAGTACCGTAGCCCACACCAAAGTTGAAGCTACCGGTGTTACGCTCTTTCACTTTATAGACGACATCAACCTGATCCGGGCTACCTGGCACGCGCTGGGTATCCGTATCTACGGTTTCAAAATAACCCAGACGGTTCAGACGCTCTTTCCCCTGATCAACGAGGTCGCTACCCAGCCATGCGCCTTCCATCTGACGCATTTCGCGGCGCAGAACGGAATCTTTAGAGGTGTCGTTACCAACGAAGCGGATCTTACGCACGTAGAAACGGTTACCCGCATCAACATTCACGTGCAGCTTAACGGTTTTATCCGCGTCGTTAATTTCCGGCTGTGTTTGTACGCGAGGATAGGCATAACCATAGCGGCCGAGCAGCTTCTTAATGCTGTCTTCCATTTTGGTGACCTTGGAACCACTGTACAGATCGCCTGGCTGAATTTTGGTCAGCGATTCGATCTCAGCAGAATGCCCTGCCAGGTTACCACTTACTTCAACACCAGAAAGCTTGTACTGATCGCCTTCAGTGATGTTAATCGTAATGTAGATCCCTTTCTTGTCCGGCGTCAGACTGACCTGGGTTGAGTCAATGTTGAAACGGGCATAACCACGATCCAGATAGTAGCTGCGCAGGGTCTCAAGGTCGCCCGCCAGTTTCTGTTTCTGGTATTTACGATCGCCCACCACGTTCCACCACGGCACTTCATCGCGCAGTTGGAAGGTCGAGATCAGTTCGTCGGTGCTAAACGCGTGGTTGCCGACAATGTTGATCTGTTGGATCTTCGCAGAAACACCTTCCTGGAAGACCAACTTCAGGTCAACACGGTTACGTGGCAGAGGTGTTACCACTGCTTTCACGCTGGCACTGTATTTACCCACGCTGTAGTAGAAGTCTTCCAGACCTTTCTCAATGTCTGAAAGGGTTGTGCGGTCCAGAGACTCGCCCACACGAACACCCGATGCTTCAAGGTTTTGCTTGAGCATGTCATCTTTCACCGACTTGTTACCGGAGAAAGTGATACTGGCAATCGTTGGACGTTCTTTTACCTGTACCAGCAGCGTATCACCATCGCGCAGGACGCGGACATCCTCGAAGTTGCCGGTGGCAAACAGAGCACGGATGGTGTTACTGATATCATCATCATTGACCGTATCGCCGGGGCGTACAGGCATACTGAGGAGGGCCGCACCAACGGCGACACGCTGGAGGCCTTCGAAATGAATGTCTTTCACTACGAACCCGTCAGCACCGTATACGGTGGCGCTGCTAAACAGCAGCGACGCTATGAGCAACTTTTTCATCGCCATCGTTATTATGCGTTCTTCCTAACACTCTCTTACAACCGAGAGAAATCATTGAAAAGTGCAAGCCCCATTAACAGCACCAGCAAAATCGAGCCAATGCGATAACTAAAGTCTTGAACTCGCTCGGATACCGGTCCGCCTTTTAGCTTTTCAATCGCTAAAAACAGCAGATGACCCCCGTCTAAAACGGGAAGCGGGAACAGGTTGATTATCCCAAGGTTCACGCTAATCAGCGCGAGGAACATGAGATAGTAAATCACCCCGAATTCCGCTGACATCCCAGCCCCCTGAGCAATCGAAATTGGCCCACTGAGGTTGTTCAGTTTCACATCACCGGTTATCAATTTCCCCAACATGTTGACCGTCAGCTTCATCAGTTGCCATGTTTTATCCGTGGCTTCAAGGATGGCGCTGAACGGCCCATACTGGCGTATTGTCTTGTACTCATCTGGCAGCGGGATCACTTTTGGCACAACGCCTGCAAACCCTTCTGCCTTTTTGCCGACCGACTTCGTATCCGGGATCAGCGTCAGCGAAAGCGGACTACCTTTCCTCTCAACTTCCAGTGCGAGGGACGTTCCCGGATTATCGCGCACCAGAGTAACAAAGGTCATCCACTCTGTTAATGGTTGACCATCGACTTTAACGATCCTGTCGCCCGCTTGCAAACCCGCTTTGCTCGCCGCCGAATTTGCCTGTACTTCGGCTAACACCGGCTCAATCTGAGCGCCACGTGGACGAATGCCCAGTGCAGCGACGGGATCTTCTTTGTCTGGCTCGAAACGCCAGTGACGTAAATCGAGCACTTTGTCCTGACGCGTGTCGGAACCAAACGGTGATACGCTGATGGTTGTCTGCTGATCACCAATTTTGGCTACCAGTTGCAGTCGCACGGCATCCCAATCAGGGGTTTCGATGCCATCAATCGCTTTAAGTTCCATCCCTGACGTAATTTGCGCACTCGCCGCGATGGAATTGGGGGCAATTTCACCTACCACAGGGCGCACGCCGGGGACGCCAATGATAAACACCAGCCAGTAAGCGAAAATAGCAAAGATGAAATTGGCTACCGGTCCGGCAGCGATGATGGCGGCGCGTTGTCCAACCGTTTTGTTGTTGAATGCGCTGTGTCGTAATTCAGGTGCGACAGGCTCAACGCGCTCGTCGAGCATTTTAACGTAGCCGCCCAGCGGGATAAGGGCGATGACAAATTCCGTACCGTGACGGTCGGTGCGCGTCCAGAGTGATTTACCGAAACCGATGGAAAATCGCTCTACCCGCACACCACAACGGCGAGCAACCCAGAAATGGCCAAATTCATGCACGGTAATCAGTACACCCAGTGCAACAATGAACGCCGCCAGATTCCAGAGAATGCTCAGCATAAAACCTTCCGTTAAATCGTCCCAAATACCAGTAAAAGCAAGCAAGCAAATACCGGAACAGCCGCTGTCAGGCTATCAATGCGATCCAGTATACCGCCATGCCCTGGAATCAGGTGTCCGCTGTCCTTAATCCCTGCTTCACGCTTAAACATACTCTCGGTTAAATCACCGAGCACTGAGGCAAGCGCAGCAAAAATCGAGCACACCAGCAGTATTGACGGTGCCACTTCCAGATTCGCCCAGACGCCGTAGCCCCAGGAGATAATCGCTGCCGTAAACAAGCCACCGATGAAGCCTTGCCAGGTTTTACCCGGGGAAACCTTCGGCGCCAGTTTATGTTTGCCAAACAGTTTACCAAACATATAGGCCCCGGAGTCAGCCCCCCAAACGAGAATCATCAC
Source organism: Enterobacter ludwigii (assembly GCA_023023105.1). Classification (NCBI taxonomy): domain Bacteria; kingdom Pseudomonadati; phylum Pseudomonadota; class Gammaproteobacteria; order Enterobacterales; family Enterobacteriaceae; genus Enterobacter; species Enterobacter ludwigii. Next base: position 888,463 of record CP083824.1, on the reverse strand, counting down.
ATAAAGCAGCCAGATCGCGCCGCTGTAGTGGTTTTCGTCATAGTGCCAGGCACGCAGTGCGACCATACCCCAGAAAAATGGAACAATCGTGAGCAAACCAAAAATAAGCCGCAGCACTTTTGAATTACGCCAGATTGCCGCAGAGCCGGGGTAGAAAAGCACCAGCAGCAGAGCAGCAACCCACCAGGCCAGCGATACCCACAGGGAACCAGCAACCAGCGGTTGATGAATATCATGATGATATTCAGGCAACGTAAACAGCATTATGGCCAGGATAAAGCCACAGAGTACCGCAAGCCATACTCGCTGACTGCGTGAGGTAAAGCCGCTAAACTGTCCCCATTCCCACGCGGCGAGCATACAGACCACCAGCGTAACAATAGCGAATCCCACTGGGGGCAGTAAAAACAGCGCCGCAATGACAATGGGTATTAATACAAAAGCGGAAATCAGGCGATACTTCAGCAAAAGCTACCCCCATCAGGCTTTGTCGCCACCAGGCTCGGTGCCGCCGAAACGACGCTCTCGATTGGCAAAGGCATGCAGCGCACCTTCAAAGTCTTGTTCATCAAAATCGGGCCAAAGAACATCCGTAAAGTAAAGTTCGGCATAGGCAATTTGCCATATCAAAAAGTTACTTATGCGATGTTCCCCCCCTGTCCTAATTACCAAATCCACAGGTGCCTGTTCATTCATGCAGATTTGCTTGTTCAGCGCCTCTTCATCAATTTGGTCGGGTCTCAACAGCCCTTCCTGAACCTGTTCGGCAAGATGCCGAACGCCCTGGATAATATCCCAGCGTCCGCCGTAATTCGCCGCAATATTGAGCGTCAGACCCGTATTATTCTCAGTCAGCGCTTCTGCTTTACGAATCCGTTCCTGCAAACGTGAGTTAAAACGACTGGTATCGCCAATGATACGCAGGCGGACGTTGTGGCGGTGCAGGCTTTTTACTTCGCTGTCGAGCGCCCACACAAACAATTCCATCAACGCGGTTACTTCCTGCGGAGGTCGATTCCAGTTTTCACTGCTAAAAGCATAGAGCGTTAACGCATCAATGCCGTTATTGGCGGCAAAAGAAACGGCGCGGCGAACAGATTTCGCCCCAGCTTTATGCCCAAAGGCTCGTATCTTCCCTTGTCTTTTCGCCCAGCGGCCGTTGCCATCCATAATGATTGCTACATGACGACAGCCATGAGCTGGCAAGTTTTCGCTTATTGGTTGATTCGCAGACAACATAACGCGTTTTTTGTCCCTGAAAAGGATTTAACGGTACTCAGGAATACTGAAGCCTATACATAAAAAAGCCGTGTCAAACCACGGCTTACCTGACCACATTAAGTCAAATACCTGCGATCAGGTGGCGCAGACTATATCACTGAAGCCCAACGCTAACAAATAGCACGACGACTAGTGCTTGCTTTATCACCAGCTTGCGGGACGTGTCACTTGTTTACGCGCAATATCACGAGCCGCTGTATCTACCGCCAGCACCTCTTCCACACTTTGTGGTTCACGCAAATCCATCATTTCCAGTACCGATAAATTCAACACTGCAATATCGGTAAAACGGATCTGCTGATTCAAAAATGCCTCAACGGTAATTTCATTAGCTGCATTCAGTGCCGTCGTCGCCGCCTGCCCCTGGTCAAAGGCATGCATCGCAAGCTTCAGACACGGATAGCGATCGTAATCTGGTTCGCTAAATGTCAAAGAACTTAACTTGCAGAAATCAAGCGGCTTCACGCCAGATTTCACTCGATTTGGCCACGCCATTGAATGGGCAATTGGCGTACGCATATCCGGCTCGCCCAACTGTGCCAGCACACTGCCATCCTGATAGCGCACCATCGAGTGAATCACCGATTGCGGGTGGATCAGTACTTCCATCTGTTTCGCTGACGCATTAAACAGCCAGCGCGCTTCAATGTATTCCAGACCTTTATTCATCATGGTGGCAGAGTCAACGGAGATTTTACGCCCCATTGACCAGTTCGGATGACGGCACGCCTGATCCGGCGTCATTGCGCTCAGTTCAGACAGTGGCGTTTCGCGGAACGGGCCACCAGACCCGGTAAGCAGAATAGACACCACACCATTCTGCTCAAGGTCAGCGTACCCCAGGTTCTGTTGAAAAGGTTGCGGTAAACTCTGAAAAATCGCGTTGTGCTCGCTATCGACCGGTAAAAGACGCGCCCCGCGCTGCTTCACCGCTTCCATAAACAAACGTCCGCAGGTAACCAGAGACTCTTTATTGGCTAGCAGAACATCCTTACCGGCATCAATTGCGGCAAGTGTTGGCAACAGCCCAGCCGCCCCGACGATGGCCGCCATAACCTGGTCAACCTCATCCAGCGCAGTCATCTCACAAGCTGCCTGTTGTCCACTCAGAACCTCAGTTCGACAGCCCTTTTCACGCAGTTGCACTTTCAGCAGACGCGCACTCTCTTCGTCATCCATCACCGCATAGCGGGGTGAAAACTCCAGGCACTGCTCGACCATTCGCTGCACATTCTTACCGGCCACCAGCGCTGTCACGGTGTAAAGTTCAGGATTATGGCGAACGACGTCGAGAGTACTGCAACCGATAGAGCCGGTTGAGCCGAGGAGTGTTAAATGCTTCATGAGATGCCCGAAAAAAGTTAGACCAGATAAAAGCAAAACGCCGCCAGCAAGACCCGAAGTCCCTCTGAACGGCGTTTATCAGTGTACGACAGAAATCAGAACTGCATCAGTTCCGCTTCTTTATCTGCCAGCGCCGCATCAATTTTCTTGATGGCAGCATCAGTCATTTTCTGAACATCGTCCTGTGAACGACGATCGTCATCTTCACTGATCTCTTTTTCTTTCAGCAGCGCTTTGACTTTATCGTTCGCGTCGCGACGTACGTTACGAACGGAAACGCGACCCTGCTCAGCTTCGCCACGAACGACTTTGATCAGGTCTTTACGACGCTCTTCCGTCAGCGGAGGAAGTGGAACGCGGATATCAGCGCCCGCAGAGCTTGGGTTCAGACCGAGGTCAGACGCCATGATCGCTTTCTCAACGGCCGGGCCCATAGAACGATCGAATACGTTGATTTTCAGCGTACGGGTATCTTCAACCGTCACGCTTGCCAGCTGACGCAGAGGGGTTGGCGTACCGTAGTATTCTACGATGATGCCATCCAGCAGGCTTGGGGAAGCACGGCCAGTACGGATTTTGCTGATTTGGGTTTTGAACGCTTCTACGCATTTTTCCATGCGTACTTCAGCATCTTTTCTGATGTCGTTAATCACGTTACGAATCCTTGAAAACTTGTCTCAGGCAGACTATCCGCCAGCACAGCGCTACAGGTGTGCTAAGTATAGTCGCGTTTAATTCATGACAACGCCAAAGGCGCGCCCGGGTAAGATACCACTACAAAATAAAGCGGAATCTTACCTGTATTTAGCGTCAACGGAAATTATTCCGTGATCAAAGTGCCTTCTTTTTCACCCATGACCACGCGACGCAGTGCGCCTGGCTTGTTCATGTTGAAGACACGGATCGGCAGTTTGTGGTCGCGAGCCAGCGTGAAGGCGGCAAGATCCATCACTTTCAGCTCTTTATCCAGCACTTCGCTGTAGCTCAGCTGATCGTACATGGTGGCAGAAGGATCTTTTGCCGGGTCGGCAGTAAACACGCCGTCTACTTTGGTCGCTTTCAGTACCACATCGGCTTCGATCTCGATACCGCGCAGGCAGGCAGCGGAATCGGTTGTAAAGAACGGGTTACCCGTACCGGCGGAGAGGATCACCACGCGGTTGTTGCGCAGCAGGCTAATCGCTTCTGCCCAGCTGTAATTATCGCATACGCCATTCAGTGGAATCGCGGACATCAGGCGGGCATTCACATAGGCGCGATGCAGTGCATCACGCATTGCCAGGCCATTCATGACGGTTGCCAGCATACCCATGTGGTCGCCCACAACGCGGTTCATCCCCGCTTTCGCCAGACCAGCACCACGGAAAAGGTTGCCACCGCCAATGACCACGCCAACCTGGATACCCAGTTCGACCAGTTCTTTGATTTCCTGTGCCATGCGATCAAGGATGCTTGCGTCAATACCGAAGCCTTCCGATCCCTGCAGCGCTTCGCCACTCAGCTTAAGCAGAATGCGTTTGTACACGGGTTTTGCATTGGTAGCCATGTTTCTTTCCTGAGACTGTCAACGATTAAGATGGGGGTTAATTCTGGCGACATGATATGCCGCAAATCAGCACAGCGATACTGGAGCCTGTCTGATTTCCTGTGACGGGTGACAAAAAGAAGCCGCCCTCAGGCGGCTCCTTTTCAATCATTAAGACTGCTTGGACATTGCAGCAACTTCTGCTGCGAAGTCAGTCTCAACTTTCTCGATGCCTTCGCCCACTTCGAAGCGGATGAAGCCAGTTACGTCAGCGTTGTGCTCTTTCAGCAGCTGAGCAACAGACTTGCTTGGATCCATTACGAATGGCTGGCCAGTCAGAGAAACTTCGCCGGTGAATTTCTTCATGCGGCCTTCAACCATTTTCTCTGCGATTTCTTTTGGTTTACCAGACTGCATCGCGATGTCCAGCTGAACCTGGTACTCTTTCTCTACCACTTCAGCAGACACGTCTTCTGGCTTAACGAATTCTGGTTTGCTTGCAGCGATGTGCATAGCCAGCTGTTTAACCAGCTCTTCGTCAGCACCTTTAGCAGCAACCAGAACGCCGATACGCGCACCGTGCTGGTAAGAGCCCAGAACGTCACCTTCCAGAGAAGCAACACGACGGATGTTGATGTTCTCACCGATTTTAGCAACCAGCGCAACACGTTCTTCTTCGAACTGTGCTTTCAGAACTTCAACGTCAGTGATTTTGCCAGCAACTGCAGCGTCCAGAACTTTGTTAGCAAATGCCTGGAAACCACCATCTTTAGCAACGAAGTCAGTCTGGCAGTTAACTTCCAGAATGATGCCGTAAGTGCCGTCGATTTTAGTGATGATCACGCCGTCAGCAGCAACGTTGCCTGCTTTTTTAGCTGCTTTGATCGCACCGGATTTACGCATGTTTTCGATTGCCAGCTCGATGTCGCCGTTCGCTTCAGTCAGCGCTTTTTTGCAATCCATCATGCCTGCGCCAGTACGCTCGCGCAGCTCTTTTACCAGGGATGCGGTAATTTCAGCCATTCTTAAATCCTCGGGAGATGTGAACTGCCCGGCCTGCGGCCAAACAGTGTAAATTGAAAAAAGGGGCCGATAATGGGCCCCTATTCATACACGGTACTAATAAGGGGTGAAACCTTATTATTCAGCTTCTACGAAGCTTTCTTCCGCCTGAGAAGCCAGATCCTGGGAACGGCCTTCACGAACGGTAGCAGCTACAGCGCTCAGGTACAGGCTAACAGCACGGATTGCGTCGTCGTTACCCGGGATAACGAAGTCAACACCGTCCGGATCGGAGTTGGTATCAACGATAGCGAATACCGGGATACCCAGGTTGTTAGCTTCTTTGATTGCGATGTGCTCGTGGTCTGCATCGATTACGAACAGCGCGTCTGGCAGGCCGCCCATATCTTTGATACCGCCCAGGCTGTTTTCCAGCTTGTCCAGCTCACGAGTGCGCATCAGCGCTTCTTTCTTAGTCAGCTTGTCGAAAGTACCGTCCTGAGACTGGGTTTCCAGATCTTTCAGGCGTTTGATTGACTGACGAACAGTTTTCCAGTTAGTCAGCATGCCGCCCAACCAGCGATGGTTCACGAAGAACTGGTCGCAGCTGTTAGCAGCATCTTTCACAGCTTCGCTTGCAGCGCGCTTAGTACCAACGAACAGAATCTTACCTTTACGGGAAGAGATCTTGTTCAGCTCAGCCAGGGCTTCGTTGAACATTGGTACAGTTTTCTCAAGGTTGATGATGTGAACTTTGTTACGTGCGCCGAAGATGAAAGGCTTCATTTTCGGGTTCCAGTAACGGGTCTGGTGACCAAAGTGAACACCAGCCTTGAGCATGTCGCGCATGGAAACAGTTGCCATGTTTAAAACCTCTATATTGAAAGTTGGGGTTATGCCTCCACGTATCCCATATTACCGACCCCGAAGGGCACCCCGGAATATGTGCCGATACGTGTGTGTTGTTACACAAAGTGAGATTTGTCGCTTCCGTCCAGCTTGTGTATCTGAGATGGATCGGAAGTCCGGCGCGCTTTATACCACAAAACACGACCAGAAACCAACAGTTGTTGGCGGAGTGTGCTGTTAATGATTCTCAATTTGGCACGAGGTGTGCCTGACTGATACCATTGGCGACACTTAGACTAGTATTGTCGAAAAAATCGACACCGATGGACAGATTACATGGCTATCTCTATTAAGACACCTGAAGAAATTGAAAAGATGCGCGTCGCCGGTCGTCTGGCCGCGGAAGTGCTGGAAATGATCGAGCCGTTCGTGAAGCCGGGCGTCAGCACCGGTGAACTGGACCGCATCTGTAACGACTATATTGTGAACGAGCAGCATGCGGTATCCGCCTGCCTCGGCTACCACGGTTTCCCGAAATCCGTCTGCATTTCTATTAATGAAGTGGTTTGCCACGGTATTCCGGACAACGAAAAACTGCTCAAAGATGGCGACATCGTCAACATCGACGTGACGGTCATTAAAGATGACTACCACGGTGACACCTCTAAGATGTTCATCGTTGGCAAGCCAACCATTCTGGGCGAGCGTCTGTGTAAAGTGACGCAAGAGAGCCTCTACCTGGCGCTGAAAATGGTGAAACCGGGTATTCGCCTGCGTACCATTGGTGCCGCGATTCAGAAGTTCGTGGAAGCGGAAGGGTTCTCCGTCGTTCGCGAATACTGCGGTCACGGCATTGGCCGTGTGTTCCACGAAGAACCGCAGGTTCTGCACTATGATGCAGATGATGGCGGCGTAGTGCTGCAAAAAGGCATGACCTTCACCATCGAGCCGATGGTCAACGCCGGTGACTACCGCATCCGCACCATGAAAGATGGCTGGACGGTGAAAACCAAAGACAGAAGCTTGTCTGCGCAGTACGAGCATACTATTGTGGTAACAGACAACGGCTGCGAAATTATGACGTTGCGCAAGGATGACACTATCCCGGCGATACTGACGCACGATGAATGATAAAAAAGCCGGCAAATGCCGGCTTTTTTAATGGCTATAGCTTTTTCTTATGGGTGGCGCACGATGAGTAATCTTTTACCCGAACAGTATGCTAACACAGCACTTCCCACCCTCCCCGATCAGCCCGATAACCCGGGCGTATGGCCGTCGCACGAGCTGACCTGCGCGCATATTAAAGCCCATATGGATGTTTTCCATCGCTGGCTGGGTAGTGCGTTCGACGCAGGCGTATCAGCCGAGCAGCTCATTGAAGCGCGCACCGAATTTATCGACCAGTTGCTGCAGCGCCTGTGGATCGATTACGGTTTTGGGCAAATCAGTGACGTTGCACTGGTTGCCGTTGGGGGCTATGGCCGCGGTGAGCTGCATCCGCTTTCCGACATTGATTTACTGATCTTAAGTCGCAAAAAACTGCCGGACGAACAGGCTCAAAAAATTGGCGAACTACTGACCCTGCTCTGGGATGTGAAGCTGGAAGTCGGCCACAGCGTACGCACTCTTGAAGAGTGCCTGCTGGAAGGGTTATCTGACCTGACCGTCGCCACCAACCTGATTGAAACCCGCCTGTTGATAGGCGACGTGGCGCTGTTTCTGGAGCTACAAAAACATATTTTCAGTGACGGTTTCTGGCCGTCAGAAAAGTTCTTCGCCGCGAAGGTTGAGGAACAAAACCAGCGCCACCAGCGCTACCACGGCACCAGCTATAATCTGGAGCCTGATATCAAAAGCAGCCCCGGCGGTCTGCGCGACATCCACACCCTGCAGTGGGTGGCCCGTCGCCACTTCGGCGCGACCTCGCTGGATGAGATGGTGGGCTTTGGCTTTTTAACCGAAGCCGAGCGTAACGAATTAAATGAGTGTCTGCACCTGCTGTGGCGCATTCGCTTTGCCCTGCATCTGGAGCTTAATCGCTACGATAACCGCTTGCTGTTTGACCGTCAGCTCAGCGTAGCTCAACGTCTGAATTACCAGGGCGAAGGCAACGAGCCGGTTGAACACATGATGAAGGATTTCTTCCGCGTCACCCGCCGCGTTACCGAACTGAACCAGATGCTGTTGCAGCTATTCGATGAGGCAATTCTGGCCCTGACGGCAGATGAAAAGCCCCGCCCTATCGACGACGAGTTCCAGCTGCGCGGCACCCTTATCGACCTGCGCGACGAAACGTTATTTATCCGCGAACCGGAAGCGATCCTGCGCATGTTTTACACCATGGTGCGTAACAGCGCGATCACCGGGATCTACTCCACCACTCTGCGCCATCTGCGCCATGCGCGCCGCCATTTGACGCAGCCGCTGTGCTATATCCCGGAAGCGCGTTCGCTGTTCCTGAGCATGCTCCGCCACCCGGGGGCCGTCAGCCGCGGCTTGCTGCCGATGCACCGCCACAGCGTGCTGTGGGCCTATATGCCGCAGTGGTCACACATTGTCGGGCAGATGCAGTTCGATCTGTTCCACGCCTACACGGTAGATGAACACACGATCCGCGTGATGCTCAAGCTGGAGAGCTTTGCCAGCGAAGAGACGCGATCTCGCCATCCGCTGTGCGTGGAATTGTGGCCGCGCCTTACTCATCCGGAATTGATCCTGATTGCTGCCCTGTTCCACGATATTGCCAAAGGTCGCGGCGGTGACCATTCGGTGCTGGGTGCCCAGGACGTGCTCAAATTTGCTGAACTGCACGGTCTGAACTCACGTGAAACACAGCTGGTCGCCTGGCTGGTACGCCATCACCTGCTGATGTCGGTCACCGCACAGCGTCGTGATATTCAGGATCCTGAAGTGATCAAGCAGTTCGCGGAAGAGGTGCAAACGGAAAACCGTCTGCGTTATCTGGTCTGCCTGACGGTGGCGGATATTTGTGCCACCAACGAGACGTTGTGGAACAGCTGGAAGCAAAGCCTGCTTCGCGAGCTGTACTTTGCCACCGAAAAACAGCTGCGCCGCGGGATGCAAAATACCCCGGACATGCGCGAGCGTGTGCGCCACCACCAGTTGCAGGCACTGGCTCTGCTGCGGATGGATAACATTGATGAAGAGGCACTGCATCAAATTTGGGCGCGCTGCCGTGCTAACTATTTTGTTCGCCACAGCCCAAATCAGCTTGCCTGGCATGCGCGGCATCTGCTGCAACATGATTTGTCGCAGCCGATGATCCTCCTCAGTCCGCAAGCCACGCGCGGTGGCACGGAGATTTTCATCTGGAGCCCGGACCGACCTTATCTGTTTGCCGCCGTCTGCGCCGAACTGGACAGGCGTAATCTGAGCGTTCACGACGCACAGATTTTTACCACCCGCGACGGCATGGCGATGGATACCTTCATTGTGCTGGAACCGGACGGCAGCCCGCTGTCGTCGGACAGGCACGAAGGAATACGCTTCGGTCTGGAACAGGCCATCACCCAGCGCAGCTGGCAACCTCCTCAGCCGCGTCGTCAACCTGCAAAATTACGCCACTTTACCGTCGATACCGAGGTCAATTTCCTGCCGACCCACACCGACCGTAAATCGTTCCTGGAGCTGATCGCGCTCGACCAGCCAGGGCTGCTCGCCCGTGTCGGCCAGGTTTTTGCCGATCTGGGAATTTCGCTTCACGGGGCCAGAATTACAACCATTGGCGAGCGAGTAGAAGATTTATTTATAATCGCCACCGCAGACCGGCGTGCCCTTAATAATGACCTGCAACTTGAAGTGCAACAACGGTTGACAGCAGCCCTCAATCCAAACGATAAAGGGTGACGTGTTTTTTAGTGAAATGGAAAGAGTAAACAATGCAGCAGTTACAGAACGTTATTGAGTCCGCTTTTGAGCGTCGCGCCGAGATCACCCCGGCCAATGTGGATACCGTGACCCGTGAAGCGGTAAACCAGGTTATTTCCCTGCTGGATTCCGGCGCATTGCGTGTGGCAGAAAAAATCGACGGTCAGTGGGTCACTCATCAATGGCTGAAGAAAGCCGTGCTGCTCTCTTTCCGTATCAACGATAACCAGGTTATCGACGGAGCTGAAAGCCGCTACTTCGATAAAGTGCCAATGAAATTCGCTGACTATGACGAAGCGCGTTTCCAGAAAGAAGGTTTCCGCGTGGTTCCACCAGCGGCAGTTCGTCAGGGTGCTTTTATCGCGCGCAACACCGTGCTGATGCCATCCTACGTGAACATCGGTGCCTACGTTGACGAAGGTACCATGGTGGATACCTGGGCTACCGTTGGCTCCTGCGCGCAGATCGGTAAGAACGTTCACCTGTCCGGCGGCGTCGGTATCGGTGGCGTCCTGGAGCCACTGCAGGCTAACCCAACCATCATCGAAGACAACTGCTTCATCGGCGCACGCTCAGAAGTGGTTGAAGGTGTGATCGTGGAAGAAGGCTCTGTGATCTCCATGGGCGTTTACATCGGCCAAAGCACCCGTATCTACGACCGTGAAACCGGTGAAGTGCATTACGGTCGCGTTCCGGCGGGCTCCGTGGTGGTTTCCGGCAACCTGCCGTCAAAAGATGGCAAATACAGCCTGTACTGTGCGGTTATCGTGAAGAAAGTCGATGCGAAAACTCGTGGCAAAGTTGGCATCAACGAACTGCTGCGCACCATCGATTAATCGGGTATAACAAAAAGCGGGGGCAACCCCGCTTTTTTTATATCTGAGGGTGGCGAAAATAGATTTTTTCGTTAATTATTCAAAGGTTATGTTGAGATCAAGGGTACCGCTATGTACGATAATCTGAAAAGTCTGGGCATTACCAATCCTGATGAAATTGATCGTTACAGCCTCCGTCAGGAAGCCAATAACGATATTCTGAAAATCTATTTTCACAAGGACAAAGGAGAGTTTTTCGCCAAGAGCGTGAAGTTTAAATATCCACGCCAGCGTAAAACCGTCGTCGCTGACGGTGTAGGACAAGGGTACAAAGAAGTTCAGGAAATCAGCCCTAACCTGCGCTACGTGATCGATGAACTCGATCAGATCTGCCAGCGCGACCGCACTGAAGTCGATCTCAAGCGTAAGATCCTCGACGATTTGCGTCACCTTGAAAGCGTTGTGACGAATAAGATCAGCGAGATTGAAGCGGATCTTGAGAAATTAACGCGGAATAAATAAGTCAGGTGCGGCCTGTTGCCCTCACCCCAGCCCTCTCCCACAGGGAGAGGGTGAAACTCTTATCTCTGCTCATCCAGCTGCAGCGCCACATACAGCAGCAGTCTGTCGTCAAAACTCCCCAAATCCAGCCCCGTCAGCTCCGAAATCCGGTTAAGCCGATATTCAAGAGTATTGCGATGAATAAACAGCGCTTTCGAGGTCGCCAGCGGCTGCACATTATGACGAAACCACGCCTGTAGCGTCCGGCGCAGTAAGCCATTGCTGTCCATGGCCTTCAGGCGCGCTAATGGCCGTGCCAGCTCATTAGCCTGCCAGCCCCCGCGCAGGCTGTCGAGCAGCACCGGCAGCATCAGATCCTGATAAAAATAACTGCGGCTTTCCGGCATCCGCTGCTTGCCCACCATCATGGTGGTGCGTGCAGTACGCCAGGAGCGGGCAATGCTGCCCGGTCCGGTAAAGTAATTGCCCAGCGCAACGCGAAAACGCAGTTGACCATTTTCCTTCATCCGGGAGATCAGCAGCTCCACGCGACGACGATGATCGTCCGCATCCCAGCGGCCGAATGCATTGAGCGCCGGTTTGAGCACCACCATTTCCGTCAGAGACACAATTGCCACCAGGTTATCGCGCTCCGGCGTCGCCAGCGCATTTTGTAGCTGCTGCAGCTCAACCATCGCACTGTCGACCCCAAGCTGGCCGCTATCGACCTCAATCACCGCCACCACACGCGGCTGGTTCAGATCAATCCCCAGACGCTGCGCCCATTCGCTCAGTGCCGGCGTGTGTTCTTCCGCCTGGATCAGATTCATCACCAGCTCTTCACGCAGGCGGCTGTCCTGGGCGAGCAGGTGCATCAGGCGCGACTGTTCCAGCATCATCTCTGCCGTCATGCAGACCAGCTCGCCGTATTTACGCAGGGACTCCGGCTCGCCTGTCAGGCCAATTACCCCCACAATCTCGCCTTCAAGGCGCAGCGGCAAATTAATGCCCTGACGGACGCCGTGCAGGTGTTTCGCTACCGCATCGTCGATATCCACGACCCGCCCCTGGGAGAGCACCAGCAACGCACCTTCGTGCAATTCACCAATACGCTCACGATCGCCGCTACCAATAATGCGCCCACGAGCATCCATTACGTTGATATTGGTATCAATGATTCGCATGGTGCGCGCCACAATATCCTGCGCCATTTTGGTATCAAGGTGCCAGCCAGCCATGTAACCCTCCTCTGAGCAGAGCTCAAGCATAGGGAAGTTCAGCGGCGGCTGCATTGTGCGAATGCACAAAGAGAGAGGAAGATATATGGAGTTGTGGTAAGAGTCACAGAAACGAGAAAGCCCCTGCGTACAGGGGCTTTAGAGGATTACTGCATCAGCAGGTAGAGAGAGGTATCCCCACGCTGGATATTCAGCGCCAGCACGGAAGGCTTGCTGTCGAGAATTTTGCGCAGTTCAGCAATGTTTTTCACCGGCTGCTGGTTAGCACCCATGATGACATCACCTTTTTTCAGGCCGATACGTGCAGCCGGTGAATTCGCTTTCACGTTGTTCACCACCACACCTTTATCCGCACCTTTATTGCTCATCTCGGCACCTTCAATACCGCTGAAGATGGTGCTGGAATCCACCTGATTCTGGCTGCTCTGCTGCAGTTCCAGGCTCACATTAACCGGCTTACCGTCACGCAGCAGGCCAAGGGTCACTTTGCTGCCAATCGGCATAGAGCCCACTTCCGCACGCAGGGCGGCAAAGCTGCTGATCGGTTTACCGTTCAGAGAGGTGATCACATCCCCCGCTTTAATACCCGCTTTTGCCGCAGAGGAGTTCGGCATCACCTGGCTGACGAATGCCCCACGCTGAGCGTCAACTTTCATCGCCTTAGCCAGTTCGGAGTTCAGTTCCGTACCGAGGATACCGAGCTCACCGCGTTTCACCTGGCCGTACTGCACCATCTGCGCGGTCAGGTTTTTCACCATGTTACTTGGAATAGCAAAGCCGATGCCGATGTTGCCACCGTCCGGGGCCAGGATCGCGGTGTTGATCCCGATCAGTTCACCGTTCAGGTTAACCAGCGCACCGCCGGAATTACCGCGGTTGATCGCCGCATCCGTCTGGATGAAGTTTTCGTAGTTTTCCGCATTCAGACCGCTGCGACCAAGAGCGGAGACGATACCCGAGGTGACGGTTTCACCCAAACCGAACGGGTTACCGATCGCCACAGTGTAGTCACCCACGCGCAGCGCGTCGGAGTCGGCAATTTTAATCGCCGTCAGGTTTTTCGGATCCTGAATCTGGATCAGCGCGATATCAGAGCGCGGATCTTTACCCACGACTTTTGCATCGAATTTACGGCCGTCGCTCAGCTGAACTTTAATGGTGCTGGCGTTATCAACAACGTGGTTGTTCGTCACCACGTAGCCTTTCGCCGCATCAATAATCACCCCAGAACCAAGCGCCATGAATTTCTGCTGCTGGCCGCCGCCCTGGCTGTCATCCCCAGCGCCACCGCCCTGACAGAACGGAGAACTCTGGAATGGCGAACCGTCCTGGCAGAATGGTGAGTTGTCACCAAAGAACTGCTGGAAGTTACGCGGCATACGCGGCGTGTTGACGGTCGTGCTGCCCTCAACGTTAATACTCACCACCGATGGCATCACTTTTTCGAGCATCGGTGCCAGGCTTGGCATCTGCTGCGCGGTTGCTGACGACGACGCGGTCTCGGCTGCCGTAGCCGTCAGAGGAGACAGCGCTAAACCTAAACTCAGAGCCAGTGCACTCATTGCTAATGTGGTTTTTTTCATGTTTCTCAATCTCGATTTACAGGTAACGCATAATTGCTGTGTAACTCAGATTCGTTTTATACCGCTTAGTTCCGGCGATAAGTTTATGGAAAAGGTAAAAATTTATTGGCCGTCTTTACAAAACTCAGCGTTTATTCCACAGCCATGAGCTTGCGGTATTCATCCCAGGCATACAAATCTGTCATACCGCTGATATAGTCCTGGATAAGACGACAGCGATAATAATATTCCATCACTGGCCATTGGGGAGAATGGCGATCCAGCTTACCGACCGCTTCAACATACGCCAGCCGATGACGGGTTGAGAGTTTCTGATAAAGGCGGGATTCGATGGGTATTCCACGCACGCGTTCTTTTTCCACCAGTTCACTGAACTCATCGACCGATAACTGAAGCAATGGAGAGTAAATTTCCAGTAACCCACTGATCACCCGGTATCCCTGTAGCTCTAGCTGTTCGACATCCGGATGGCTAAATACATGTCGCATTGCCACATGCTTATAAAGCTCAAGGAGTTGACTGAAACTGCTGTCATCTTCCAGCAGCGCGTGATTGAATTCCCCGCTGAAAATTAGCGGCAAATTATCAATAAAACGCGACGCGGCATACGGCACCAGTTTATTTAGTGTATTGACCCGTAAATACATAAAGAACTGATCTTCCGTGCTGCGGCTTAACGTATTTGAGCGCGATTTCTCCCAGGCATTTTCGACAACCTGAGCAAACAGCGACCCTTTTTCATGCTTTCCCCAGGCAGTATAAAGATGCTGATAAAGCTCCTCGACGCTGAATATTCTTTTCTCAACGGCATCTTCCAGGTCGGCAACACAATAGGAAATATCGTCTGCGGCTTCCATAATCCAGGTTAATGGAAAACGGCCGTTTGGCGTCAATGAAAGTTCTTTACGTAGCCGTTCAATATAGGCTTCTTCAGAAAGGTAATAGCCCGGCTTTTTCATCAAATAGCTGTGGGATGCGGGCGTCTCTCCCATCCACCAGGCAGGACGCGTATATTTCAGGATACAGCCGACCTGTGCCCAGGTCAGGTTCATACGCATCAGGGAATGGACCAGTCTGATCCCCTGCGCATTACCTTCGAAGTGACACAGATCCTGGCGCACTTTGCGACGCAGATCGTTCAGCCCCTCTTCGCCTTCGCGCAGGCGTAGATCGCGTACGATGCAGCGGTCATCACTAAGCGGCTGGCTTACCGCATCCGAAGGGTAAAGTCGTTGTTTAAACCAGTCATTGATTGCCGCTTCACCAAAGTGACCAAACGGCGGGTTGCCGATGTCATGCATCAGGCAGGCCATCTCAACGATGCTCTCAAAGGGGCCTGTCAGTTCGTCCAGCCCATAGGTTTCCAGCAAACGTTGCTCTTTGAGACGGCTCAAAATCTCTTTGGCAATGTAACGGCCAACCTGCTGCACTTCCATTGAGTGGGTTAAGCGAGTGCGCACTGCAGCGTTACGTTCAAGCGGAAATACCTGAGTCTTTTGCTGCAGACGACGGATGGCGGGCGAGTTAATGATCCGCCCGCGATCGCTTTCGAAGATACGCAGGATCTCATGTTCGGTCTTGTCGCCCTGCGGCGAACGGAAACGTCGGTGCCAGTTAATTTTGGTGCGAAAATCGATCTGCGCCATGTGCTCCCCCGCGTGAGAAATGCGCTTCCACTAAAGCCCATGATAGACTATGCATCTTAACAAGGCACATCGCGAGTAAATCTATGAAAATCGGCATTATTGGTGCAATGGAAGAAGAAGTTACGCTGCTGCGTGACAAAATTGAGAACCGTCAGACGCTCTCTCTGGGGGGTTGTGAGATCTACACCGGCCAACTGAACGGTGTTGACGTGGCTCTGCTGAAATCAGGCATCGGTAAAGTGGCTGCTGCACTGGGTGCAACCCTGTTGCTTGAGCGCTGCAAGCCAGACGTGATCGTTAATACCGGCTCTGCGGGCGGTCTGGCACCGTCGCTGAAAGTAGGTGATATCGTCGTCTCCGACGAAGCACGTTACCACGATGCTGACGTCACCGCATTCGGCTATGAGTACGGCCAGCTCCCGGGTTGCCCGGCAGGGTTTAAAGCTGACGATAAACTGATTGCGGCGGCAGAAACCTGCATTGCCGAGCTGAACCTCAACGCTGTGCGTGGTCTGATTGTGAGCGGTGATGCCTTCATCAATGGTTCTGTTGGCCTGGCAAAAATCCGCCATAACTTCCCGCAGGCCGTTGC
Organism: Enterobacter ludwigii; assembly: GCA_023023105.1. Classification (NCBI taxonomy): domain Bacteria; kingdom Pseudomonadati; phylum Pseudomonadota; class Gammaproteobacteria; order Enterobacterales; family Enterobacteriaceae; genus Enterobacter; species Enterobacter ludwigii. Next base: position 872,196 of record CP083824.1, on the reverse strand, counting down.
CGTTGAGATGGAAGCGACCGCGATCGCTCACGTTTGCCATAACTTCAACGTACCGTTCGTGGTGGTTCGCGCCATCTCTGACGTGGCAGATCAGCAGTCTCACATCAGCTTCGACGAGTTCCTGACCGTTGCGGCAAAACAGTCCACCGTGATGGTGGAACGCCTGGTGCAGAAACTGGCACGTGGCTAAACATACCGTCAGGGCGCTGGCCGCCCTGCTTCTGCTTACGCCGGTATGGCTCTATGCTGTGCCGCGCGTGATTACACTCTCTCCCGCCAACACCGAACTGGCATTTGCCGCCGGGATCACGCCCGTTGGCGTAAGTAGCTTTTCAGATTACCCCCCGCAAGCGGCAGGTATTGAACAGGTTGCGACCTGGCAGGGAATGAACCTTGAGCGCATCGTCGCACTTAAACCGGATCTGGTGCTGGCGTGGCGTGGCGGTAATGCCGAGCGGCAGGTCAACCAGCTCACCTCGCTTGGGATCAACGTCATGTGGATTGATGCCGTGAGCATTGAACAAGTCGCTCAGGCGCTACGCTCTCTCGCCCCTTATAGCCCAACGCCCAAAAAAGCCGAGAGCGCGGCGAAACAGATGCTCAGCGACTATGCCGCGCTAAAATCGCGATACGACACTCCAGTTAAAAAGCGCATCTTCCTGCAGTTTGGTAGCCAGCCGCTGTTCACCACCGGTAAAGGCTCAATTCAGAATCAGGTGTTGGAAGTTTGCGGCGGTGAAAATATCTTTGCTGCCAGCCGGGTACCGTGGCCTCAGGTCAGCCGAGAACAGGTACTGGCACGCCAGCCACAGGCGATTGTCGTGGTCGGAAATGCGAGCGAGATTCCTAAAATTGAACAATTCTGGCGAAACCAGCTAAAAATTCCGGTGATCCCACTCAACAGTGACTGGTTTGAACGCGCCAGCCCGCGTATTATCCTCGCCGCAAAACAGCTCTGTGCCGCGCTGGCAGAGAGTCACTAACATAAGACCCTGTTCGAGGATTTAACGATGCTCGTCTATTGGCTGGATATTCTTGGCACAGCCGTTTTTGCTATCTCCGGTGTCCTGCTGGCCGGGAAACTACGCATGGATCCGTTTGGCGTGCTGGTACTGGGCGTTGTGACCGCCGTTGGCGGCGGGACTATCCGCGATATGGCGCTGGCGAATGGCCCCGTGTTTTGGGTAAAAGATCCCACCGACCTGGTGGTGGCGATGGTTACCTGCCTGTTAACCATCGTCCTGGTGCGTCAGCCCCGCAGATTACCAAAATGGATACTTCCGGTGCTGGACGCCGTCGGCCTGGCCGTGTTTGTGGGTATTGGGGTCAATAAAGCCTTCAATGCGGGAACAGGCCCGATGGTGGCAATCTGCATGGGGGTCTTAACCGGCGTCGGCGGCGGGATCATTCGCGATATTCTGGCGCGTGAAGTGCCGATGATTCTGCGTACCGAAATCTATGCTACGGCCTGCATTATTGGCGGGATTGTTCACGCCACGGCGTACTACACCTTTGCTGTTCCGCTGGAAAACGCTGCTATGCTGGGCATGGTGGTGACGTTGGGAATACGTTTAGCGGCGATACGCTGGCATCTGAAGCTGCCGACGTTTGCGCTGGATGATAACGGAAGGTAAAAGCAAAACGGTAACCGCCAGGTTACCGTTTTTTGGTCATCAGATGCTGAACGACGAACCACATCCGCAGGTGCTGGTTGCGTTCGGGTTGGTCACAACAAAGCGTGAACCTTCCAGACCTTCAGTGTAATCCACCGAACCGCCTACCAGATATTGCAGGCTCATCGGGTCAACCACCAGCGCAACGCCCTGCTTCTCGATAGTCATATCGCCATCGTTAACCTGGTCGTCAAAGGTAAAACCATACTGGAAGCCGCTGCAGCCGCCACCGGTAATATAGACACGCAGTTTCAGATCCGGATTGTCTTCATCGGCAATCAGGGTTTTCACTTTGTTGGCTGCTGCTTCGGTAAATTCCAGCGGCAGCGCTACGTCATCACTCATCTTATGCTCCCATGAATACTGCTATTGGGCAAAATTCACCCAATTCTTTATGTCATTATCTAATACCCTGGTATTTCATTCAAGTATTCTGCGTGGCCGCCCGTTCAGCCTCTTGTTTTGCCAGGGTACGTGCAAGGATGGTGGAGTATAGCGGTTTTCCACCCAGGAATTGGGCTAATAGTGTCGCGCCGAGGCAGGTAATGATCATTGGCAAAATGAGCTGGTAATTATCCGTCATTTCCAGCACCAGCACGATGCCGGTCAACGGCGCGCGCAAGGACGCGGCCAGCAGCGCCCCCATTCCGGCCACCGCAAACGTCCCGGCGTCCAGATGATAAGCCGGGAAACCCACTTCAGCCGCCATCCCAAACGCGGTCCCCAGCAGCGTGCCCAATGCCAGCATTGGCGCGAAAATCCCGCCGGGTGCACCGGAGGAGAAACACAACACCGTTGTGATGACGCGTGAAATAAACATAAACAGCAGCAGACCCACGCTGAAATTGCCCGCCGCCGCGATGGGAATCAGCCCGAAGCCACCGCCAGCGGCATTGGGCTCAATAAAACCGAGTAGACCACACATCCCACCCAGCAGGCCGCCCATCAGCACCCATTTGGTGGTATTTCCGCCGTGAATGCGCTGGAACATATCCTGAGCACGCAAAATAGAGGTGTTAAATAGCGGGCCAACCACGCCAAAAATCATACCGAGGATCAGGTAAAGCCACAGGGTATTCACCGGGGCATTGGTGAGTTTGCCGACCTCAATCACCGCGCCCTCGCCATTGAAGATGCGAAAAACGATGCTCGACATAATGACGCCAGTAAACACCGCTTTAATCGAAATCAGGTTGTAGCGAAACTGCGCGCGCATCTCTTCGATGATAAACAGGATCCCCGCCAGCGGCGCGTTAAACGCTGCCGAAAGCCCCGCCGCCGCGCCGGTTGCCAGCAGCGTATGGCGCGCTTCGGCGCTACGCATCCGAAACAGATCGCCCACCATGCGGCCGACGTTCCCGCCCAGTTGTACGGTTGGCCCTTCTCGCCCCAGAACCATGCCCGCCCCGAGCGTTCCCATACCCCCGATAAATTTTACCGGGATGACGCGCCACCAGCGCACCGGGCGTAACTCTTCCAGCGCACCTTCAATTTCCGGGATCCCTGAACCGCCAGCTTCAGGAGCAAATTTGCGCACCAGAAAGTAACCCACCATGGCAAACAGCGCCGACAGTCCGAACGCCCATACCCAAACCAGCCACCGACTATCGGCGAAACCGGCTACGGTGCCAACTCGCCAGTTCAGTACCGCATTGACCGCTTTTTCAAATAGTACACCCACCAGCCCGGCGACTGTACCGACCACGGCAGCAGCCAGCAGAATAGCCAGCGGGGTTTTATCGCGATTGAGCAAACGTCGAATGCTAATACGGTGCTGTATGCGTCTGAACTGTTGTTCTTCAAATGTGGGGATGTCTGCTTTCATTACCGTTTCTTATCGTCATACAAATAGCCCCAGGGATTCTACCAGAGTGCGCCATGTCATCCCGTGAAAAATACTTAACAATTGTTTAGGAATGAAAGAGGCAAAAATTTCATTACCTTCCGCGGATCACTTAGAATAGTGTGCTTAATCATTTTATACGAACCAGGAACGACGCCATGAGCAAGTCTGAAAACCTCTACAGTGCAGCCCGCGAGCTTATTCCGGGTGGCGTGAACTCACCTGTACGCGCCTTTACCGGCGTTGGCGGCACGCCGCTGTTTATCGAACGTGCTGACGGCGCGTATCTGTATGATGTCGATGGCAAAGCCTACATTGATTATGTCGGTTCCTGGGGACCGATGGTACTGGGGCATAACCACCCTGCTATTCGTAACGCGGTGATTGAAGCGGCTCAGCGTGGCCTGAGCTTCGGCGCGCCAACCGAGATGGAAGTGAGAATGGCGGAGCTGGTGACTGAACTGGTGCCCACCATGGACATGGTGCGCATGGTGAACTCCGGTACCGAAGCCACCATGAGCGCCATCCGTCTGGCGCGTGGTTTTACTGGCCGCGACAAAATCATCAAATTTGAAGGCTGCTACCACGGCCACGCGGACTGCCTGTTGGTGAAAGCGGGCTCCGGCGCGCTGACCCTCGGCCAGCCAAACTCTCCGGGTGTACCGGCTGATTTCGCAAAGCACACGCTAACCTGTACCTATAACGATCTGGATACCGTTCGCGCAGCGTTCGAGCAATATCCACAGGAGATCGCCTGCATTATCGTTGAGCCCGTTGCGGGCAACATGAACTGCATCCCACCGCAACCTGATTTCCTGCCGGGCCTGCGCGCACTGTGTGATGAATTCGGCGCGCTGCTGATCATTGACGAAGTGATGACCGGCTTCCGCGTAGCGCTGGCGGGTGCCCAGTCCTATTATGGCGTTGAGCCTGATCTGACTTGCCTCGGCAAAATCATCGGCGGCGGTATGCCAGTCGGTGCATTCGGTGGCCGTAAGGATGTGATGGAAGCCCTGGCACCAACAGGCCCGGTTTACCAGGCGGGAACGCTCTCCGGTAACCCAATCGCGATGGCTGCGGGCTTCGCCTGCCTGACCGAAGTGGCTCAGCCTGGTATTCATGAGACCCTGACTGACCTCACCACTCAGCTGGCAAACGGTCTGCTGGAAGCCGCCGAAGAAGCGGGTATCCCGCTGGTGGTGAACCATGTGGGAGGGATGTTCGGAATTTTCTTCACCGATGCGAAAACCGTCACCTGCTATCAGGATGTGGTGAAATGTGACGTCGAACGCTTCAAGCGTTTCTTCCACCTGATGCTGGAAGAAGGGGTGTACCTGGCTCCGTCAGCGTTCGAAGCGGGCTTTATGTCCGTGGCGCACAGCGAAGACGATATCAATAACACCATCGACGCGGCGCGTAAGGTGTTCGCGAAGCTCTAAGGGCATTGCCGGGTGGCGCTAACGCTTACCCGGCCTACCTGCTCTGCTTTCTTAACAGATAAATAAAGTACGGCGCGCCAATAAAGGTCGACAGCAGACCTGCCGGGACCTGATAGGGAAACAGCACCATTCTTCCGCACCAGTCCGCAAACACCAGCATTATCCCGCCCGTTAGCGCCGACATCACAATATGCGGCATGGTCCGGCGAAAACCCATCATTCTGGCGATATGCGGAGCCATCAACCCCACAAAGCTTAGCGGTCCTATCGTCATGGTGGCCGTCGCCGTCAGACACGCAGCCAGCAGAAGAAGCGCCACGCGCGTTGGCGTTAGCGCTAACCCGACCGCACGTGCAGTTTCGCCCCCCAGCGGCAGGATGGTCATCCAGCGACGACACAGCGGCACAACCGCCAGCAACACGATCATCACGATCCCGGTGTAAACAACCTGGCTGCCGGTAGCACTGTACGTTGAGCCGGAAATCCAGGTCAGAATCTTCGCCATACGCGGATCGCCACTCGCCTGAAGCAGCATCAGCAACATGGTAAATGCCGTGCTGAGCGCCATCCCGGCCAGCAGCATTCGGTGCGGGGAAAAACCGCCGCGACCAGAAGCAATCAGGATGATTAACAGCGTCACCGCCGCACCAATACTCCCCGCAGGCATCAACCAGCCGAATGCATTTCCCGGCACGAGGAACAACATCAGCACCACGCCGAACGCCGCGCCAGAGCTAATCCCCAGCACTTCCGGGCTGGCCATCGGATTGCCGGTCAGGCGCTGGATAATACAGCCCGCGACGGCCAACATGACCCCGGCAATTAACGCGGAAAGCACCCGCGGCCAGCGCCACTGCAGCAGTTCATGGAATAAATCGCCCGTTGCCCAGTGCCAGCCCGCCGCATCACGCCCAAAAGCGAATGCGGCAAACAAAGCAATAATCAGCACCGCCAGACCGGCAAGGCTAAACCACAGCACTGACTGACGTTCAGCATGAACCTTATCGCCAACATCCATCGCCGGCGCGCTAATACTGCGCAGACGCGGGAGTAGCCACAGCAGCAGCGGCGCACCTATAAGCGCGGTCACCGAGCCCGTCGACACTTCCCTCCAGACATGCGCCAGCCAGAGAATGATCTGATCGGAAAGCCAGAGGATCAGCGCGCCAATCAGAGGAGCCAGCATCAGGCGCGCCAGAAGACGCCGTGCGCCGAGCATTTTTGCCAGCAGCGGAGCAAAGAGGCCAATAAACCCGATGATGCCAACGGCGTTTACCAGCAAAGCGCTCAATACAATTGCCAGCGTCAGCGCCGCCAGACGAGCCAGCGACAACGCCAACCCCAGGTTACGCGCCACACCATCATCCAGCCCCATTAACGTTAACGGACGCAGGAGCAGCAGGGTCAGCAGTACACCGCCAATTAGCTGCGGCCACAGACGCTCAACACCACTCCAGTCAGTCTGGGTAAGGGTTCCGGTACTCCACAGGAACATGCTTTGCAGCTGATCGTGATGGAACAGCACCAGCAGTTGATTAATCGCGCCACAATAGAGACTGACCACCAGCCCGGCCAGGATTAGCGTCACGGGGGACAGGCGTTTACCCCAGGCCACGCCAAAGACCAGCGCCCCCACCACACATGCCCCCGCGAGAGCCGCAAACTGCGTGGTTAACGCGCCGGGCAGCGCCCACAGCGTGGTAATGGTGATCCCAAGCTGCGCACCTGTTGCAACACCCAGCGTCGTCGGCTCTGCCAGAGGGTTACGCAGTACCTGCTGGAACAAAACGCCCACCAGGCCTAACCCGGCCCCGACCAGCAGCGAGATCGCCAGACGCGGTAGCAGGCTGTAGTGGAACACCATCTGCTGAATGTTGTTGATATCCGGGGCTGTCAGAGCGGTGCCCCACTCCCCGCGCGGCAATGCCGTCGACAGGTTGAACCAGGTTAAAACCAGCGCAGCAAGGAAGAGTAAGGACAACAGCAGTGCCGGGAAGCGTGCAATACGCGTACTCATGCTTTACCTCCCAGCGCATTATCCAGCACGCGGGCAAAATGCATGGCCGACAGCGTCGCGCCGTAGAACCATACCGCTGGCACGCGCTGGAAACGCTGCTCACGCACAAACGGCATCGCCTGCCAGAGCGGAGTGGCCATCAGCGTTTGCATGCCACGTTCGTTGCCGTGGTCGAAACACAGCACGTCGACATCACGAAATGCCGCCAGGCGGTCAATACCTACGGTCGTACTGCCCCAGAAGTTCATCTCACCTTCCCAGGCATTGCGAATACCAACACTGTCGAGCACGTCCTGGAACAGACAGTTTTTGCCAAAGACCAGCATATGGCGGGCATCCAGTAACGTCATCATCAACAGCGGGCGATCGCCCCGATGGGCAAAGCGCGGCTTCAGGGAATCAATCAGGGCGTCGAATTCGTCGAGATGCTTTTTAGCCTCCGCCTCACGGTTGAGGATATGCGCCATCTCGTTAATAGAGTGTTTCGCCATGGTCAACGGTTTTTTACCGTCACTGAAGGAGAAACCTCGACCGGGCGCAATACGCGCCATTGTCTCTTCTGACGGACCGTACCCCGCAGACCAGAACAGGAATGACGGCTTCATCTGAGTGAGCAGTTCAAGGTTTGGCTCAGTACGCAGGCCGACGTCGATCACCGAGTCCGGCAGCTTCGGCTCGTTCACCCAGAGGTTATAGTTGGGAATGTCCGCCACGCCATAAGGCGTGACGCCGAGCGCCATCATCAGCTCGACTGGCAGCCACTCAAGAGCCACGATACGGTGCGGATCGACGGCAGCGGCATGCGCCGTATTCATTTTTAATAACAACGGTGATAGCGCCATTGCCGTCAGCAGGCGACGGCGGCTCATTTGCATTGAATCCAGCATCAGTATACAAAGCTCACCGGTGCTGCCCCGGCCGGGTGAGGCAGAATACCCATTGGAATTCCGTAAATGTGTTCCAGCGTTTCGCTGCGCATCAGTTCGGATGGTGTGCCCTGCGCAATCATTTCCCCGCCACGCAGCGCGACGAGGTAGTCACAATAACGCGCGGCCATGTTGATATCGTGCAGGACCGCAATCACCGTCAACCCACGCTGCTGGCTTAAGCGATGTACCAGCGCCAGAACGTCAACCTGATGGGCAATATCCAGCGCAGAGGTGGGTTCATCCAGCAGCAGGCAACGGCTGTCCTGAGCCACCAGCATCGCAATCCACGCGCGCTGACGTTCGCCCCCGGACAGGCTATCCACCAGACGGTGTGCCAGCGGTTTTAATCCCACCAGCGAAATCGCCTCTTCCACTTTTTCTCTGTCGGCGACACCGAAACGCCCAAGCGCCCCGTGCCACGGATAACGCCCAATCGCTACCAGTTCACGCACCGTCATCCCCTCCGCCTGCGGCAGCTGCTGCGGCAAATACGCGACTTTGCGGGCAAAGGCTTTACTGCTCCAGCTCTCCAGCGGTTGGTCATCAAGCAGAATATCGCCTTCCGAAGGCGGCTGATGGCGGCCCAGCATCTTAAGCAAAGTCGATTTACCGGAACCGTTGTGACCAATCAGGCCAGTGACTTTACCAGCAGGGAATGCCAAAGAGAGCGGATGCAGCAAGGTGCGCCCGGGTACGCGAAAGGAGAGATTGTTGAGCGTAAAAGTGGTGTCGGATTGCGTTTTATTATCCTGCATGTCAGCCAACTTAAATAAAAAGGGCACGGCGAACCGTGCCCAAAGAGAGATTAGAAGCGGAAGGTCGCAGTGGCTACAACCTGACGTTCAGCACCCCAGAAGCAACCGTAGGTGTTGAAGCAGCTGGCAACATATTCACGATCGAACAGGTTGTTCACGTGAAGCGCGACGTTTGAGCCGGCCATCCCTACACGCGCCAGATCGTATCTGACAAGTGCATCAACCACGGTATAGCTGCCCACTTTGAAGGAGTTCGCCGGATCGCCGAAGCTGGAACCGGTATAACGAACGCCAGTACCCAACGTCAGGCCAGACAGCGGGCCATCAAACATGGTGTAATCCCCCCATACGGAGGCCATGTGTTTCGGCACCTGCGCTGGCGTGTTGCCTTTGTAGTTAGTGTCGGTAGTGTACTCGGCATTGGTATAGGTGTAAGAACCGACAACGTTAACGCTCGCAGACAATGCCGCTTTCGCTTCCAGCTCTACGCCACGGGAACGGATCTCACCGCCTTCAACGGAGAAGAATGAGCCCGCTGGATCAGCCATCAGGTTGTTGGTTTTCGTCAGCTGGTATACCGCACCGGTAATCACGATCGGACGATCGTTCGGCACGTATTTCACACCCGCTTCGTATTGCTTCCCTTTAGACGGAGCAAAAATGTTGCCACTCGCACCAGTCTGGGAAGCAGGTTCAAAGGATTCGCTATAGCTGAAGTAAGGCGTTACGCCATTGTCGAACAGATAGTTAACGCCACCGCGCCAGGTGAACTGCGTGTCATCGCGTTTAGCTGTCGTGTTCGTTACGCGGTTATAAGACTCTTGATCGGCCCAGTCATAACGGCCACCAAGGGTTACCAGCACTTTATCCCACTGCGCCTGATCCTGAACGTACAGACCTGTCTGTTTCTGGCGGTTGAGAATTTGATAAGGGCCTGAAGTTGCAGGATCTTTTGAGCCGAAATCAAAATCGCTGTTCACCGGATGGTAGAGATCCAGCAGCGGTACAGAATCGTCATAACCAAACCAGGAGTTGATGTCATTACGCATACGCATAAAGTCAACGCCGGTCAGCAGAATGTGGTCCACCTCACCGGTAGAGAATTTGCTCTGCAGTTGAGTATCAACGGTGAAGTTCTGCAGTTTTTCATGATCGACAACGTATTTACGCGCCAGGTAATGGCCTTTGTCTGCCGGGGCTAACGCTGCACACTGTTTGTTGCCGCTATTCGCAGGATCGGTACAGACGCCATAGCCGTAAACGCTGTTTTGCGAAGTTTTATTCTCGGCAAAACGCAGGTTCTGACGCACGGTAAAGGTATCGTTGAATGCGTGATCGAAGCTATACCCCACCATTTTCTGGTTACGGGAATAGGTGTTGTTCTTCGCGCCTTCGTTGAAGTCAGTCGGCAGACGATCGCCGTTTGGCAGCGGATCAACCGTTCCCTCTTTTGGCAGCCAGCCGTAGTAGCCCGTTTCAGGCTCGTTCTGGAAATAGGAGAGGAACGTGAAGGTGGTTTTATCATCCGGACGCCAGGAGAACGATGGCGCGATAGCATAACGCTGTTCTTCCGCACGCTCCTGCTGGGCATTGTTAGAACGCGCCACGCCGGTTAAACGGTAGGAGTAAACGCCGTCGTCGTCGATCGCATCGCTAAAGTCAAAGCCAGTCTGGAACAGGCTGTCAGTACCCACTTTGAACTGGATCTCTTTCAGCGGCTCAGTGGTTGGGCGCTTACTCACCATATTCAGCAAGCCACCAGGGCTGCTTTTTCCGTACAGAACAGAAACCGGACCACGCATGATTTCAGCGCGTTCCAGCATATAAGGGTCAATCACCGCGTCGTTATAGAAGTTGCCCTGCATCTTCATACCGTCGAGGTAGTTATTCTGGCTCTGACCATCGGCCGCGAAACCGCGAATGAGCAGGTAGTCATAGGTATTGGACGCACCACGCGTGCCGACCGCAACGCCTGGGGTATAACTCAGCGCTTCTTTAACAGAGCGTGGCTGATGCAATGCCATCTCTTCAGCAGTCACGACCGAAATGGACTGTGGGACCTTTTGAATCGGGGTGTCCGTTTTCGTTCCGGTCGCGGATTGCCTTGCAGCGATAGTCGCAGCGGGTCCCCAGGCACTTTCCTGTGCCGCAGGCGCTGCGGTTACCGTAATGTTTTCTTCTTTTTTAGGGGTTTCGGCAGCATGTGCATAAGTCGACATGCCGGCAACCGCTGTGGCGACGACGACCGCGAGTTTACGCAGCGACGTGTTCATTGGCTGAGCAGTATTGGAAAGCGCCATGTTGAATCTCTGATGTGAAAGTGAATGATAACGTAAACGAGAATTATTATTATGTGCGCCAGAATAATATGCGAAACGCTGGTTGCATAGCAAGCAGTAAGCGGCCCTATGAGAATTAAGGGTTTAAGAAATCATCAAGAGAAAACGAAGGGTTAATCAGAGTTAAAGCGAGGGTTAACGAAATGAGGTCTACGGGTAAAAAAAGCCCCCTTCCAGGGAAGAGGGCTTTAAAAGGCTAGTTACCGCCGAACATATCTTTAATCCAGCCGGCGACACCGTCGCTGTCTTTCTTCTCATTCTGCTGCTGCGGCTGTTGCTGCTGCGGCTGCTGTGGCTGAGAAGACGAATCAAACGGATTGCCCGATGGTTGTTCTGGCTGACTTTGCTGACACAGCGCGTCCGGGTTGGTCGTCCAGACCGGCAAGGTACGCATCCCGCCGCCGCAGACAAAGTTACCGGAACCATCCACGCCCATATCAACAATGTCTTCCGGAGCGACCAGATTCAGCGGCACCGGGGACTGATTCGCCAGATAACGCTGGTAAATCGACATTGCCCCGCTTGCGCCGTACAGTTTGGTCGGCTGGTTGTTGTCGCGACCGACCCAGGTGATCACCACTTCACGGCCATCAATACCGGCAAACCAGGTATCGACGTTGTTGTTGGTGGTCCCGGTTTTACCCGCCAGATGCAGACCCGGATACTTCGCTCCCAGTTGACGCCCGGTACCACGCTGCACAACCTGTTGCATCGTCCACAGCGTCATATAGGCGGCCTGAGCGGGCACCGCACGTTCAGCCTGCGGGAAGCTCTGATACAGCACGGAACCATCTTCAGCTATTACTGAACGCAGCGCAGACAGCTGTGCGCGGTTCCCCCCGCTGGCAATGGTCTGGAACGCCTGTGCGACTTCGATTGGCGTCAGGTTAAGCGCACCCAGAATCATCGCCGGTACCGGATTTAGCTGATCTTTCGAAATACCCAGTTTCTGCCAGGTATCAACAATCGCTGGCAGGCCCAGTGACATGCCCAGATTAACCGTTGGTACGTTCATGGAGCGGGTTAACGCATCCACCAGCATCACCTGGCCGCTGAACTGTTTATCATCGTTCTGCGGTGACCATACCTGGCCGTTAGGCTGACGCAGGGAAATTGGCGCATCCGCAATCCAGGTATTCAGGCGGTACTGGTTTGGCTGACTCAGCGCAGTGAGATAGGTTGCTGGTTTTGCCAGAGAGCCGATCGAACGACGCGCCTGCATGGCGCGGTTGTAACCTGCAAACTGTGGCTCAGCCCCGCCCACCATCGCGCGAACTTCACCGGTGTTACGGTCAACCACCACCATCGCGGTTTCAAGATCGGAGAGCTTGCGCTGTTTCTTCAGCGCCGGAATGCCTTCCACCGCCGCTTTTTCCGCGGCATCCTGCGCTACGGAGTCAAAGGTAGTGAAGATCTTCACGCCGGAGAGATCTTTAACCTTATCACCGAGCTTACTTTGCAGCTCCTGACGCACCAGCTGCATAAACGCAGGTTGAGGCGAGATCACGCCACCGCGCGGCTGCACGCCGAGTGGACGAGCGCTCAGCATCTCGTACAACTCCTGATCGATCACCTGCTGTTGCTGCAGCAAACGCAGCACCAGGTTACGACGCTCAAGCGCCAGTTTTGGGTTACGCCACGGGTTATAAATTGACGCCCCTTTCACCATGCCGACCAGCAGCGCCTGCTGGTCAAGGCTCAGCTCTTCAACCGGACGGCCAAAGTAGTACAGACTCGCCAGCGGGAAACCTCGGATTTCGTTATCACCGCTTTGGCCGAGGTACACTTCGTTCATGTACAGCTCAAGGATACGATCCTTGCTGTAACGCGCGTCCATCAGCACGGCCATGTACGCTTCGTTGGCCTTACGCCAGTAAGAGCGTTCGCTGGAGAGGAACAGGTTCTTCACCAGCTGCTGGGTGAGTGTACTCGCCCCCTGCACCGTGCGCCCTGCTGTCAGGTTCGCCAGCACCGCACGCCCTATGGAGTAAAGGCTGATGCCATCGTGCTCGTAGAAGTGACGGTCTTCGGTTGCCAGCAGCGTATCCACCAGCAGATCCGGGAAACCGTTACGGGCCACAAACAGACGCTGTTCACCGTTTGCTGACGAAAGCATGGTGATCAGGCGAGGATCAAGACGGAAGAAACCGAACTGGCGGTTGTTATCCATGTTCTCTATGGTATCCAGACGATCGCCGTCAAAGGTCAGACGCGCCCGCACCTGTCCCTCTTTGCTGTCCGGGAAATCAAACGGACGGCGGATCATCTCGATGCTCTTCGCCTGCACGGTGAATTCACCCGGGCGCGTCATCTTAGACACCTGACGATACTGGGTCGCTTCCAGCAGTTTCACCATCTCGTTCTTACTGATGGACATATCTGGCTCAAGGTTCACCATGCGGCCATAGACTGCCGCAGGCAACTGCCAGACTTTACCGTCGATGCGGCTGCGGATCTTCTGATCCAGATAGACGCCGTAAATCGCCATCAGCACAACAAAAATAATGAACAGCTTCAGCAGCAGCCAGAACCAGCCGCGTTTACCCCGAGGCTTACGCCCTTTGCCTTTCCCTTTACGCGGCATCGGTTCTTCATCCTCATAATCGTCTTCATAGTCATCGTCATAGTCCTCATCTCTGAGGCGACGACGGCTTACCTTTTCTTTCGCCGGACGCGTTGGTTTTCCCTTACGTCCTATTGGCTCGCGGTCATTCCCCGCCATGCTTTTTCTCCGCAACTTTCAGGCGCAAAGGCCCGATTCTCTTTTCTTCCACATCACCGTGAAAGAAGAAATCTCTCAATTAAGAATATTTCTTCGTACGCCGTGTCGGCGCGGTATTCGCCGGATCGTCCGGCCAAACGTGTTTGGGATATCGCCCTTTCATCTCTTTTTGCACTTCCCGGTAGCTTCCCGCCCAGAACGCCCCCAGATCGCGGGTGATCTGTAGAGGACGATGAGCAGGCGACAACAGTTCAAGCACCACCGGCACACGCCCTTCCGCGATAGACGGCGTGGTCGCCTCACCAAACATTTCCTGCATCCGAACCGCCAGCGCTGGCGGATTATCCTCGTGATAACGAATGGCAATTCGGCTTCCGGTCGGCACAGTGTAATGCCCTGGCAGTTCACTATCCAGACGTTGACGTAATGACCAGTCCAGTAAATTCTGTAACGCGACCTTAACATCAAGGGCTTTTAGTGCCCGCAGCGAGTGTACACCGCGCATTTGCGGCAGCAGCCAGCTCTCCAGAGAGGCAAGCAGCGTCTCATCATCCACCGCGGGCCAGGCATATTCTGGCAGCCAGCGCGCGGCACAGTGCAGACGAATACGGTATTGCTCCGCCTCTGGCGTCCAGTTCAGTACGTTCAACCCTTTTTCCCGAATGCCGTTTAGCATCGCCTGATGCATCTCTTCTTCTGACGGCTTCGTCAGTGGCTTCGTGCCGAGGGTCAGTTTGCCAATCTGGCTACGCCGAAACGCTTTCAGGGTGCCCTGGGTGTCATCCCATTCGACAATATCAGATTGCTGAAGCAGTTGCGGACATGCACGCGTCAGGGCCTCAATATCGACAGCTATCGCCAGTAATATCCGCGCATCCGGCGACTGGCTGCCCTGAAGCAGAAGCGGCGCAATCAGCCACTCATGGCGCGTCATAGCATCGTCGCTGTCCAGCATCGCGCCCATGCCATTTGCCAGCTGATATCGACCGTCCAGCCCGCGTCGGCGCGCAATTCGGTCCGGAAATGCTTGTGCCAGCAACTGTGCGATAATATCGCTGTCTGGCAAGCCGCCACGGCTGTTTAGCCGTTTGCTGAGCTGCTGCGCCCGTTGCTGCCAGTTCCCCTGATTACGTGAAAATGCCTGCGCCAGATCGCTGCTGCCACCGCGCGGCGGCTCCTCAAGAATAGCTGCCAGTTTCGCCGCCGTGGCAATTTCATCTTCCCCTTGCGCGGCCACCAGCATTGCGGCCAGACGCGGATCGTTGCCCAGCGCGGCCATTTTTTGACCGCGCGCCGTCAGACGCTCCCCTTCCAGCGCGCCAAGCTGGGCCAGCAGTGTACGCGCTGCGGTGAGGTTTACGACAGGAGGCGGATTAAGCCAGGTCAGTTTTCCCGGATCCGGACAGCCCCATTGCAGCAGATCCATCACCAGACCTGATAAATCACTTTGTAAAATTTCCGGGGGACTTTGTTGTGCCGCGCGTTCAGCCTGCTCTGCGCTGGTCAAATGCAGGCAGATACCCGGCTCAAGACGCCCGGCACGGCCTGCGCGCTGTACCATCGACGCCTGGCTTATACGTTGCGTCAGGAGTTTCGTCAGCCCGGTACGCGGGTCAAAGCTTGCCACTCTCTCCTGCGCGCTATCCACAACCAGGCGAATACCTTCGATGGTCAAACTGGTTTCCGCAATATTGGTTGCCAGTACCACTTTGCGCTGCCCCGCAGGCGCCGGGAGAATCGCTTTACGCTGGTCGGCCAGCGACAGCGCGCCGTAGAGCGGACACAACAGTACATCGCTGCTGACACGGGAGGCCAGGTGCTCCTGCACGCGCTGGATTTCGCCCACGCCGGGTAAAAACAGCAGCAGCGAACCGGGTTCCTGACGCAGCAGTTCTGCGGTTGCGATGGCGACCGCTTCATCAAAACGCTGATGGGCAGGCAGCGGTTGATAACGGCGCTCTACGGGAAACGCTCGCCCTTGCGAGGCTATCACTGGTGCATCAGGCAGCGTCTGCTGCAGCCGTTCGTTATCCAGCGTCGCCGACATGATGAGCAGCCGAAGGTCGTCACGCAGCCCCTGTTGAACATCCAGTAACAGTGCCAGAGCCAGATCCGCCTGCAGGCTGCGTTCGTGGAATTCATCCAGAATCACCAGCCCGACGCCGGTCAGTTCAGGATCGTTTTGCAGCATGCGGGTGAGTATTCCCTCGGTCACCACTTCAAGCCGCGTGGTTGGGCCGATACAGGTTTCAGCGCGCATACGGTAGCCCACCGTCTCGCCCGGTTTTTCGTTAAGCAATTCCGCCAGGCGTTGTGCTACGTTGCGCGCGGCCAGCCTGCGCGGCTCCAGCAGGATAATTTTCCCGCTGATATTCCCGTCTTTCAGGATCTGCAGCGGCAGCCAGGTGGATTTACCGGCCCCTGTCGGGGCATTCAGCAAAACCTGCGGGGCATGTTGTAAGGCAGCGAGAAGCTCGGGAAGGACGACGGCGACCGGCAATGAGGACACTAACAGCTCCAGAGGGTTAACATTAGTCGGCGTACATTGTAGCATCGGCGCATATCATTACCGAGTCCCCCGTATGTCTGAGTCGAAACGGCTGTTTTTTGCCATTGAATTACCCGCCCCGATACAGCGGCAAATCGTTCGCTGGCGCGCTGAGCACTTCCCGCCGGAAGCGGGTCGCCCTGTTGCCGCGGCTAACCTGCACCTGACGCTGGCCTTTTTGGGTGATGTGAGCGCCGATAAGCAGCGAGCCCTGGCATCAATGGCCGGACGGATCTCTCAACCGGGGTTTACGCTACACCTTGATGATGCCGGGCAGTGGTTGCGCTCGCGGGTGGTCTGGCTGGGTACGCGCCAGCCGCCTCGTGGGATATTACAGCTTGCAAATATGCTGCGCGCCCAGGCGGCACGCAGCGGCTGTTACCAGAGCCCGCAGCCGTTTCATCCGCATATCACGTTGCTGCGCGATGCAGGTCAGGCCGTTGCCATCCCACCACCAGGTTTTCACTGGGCCTTTCCGGTTAATGAATTCGCACTTTATGAATCCGTCTTTGCACAAGGACGCACCCGCTACACGCCGCTACAGCGCTGGACGCTGGGCAACACCGTTAAGGACGCCTGATGAAGTTTAGCCCTCCCCTGCAGCACGCCACGCTGATTCAACGCTACAAACGCTTCCTCGCAGACGTAGTCACGCCTGAAGGAACACAGCTCACCCTGCACTGCCCCAATACCGGTGCTATGACGGGGTGTGCGACACCGGGTGACCGGGTCTGGTATTCCACATCAGAGAATATGAAACGCAAATATGCCCATACCTGGGAAATGACCGAAACACAAAGCGGGGCATTTATTTGTGTTAACACCCTGCGTGCCAATCAGCTGGTTAAAGAAGCGCTAATGAATAATGCCCTTCCCGAACTGGTGGGTTATGACACGCATAAAAGCGAAGTGAAATATGGCGATGAAGGCAGCAGAATCGACTTCATGTTACAGGCGCAAGACAGGCCTGAGTGCTATATTGAAGTAAAATCAGTGACGTTAGCGGAACAGGAAAATGGCTACTTCCCGGATGCGGTAACGCTACGCGGGCAGAAGCATCTGCGAGAGCTAATGAGTGTTGCGGCGGCGGGCAAACGCGCCGTGTTGCTGTTTGCGGTTTTGCATTCAGCCATTGAACGATTCTCTCCTGCCCGCCATATTGATCCTAAATACGCGCAATTGTTGAATGAGGCACAAAAGCAGGGGGTAGAGGTTTTGGCTTATAAAGCGGAACTTTCTGCCGATAATATGACTCTGAGATCCTCTCTTCCCATTGTCTTATAAGGGATTAGACGATTGATGATTAAGTGTTCTGGCCGCGTGCGCAAATACGCTTTTCCTCACAGGCTTGTCAAGTGTTACGTTTAGATAATTGCCATCCGGAAAAGCATCTGCTATTTATAGCGACCTGATTTTTCCCCCGACACGGGGATCGATAGTGCGTGTTAAGGAGAAGCAACATGCAAGAAGGGCAAAACCGTAAAACATCGTCCCTGAGTATTCTCGCCATCGCTGGGGTGGAGCCGTATCAAGAGAAACCGGGCGAAGAGTATATGAACGAAGCCCAGCTGTCGCACTTCAAGCGTATTCTTGAAGCATGGCGTAATCAACTCAGGGATGAAGTCGATCGCACCGTTACTCATATGCAGGATGAAGCTGCTAACTTCCCGGATCCGGTCGACCGCGCCGCTCAGGAAGAAGAGTTCAGCCTCGAACTGCGTAACCGTGACCGCGAACGCAAACTGATCAAAAAGATCGAGAAAACGCTGAAAAAAGTCGAAGACGAAGATTTTGGCTACTGCGAATCCTGTGGTGTTGAAATCGGTATTCGTCGCCTGGAAGCGCGTCCAACCGCCGACCTGTGCATCGACTGTAAAACACTGGCTGAAATCCGCGAAAAACAGATGGCCGGTTAATACCAGCGCTGTTTACACACTCCAAAGGCGGGAGTCACTCCCGCCTTGTTACTGTTGATATGTCTGAATCACACTATATTGGGCGCTTCGCGCCATCTCCTTCCGGTGAATTACACTTCGGCTCATTAATTGCCGCGCTCGGCAGCTACCTGCAGGCTCGTGCCAGCCAGGGTAAATGGCTTGTTCGCATTGAAGATATTGACCCTCCGCGTGAAGTTCCCGGTGCAGCAGACACCATTCTGCGTCAGCTGGAACATTACGGTCTTCACTGGGATGACGACGTTCTCTGGCAATCAAAACGTCACGATGCGTATCGGGAACGGCTGGCCTGGCTTCGCGCTCAGGGGCTTTCCTATAACTGCACCTGTACCCGCGCACGCATCCAGAGCGTGGGAGGGGTTTATGACGGTCATTGTCGTACGCTTAATCTTCCCCCGGAAAATGCCGCCGTGCGCATCAAGCAGCGCTCCCCGGTGACGCACTTTAACGATTTACTCTCCGGCAAGATCCACGCCGATGAACGTCTGGCATGTGAAGATTTTATTATCCACCGCCGTGACGGTCTGTTCGCCTACAACCTGGCCGTTGTCGTGGATGACCATTTCCAGGGCGTCACGGAAATCGTTCGTGGCGCAGATCTTGTTGAACCTACCGTGCGGCAAATATCGCTCTATCACCAGTTTGGCTGGAAAGCGCCGGATTACATTCATCTGCCGCTGGCAGTCAATGAACATGGCTGTAAGCTGTCGAAGCAAAACCATGCGCCAGCCCTGCCACACGGCGATCCACGCCCGGTTTTGATCGACGCGCTGCGATTTCTCAACCAGAATGTAACCAACGAATGGCAGGATCTGCGTATTGACGAACTGCTGAAAATGGCGATCGCCCACTGGACGCTCACGGCGGTGCAAAAAATCCAGCATTCTCAAATGCGTTGCGCTGAGCTATGATTAGCCGCTTTTTTCATAACAAAACACACTACGAGGTGTACCATTTTTACCCGAGTCGCTAATTTTTGCCGTAAAGTGCTAAGCCGCGAAGAGAGCATGGCGAATGATGCTATTGCACAGCCACACATGTCGGTTATTCCGCGTGAGCAGCACAATATTTCCCGCAAAGATATCAGTGAAAATGCCCTCAAGGTGCTCTATCGTCTGAATAAAGCGGGCTACGAGGCCTATCTCGTGGGCGGTGGAGTGCGTGATTTACTGCTGGGCAAAAAGCCAAAAGATTTCGACGTGACGACCAGCGCCACGCCTGAGCAGGTGCGTAAATTATTCCGTAACTGCCGTCTTGTTGGCCGCCGTTTCCGTCTGGCTCACGTGATGTTTGGACCGGAGATCATCGAAGTGGCGACCTTCCGCGGCCACCACGAAGCGGGCGCATCGGATCGCACCACGTCGCAGCGCGGCCAGAACGGTATGCTGCTGCGCGATAATATCTTCGGTTCTATCGAAGAAGATGCCCAGCGTCGTGACTTCACGATCAATAGCCTTTACTACAGCGTGGCGGATTTCACCGTGCGTGATTACGTCGGCGGCATGCAGGATCTGAAAGAAGGCCTGATTCGTCTGATCGGCACGCCGGAAACGCGCTACCGTGAAGATCCCGTGCGTATGCTGCGCGCCGTGCGTTTCGCCGCCAAGCTGAATATGCGCATTAGCCCGGAAACAGCCGAGCCTATTCCCCGTCTGGCGACGCTGATCAACGACGTGCCCCCTGCCCGTCTGTTTGAGGAAGCCCTGAAACTGCTGCAGGCCGGCCACGGCTTTGAAACTTATAATCTGCTGCGCGAATACAACCTGTTCCAGCCGCTGTTCCCGACCATTACCCGCTACTTCACCGAAAGCGGTGACAGCCCGATGGAGCGCATGATTGCGCAGGTGCTGAAAAATACCGATACCCGTATTCGCAACGATATGCGCGTGAATCCGGCGTTTCTGTTTGCGGCGATGTTCTGGTATCCACTGCTGGAAACGGCTCAGCGAATCACTCAGGAGAGCGGTCTCGCCTATTACGATGCCTTCGCACTGGCCGCGAACGACGTGCTGGACGAAGGGTGCCGTACGCTGGCGATCCCGAAACGTATTACCACGCTGGTGCGTGATATCTGGCAGCTTCAGTTGCGTATGTCCCGTCGTCAGGGCAAACGTGCCTGGAAGTTGATGGAGCATCCTAAGTTCCGCGCGGCATTCGATCTGCTGTCACTGCGGGCTGAAATTGAAAGGAATCAGGAGCTGCAGCGTCTGGCGCAATGGTGGGCCGAGTTCCAGGTTTCCGCCCCGCCTGAACAGAAAGATATGCTCACCGGGCTGGATGAAGAGCCGGAACCACGTCGCCGTCATCGTCGTCCGCGCAAACGTGCGCCTCGTCGTGAAGGTGCTTCATGACCCTCGCGTATATCGCCATCGGCAGCAATTTAGCCTCTCCGCTGGAGCAGGTTAACGCTGCCGTACAGGCGCTGGGCGAAATTCCGCAAAGCCGGATCGTGGCCGTCTCTTCGTTTTACCGTACCCCACCGTTGGGCCCGCAGGATCAGCCTGATTATCTCAATGCCGCCGTCGTGCTGGAGACCACTCTGGATGCCGAAACGCTGCTGGATAATACTCAGCGCATCGAACTGCAACAGGGTCGCGTACGCAAAGCCGAACGCTGGGGGCCACGCACTCTCGATCTCGATATTATGTTGTATGGTCATGAGGTCATAAACACCGATCGCCTCACTGTTCCGCACTACGACATGAAAAACCGGGGTTTTATGCTCTGGCCGCTGTTCGAAGTTGCACCCGACCTCACCTTTCCGGATGGTATCTCGCTGAAAGCCATTCTGGACACTCTCAAGGCGGAAAGACCCGCTCGCTGGTAATCCTGCATCTTACCGATTAACCCTGAAATATTTGCCGTTAATCGGTTAGCTAAAATCATTGTTCCCCCGAATGTTACTGTTAAAATGCGCAAAGATTCGCTTTTGGGCTATCAGGAAACAGTATGAAACCAACCACCATCTCCTTACTGCAGAAATGCAAACAGGAAAAAAAACGCTTCGCCACCATCACCGCGTATGACTACAGCTTCGCCAAACTCTTTGCCGAAGAGGGTATCAACGTCATGTTGGTCGGAGATTCGTTAGGGATGACGGTACAAGGACATGATTCCACCCTGCCGGTTACGGTTGAGGATATTGCTTACCATACCCGTGCCGTGCGCCGTGGTGCGCCAGCCTGCCTGCTGCTTTCCGACCTGCCGTTTATGGCATACGCCACGCCAGAGCAAGCCTTTGAAAATGCAGCAGTCGTGATGCGTGCCGGGGCCAACATGGTCAAAATCGAAGGTGGCGCCTGGCTCGTTGATACGGTGAAAATGCTCACCGAGCGCGCCGTGCCGGTGTGCGGTCATTTGGGCCTGACGCCGCAATCCGTGAACATCTTTGGCGGTTATAAAGTGCAGGGCCGTGGCGATGCCGCACAAACGCTGTTCGATGATGCCCTCGCCCTTGAAGCCGCAGGCGCACAACTGCTGGTGCTGGAGTGCGTTCCGGTTGAGCTGGCAAAACGCATCACTGACGCGCTGTCGATTCCGGTGATAGGTATTGGCGCAGGTAACGTGACTGATGGCCAGATCCTGGTGATGCACGACGCTTTTGGCATTACTGGCGGACATATCCCGAAATTTGCCAAAAATTTCCTCACGGAAGCGGGCGACATGCGCGCTGCGGTCAGGCAGTATATTGCCGAGGTTGAGTCCGGCGTTTACCCGGGCGAAGAACACAGTTTCCATTAAGGAGTCTCGTTGTGCTAATCATTGAAACCCTGCCGCTGCTGCGCCAGCACATCCGTCGTGCACGTCAGGAAGGTAAACGCATCGCACTGGTCCCGACCATGGGCAACCTGCATGACGGCCATATGAAGCTGGTCGATGAGGCGAGAGCCCGGGCAGACATCGTGGTGGTCAGTATCTTCGTTAACCCAATGCAGTTTGACCGCGCCGACGACCTGGCACGCTACCCGCGCACCCTGCAGGAAGATTGCGAGAAGATCAAAAAACGCCATGCGGATATTGTTTTCTCCCCAGCTTCCGCCGATGTCTACCCTCAGGGTACCGATGAGGCGACCTACGTTGACGTTCCGGGCATTTCCACCATGCTGGAAGGCGCGAGCCGTCCGGGTCATTTCCGCGGTGTGTCCACCATCGTCAGCAAACTGTTCAATCTGGTGCAGCCAGACGTTGCCTGCTTCGGCGAGAAAGATTTCCAGCAGCTGGCATTGATCCGCAAGATGGTTGCCGATATGGGTTACGATATCGAGATCGTCGGCGTGCCGATTGTGCGTGCCAAAGACGGTCTGGCGCTCAGCTCCCGTAACGGCTATCTGACGGCCGATCAGCGCAAAATCGCGCCGGGCTTAAGCAAGGTCATGAATACCATGGCTGAGCAACTTCTGGCTAAAGAGCTGAGTGCAGAAGAGATTATCGCCCTGGCCGAACAAGCGCTGAACGAAAAAGGTTTCCGCGCTGACGACGTTCAAATTCGCGATGCCGATACGCTGCTGGAGCTTGCAGAGACCAGCAAACGTGCGGTGATCCTGGTGGCGGCATGGCTCGGTCAGGCCCGCCTTATTGACAATAAAGTGGTTGAGCTGGCGTAGTTTTTTCTACCCGGACGATTAAAGGTAAACGTAATGATTCGCAAAATGCTGCAAGGTAAGCTTCACCGTGTGAAAGTCACCCAGGCCGACCTGCACTATGAAGGCTCCTGCGCAATCGACCAGGATTTTCTGGACGCGGCTGGCATCCTTGAAAATGAAGCGATTGATATCTGGAACGTGAACAACGGCAAACGCTTTTCTACCTACGCGATTGCCGCCGAGCGCGGCTCAAAAATTATCTCCGTCAACGGCGCGGCAGCACACTGCGCTGACGTGGGTGACATCGTAATCATCGCCAGCTTCGTCATGATGTCCGACGAAGAAGCGCGCCGCTGGCAGCCGAAAGTGGCCTACTTCGAAGGCGACAACGACATGAAACGCACCGCAAAGGCAATTCCTGTTCAGGTTGCCTGATAAAAAGGCCCGAATTATATCGCCAGATAAATAATTCGGGCCGGCAGATATAATCATCACCAAGAAATATTATTCTTCAAAAAGAAATATTCCGCCAGTCCTTTCCATTTTTTTAAGATTTTATTTAATCTTTTTACAATACCACTATTAACCAACTGGTTTATTTGAAAAAACAGAATAGCTAAAGCCCATTTTAAGTAAATTTAAAATTACTTTTTTTAGTGTGCACTCTATTATCCGTCCGCCAAAAACAATGTTTGGCTTTTTAATCTTTTACATGGATATTGTTATGTCACTGAAAAAAATTAGCATGGCAGCTGCTACCGTAGTTCTGGCACTGGGTTCCTCTTCATCTTTCGCTGCTACCGATCTTGGCCTGATCACATTTGACGGTGCAGTTACCGATACCACCTGTACTATTACCACCAACAATGGTGAAGGTACTAACAACATCACTATCGCATTGCCGGTCGTAAAAAAATCTGATGTTGAAGCCACTACGCTGGACAAAGGTGTTGGTGCGAAAAACTTTGAACTGCTGCTGACAAACTGCCCTGATACTGTGTCTAAAGCTTCCGCAAACTTTATGTCCAAAAACATGGGTTCCGTGGCTAACGGTACCGTGGATCCAGACTCTAACGTTGCAGGTTCAGCAACCAACGTTAGCCTGGCGATGTATAACAACTCCAGCAGCAATACCGATCGTATTATGGTTGGCCAGCCTGCCAATAATACGCAGGTTGCGACTGTCACCAGTGGTTCCGGCAAACTGTATTACCGCGTGGCGTATGTTCCGGGTTCTGCCTGGGTGAAAGACACCAACCCAGTCACTGCGGGTAAAGTCTCTGCTAATGCCTACTTCACTATGAGCTACGAATAATCGTCGATTATTTATTTAATAATGCGCCCGCTTAGCCGTGGGCGCTTGTTTATCTCAATTATCCTGGAGTGGATATGCGACAGCTTAATGCAAAAATGATCAAAGGAATGAAAGCACTCTCTTTTGTGCTGACCAGCATAATGGCATGTCATGCCCACGCTGATATTGTTATCTCCGGAACCCGTATTATTTATCCTGAAAAAGCAAAAGATGTTGTGGTGAATCTGGAAAACAGAGGCTCACACCCTTTACTCGTTCAGTCATGGCTGGATGATGGCCGTGACACGACCGACCCTCAGGAGCTTAAGTTACCGTTCGTCATTACGCCGCCGGTCACTCGCGTAGACGCGCAAAAAGGCCAGTCTATCCGCATTACCTCACTCGGCCAGTCATTACCCAAAGACCGTGAATCACTGTTCTGGTTTAATGTGCTGGAAGTACCACCCAAAGCCAAAAACAATGGCGATCAGAATATGCTGCAACTGGCTTTCCGCACGCGTATCAAACTCTTTTTCCGCCCAACAGGACTCAAAGGTTCACCCGATGAATCTGCAAAGCACCTGATCTGGTCGCAGAAAAAGGTTGCTAACGATGTTGTGCTGGTTGCGAAGAATGATTCTGCATACAACGTATCAATTGCCTCCGCTTCTCTGACCGTTAATGGCAAAAAATATGAAGTGGAGAGTAGTTCTGTGAAACCGTTCTCCAGCGAAACAATGAAAGTGAAAGGGCTGACTGGCATTAGCAACGGCAAAGTTAACTATGCATCCATTAATGACTTTGGTGGCATGCAAGAGCACGAAGCAACACTCAACTAATAATAATCATAGTACATGGCTATGCCGAGCACGTTATCGGCAACTCACGGATCGGGATAATAATGTTTTTTCGACGTTCATTTCTGTGCCTTTCTATTAGTGCGGCAATACCTCTGAATGCCATAGCGGATGATATTCAATCCACTGTCAGTTCTGCAGCGGATGATATCGAGTTTAACGACCAGTTTTTATTTAATACGGGCAATAAAATTGACGTAGGTCGTTTTTCACAAGGCAACCCTATTTTACCAGGGAAATATCAGACAAAAATAACGGTTAATGGTAAAGAAAAAATAACAGCCGAAGTCGAGTTTAAAGATAACGGCACGCCGCGTGCAACGCCGTGCATGACATTAACAATACTGAAGCAGGTCGGTATTAATACTGAATCGCTCGAAAAAAATGATTCGGGTGATGCGGCAGCGTGTATTGATATTGCGAAAGCCTTCCCTGGTGCGACGGCGAATTTTAACACATCAACACAAGAGCTGGATCTGACCGTTCCCCAGCTGTACGTGCTTAAACTTCCTCAGGGTTATGTCGATCCTTCACTCTGGGAAGAAGGTATTCCTGTCGCGATGGCATCTTACGACCTCAACGCCTGGCATAGTGAAGGTACGGGCAGCAACAGTGACAGTGCCTATGCGGGCTTACGTTACGGTGCCAATTTAGGCCCGTGGCGTTTCCGCTCACGCGGGAGTCTGAACTGGAATGAAAAAGACGGCAGTGATTACTCAAACCAGGATATTTATCTGCAGCGAGATATCAGGTAATGACTCCAACTTACTGATAGTGTTTTATGTTCAGATAATGCCCGATGACTTTGTCATGCAGCTCCACCGATTTTGAGAACGACAGTGACTTCCTGCCCAGCCTTGCCAGATGCTGCCTCAGATTCAGGTTATGCCGCTCAATGCGCTGCGTATATCGCTTGCTGATAACGTGCAGTTCTCCCTTCAGGCGTGATTCATACAGCGGCCAGCCATCCGTCATCCATACCACGACCTCAAAGGCCGACAGCAGGCCCAGAAGACGCTCCAGCGTGGCCAACGTGCGTTCACCGAATACGTGCGCCACAACCGTCCTCCGTATCCTGTCATACGCGTAAAACAACCAGCGCTGGCGTGATTTAGCGCCGACGTAACCCCACTGTTCGTCCATTTCCGCGCAAACAATGACGTCACTGCCCGGTTGTATGCGTGAGTTTACCGACTGCGGCCTGAGTTTTTTAAGTGTCGTAAAATCGTGTTGAGGCCAACGCCCATAATGCGTGCACTGGCGCGACATCCGACGCCATTCATGGCCATATCAATGATTTTCTGATGCGTACCGGGTTGAGAAGCGGTGTAAGTGAACTGTAGCTGCCATGTTTTACGGCAGTGAGAGCAGAGATAGCGCTGATGTCCGGCAGTACTTTTACCGTTACGCACCACGCCTTCAGTAGCTGAACAGGAGGGACAGCTGATAGAAACAGAAGCCACTGGAGCACCTCAAAAACACCATCATACACTAAATCAGTAAGTTGGCACCATTACCAGATATCACGCCGCTTAAAGCCCAAATGCTGATTGGCGACTCTTATACTCGCGGTGACGCATTCGACTCGATCGGCCTGCGCGGTTTACGTCTTTATAACGATGATCGCATGCTGCCGAACGGGCTATCTAACTATGCGCCTGTCATCCGTGGTGTAGCAAACAGCAACGCCCGTGTCTCTGTGACGCAAAGCGGGAACAAGATTTATGAAACCACCGTGCCACCGGGTGCATTTGAGATTTCCGATCTCAGCACCACAGGCTACGGCAACGACCTGCTGGTGACTATCGAGGAAGCCGATGGCAGCAAGCGATCTTTCTCGGTCCCGTATTCATCCGTGACTCAAATGTTACGTCCGGGCTTCGCACGTTGGGATGTTGGTGCCGGCGAATTGCATGACGATTCATTGCATGACTCACCAAAAGTGGCTTATGCCACCCTCTATTACGGGCTGAACAATACCTTCACCGGGTATACCGGCCTGCAATATATGGACACCGGTTTTTACGCGGGCCTCGCAGGTCTTGCCATGAACACTGAGATCGGTGCATTTGCACTGGATGTTACCCACTCCAGCGCAGATATCGACGGGCTTCGTACGCTGACAGGCCAGAGTTATCGACTCTCCTTCAGTAAGATGCTCTCGGCAACGGATACGTCATTAAACGTGGCAGCCTACCGCTTCTCCACGGAAGACTACCTCAGCTTGCACGATGCGGCCTCACTGGCCGATCGCGTGAAGTATCGCGATCAGCAACTGAAACCCGGCAGTAATAGCGAGGATGTGTATAGCACCTTCCAGCGTATGAAAAACCAAATTCAGGTCAACATCAGCCAGCCGCTACGCACTGGCAAAGTGGATTATGGTTCGATGTACATCAACGGTAGCTGGCAGGATTACTGGGATGGCAGCCGTTCAAGCTCTAACTATACCGTGGGTTATAGCAACGCCTTTACCTATGGCAGTTACAGCGTCTCCTTGCAGCGTACTTATGATGAATTTGGTGAACAGGAAGACAGCGTTTACCTCAACGTCAGCCTGCCGTTCGATGCGCTGTTTGGTACGGGTAAACGCCCTGCCGGTTTCAACAGCGTTAACGTGGGTCTGAACTCTGATTTCAAAGGCAGTACGAGTCTCAATACCACCGCAAACGGCAATACCGAGGACAACCGCTTCAACTACAGCGTGACGAGCAGCAATAGCCGCACGGATGAGAGTACGCTCAATCAGATCAGCGGCTACGGCAGTTATAACAGCCCTTATGG
Organism: Enterobacter ludwigii; assembly: GCA_023023105.1. NCBI lineage: Bacteria > Pseudomonadati > Pseudomonadota > Gammaproteobacteria > Enterobacterales > Enterobacteriaceae > Enterobacter > Enterobacter ludwigii. Next base: position 844,458 of record CP083824.1, on the reverse strand, counting down.
TCCGCTAAGCCTTTCTGCCTCAGCGAGCGATGACAACCAGCAACAATATTCTGCCAGCTACAGCGGCGGCATGTTGTTGCATTCCGGTGGGATCACTCTGGCGCCAGGCAGTATCAGTGATACCGATTCGCTGGCACTGATTAAAGCCAGTGGCGCAAAAGGAGCACGTCTGAGCAACGGCGACGGTGAGATCGGTAATTCAGGTTACGCCATCATGCCTTATCTTTCCGCCTACCGTGAAAACCGTATCGGTCTCGATACCAGCACCATGAGTGCCGACGTTGAAGTGAAAAATACCAGTACGGTTGCCGTACCGCGTAGCGGTGCCGTGGTGCTGGTGAATTTCGAAACCGACGAAGGTCGTTCGGCAGTACTTGAACTCCAGCGTTCTGATAACGGCTTCATCCCTCTCGGCGCCGACGTGCTGAGCGAGAAAGGAGAGATTGTCGGCAGCGTGGGCCAGGCAGGACAAGCCTATGTTCGCGGTATCGAAGACAAAGGCACGCTCAGGGTTGTCTGGGGAAACGGGCAGCAAAGTGCCTGTAATGTGCATTATCAGATTCAACCCAATGCACAGAAAGCGGGTCTGACCACGCTTTTAACTCATCAACTTTGCCGGATGTAATTCATCTATAACAGGGAGTTTTCACTCATGACGTTCACTTTGAATCATTTCGTTCGCTGCATTTATGCAGCAACGCTCTTGTCTGTTACCTGTGGCTATGCCCAGGCTGCGGATAATCTCGACGTAACCTTCACGGCCAATATCCGGGAAACGACCTGTGATATGGCCATCAGTGGCGGAACCGGTAACGGCAAAAACAACACGATTACGCTCGGAACCAGCGGAAAAACCCGTATTGATACGATTGCGGCAGGTACAGCAACAACTGATTTCAAACTGGTGCTGACGGAGTGTCCATCCAGCCTCACTTCACTGAAAACAACTGTAAGCGGCTCAGTGTCAAATCTAATGAAAACGGCCATTGCCAACGGCATTACCGCGACATCTGGCGGAGCCAGTTATGTTGGGGTATCGATTGCACGCAGTTCGGCACCGACCACGCCTTTTGAGATCAACTCGACAGATGACAGCAAACGTATTGTCTGGACCCCGGGTGAAATCACCGCAAAAGAAGTGCCTTTAACCGCCAAACTGGTAGAAACCCAGGCAGATAGTGCAACGACAGGTCAGTTCAGCGCCGTCGCCACTTTTAACTTCTATTACGAATAACCAGACAGAAAACGGAGAACCTATAATGGAATTTAAACCTACGATCTTTGCCCTCTCTGTTCTGGGATTCGTATCCACAGCCGCGTCTGCAACCATTACCGGGACGAGCAGTGTTTCAGCCACCTTTAACACCACCATTGAAGCGGGAACCTGTAGCGCTCAGGTGCAGGATGCCTCTGGCTCGCCAACATCGCAGATTAGTTTTGGTGACGTCTTCAAATCCGACCTGGCCAATAAAACCCGCGAAGAGGCGTTCAAAATCGCCTTCACCGGTTGTGCAGGTGTGAGAACGGCAGCAATCAGAGCAACCACTGGCGCAGGTGGCAGTTGTTCTTCCGCGTCTAGCCTGAACTTTGGCGCAAATAACAATACGGCATTTGAACTGTGGAATGGGGATTCAGCGACGGGTACCCAGTTGAGCTGTAAATCACCGCAAACCGAAACCGTGACTATTTCGTCTGGCACCGCGACCTATAATTTGAGTTCGCGCATTGTGGTCGCTGACGGTAAGACCGTTGCCGATGTCACTACAGGGTCGGTTACTTCGCCTGTCACGTTTCTGGTCACCTATCAATAAGTCATAAAGAACAGGCGGTAGCTTGACGATGCGAAATACACCGTTATTTATAAAAAAATACAGGCTGCTGCTGGCCGTTATTTCAGGTTTGCTGATCCCTGCCTCATCCCATGCGGATGGGGCATGGATGGACGTTAATATCAGAGCCAATATTGTCGCCAATACCTGCAAAATTAACGTGTCTGACGGCGGCCAGGTTCAGTTGCCGGTGGTTCCCCGCAGCTGGTTTTTCAATACCGATGGCAGTAATAAATACAATGCAACCCAGGATGCGGGTGGAACGCGCTTCACTGTGCAAGTGACAGATTGTGATGATATTGCCAGTGGTGCAGCAAGCAAATTGCATTTCAATTTTTCACCGCAATCAGGTTCTCTGGCTCAGGGGAATAAACAGGTATTTGCTAATGATAAAGAGCAAGAGAGTGATGGCGCGAAAAATGTCGGTATTGTCATCTTTTCAGACGCATTCCATCAGAATGTTTTAAGTCAGGATGGCAGTTCTGATGTCATCTTTGACGTTACCTCAAAGCAAAATAGTTTCGCGTACTTAACCGATTACGCCTTTTATGCTCGTTACCAGAATATTGGTCAGGTGACGTCAGGACGCGTCACCAGCAATGTACTGGTGAGTGTGATTTACGAATAATCCCCGGACCAGCGTTAAACCGCAGAGTTCTGGTATTGCCCATCACAGGAAGAGAATATTCAGGTTTATGACCATGACAGGATGTTTAAATAAAAAATCAATAATCACGATGTCGCTTTTCGGCGTGCTGTTTTCTGCCACCTCAGCCTGGGGAGCGACCGAATGCCGTTTTGGAAATGGCTATGGTGGGACAACAACATTAGTAAATGGCCCTACCAGTGGCCCAGCTCGCGCGGCCCCACGCCCAAGCACGGGAGGGACATTTTTAATGCAATTTACTACAGATATTTCGCCAGGTATCCAGATTGGCTGTAGTTTAGGTAACGACGGCACCAGTGAATGGGGGATGACCGATCCTTCCGTCTATGCTGGTTCTCTGTATCAGGACGGAACGTTTCAAACCAATATCCCGGGCATTGTCTACACGGTGAATATCGAAACAGTGGATGGCATTGGCCACGTTTTTGGCACCAATACAACGGCCTATAAAGAGCTCTATGTGAATAACGTCCCCAGCAACTGGGATGGCAAATGGGTTAATGCCAAAATTCAACTGTGGCAAACATCTGCTTACAACGGCAACCCGAATAAAGTTAGCGTCATCAAACCCGTTGCCGGAACATTAGGGCTAATGGGGCTCGGGGATCCAAACGACTCTAATAACCGCCCATGGTATTTTAAAGTTACCGAAGATACTTTTCAGATCCCGCTCGTTCTGCCAACTTGTGATGTTGTCACCTTGGCAGATGGGGGAAATACCGTAGAACTGGGTGACTATTTTGTTTCCGATATTCAAAAGAACCAGACACGCGATGTCCCGTTTGCCGTGCAGGTCAGTAACTGCACCAGCGTGGCGAAATTCACGACGAAACTGTCGACATCAAAGATCACTGGCGGTGCAAAAAAGCTGCTTGCCAATACATTGTCCAGTAACGCTGCGGCAGGGGCTGGAGTGAAAATTATCGACGCGAATAACCAACAGCTTATTCCTAACGATTCGAATTCAGCTTTTGTACAGACAGACGCTAACTTACCTGCGGTAAGGAATTTTAATTTTATCGCCAGACTAGAAGCAGACGGAAATACCATTAAATCCGGTGCGTTCAGTGCTGTGGGCACGTTCACCCTGACGTACGAATAATCACCCCTGCGGCTGATTACTGATCAGCCGCGACATCGTCTCCAGCGAATCGGTTCTTAAGATGTACAGGCGTTTCAGTAAGAACGGATTATCTCCCGGTTTCACCTTTCCCCTTACCGTCGTCACTGCCAGGTGGAACCCTGCATCGTTCGCCGCTTTTATCGCCTTCTCGTCGTAGCCACCAAACGGATATGAGAGGTAAAGCACGTGCGGGTTAAACTGCGCCAGGTCGCGTCGTGAGCGCTTAAAATCAAACAAAATATTGTGGTAGCTGCGGCTCAGTAAAATGGGCTGATGGTTGACGTCAACGCGGTGCAGAAAATGCGTGTGAGACTGATAGTCGAACACGTCATGCATCTGATCCAGCTCCGACACGCTCATAAACTGCAGGAATTTTGGCGCCCATTTCTGCGGCTGGCGCTTAATGCGTGACGAAATGATAAATGCAGTCGCCTTAAATCCATACTCTTTCAGGATCGGGTAAGCATAGCGGTTCACGGACTTCAGCCCGTCATCGAAGGTGATCACCACGGCCTTTGCGGGTAGGTTCATTTTATTTCGTACGTACCCTTCCAGCTGGTACATGGTCAGGGTGGTGTAGCCCTGGTCGCGAAGCCAGGTCATCTGGTTGTTAAAGGCACGCACGCTGGTGGTTGTGGAGGTATGACGAAAACGGGTGTTCTCTTCATCACGCAAAATATGGTGGTAAGTAATAACCGGAATACCGTTGTCTTCCTGTGCATCCAGGCTGCTGACCCATGCCAGACGGTTGCCGATGCGGATCTGGAACCAGGTCTGGTTCAGACGGTCCTTAAGCTTGTTCAGTATAGGGTAGCGAAGATTGGCGCTTAACGTCCCGAACGGCGCGCTACCACTGGAGGGCGCGTTATAGATCGGCGTGTCTTTCCAGGTAATGAGGTTCTGATTGCTCAGCGGTTTATTCAGATCGCCAAGGCTGTCCTCAACGCGCTGTTTCCCCTGAACCGGCTCAAGGTGCCCCTTGTCGATAAAACCCGTGCCAAAACCGAAGCGAAATTCGTAGTAATCCGCCGCCGCAGGTACGACGGCCAGGATTTGCCCCGCGCGCACATTGCCAACATTAATGACGCTGTTCCCCACCTGCGCCCAGATCGCCGCATCTTCGGTGGTTTGCATATATTGAGCAGGCAGGCTTTGCTGACTGAGTAAACTGGCAGAAGAAATGCCAGACACGAACATCAATAACAGGAAAACAATACGCGTGAACATGAGGGTCTTATTCGAAGCGGAAATACTTATGCCATTGTAGCAAAAGCGACATCAATACCAACGTTTAATTCTTATACAGGTCATGAAGCAGGACGAAAGGAGGATTTTTTTGCTGCTGATGCCACAAGCTGCTGACTTCCGGTGCGCCCTGCACAACAATAGCGTCACGGAATCCGGCACTGGTTAACGTTTCACGCTGCGGATACATCATTTTCAGTAATGGAAGGCTGATGCCCGAGATCACCTCACAGCAATCATGCTTATGGCTCAGCAATGCGGCTGCGCGGTAAGGCGCCGCGCCCGATTTATCGGTCAAAAAAATCACGCCATCACCGGTGTCGGTTTCATGCAGGGCATCGCACATCATGCGGCTGAGCATGTTGGTGCTCAATCCACGCCAGTAATTTACCGCCCGGCATTGCGCCAGCGGGCCAAATTTGGCTTCAAGCTTATCCAGCATGTCCTGCGCCCGTTCATCGTGGCAGGTAATCACCCATCCCAACATAACTCTCTCCTTAGCAGGCAAGTAGTTTAGCGGAGTGAAGGTTCGCTTTGGGTGATAACTGTCAAAGAAAGTGCCCGGCAAACAGAATGTCGCCGGGCAGACGGTTAGCTGCGAAGACCGCGCCCGCGCTGGATCAAATACCAGCACAGCAGATAGAAGAAGAGGATAAACACCACCAGCACCGCCACCGTGGTAAACAGCGGCACATCGGTAATGCCAAGGAAGCCAAAGCGGAAGCCGCTGATCATGTACACAATCGGGTTCAGGTGCGACAGTGCCTGCCAGAACGGAGGCAGCAGCGTGAGGGAGTAGAATACCCCACCCAGATAAGTCAGTGGCGTCAGCACGAACGTCGGGATCAGGCTAATATCGTCAAACGTTTTGGCGAACACGGCGTTCAGCAGACCAGCCAGCGAGAACAGGATCGCCGTCAGGAGCAGCGTCAGCGCGACAAACAGCCACGAGTGGACCTGGAACGGCACAAAGAACAGCGAGATCGCCGTGACCAGAATCCCCACGCAGAGGCCACGCGCCACGCCGCCACCGACATAACCGGCGATAATGACGTGCGTTGGCACAGGCGCGACCAGCAGCTCTTCAATATTACGCTGGAACTTGGCGCTAAAGAATGACGACGCCACGTTGGCATAGGCGTTAGTGATCACCGCCATCATGATCAGACCCGGCACGATAAACTGCATATAGGTAAAACCGTGCATCTCACCAATACGGGAGCCAATCAGGTTGCCGAAGATGATGAAATAGAGCGTCATGGTGATCACCGGCGGCACCAGGGTTTGCACCCAGATGCGCATAAAGCGGTTAATCTCTTTCGCCCAGATACTTTTCAGCGCGACCCAGTAAAGATGCGTCATGCCTTGTCTCCTTGTTTATCCTGCACCAGAGAGACAAACAGCTCTTCCAGTCGGTTCGCTTTGTTACGCATACTTAAGACCTGAACACCCTGTGCGCTTAGCTGAGAGAACACGCTGTTAATCCCCTGCTCACGCAACACTTCCACTTCCAGCGTCGAGGTATCCACCAGACGATACTGATACCCTTCCAGTTTTGGCAGCGGGCTTTTCGCCGCCAGGTCGAGGATAAAGGTTTCTGATTTCAGCTTGGAGAGCAGGTCTTTCATCGAGGTGTTTTCCACCAGCTCGCCATTCTGAATGATACCGATGTTGCGGCAGAGCATTTCGGCTTCTTCGAGGTAATGGGTTGTCAGAATAATGGTGGTGCCTTTGTCGTTAAGATCTTTCAGGAAGCCCCACATGGAACGACGAAGTTCGATGTCCACACCAGCGGTGGGCTCATCGAGGATCAACAGTTTTGGTTCATGCATCAGCGCACGCGCAATCATCAAACGGCGCTTCATCCCACCGGATAACATCCGCGCACGTTCGTTACGCTTTTCCCACAAATCGAGCTGTTTTAGATACTTTTCGCTGCGCTCAAGCGCCTCTTTGCGCTCAACGCCGTAGTAACCTGCCTGGTTCACTACAATCTGTTGTACGGTTTCAAAGGGGTTAAAGTTGAACTCCTGCGGAACCAGCCCCAGTTGGCGCTTGGCGTTCACCACGTCTTTTTGCAGGTCATAACCAAAGACGCTGACCCGACCGGACGTTTTATTAACCAGCGAGCTGATAATACCGATCGTGGTGGATTTCCCCGCGCCGTTCGGTCCCAGAAGCGCGTAAAAATCACCGGCCTCTACTTTTAGATCTATCCCGCGTAGCGCCTGAACGCCACCTGGATAGGTTTTTTTAAGCTGCTCAAGCTCCAGTGCAATAGCCATGAATTTAACTTACCTTCAGTTCTTACACACGTTGTGTGGTTTCATTAAAAGTCGGGTTACCCTATAGTAGCGCAACGCAATAACTCGGTTACAGGTCGCTAACCTCCATGAACAACATAGATACACTCATCAGCAACAATGCACTATGGTCAAAAATGCTGGTGGAGGAAGACCCAGGATTTTTTGGAAAACTGGCGCAAGCCCAGAATCCACGCTTTCTGTGGATTGGGTGTTCCGACAGCCGCGTCCCGGCCGAACGCCTGACCGGCCTCGAGCCCGGCGAACTGTTTGTTCACCGTAATGTCGCCAACCTGGTGATCCATACCGACCTCAACTGTCTTTCTGTGGTTCAGTATGCCGTTGACGTTCTGGAAGTCGAGCACATCATTATTTGCGGCCACTATGGCTGCGGCGGCGTACAGGCGGCGGTCGAGAACCCGGAGCTGGGGCTCATTGATAACTGGCTGCTGCACATCCGCGATATCTGGTTCAAACATAGCTCACTGCTCGGCGAAATGCCGCAGGAGCGTCGCATGGATACCCTTTGCGAACTGAACGTGATGGAGCAGGTCTATAACCTGGGCCACTCAACGATTATGCAATCGGCGTGGAAACGCGGGCAGAAGGTCTCTATCCACGGCTGGGCGTATGGTATCCATGACGGCCTGCTGCGCAATCTGGAAGTGACTGCAACAAACCGCGAAACGCTGGAACAGCGTTACCGTTCGGGAATTGCCAACCTCAAGCTTAAGCATGTGAACCATAAATAAAGCCGGGGATTGTCTCCCTCTCCCCATGGGAGAGGGCCGGGGTGAGGGCATCAGCCCGCAGTTACTCGTCCAGCAATACCACCTTCCCCACATACGGCAGATGACGGTAACGCTGCGCGTAGTCAATGCCGTAACCGACGACGAATTCGTCAGGAATCGAGAAACCCACGAACTCTACCGGCACCTGCACTTCACGGCGGTCAGGTTTATCCAGTAGCGTACAAATCGCCAGAGATTTTGGTTCACGCAGGCTCAGGATCTCGCGCACTTTAGACAGCGTGTTGCCGGAGTCGATGATGTCCTCAACGATCAACACATCTTTGCCACGAATATCTTCATCCAGGTCTTTCAGGATTTTCACATCACGGGTTGTGGACATGCCGCTGCCGTAGCTGGAGGCGGTCATAAAATCGACCTCATGTGGCACATGCACTTCACGGCACAGGTCTGCCATGAACATGAAAGAGCCACGCAACAGACCGACCAGCACCATTTCGCTGCCGCTGTCCTTGTAATGTTCGGTGATTTGACGACCCAGTTCGGCGATACGCGCTTTGATCTCGGCTTCCGGGATCATCACTTCAACAGTATGTTTCATATTACTAACCATATGATTTTAATGAAAATCTCTCAATGCGGATGAATTAATCTCCGGCATCGATACGCAAGCCAGCCATTATATCAGCAAATGGATAACCCTGGCGTATGAGTTGTAAAAAGCAAATATTGTGATTCCGATCACATTTGTTAATGCCTATAATTAATTGCTAGCAAATAATTAACAAAACTGACGAGTACTTTTCTATGGCTGAAACAAAATCTCAACAGCCGCGTCTACTGGTGACATTAACAGCGGCCTTCGCAGCTTTCTGCGCGCTGTATTTGTTAATCGGTGGCGTCTGGCTGGTCGCGCTTGGCGGCTCCTGGTACTACCCAATTGCAGGTTTGGTTATGGTTGGTGTAACCATCCTGCTATTGCGTAGAAAACAATCCGCGCTGTGGCTGTATGCTGCATTACTCCTCGCCACCATGATCTGGGGCGTCTGGGAAGTCGGGTTCGACTTCTGGGCACTGACGCCACGTAGCGACATCCTCGTGTTCTTTGGTATCTGGCTGATCCTGCCCTTCGTGTGGCGTCGCCTGATTGTGCCTTCCAGTGGTGCCGTTGCAGCGCTGGTGGTAGCCCTGTTAATCAGCGGTGGCATCCTGACCTGGGCCGGTTTTAACGACCCGCAGGAGATCAACGGTACGCTAAACGCGGAATCCACGCCTGCTGCGGCTATCTCGCAGGTGGCGGACGGTGACTGGCCTGCGTATGGTCGTAATCAGGAAGGTCAACGCTACTCCCCGCTGAAGCAGATCAACGCGGATAACGTTAAAAACCTGAAAGAAGCCTGGGTATTCCGTACTGGCGATCTGAAGATGCCAAACGATCCGGGCGAACTGACCAACGAAGTGACGCCAATTAAAGTGGGCGATATGCTTTATCTGTGTACGGCGCACCAGCGTCTGTTCGCGCTTGATGCGGCCACGGGTAAAGAGAAATGGCACTTCGACCCACAGCTCAATTCCAACCCGTCGTTCCAGCATGTCACCTGCCGTGGCGTCTCTTACCACGAAGCGCGTGCCGATAATGCCAGCCCGGAAGTCATTGCCGACTGTCCTCGCCGCATTATGCTACCGGTGAACGATGGCCGCCTGTTCGCCATCAACGCCGAAACGGGCAAGCTGTGCGAAACCTTTGCCAACAAAGGTATCCTTAATCTGCAGACCAATATGCCGGATACCACGCCGGGTCTGTATGAGCCAACCTCTCCGCCGATCATCACCGATAAAACCATCGTGATTGCTGGTTCGGTAACGGATAACTTCTCCACGCGTGAAACCTCCGGCGTCATCCGTGGTTTCGACGTGAACACCGGTAAACTGCTGTGGGCCTTCGACCCGGGCGCGAAAGATCCCAATGCGATCCCGTCAGATGAACACACCTTTACCTTTAACTCGCCAAACTCCTGGGCGCCAGCGGCGTATGACGCGAAGCTGGACCTGGTCTACCTGCCAATGGGTGTAACCACACCCGATATCTGGGGTGGTAACCGCACGCCGGAGCAGGAACGCTACGCGAGCGCTATCGTGGCGCTGAATGCGACCACCGGCAAGCTGGCCTGGAGCTACCAGACCGTTCACCACGATCTGTGGGATATGGACATGCCATCCCAGCCGACACTGGCGGACATTACCGTTAACGGCAAAACCGTTCCGGTGATTTACGCTCCGGCGAAAACCGGCAACATCTTCGTACTGGATCGCAGCAACGGTAAACTGGTTGTGCCTGCGCCAGAAAAACCAGTGCCGCAGGGTGCGGCAAAAGGCGATTACGTCAGCAAGACGCAGCCATTCTCTGACCTGAGCTTCCGTCCGAAGAAAGATCTGAGCGGTGCAGACATGTGGGGTGCCACCATGTTTGACCAGCTGGTGTGCCGCGTGATGTTCCACCAGTTGCGCTACGAAGGTATCTTCACCCCACCTTCTGAGCAGGGCACGCTGGTCTTCCCGGGTAACCTGGGAATGTTCGAATGGGGCGGGATCTCCGTTGACCCGAACCGTCAGGTGGCCATTGCCAACCCGATGGCGCTGCCGTTCGTTTCCCGTCTGATCCCACGTGGCCCAGGTAACCCAATGGAGCCACCGAAAGACGCGAAAGGCACAGGAACCGAATCCGGCATTCAGCCGCAGTATGGCGTGCCGTTTGGCGTGACGCTGAACCCGTTCCTGTCTCCGTTTGGTCTGCCGTGTAAACAGCCTGCCTGGGGTTATATCTCCGGTCTGGACCTGAAAACTAACCAGATTGTGTGGAAAAAACGTATTGGTACGCCACAGGACAGCATGCCGTTCCCAATGCCGGTTCCGGTGCCGTTCAATATGGGTATGCCAATGCTGGGTGGCCCAATCTCCACCGCCGGTAACGTGCTGTTCATCGCGGCAACCGCAGATAACTACCTGCGCGCGTACAACATGACCAACGGTGAGAAACTGTGGCAAGGCCGTCTGCCAGCCGGTGGACAGGCAACGCCGATGACCTATGAAGTGAATGGCAAGCAGTACGTTGTCATCTCTGCGGGTGGTCACGGTTCGTTTGGCACGAAGATGGGCGACTATATTGTCGCGTATGCACTGCCTGATGAAAGTAAGTAACTAAAAAGGCCCGGTGGCGCTACGCTTACCGGGCCTACGGTTCGAGATGTAAGCCGGGTAAGGCGACGCCGCCACCCGGCTTTTTTATACCGTGAACCCCAACATCATCCCCGTATCTTCATGCTCCAGCAGATGACAGTGCGCCATATAGGCAAACTCTTTCGGCGCGGCATGGTCAAATTTCACCAGCACCTCGCTGACCCCTCCTTCAACCCTGACGGTATCTTTCCAGCCCGCGCGATGCACATCAGGCGCTTTGCCGTTCTCTGAAAGAATGCGGAACTGGGTACCGTGGATATGGAACGGATGCAGCATCATGTCGCCTTCGCCAGAAATCACCCAACGCTCAAACTGCCCTTTTGTGGCAGCAAACATTGGCGTGTTCATGTCGAACGCCTGGCCGTTGATCATGTTGGCGTTGTGGAAGTCAAAACCATGGTCACCATGATTCATGTTGCCCATGCCGCCCATTTTGCCGTGGTCCATATTCATATGCCCCATCATCTGCCCGTGGTGCATCCCCGCCATCGCCCGATCGCCATATTTCGCCATCAGCGCCTGCATACCCATCATATCGAGCATCGGGTTCATGGAAAGCTGCAGCTTGCGTTGGGTTAAACCTTCAAGGGAAGGTAACGCCGGGAGCGACGTCAGCGTATCCTGCAGCGTGCCCGATGCTGTAACCTGCAGTGGCTGGATCCGCAACACCGGGTGCGGCTTGTCAAAGGGCGCAACCGCCATACCCATCTGACTGACCGGCAACGTGACCAGGTCAAACGCTTTGCCGTCGCTGATATCCACCAGCACCTCAAAGCGCTCACCCATCAGCATAGGAAGTTCATTCAGTTTGACCGGCTCAGGCAGCAGTCCACCGTCGCTTGCCACCACGTAAAGAGGGCGTTTATCGCTGGTGGCGAAATTCAGCGAGCGCGCATTACATCCGTTGAGCAGACGTAACCGCAGCCAGCCTTTTGGCGCGGCGTGCTGGGGGTAGATCGCGCCATTGGTGAGCAGCGTGTCGCCGAACCAACCAACCGCCGCGGTCATCACATCCAACTGATAATCAATCTGCCCGTCAGCAGTGAATTTTTTGTCCTGGACAATCACCGGTACATCGTCGATCCCCCACTGTTTAGGCAGACGCAGCAGGCGGCTTTCGTCATCTTCAATCAGCACCAGGCCCGCCAACCCCATTGCCACCTGATGGCCCGTTTTGCCGTGCTGATGGGGGTGGAACCAGCAGGTCGCGGCGCGCTGGTCAGGCGTAAAGGTAACGCTGCGCGTACCACCCGCTTTAATAATCCCTTGCGGACCGCCGTCGACCTCGCCCGGTACCTCCAGCCCGTGCCAGTGCAGCGTCGTCTCTTCTGCCAGCGTGTTGTGAATATCAACGGTGACGGCTTTCCCTTTACGTAGCTGAAGCGCCGGACCAAGCAGATTGCCGTTATAACCCCACGTTGTAGCGTTGTGTCCACCGAAGGCCGTTTTACCGGACTGAACAACAAGCTGGATACGACTACGGGCGTCAGCAGTCAGTAAGTCCGGGATGGGTAAGGCAGGTCTGTCAGCCGCGAAAACCGTGCGGCTCCACAGTGGTAATGCGCTGGCAACCCCCAGCGCAACGGAATATTTTAAAAAATCACGACGTTGCATGTTCATTTCCTTATTTCCAGCCGGCGATCTTTTGAGCATAAACCCTCCCCTTACCGGAAGGTCAAGTAAAGCGGTAATAATAAAGATCGTCGCACTGGCACCAAGTATGCTAACGTTATTTTTCCGTGAAGAAGTGGTAGAAGCAATGAAGACGTTTTTCAGGACAATTTTGTTCACCAGCCTGATGGCAATGTGTGCGAACAGCTATGCGCTAAGTGAAAATGAAGCGGAAGATATGGCCGATCTGACGGCGGTTTTTGTATTCCTGAAAAATGATTGTGGCTACCAGAATTTACCCAACGGGCAAATTCGCCGCGCGCTGGTCTTTTTTGCTCAGCAGAACCAATGGGACCTCAGCAATTACGACAGCTTCGACATGAAATCTCTTGGTGAAGACAGCTACCGTGACCTGAGCGGTATTGGTATCCCTACTGCCAAAAAATGCAAAGCGCTGGCTCGCGATTCACTCAGCCTGCTCGCCTACGTGAAATAAGCTTCCCGACGCTCCTTGTTGAGCCTGTAGCCGTGCAACCACGGTGAGAGTTAGCTATCATGTTTCGCTCACTTTTGTGAATGTAACGGATGTTAACAAAGGAGGAGTCTGCGTATGGCCGACCACACGTTGTGGCATGAAACACTGCATGACCAGTTTGGTCAGTACTTTGCCGTTGATAACGTGCTCTATCATGAGAAAACCGATCACCAGGATCTGATCATCTTCGAGAATGCCGCCTTTGGCCGCGTCATGGCGCTGGACGGCGTCGTGCAAACGACCGAGCGAGATGAGTTTATCTATCATGAAATGATGACCCACGTCCCGCTGCTGGCGCACGGGCATGCGAAGCATGTCCTGATTATCGGCGGTGGCGACGGGGCTATGCTGCGCGAAGTTTCCCGCCATCGCTCTATTGAAACCATCACCATGGTGGAGATCGATGCGGGCGTGGTCTCTTTCTGCCGTCAGTACCTGCCCAACCACAATGCTGGTAGCTATGACGATCCGCGTTTTAATCTGGTGATTGACGACGGGGTTAACTTCGTTAATCAGACCACGCAGACCTTTGATGTCATTATCTCGGACTGTACCGACCCCATCGGCCCAGGCGCGTCGCTGTTTACTTCCTCCTTCTACGAAGGCTGCAAGCGCTGCCTGAATCCTGGTGGGATCTTTGTCGCGCAAAATGGCGTCTGCTTCCTGCAGCAGGATGAAGCTCTCGATAGCCATCGCAAACTGAGCACCTACTTTGGCGACGTCAGCTTCTACCAGGCCGCCATTCCGACCTACTACGGCGGGATCATGACCTTTGCCTGGGCGACGGATAACGACGTGCTGCGCCATCTCTCCACCGAAATTATCCAGGCCCGTTTCCATCAGGCGGGTCTTCAGTGCCGATACTACAATCCTGCTGTTCATACCGCAGCGTTTGCGCTGCCACAGTATCTTCAGGACGCCTTATCCACTAAGGGGGTGAGCTAATTGAAAAAGCTTAAACTACATGGCTTTAACAACCTGACCAAAAGCCTGAGTTTTTGTATTTACGATATCTGCTATGCCAAAACAGCGGAAGAACGCGATGGTTACATCGCCTATATCGATGAACTCTACAACGCCAACCGTCTGACCGAGATCCTGTCAGAAACCTGCTCGATTATCGGGGCAAACATCCTGAATATCGCCAGACAGGATTATGAACCTCAGGGTGCCAGCGTAACCATTCTGGTGAGCGAAGAACCCGTCGATCCTAAGCTTATCGACAAAACCGAACATCCGGGCCCGCTGCCGGAAGTGGTTGTTGCTCACCTTGATAAAAGCCATATCTGCGTTCATACCTATCCGGAGAGCCATCCGGAAGGTGGGCTGTGTACGTTCCGCGCCGATATAGAAGTGTCGACCTGCGGCGTGATCTCCCCGCTGAACGCGCTGAACTATTTAATCCACCAGTTGGAATCCGACATCGTCACCATTGATTACCGCGTGCGCGGTTTCACCCGTGATATCAACGGCATGAAGCACTTCATTGACCACGAGATCAACTCGATTCAGAACTTTATGTCTGAGGATATGAAGGCGCTGTACGACATGATGGACGTGAACGTATATCAGGAGAACATCTTCCATACCAAGATGTTACTGAAGGAATTCGACCTTAAGCACTACATGTTCCACACGAAGCCAGAAGATCTGAGCGAAGAAGAGCGTAAGGCCATCACTGACCTGCTCTGGAAAGAAATGCGCGAAATCTACTACGGCCGCAATATTCCGGCCGTGTAGGTGTTGCCCGGAGCAAGGATGCTTCGGGAAATTATCTCTGTTTCATAAACTCGCGGTATGCATTCACCACCTTCAGGAAGTCTTCAACGCCGCACAGCGACAGACTCTCTTCATCGTAGTAGCTCATCCCCTCTTCCATCTCGTCACCCGAGAATTCAAGCTGGTTGGCTCGCACCATCACCTCTTCACCGTCCATCCACAGCGTGTATTCGTGTCCGGCACGTTGCCAGGAGCGTTCACTGCCTTTCACCGTATTCGCCGCCTGTTCAACTTCATCAAGAAGTGCGAGATTCTCTTTCACCTCTTCGTTAAACCAGTGTCCAACGGCTTCGTGGCCCATCGACATACGCACTTTCACCACTCCGGTGATGTCGCGCAGAAATTCGTAATCCATAGTGTTTTCCTCTGCAAAGCCATTAGGGTAATTATCGCAGCAGAGAGGCAGAAAAAAAGCGTGGGAGGTGGGAGGAATGAAAATAAAAAGGTGAGAGCGAGGCCTTGTAGCCTGATGCTCTCACCCCGTCCCTCTCCCACGGGAGAGGGTGCAAACACTAAAAACCGTCTCGTGGAGACGGTTTTGCTGTTTATACTGCCGTCTGGAAGATAACGCCGTCAGCTTTCTCAGTGTACTGGGACAACTGATCGAAGTTCAGATAGCGGTAGGTATCCACCGCCGTCTTATCAACCTGAGCGACAAAGGTCTGGTACTCTTCCGGCGTTGGCAGTTTGCCAATCAGCGCCGCAACTGCCGCCAGTTCCGCAGAGGCCAGATAGACGTTCGCACCAGTACCTAAACGGTTAGGGAAGTTACGGGTAGAGGTAGACACTACCGTCGCACCGTCAGCTACGCGCGCCTGGTTACCCATACACAGGGAACAGCCAGGGATTTCAATACGCGCCCCGCTCTTACCAAATACGCTGTAGTAGCCCTCTTCGGTCAGCTGAGCCGCGTCCATACGGGTTGGCGGTGCCACCCACAGACGGGTTGGCAGCTGGCCTTTATGGGTATCCAGCAATTTACCTGCCGCGCGGAAGTGACCGATGTTGGTCATACAAGAACCGATGAACACTTCATCGATCTTCTCGCCCTGAACATCAGAGAGCAGACGCGCATCGTCCGGATCGTTCGGTGCACACAGAATTGGCTCTTTGATATCCGCCAGATCGATGTCGATCACTGCCGCGTAGTCTGCGTCAGCATCAGCTTCCAGCAGCTGCGGATCGGCCAGCCATTTTTCCATGCCCTGGATACGACGCTCCAGCGTACGACGGTCGCCGTAGCCTTCTGCAATCATCCACTTCAGCAGCACGATGTTAGAGTTCAGATACTCAATAATCGGCTCTTTGTTCAGCTTGATGGTACAGCCCGCAGCAGAACGTTCAGCGGAGGCATCGGTCAGTTCGAACGCCTGCTCAACTTTCAGATCTGGCAGACCTTCAATTTCCAGGATACGGCCAGAGAAGATGTTTTTCTTCCCTTTCTTCTCAACGGTCAGCAGGCCCTGTTTAATCGCATACAGCGGGATCGCGTGAACCAGGTCACGCAGGGTGATACCCGGCTGCATTTTGCCTTTGAAGCGCACCAGAACAGATTCCGGCATATCCAGCGGCATAACGCCAGTTGCCGCAGCAAACGCCACCAGACCAGAACCCGCCGGGAAGGAGATACCAATCGGGAAACGGGTATGAGAGTCACCGCCGGTACCCACGGTATCTGGCAGCAGCATACGGTTCAACCAGGAGTGGATAACACCATCACCCGGACGCAGGGAAACCCCGCCACGGTTCATGATGAAGTCAGGCAGCGTGTGGTGCGTCGTCACATCAACCGGCTTCGGATACGCCGCAGTGTGGCAGAAGGACTGCATCACCAGATCGGAAGAGAAGCCCAGGCACGCCAGGTCTTTCAGTTCGTCACGGGTCATTGGGCCAGTGGTATCCTGGGAGCCCACAGAGGTCATCTTCGGCTCGCAGTATGCACCAGGACGGATACCGGCGACGCCGCATGCACGACCAACCATTTTCTGCGCCAGTGAGTAACCGCGATTGCTTTCCGCAACGTCTTTCGCGTGACGGAATACATCGCTGTGTGGCAGACCCAGCGCTTCACGCGCTTTGGTTGTCAGGCCACGGCCAATAATCAGAGGAATACGGCCACCTGCACGCACTTCGTCGATCAGCACGTCGGTTTTCAGCTCGAAGCTTGCCAGCAGTTCGTTGGTTTCGTGGTTACGTACTTCGCCTTTGAACGGATAAACGTCAATCACGTCGCCCATGTTCAGGTTAGAAACATCCACTTCGATCGGCAGTGCGCCCGCATCTTCCATGGTGTTGAAGAAGATTGGAGCAATTTTTCCGCCGAGGCACAGACCGCCACCGCGCTTATTCGGCACGTGTGGAATGTCGTCGCCCATGAACCACAGCACGGAGTTGGTTGCAGACTTACGGGAAGAACCGGTACCCACAACGTCACCCACGTAGGCCAGCGGGAAACCTTTTTTCTGCAGAGCTTCGATCTGTTTGATCGGGCCGACGCTGCCCGGCTGATCCGGCTCAATGCCTTCGCGGGCGTTTTTCAGCATCGCCAGAGCATGCAGAGGAATATCAGGACGAGACCACGCATCCGGCGCCGGAGAGAGGTCATCGGTGTTGGTTTCGCCGGTCACTTTAAAGACGGTAACGGTAATTTTTTCAGCCAGAGCAGGACGGTTCAGGAACCATTCGGCATCAGCCCAGGATTGCATCACCTGCTTCGCATAGACATTGCCCGCTTTCGCTTTTTCTTCCACATCGTAGAAGTTATCGAACATCAGCAGCGTTGAGGAGAGCGCTTTAGCGGCAATCGGTGCCAGCTTGTCGTTATCCAGCGCGTCAATCAGCGGATGAATGTTGTAGCCGCCCTGCATAGTGCCGAGCAGTTCAATGGCTTTTTCAGGAGTAACCAGTGGGGAGGTGGCTTCGCCTTTGGCGATAGCAGCAAGGAATCCGGCTTTTACGTAGGCAGCTTCATCTACGCCAGGCGGTACGCGGTTGATCAGCAGATCTAACAGGAATTCTTCTTCGCCCTTAGGCGGGTTCTTCAGCAGCTCGACGAGCGCGGCCATTTGGGTTGCATCTAAAGGTTTGGGTACAATTCCCTCGGCGGCACGTTCTGCTACGTGCTTACGGTATTCTTCTAGCACGACGGTTCTCCTCGCTCTCATTGTCATATGCGGCGGGCGTTCTCTTCACGCTCCTGTGAGACAGCAGTTTGTAGGGTAAATGCCCGATACCGCGTCGGGCAGCATAGCAGGATTTCTGCACAGTGTTAATCCGTTTACAAAAAAGCAACATTAAAAAATTTGCTGAATCGTTAAGCATGGTGTAGCGAGAATTTAGGGCATCATTTTGCGACATCTTCTGCACCGTGACGCTTCAGTTTTTTCTCCATCAGATATAATTGTGTAATAAATGCTCACACTCTTTATCCGGATACCCCGGATGGTTTCCCAAGAAAAGTCAAAACAGTAAAAGACGGGTGAATAATACTCACGCCAACCGTAACGCCTCACGGCACAGCGCTTGTCTCGTTGGAGTCATTTTATGAAGTTGTCTTTTAAGCCACATCTGCTTGTTCTTCTTTGCAGTACCGGGCTGCTTGCTGCCTCTGGCGTCATGTTCGTCAACAGTCGTGCAACGGAGCCTGCTGCTCCGGCACCGGCCGTACAGCAACCCGTCGCACCGGTAGCCCAACCAGCCCCTGCTCCTGCCGCGGCACCTACGTACTCTGCCGCGCAAATCGATCAGTGGGTTGCCCCTATCGCGCTCTACCCGGATGCATTGCTGTCGCAAATTTTGATGGCATCAACCTACCCGGCCAACGTCATCCAGGCTGCACAGTGGTCGAAAGACAACCCTAAAATGGAAGGTGATGCCGCTATTCAGGCCGTTGCCAGCCAACCCTGGGATCCCAGCGTAAAATCGCTGGTCGCCTTTCCTCAGTTGATGTCACTGATGGGAGAGAACCCACCGTGGGTACAAAATCTGGGCGATGCGTTCCTCGCGCAACCCAAAGATGTGATGGATTCCGTTCAACGCCTGCGCGTGCTGGCTCAGAAGACCGGAGCCTTACAGTCGACACCTCAACAAACGGTCACCACGGTGACAAAAGCGGCGCCGTCTAAAACGAGCACCAGCGAGTCAACCACGACAAACACAACGTCCGCACCGGCTCCAACGGTGATCAAAATTGAATCTGCCGATCCACAAGTCGTGTACGTTCCCACCTACAACCCTAATACGGTTTACGGAACCTGGCCAAACACCGCTTATCCCCCCACCTATCTCCCGCCTTCACCCGGCGAGCAGTTTGGCAACAGCTTCGTTAACGGTTTAGGCTTCAGCCTGGGCGTCGCGACAACCTATGCCATCTTCAGCAGCATCGACTGGGATGATGACGATGACTGGGATCATCACCATGACGACTGGGATAATCACGGCGGCTATAACCGCAACGGTGATAACAACATCAATATCAACGTTGAGAACTTCAATAAAATCAGCGGGCAGCGCCTGACGGATGCCAACCGCACCTGGCAGCACAACCCGGCTTATCGGGAAGGCGTACCCTATCCGACGAGCCAGCTCAACAACCGCTTCCACTCCACCAACGCGGCCGCAGGGTTAAGTTCAACGCAGCAAAAACCGGTTAATCGCGATAGCCAGCGTCAGGCCGCCCTCAGCCAGATGGAGAAATCAACGGGTAAAACCTTCCCTCAAACGGCACGTCCGGGAACCAAAGATGTCCAGCGCAAGGCCTCAAATGAGCAGCTGAAGCAGATTTCCCAGCGCAACAACTACCGTGGCTATGACACCAAACCGCAGACGACAAAGCGGACGACTACACAGCAGCGTGATAATCGTCAGACCACAGCGCAAAGAAATGAAAAACGGGTTTCGCAACCTGCGCAGCAACGCACAACCCAGCAGCGAATCAGTCAACCCCGGGCTAATGCTCTGAGTGGCAACGACAGCCGCTCCGCCAACTGGCAGGCACAGCAGCAGCGAGGGGCGCAAAGCCGACAGATCGCTCGTCAACAACAACCGCACCAGGCAGCTGGCGGACGCGCTGAACGCCGTGAAATTCGACATCGTTAAGGGAGCCGACATGAAAAGTAAACTACTCAGTGGAATGGTGTTGTTCATGCTTTCGGCCTCGGCGATGGCGCAACAATCTTTTAGCACGCCTGACCAGGCGACCGACGCACTGGCAAATGCCATTCGTGATCAGAATGAAAGTGCAATGAATAACCTGCTTGGAGAGAACTGGCGCGATTTCCTGCCCCCTGAAGGGGTTGATCCTGATGCCGTCGATCGCTTCCTGCGCGACTGGAAAGTCCGTCATAACACCGTGGTTGAAGGTAATACGGCGCATCTTGTTGTCGGAGAGACTGACTGGCAGCTCCCTATTCCGGTCATCAAGACCAATTCCGGCTGGCAATTTGATATCAAAGAAGGTGCTGAGGAGATCCTGACCCGCGAAATTGGGCGTAACGAGCTCGCAGCGATTGAAGCATTACATGCTTACGTGGATGCACAGCAGAGCTATTATGCGATGAACCAGAAGTATGCCCAGAAGATCGTCAGCACCACAGGGAAAAAGGACGGTTTGTACTGGCCTGCATCACCCGGTGAAGCGCCCAGCCCGCTCGGTCCGGCATTCAGTCCAAAAGAACCGGGTACTGGGTATCACGGCTATCGCTTCAGAATTTTGCCGGATAACCACGGTTTCGCAATGGTTGCCTGGCCGGTCAGCTACGGCCAGACGGGCGTAATGAGCTTTTTGATAAATCAGGACGACAAGGTGTTTCAGTCGGATCTCGGCAGCGATTCGGAGCATAAGGCGCGGGCGCTGGCCTCATATGCTCCTGATAAAACCTGGCAGCCCGTCGAGCCCTGAATGTGCGGTAGCTCTTCTCCAGCGAGGCCTGTAGGCCGGGTAAGGCGAAGTCGCCGCCCGGCTTTTTAACTTACAGAATATTTGCGACCGATTTTGCCAGTTGCGCTTCCAGAACCGGTTTCGCTTCTTCGAATTTCAGGTTCACTTTATTAGCATTAGACACGACACGTGTCTGATACTTAGCACGATCGCCCTGCTCGGAACTGGTCTGCAGTTTCACGCCCGATGTGCCCTGGCGCAGTGCCGCGATGTTATCGGTGGTGACTTTTGCTTTGCTACGCTCAGAGATCTGCAGGTCGGTCACCATGGTATAGTTCACATCTTCTACCATCGCATCCGCCGCCATACCGATCAGACCTGCCGCCAGACCCACACCCAACGCCGCACCAGAAGAGTTGCTGTTGTAGGCCGTAATACCGGCACCCAGCGCAGCACCAACAGCGGCACCTTCATAGCCGGTTTTCAGATAGCCCTGAGATTCTCGCAGGTCCATTTTGTCTGCTTTCAGAACGTTAGCCTGCACCCAATAGTATGCGCTGTCAGGAGAGCTGGTGACCTTGTATCCCTTGGCACTCAGATCGTTTGCCAGCAGCGTCTGCAGGTTGCTCATGTCTTTATCAGAGGTGTTTTTAACCTGAATGTAGACTGTTTTTTCGTTAGATGGCTCCAGCCAGATGGTTTCGCTCATCTGAGTTTTCACTTCCAGATTACGTTTTTTCACCGCAGTGGTCATAGCACCACACCCGGTCAGCGTCATCGCTGCTGCCACTAAGCCAATCACCGCAACTTTCTTCAAAGACATGTTATTTCCTTTTTTCGTGTAATCAAAAGTCCAGAACCCCTAAACCGTGCGGCCAGTAGCTACACAATGGTGAAAAAGGTATCGGCAGATGAGAGAAATTTTTTAGCGGAAATATCAATAAGATACCTACCATAATGGGTAGGCTTTAGACAAAAAAAACGCCTCCGAAGAGGCGTTTAGCAATCGTGAAGAAACTTATTTCTTCTTCGCTTTCGCGTTTGGCAGGTCGGTGATGCTGCCTTCAAACACTTCTGCCGCCAGGCCCACAGACTCGTGCAGAGTTGGGTGAGCGTGGATAGTCAGCGCGATGTCTTCAGCGTCACAACCCATTTCGATAGCCAGACCGATTTCACCCAGCAGCTCACCGCCGTTGGTACCGACAATCGCACCACCGATAACGCGGTGAGTCTCTTTGTCGAAGATCAGTTTGGTCATACCGTCTGCGCAGTCGGAAGCAATAGCACGGCCAGAAGCAGCCCACGGGAAGGTGGCGGTTTCGTAGCTGATGCCTTTCTCTTTCGCTTCTTTCTCAGTCAGACCAACCCATGCAACTTCTGGCTCGGTGTACGCGATGGATGGGATCACTTTCGGATCGAAGTAGTGTTTCATGCCGGCGATAACTTCAGCGGCAACGTGACCTTCGTGAACACCTTTGTGTGCCAGCATTGGCTGACCGACGATATCGCCGATAGCAAAGATGTGCGGCACGTTGGTACGCAGCTGTTTGTCAACGCGGATGAAGCCACGGTCGTCCACTTCCACGCCAGCTTTGCCCGCGTCGAGGTTTTTACCGTTCGGCACACGGCCGATAGCCACCAGCACCGCGTCGTAACGCTGTGGTTCGGATGGGGCTTTTTTGCCTTCCATGGAAACGTAAATACCGTCTTCTTTCGCTTCAACGGCAGTGACTTTGGTTTCCAGCATCAGGTTGAATTTCTTGCTGATGCGTTTGGTGAAGACTTTAACGATGTCTTTGTCAGCAGCCGGGATAACCTGGTCGAACATTTCAACCACGTCAATATCTGAACCCAGCGCATGGTACACGGTACCCATTTCCAGACCGATGATACCGCCACCCATAACCAGCAGGCGTTTTGGAACGGTTTTCAGTTCCAGCGCATCGGTGGAATCCCAAACACGTGGATCTTCGTGTGGAATGAATGGCAGTTCGATTGGGCGAGAGCCTGCCGCGATGATCGCGTTGTCGAAGTTAATCACGGTTTTACCGTTTTCGCCTTCCACTTCCAGGGTGTTCGCACCGGTGAATTTACCCAGACCGTTTACCACTTTCACTTTACGGCCTTTGGCCATACCTGCCAGACCGCCGGTCAGCTGAGTGATAACTTTCTCTTTCCAGGTACGAATTTTGTCGATATCGGTTTTCGGCTCGCCGAAGACGATACCGTGTTCAGCCAGCGCTTTGGCTTCTTCGATAACTTTGGCTACGTGCAGCAGCGCTTTAGAAGGGATACAGCCGACGTTCAGACAAACACCACCGAGGGTGCTGTAACGTTCTACGATGACGGTTTCCAGACCTAAATCCGCGGCGCGGAATGCTGCGGAGTAACCTGCCGGGCCTGCCCCAAGTACTACGACCTGAGTTTTGATTTCTGTGCTCATCATGACCTCTTAATTTATACCCGTCGTCCACCGGGTCGTTCTATCCGCCCGCAGTTTACAAAATTGTTAACAATTTTGAAACAACAAACGGCTCACGAATTATCGCTTTCGCCAATAACCTCACAAACACCATGAGATTACCAGAAAAAAGCCGGCCGTCAGGCCGGCTTTTCGATTACATCACCAGGCGGCGAATGTCGCTCAGGGTGTTGTTGATGATGGTGATGAAACGCGCACCATCAGCACCGTCGATCACGCGGTGGTCGAAGGACAGAGAGATTGGCATCATCAGACGCGGTACGAACTCTTTGCCATTCCACACCGGCTCCATCGCGGACTTGGACACACCAAGGATCGCAACTTCAGGCGCGTTCACAATCGGTGCGAAGTGGGTTGTACCCAGGCCACCGATGCTGGAGATAGTGAAGCAACCGCCCTGCATTTCGCCAGCAGTCAGCTTACCATCACGCGCTTTTTTGGAGATCACGGTCAGTTCACGGGACAGCTCAGTGATGCTCTTCTTGTTCACGTCTTTGAAGACCGGAACAACCAGACCATTTGGCGTATCAACCGCAACACCGATGTTGATGTATTTCTTCAGCGTCAGCTTCTGGCCATCTTCGGACAGGGAGCTGTTGAAGCGTGGCATCTGCTCAAGAGCAGCGGCAACGGCTTTCATGATGAAGACCACTGGGGTGAATTTCACGTCCAGTTTACGCTTCTCAGCTTCGGCGTTCTGCTGTTTACGGAACGCTTCCAGATCGGTGATATCGGTTTTGTCGAAGTGCGTAACGTGCGGGATCATCACCCAGTTACGGCTCAGGTTAGCACCAGAGATTTTCTGGATACGGCCCAGTTCCACTTCTTCGATTTCGCCGAACTTGCTGAAGTCCACTTTCGGCCATGGCAGCATGCCCGGGATGCCGCCGCCTGCCGCTGCAGCTGGTGCAGCTTCAGCGCGTTTCACCGCGTCTTTCACGTAAGTCTGAACGTCTTCGCGCAGGATACGACCTTTACGGCCAGTCCCTTTCACTTTCGCCAGGTTAACACCGAATTCGCGCGCCAGGCGACGAATCAGCGGAGTCGCGTGGACGTAAGCGTCGTTTTCAGCGAACTCAGATTTGCCTTCCGCTTTTGCAGCAGGGGCAGCAGCTGGTTTAGCAGCCTGAGCCGGTGCAGCAGTTGGTGCTGGAGCAGCCGCGGCCGCCGGAGCAGCAGCAGGCGCAGCGCCTTCTACTTCGAAGACCATGATCAGAGAGCCGGTAGACACTTTGTCGCCAGTGCTGATTTTGATCTCTTTAACGGTACCCGCGAATGGCGCAGGGACTTCCATGGAAGCCTTGTCGCCTTCAACGGTGATCAGTGACTGTTCAGCGGCAACTTTGTCGCCCACTTTAACCATCACTTCGGTCACTTCAACTTCGTCACCGCCGATATCTGGTACATTAACGTCTTTCGCGCCACCAGCAACCGCTGGAGCCGCGGCCGCCGGAGCAGCTGCCTGTGCAGGCGCAGCAGCAGGTGCAGCACCCGCCACTTCGAAGATCATGATCAGAGAGCCAGTAGACACTTTGTCACCGGTGTTGATCTTGATCTCTTTAACGGTACCCGCGAACGGCGCTGGCACTTCCATAGAGGCTTTGTCGCCTTCTACGGTGATCAGTGACTGCTCAGCCGCAACGGTATCGCCCACTTTCACGAGGATTTCAGTGACTTCAACTTCGTCACCGCCGATGTCAGGCACGTTAACTTCTTTCGCGCTCGCGGCAGCTGCTGGAGCAGCGGCGGCCGGAGCGGCTTTCTTCTCTTCCTGCGCAGGTGCAGCAGTTGCTGCACCGTCGGCGGAATCGAAAATCATGATCAGTTTGCCAGTCTCGGTTTTATCGCCAACAGAGACTTTGATCTCTTTAACGATGCCAGCCTGAGGAGACGGGACTTCCATAGAGGCTTTGTCGCCTTCTACGGTGATCAGCGACTGTTCAGCTTCAACTTTGTCGCCTACTTTGACCAGGATCTCGGTGATTTCAACTTCATCAGCCCCGATGTCCGGTACATTGATTTCGATAGCCATTATTCTTTTACCTCTTACGCCAGACGCGGGTTAACTTTTTCTGCATCGATGTTGAATTTGGTAATTGCTTCCGCAACCACTTTCTTATCGATTTCGCCACGTTTAGCCAGTTCGCCCAGTGCTGCTACAACCACGTAAGAAGCATCAACTTCGAAGTGGTGACGCAGGTTTTCGCGGCTGTCAGAACGACCGAAGCCGTCAGTACCCAGTACGCGATAATCATCAGCAGGTACGTAAGTACGAACCTGCTCAGCGAACAGTTTCATATAGTCAGTAGACGCCACCGCTGGTGCATCGTTCATCACCTGAGCGATGTACGGAACGCGTGGGGTTTCCATTGGGTGCAGCATGTTCCAGCGCTCACAATCCTGGCCATCACGCGCCAGTTCAGTGAAGGAGGTCACAGAGTACACATCGGAACCGACACCGTAGTCTTTCGCCAGGATCTGTGCTGCTTCACGTACGTGACGCAGGATAGAACCGGAGCCCAGCAGCTGAACTTTACCTTTGCTACCTTCGAGGGTTTCGAGTTTATAGATACCTTTACGGATACCTTCCTCGGCACCTGCTGGCATTGCCGGCATGTGGTAGTTTTCGTTCAGGGTGGTGATGTAGTAGTAAACGTTCTCTTGTGCTTCACCGTACATGCGCTGCAGACCGTCATGCATGATGACTGCCACTTCGTACGCGTAAGACGGGTCGTAAGAGATACAGTTAGGGATAGTCAGAGACTGAATGTGGCTGTGACCATCTTCGTGCTGCAGACCTTCACCGTTCAGGGTCGTACGACCGGAAGTACCGCCCACCAGGAAGCCGCGAGCCTGTTGGTCGCCAGCCTGCCAGCACAGGTCACCGATACGCTGGAACCCGAACATGGAGTAGTAGATGTAGAACGGGATCATTGGCAGGTTGTTGGTGCTGTAAGAGGTCGCAGCAGCCAGCCAGGATGCGCCAGCACCCAGTTCGTTGATACCTTCCTGCAGGATCTGACCTTTCTCGTCTTCTTTGTAGTATGCAACCTGCTCACGGTCCTGCGGGGTGTACTGCTGGCCGTTCGGGCTGTAGATACCGATCTGACGGAACAGACCTTCCATACCGAAAGTACGCGCTTCGTCGGCGATGATTGGAACCAGACGATCTTTGATCGATTTGTTCTTCAGCATCACGTTCAGGGCACGAACGAAAGCGATGGTGGTAGAGATTTCTTTGTTCTGCTCTTCCAGCAGCTGAGAGAAGTCTTCCAGCGCTGGCAGTTCCAGTTTCTCGGTGAAGTTAGGCTGACGAGCTGGCAGGTAGCCTTTCAGCGCCTGACGACGTTCGTGCAGGTACTTGTGCTCTTCAGAGCCTTCCGGGAAGGTGATGTAAGACAGGTTTTCTACCTGCTCATCAGTCACTGGAACGTTGAAACGGTCGCGGATATAACGCACGCCGTCCATGTTCATTTTC
Source organism: Enterobacter ludwigii (assembly GCA_023023105.1). Taxonomy (NCBI): domain Bacteria; kingdom Pseudomonadati; phylum Pseudomonadota; class Gammaproteobacteria; order Enterobacterales; family Enterobacteriaceae; genus Enterobacter; species Enterobacter ludwigii. Next base: position 817,542 of record CP083824.1, on the reverse strand, counting down.
TTAACCTGGTGAGCGATGTTTTTACCTTCTGCGGTATCACCCATGCCGTAACCTTTGATGGTGTGGGCCAGGATTACAGTCGCTTTACCTTTGGTTTCCTGCGCTTTTTTCAGTGCAGCGTAGACTTTCTTCGGATCGTGACCACCACGGTTCAGGGCCCAGATCTGCTCGTCAGTCCAGTCTGCAACCAGGGCTGCGGTTTCAGGATATTTACCGAAGAAGTGCTCACGAACGTAGGCACCGTCTTTGGATTTGAAGGTCTGGTAGTCACCGTCAACGGTTTCGTTCATCAGCTGGATCAGTTTACCGCTGGTGTCTTTACGCAGCAGCTCATCCCAACGACCGCCCCACATGACTTTAATCACGTTCCAGCCAGCACCGGCGAAGATGCCTTCCAGTTCGTTGATGATCTTACCGTTACCGGTGACCGGACCATCCAGACGCTGCAGGTTACAGTTGATGATGAAGCACAGGTTGTCCAGCTTCTCACGGGTCGCGATGGTGATCGCACCTTTAGATTCTGGCTCATCCATTTCACCGTCGCCCAGGAAGGCGTATACGGTCTGCTCAGAGGTGTCTTTCAGACCACGGTGTTCCAGATATTTCAGGAATTTAGCCTGGTAGATCGCACCGATTGGGCCCAGACCCATAGAAACGGTCGGGAACTGCCAGAAGGTTGGCATCAGTTTAGGGTGCGGATAAGAAGACAGACCTTTACCGTGAACTTCCTGACGGAAGTTGTTCATCTGCTCTTCAGTCAGACGACCTTCCAGGAATGCACGTGCATAGATGCCCGGAGAGATGTGGCCCTGGAAGTACACCAGATCGCCGCCGTCTTTCTCGTTCGCTGCACGGAAGAAGTGGTTGAAGCACACTTCGTAAACGGTTGCAGAAGACTGGAAGGACGCCATGTGGCCACCCAGTTCCAGGTCTTTCTTAGATGCGCGCAGAACGGTCATGATGGCGTTCCAGCGGATTGCAGAACGGATACGACGTTCCAGATCCAGATTGCCCGGGTATTCCGGTTCGTCTTCGACGGCAATCGTGTTTACGTAGTTGCTAGCCCCTGCACCTGAAGCAACCTTCACACCGCCTTTGCGGGCTTCAGAAAGCAGCTGATCAATCAGATACTGAGCGCGCTCAACACCTTCTTCACGGATGACCGATTCGATCGCCTGTAGCCAGTCGCGAGTTTCGATCGGATCCACGTCATTTTGGAGACGTTCTGACATGGGGGTATTCCTTATCTATCTAATACGTTGATTTGTCTGGAACCTGTCCCATTGTGCTCTTGGGCAAGAACACAATAAGACAGGTTCTGCGTTTAGTTGCCGCGCTCTAAAAGTACCTGGCGCTTAATCCTTTCGTTGCTGTATGCGGCGTAATGAACGTTCGCGACGCGATTGTTCACGGCTGCGGTCCAGCAAGATTTCCTCAATGAAAGCCAGATGTCGGTGCGACGCTTCGCGCGCCTGCTCCGGTTCCCCGGCCATTATCGCCTCGAATACTCGGGTGCGATGGTTGCTTACCAGTGGGAGCATGTCCCGACGGGCATACAACAATTCAAAATTCTGACGAACGTTCTGGGCCAGCATGGGCTCCATGCAGCGTAGCAGATGGAGGAGCACCACATTGTGGGCCGCTTCGGTGACGGCAATTTGATACTGGACGACGGCGCTGGACTCGGCGTCTAAATCGCCGGACTGCTGTGCCCGTTCAATGGCCTGATGCAGTTCGCGGATACGCACGCGATCTTCATCAGTGCTGCGAAGAGCGGCGTAATAGGCCGCAATACCTTCAAGCGCGTGACGGGTCTCAAGCAGGTCAAACTGGGATTCTGGGTGGTCAGAGAGAAGTTCTACCAGCGGATCGCTGAAGCTCTGCCACAGGCTGTTTTGCACAAAGGTTCCGCCGCCCTGGCGACGAAGCAGCAAGCCCTTTGCTTCGAGACGTTGAATCGCCTCACGCAGAGAGGGACGCGAAACGTCGAACTGTTTTGCCAGCTCGCGTTCTGGCGGAAGTTTCTCACCCGGGCGCAGAGTCCCTTCGAGGATTAAAAACTCCAGCTGCTGCTCAATCACATCAGATAGTTTTGGTTGGCGAATTTTGCTGTAGGCCATATTCCCTGTCTTACGCCTTTTTGCCCGGAGTCAATTGGTCTTACCAATTTCTATTTCGTATCGCTAAAGTAACAAAGTATTCACCTTCTGTCCATATTGGTTTTGATTGAAATCAGTAAACGCTGCACATTTTAACAACCTTACAGAAATAACGTTTCAGAAATGTAACTTTGCACAAATGAGTTGATTACTACTAAAGAGGGCGTTTTAACCATAATGAAACGAGGGTTTTTGCAATCTGAAGCGATTCAACAAAGCAAATAATGAAATTTCGCCCACTTATGGCGCATTTCTATTCTATAGGTTGGGATACGAAGGGTGAGCGGAGCGATTTACAAATGCTTTCTTTTTATTCAACTCGTCATCCGTACGTCATAAAGCAGGTGCATTCGCAGGCACTTACCACTATTCTGGCGATTACGGAAGTCATCTACGATTTTTTCGGTATCATTAACCGTAAAGAAATAAATACAGAAAACGGACATTCATAATTACACACGCCCAGCGTGAACATAACAACCACACACGAGGTTTCAAATGGAAGCTCAACAGCACGGCGATCAGCTAAAGCGCGGCCTGAAAAACCGCCACATTCAGCTCATCGCATTGGGTGGTGCTATCGGTACCGGCCTGTTTCTGGGAAGCGCATCCGTTATCCAGTCTGCCGGCCCTGGCATTATTTTGGGTTACGCTATCGCAGGTTTTATTGCTTTTCTGATCATGCGTCAGTTAGGTGAAATGGTCGTTGAAGAACCCGTTGCCGGTTCTTTCAGTCACTTTGCCTATAAGTACTGGGGGAGCTTCGCGGGCTTCGCCTCTGGCTGGAATTACTGGGTGCTGTACGTACTCGTTGCCATGGCTGAACTTACCGCTGTCGGTAAGTACATTCAGTTCTGGTACCCGGAGATCCCAACCTGGGCCTCTGCTGCGGCCTTCTTCGTCATCATTAACGCCATCAACCTGACCAACGTCAAAGTGTTCGGCGAGATGGAGTTCTGGTTCGCCATCATCAAAGTTATCGCCGTTGTGGCCATGATCATCTTCGGTGGCTGGCTGCTGTTCAGCGGTAACGGTGGCCCGCAGGCGACCGTACGTAACCTGTGGGAACAGGGCGGATTCCTGCCACACGGCATGAGCGGCCTGGTAATGATGATGGCAATCATCATGTTCTCCTTCGGGGGGCTGGAGCTGGTGGGTATTACCGCCGCTGAAGCCGACAACCCGGAGCAGAGCATCCCGAAAGCCACTAACCAGGTTATCTACCGTATTCTGATCTTCTATGTGGGTTCACTGGCCGTACTGCTCTCTCTGCTGCCATGGACGCGCGTGACCGCGGATACCAGCCCGTTTGTGCTGATCTTCCACGAGCTGGGCGATACCTTCGTGGCAAACGCCCTGAACATCGTGGTGCTGACTGCAGCGCTGTCCGTTTACAACAGCTGCGTATACTGCAACAGCCGTATGCTGTTTGGTCTGGCTCAGCAAGGTAACGCCCCGAAAGCCCTGCTCAACGTCGACAAACGTGGTGTGCCGGTAAACACCATTATCGTATCGGCCATTGTGACGGCGCTGTGTGTACTGATTAACTATCTGGCCCCGGAATCCGCCTTCGGACTGCTGATGGCACTGGTGGTTTCGGCTCTGGTTATCAACTGGGCGATGATCAGCCTGGCGCACATCAAGTTCCGCCGCGCCAAACAGCAGCAAGGTGTGACTACGCGTTTCCCGGCTCTGCTTTATCCGCTGGGTAACTGGGTGTGTCTGCTGTTCATGGCCGCAGTGCTGGTCATCATGCTGATCACCCCGGGAATGGCGATTTCCGTGTACCTGATCCCGGTCTGGATAGCGATCCTCGGCGTGGGTTATCTGGTTAAACAGAAAAACGGCAACGCGGTGAAAGCACACTAATCTGCCCTTCCACTCTGCACGCCTTTTCCGGTGTGCAGAGTGTTGTTACCTTCCTCACAAATTCCCGCCAACAGCAATTTTATCCATATCACCGACGCGATACTGCAACGCATAAATTCCTTTGCCAGCAAATAATTCTCTCCATACCGCAATCTGGAGAGCAGTTAATGGATAACAGCAAACTGTCAGTAAAAGAAAAGATCGGCTATGGGATGGGAGACGCGGGATGCAACATCATCTTCGGCGCCATCATGTTGTTTGTTAACTATTTCTATACGGATATTTTTGGTCTGGCACCTGCACTGGTCGGCGTATTGCTGTTGTCTGTTCGTGTCATTGATGCCGTAACAGATCCTATTATGGGTGCTATCGCTGACCGTACCCGCAGTAAATATGGGCGGTTTCGTCCATGGCTGCTGTGGATCGCCGTCCCCTATGCACTGTTCAGTATCCTGATGTTCACCACGCCAGAGTGGAGCTATAACAGCAAAGTTATCTATGCCTTTGCCACCTACTTCCTGCTGTCGCTGACCTACACCGCCATCAACATTCCGTACTGCTCGCTGGGTGGCGTGATTACTAACGACCCTAAAGAGCGCGTCGCCTGTCAGTCTTATCGCTTCGTGATGGTCGGTATTGCGACGCTGCTGCTGTCACTCACCTTGCTGCCGATGGCCGACTGGTTTGGTGGGGATAACAAAGCCAAAGGTTACCAGATGGCGATGACCGTACTGGCGCTGATTGGTACCTGTATGTTCCTGTTCTGCTTCGCCACCGTCCGCGAGCGTGTACGCCCGGCGGTACAGACGCATGACGAATTGAAAAACGACCTGAAAGACGTGTGGAAGAACGATCAATGGGTGCGCATTCTGCTGTTAACCCTGTGCAACGTCTGTCCGGGTTTTATCCGCATGGCGGCGACCATGTATTACGTCACCTGGGTTATGGGCCAGAGCACCCACTTCGCCACCCTGTTTATCAGCCTCGGGGTGGTCGGCATGATGCTCGGCAGTATGCTGGCGAAAGTATTAACTGACCGCTGGTGTAAGCTGAAGGTGTTCTTCTGGACCAACATCGCGCTGGCAATTTTCTCCTGTGCATTCTATTTCTTCGACCCGAAAGCCACCGTCACCATCGTCGTGCTCTACTTCCTGCTGAATATCCTGCATCAAATCCCGTCGCCGCTGCACTGGTCGCTGATGGCTGATGTCGATGACTATGGCGAGTGGAAGACCGGAAAACGCATCACGGGTATCAGTTTCTCCGGCAACATCTTCTTCCTCAAGCTGGGGCTGGCGGTTGCCGGTGCAATGGTGGGCTTCCTGCTCTCCTGGTACGGTTACGATGCCGGTGCGAAAGCGCAGAGCGCGGACGCCATCAACGGTATTGTGCTGCTGTTCACGGTGATTCCGGGCGTTGGATATCTGATTACCGCGGGAGTGGTGCGTCTGCTGAAAGTGGACCGTGAAACCATGAAGCAGATCCAGTCCGATCTGCAAAAGCGTCGTAACAACTATCGCGAGCTGAACGATTATCCGGAACTCAAAGCCGCTGAGACAAAATAAGGAAAGCCTAATGCAAACCTGGCCAAACCCGTTTATTGAGCAACGCGCCGATCCGTACATTTTGTACCACGCGGGGCAATACTATTTTATTGCCTCCGTGCCGCAGTATGACAGGCTGGCGATCCGCCGCGCAGATTCGCTGGAAGGGCTGCGCAGCGCCGACGAAGTGGTGGTGTGGCGTAAACCCGACACCGGCCCTATGAGCGAGTTAATATGGGCGCCGGAGCTGCATCATATTGACGGTAAGTGGTACATCTACTTTGCAGCGGCACACACTCAGGCGCTCGACAGGCTCGGCATGTTCCAGCACCGCATGTTTGTGCTGGAATGTACTGACCGCGATCCGCTCGCGGGCACGTGGGAGGAGAAAGGTCAGGTCATCACGCCATTTGACACCTTTGCGCTGGATGCCACCACTTTTATGCACCAGGGGAAACGCTGGTATCTGTGGGCGCAAAAAGCCCCGGATATCTCCGGTAACTCCAACCTCTATCTGTGTGAAATGGAAAATCCGTGGACGCTAAAAGGCGAGCCGGTGATGCTCAGCAAGCCGGAGTATGACTGGGAGTGCCGTGGATTTTGGGTTAACGAAGGCCCGGCAGTACTGTTTCACGGCGACAAACTCTTCATCAGCTATTCCGCCAGCGCGACCGATGAGAACTACTGCATGGGTCTATTGTGGATCGATATGATCGCCGATCCGCAAAACCCGGCGAACTGGCAGAAATCTCCTCGCCCGGTATTCACCACCAGCGATGAAAATCGCCAGTATGGCCCAGGGCACAACAGCTTTACGCAGACGCCGGATGGGGAAGATGTGCTGGTGTATCACGCACGTAACTACACCGAAATTGAAGGCGATCCGCTTTACGATCCGAACCGTCATACCCGCCTTAAGCTTGTCCGCTGGGAAGAAAACGGGATGCCTGATTTCGGCATCCCGCCCGCGGATACGCTTTAGTCTTTGCGGCGCGCTGGCTTACACCAGCGTGCCGTAAATGGTCAGCAGCGCCACGACCACCACCACCACAAATGACGTTTTCTTCGCCATCGACACTGCAGCTTTTGGCGTTTCAATCTTATCGGTATGCGGCTCGCGCGCCAGAGAGAACTGAGCCAGACGCGTTAACACCTGGTACTGCGACGTATGGCGATCGGCAAGAGAAGCGAACCACGCAGGCAACGCTTTTTCACCGTGACCAATCAACGCATATACCACCCCCACGAACCGCACCGGGAGCCAGTCAAGCACGTGCAGGATGGCATCAATCCCGGACTGCAAGCGTTCATGCGGCGTCAGATAGCGGGCAAGCCAGGTTTGCCACGCCCGAAGAAAAGCATACCCCATCAGCAATACCGGTCCCCACGGGCCCCCCACCACAAACCAGAACAGCGGTGCCAGGTAGTAGCGGAAGTTAATCCACAGCAGTGCGTTTTGCAGCTCACGTAAAAAATCACGTTCATCGCAATCCGGTGGTACCCCATGGATCAGGGTCAGTTCGCTCGCCATCGCACTACGTGCATGGGCATCATCACGAGATGCCGCTTTAAGATAAGCGTGATAATGCAAACGTACCTTCCCCGCACCAATGCACAACACACCCAGCAGGATCCACACAACAAGTAGCGGCACGTTGAAAAAGAGTCCGTGCAGCGAGCGCAGCAGCAGAAACGTAATCACCATCACACCTGCCAGCATCAGCAGCGTGCGCAGCATGGAAAAGTGCTTAATCCGGCGGAAAAGCACCTCCAGCCGGTGATCCAGATGCCAGTGCTCGCCGAGTTTGAACAGGCGTTCGGCGATGATGACCAGCAGCATGGTAAACAACGTCATGTTATCTCCTTATTCTGACGGCGCAGTAAGCATGGCGCGAAACCGGGACCAGTCAAAGGCCGGGCCGGGATCGGTTTTTCTCGCCGGAGCGATATCACTGTGTCCCGTGATATTTTCGGCGATGGCCGGGTAGAGTCCAATAAGCGTTTTGGTTACAGTCACGAGCTGTTGATACTGTGAATCGGTATAAGGCACGGTATCAGTGCCTTCCAGCTCGATTCCTATAGAAAAATCGTTGCATCGTTCGCGCCCCTGGTACATCGACACCCCGGCATGCCAGGCGCGTTTATCAAAGGGAACATACTGAACGACTTCACCATCGCGACGAATCAGACAATGAGCCGACACGCGCAGATGTGCAATCTCAGCAAAGAAAGGATGGGCATCGGGATCTATCGTTCCTGTGAATAATGCATCGATCCACGGACCGCCAAACTCACCCGGCGGGAGACTAATATTATGAACAACCAGCAGTGTGGGCTTTTCATCCTCCGGGCGGCAGTCGTGGTGCGGCGAGGGCACATGCCGCGCATCCACCAGCCATCCGTTTTCTAACAACATGCTGGAACTCCTTATGTATGGTGCTGTTACTCGGTTCAGAGTAGCATGTTTCAATATTATGATTCGTTACCAATTTGGAGTTTTATCATGCCGCCTCGCCGCTACAACCCCGACCACCGACGTGAAGCGCTTCTGGAACGTATTAATATGGATATTCCGGCAAGCGTTGCCCATGCTTTGAAAGAAGATCTGGGCGGTGACATCAATGCCGAAAAGGATATTACTGCCCAATTATTGCCAAAAGAAGCACGTTCGCACGCGGTCATTATCACTCGTGAAGATGGCGTTTTTTGCGGCAAGCGCTGGGTTGAAGAGGTCTTTACCCAACTGGCGGGGGATGATGTGCAGATCACCTGGCATGTTGAAGACGGCGATGCGATTACGGCAAACCAGCCGCTGTTTGAGCTGAATGGTCCTTCACGCGTTTTGCTCACCGGTGAACGAACCGCGCTTAACTTCGTCCAGACCTTATCCGGGGTGGCAAGTGAAGTACGCCGCTACGTTGACCTGCTTGTCGGCACCCGTACGCAGTTACTGGATACCCGCAAAACACTGCCGGGCCTGCGTACGGCGCTGAAATACGCGGTGCTCTGTGGCGGCGGCGCAAACCATCGGCTGGGGTTGTCAGACGCGTTCCTGATTAAAGAGAACCATATTATTGCCTCGGGTTCGGTGCGTCAGGCGGTTGAAAAAGCCTTCTGGCTGCATCCGGATGTCCCTGTCGAAGTGGAAGTGGAAAACCTGGACGAGCTGGAGCAGGCAATTAAGGCCGGGGCCGATATCATCATGCTCGATAACTTCGAAACCGAGCAGATGCGTGAAGCAGTAAAACTGACTAACGGCCAGGCTCAGCTTGAGGTATCCGGCAACGTGACGTTCGATACTATCCGTGAATTCGCCGAGACCGGTGTTGATTACATCTCCGTCGGGGCGCTGACCAAACACGTGCGTGCTCTCGACCTCTCGATGCGCTTTAAATAGTGTCTTCTCCCCTCTCCGCCTGGAGAGGGGAATTTCAGCTCCGCTCGCAAATCCGTTGTCCTTCCCTGCAACATCAAATGAATTCTCTGAAGCCCCCTCCCCGTTCCCTTTTTTGTGCCTCGTACCTGCCCTTTTGCGCTGCCAGAGTAGCGCCATTCAACATAAGGAGCAGACATGGACAGACAACAGGGATTTACACTCATTGAGCTGATGGTGGTCATTGGCATTATTGCCATTCTGAGCGCCATCGGCGTACCCGCATACCAGAATTACCTGCGAAAAGCCGCGCTGACCGATATGCTGCAAACCTTCGTTCCCTACCGCACCGCCATTGAGCTTTGCGCACTGGATCATGGTGGGTTGGAACGTTGTGACGCGGGCAGTAACGGTATCCCTTCCCCTACCACAACGCGTTACGTCTCAGGAATGAGCGTGGCGAAAGGGATTGTGATCTTAACGGGACAAGAGAGTCTCAACGGGCTGGAGGTGGTCATGACGCCACAGTGGAACGACGGCAACGGCATGACGGGCTGGATGCGTGACTGCAACATCAGTGCTGACAGTACGCTTAAACAAGCTTGTGAAGATGTTTTCCGCTTCGACACTAACTGAGGAGCAGAGAATGAATACGGATCAACTCGTGGCACTCTGTCTGCGCCATCACGCTCTGCTGCTAACCAGTGATAGTGACATGATTAGCATCGCCGTCGTGGGAAACCCTGGCAGTGAGTTAATGGAAGCCCTGCGTTTCGCGACCCAAAAACGGATTGATATCGAATGCTGGAGCACTGAGCGTATGGAAAAACACCGGCAGTTAACGTCACAATCACATCTGCCTGTCGTTTCTCCTTCACATTCAGCAGTAGATATCCTCAACCACACGCTGCAACAGGCGATAAACCAACGCGCATCAGACATTCATATTGAACCGATGGAGCACGCATGTCAGATCCGCTTACGTATTGACGGCGTACTGTGCCCGCAACCTCCGCTTTCTGCAGCACTGGCAACCCAGTTCAGCGCGCGTTTAAAAGTGTTAAGTAACCTGGATATTGCCGAGCGCCGTTTACCGCAGGACGGTCAGTTTACGATTGAGCTGGCAAATGAGCCGATCTCATTTCGAATCGCCACGCTTCCCTGCAGCGGTGGCGAGAAAATTGTGCTGCGCCTGTTGCATCAGGTTCAGCAGGCTCTTGAGCCGAAAGCACTTGGTATGAGTACTGAACAACTGACCTGCTTTAACGACGCTCTTCATCAGCCACAGGGGCTGATTCTGGTCACGGGTCCCACAGGCAGCGGCAAAACGGTGACGCTTTACAGTGCGTTGCAAGCGCGCAACACGCCGGATGTTAACATCTGTAGCGTGGAGGATCCCATTGAGATCCCCCTTGCGGGATTAAACCAGACGCAGATTAATCCCCGCGCGGGCTTAACATTTCAGAGCGTGCTGAGAGCGCTGCTACGTCAGGATCCTGACATCATTATGGTCGGCGAAATTCGTGATGGTGAAACGGCTGAGATTGCCATTAATGCCGCCCAGACCGGGCATCTGGTGTTATCGACGCTGCACACTAACTCAACAACAGAAGCCCTGACTCGCCTGGAGCAGATGGGCGTGGCGCGCTGGATGATATCTTCCGCACTCTCGATGGTGATAGCTCAACGCCTGGTTCGTCGTCTGTGCCCACATTGTCGCCGGGAAGCCAGCGAAAACGCTGAATTACCTCGCTCAGTCTGGTGCAGACCGCTTCCACGCTGGCAACCCACAGGTTGCGATCGTTGCTATCACGGTTTCTATGGCCGCGTGGCCATTTTTGAAGTTCTTGCGATCGATAGTTTCCTGCGGCAGGCCATTGCCAGCGGCGCAGGAACCGAAGTGATAGAAGCAAGTGCCCGACAGGCAGGAATGCTTTCCCTGTTCGAACACGGCTGTATCGCGGTTGAACAGGGGCTGACCACGCTCGAAGAGTTGCTGCGCGTTCTGGGAATGCCCGATGGTTGCTAATCAACTCTGGCGCTGGCGAGCGCTTTCCATTGAAGGAGAGCCCCGGAGTGGAACACTCTGGGCGACAGACCGTAATGCGGCTTTCACCAGACTGATGCGTAACGAGTTGCATCCGCTGTCAGTGACCCGATGCTCACAGAAATACCGCTGGCGGCCACATCACTGCTACGAGATGTTTCGCCAGCTCGCGACTCTTATGCAGGCTGGGCTGACATTGTCCCATAGTCTGCAAATGCTGGCGGACCAGCATCCATTAAAGCCCTGGCAGGCACTCCTGCAAAGCATTGCCGATGAACTTGGTGAAGGATGCCCTTTTTCTGAGGCACTAAAGCGATGGCCTGCGGTCTTTAGCCCATTGCATGTCTCGATGGTGAAAACCGGTGAACTAACAGGAAAACTGGAGGAGTGCTGCCGCCGGCTAGCACAGCAACAAAAGTCTCAGCAGCAGCTCAGTGCAAAAGTGAAAAAGGCACTGCGCTATCCGGTGATAATCCTGATGCTGGCTGTAATCGTCGTGCTGGCGATGGTCACTCTGGTCTTACCTGAATTTGCCGCTATCTACAGGACGTTTAATACCCCGCTTCCGAAACTGACACAGATTGTCATGGGGATGGCCGCCTTTATGCAGTCATATTTCCTCGCACTGTTCTCGGGACTGCTTGTACCTGTGGCTGCCGCCTGGATTCTGCGAAATGACCCTCGCTGGCAATGCATCTTGCTGCATACTCCCGTCATGGGCGCACTGGCAAAAGGCCAAAAACTGGGACAGATCTTTACCGTGCTGTCGCTTACACAACAGGCGGGTATTCCCTTTTTACAGGGGCTGGAGAGCGCGGAGGAAACCGTTGAAAGTTGTTACTGGCGGGGGATACTCCGCTGCGTTCGGGAGGACATTGAAAAAGGTCTCCCCATATGGTCATCCTTCCAGAAGACGGCAATCTTTACCCCGCTGTGTATTCAGCTTTTACGAACCGGTGAAATGTCAGGTGCGTTGGACGTCATGCTGAAGAACCTTGCCCACCATCACACGGAGCAAACCTTCCAGCAGGCAGATAACCTGGCGGCACTTCTGGAGCCTTTGCTTCTGATTGTGACGGGAGTCATCATCGGTACACTGGTGGTGGCAATGTACCTGCCTATTTTCCATCTGGGGGATGCGATGAGTGCAGGATAATGCTGGCGCACGGGCATGCGCCAGCTGAAGCTATTACAGACTGTTGAACACGCGGTTTTCCTGCTCCTGAACGCGGATAAACGTAGTACGTTTCGTCAGCTCTTTCAGACGGGATGCCCCAACATAGGTGCAGGCTGAGCGTAAGCCGCCAAGGATATCGCGCGCAGTGTTTTCGACCGGGCCACGCAGTGGCAGCTTCACGGTTTTGCCTTCAGCCGCGCGGTATTTTGCTACGCCACCGACGTGACGGGTCATCGCAGATTCAGAGCTCATCCCGTAGAACAGCATAAATTTCTCGCCATTCTCTTCAACCACTGTGCCACCACTCTCTTCGTGGCCTGCCAGCATACCGCCGAGCATCACGAAGTCTGCGCCGCCGCCAAAGGCCTTCGCAACATCACCCGGCATGGTGCAACCGCCGTCGCTGATGATTTGGCCGCCCAGACCATGCGCAGCATCAGCGCACTCAATCACGGCGGAAAGCTGCGGATAACCGACACCGGTTTTAACGCGCGTGGTGCATACGGAACCCGGGCCAATGCCTACTTTCACAATGTCGGCACCGGAAAGGATCAGCTCTTCACACATTTCGCCGGTCACCACGTTACCCGCGATGATGGTTTTGGTCGGCCAGGCTTCGCGAGCCTTGCTGACAAACTGCACGAAGTGCTCGGAATAGCCGTTCGCCACATCAATACAGACGAAGTTTAGTGCTGGATTCGCATTCAGGATCTGTTTGGTCTTCTCAAAATCCGCATCGGATGTACCGGTAGAAACCATGACATGCTTAACCACATCGTCTGAAGCTGACGCAACAAATGCATTCCACTCTTCAGGAGAGTAGTGCTTATGCACAGCGGTGAGGACATCAAATTTTGCCAGCGCCGTTGCCATTTCAAATGTGCCCACAGTGTCCATGTTGGCAGCAATGATTGGCACACCAGACCAGGTCTGACCGGAATGTTTAAAGGTGAATTGACGTTCAAGTTCAACGTCTGAGCGACTTTTCAGTGTAGAGCGTTTAGGGCGGATAAGAACGTCTTTGAAACCTAACTTCAGATCTTCTTCAATACGCATGTGCGGATTCCTGGGGTTAGAGGCAAATATGTTAAAAGCACAACTCCAGTGACGTTATCATACGCACTAATACCTGCTCCGCAAGACTGCGAAATTCTCTTTTTTTACGCTACAATCCTATAAATTTACCTGGTAAAAAGCCGGTAAACGGGGCTAAACAGTTGCTGGGGCACCTAAGAGTTTTAATCAACTGATTTTAATAATGAATAATTCCCAGGATTTGATTTAATGGGGTATATCGTTGCATTAACCGGCGGCATCGGTAGTGGCAAAAGTACCGTTGCGGACGCTTTCTCTCGTCTGGGTATCACGATTATTGATGCCGATATCATTGCCCGCCAGGTGGTAGAGCCTAATACACCCGCGCTAAAGGCCATCGCAGAACATTTTGGTCAGGCAATCATCAATGCCGATGGCACTCTGAATCGCCGTCAGCTTCGCGAATGCATTTTTTCTGATTCTGCGGAAAAAGTCTGGCTTAATGCCTTGCTCCACCCCATTATCCACCAGGAAACCCAGCGTCAGATTGCCGCAGCCAGCTCACCCTATGTATTGTGGGTAGTTCCGTTACTGGTGGAAAATCAGTTGCAGAAAAAAGCCGACCGGGTGCTGGTGATTGATGTCTCTCCCGAAACGCAAATCCAGCGCACCATGATGCGCGACCGCGTCTCGCGTGAACATGCTGAACAAATTCTTGCCGCTCAGGCCACGCGCGATCAGCGCCTTGCCGTGGCGGATGATGTTATTGATAATAACGGCGCACCAGATGCCATTGCATCGGATGTTGCCCGTCTGCACGCGCAGTATCTGACGTTTGCCGCGCAGACCGTTGCACAGGAAAAACCATAATGTCGACTCACATCCTTTTTGAGCATCCGCTCAACGAAAAAATGCGTACCTGGTTACGTATCGAATTTCTCATTCAACAGCTTTCACAGCATCTCCCTGTCAACGATCATGCCACGGCGTTACACTTCTTCCGTAACGTGGGCGATCTACTGGATGTGATTGAACGCGGAGATGTCCGCACAGAATTGCTCAAAGAGCTGGAGCGCCAGCAACGTAAATTGCAGGCCTGGACTGAGGTCCCCGGTGTCGACCAAAGCCGTATCGACGATCTCCGCCAGCAGTTGAAAGCCAGCAGCACCCTTCTGATGGCCGCGCCACGCGTTGGACAATTTTTGCGTGAAGACCGCCTGATTGGCCTGGTCCGCCAGCGTCTGAGTATCCCTGGCGGTTGCTGTAGTTTCGATCTCCCGACGCTTCATATGTGGCTGCATATGCCGCAAGCTCAACGTGATGCACAGGTGAATAGCTGGCTGGCGAGTCTGGAGCCGATGCACCAGACGCTGTCGCTTATCCTCGATCTGATCCGTAACTCAGCCCCATTCCGTAAGCAAACCAGCCTGAACGGTTTCTACCAGGATAACGGTGATGATGCCGATCTTCTACGCCTGAACTTATCGCTTGGCGAACAGCTTTACCCACAAATTTCCGGACATAAAAGTCGTTTCGCCATTCGCTTTATGCCGCTGGACAGTGAAAATGGCACCGTGCCAGAACGTCTCGATTTTGAACTGGCCTGTTGTTGAGGAGTACCGATGTCTGACGTAACCACCGTAAACTGCCCGACCTGTGGCAAAACCGTTGTCTGGGGCGAAATGAGCCCATTCCGCCCATTCTGCTGTAAACGCTGTCAGTTGATTGATCTGGGAGAATGGGCAGCGGAGGAGAAACGCATTCCGAGTGAAGGCGATCTCACGGATAGCGATGACTGGAGCGAGAACCAGCAGTAACGTATAAAGCCTGCTGGCGCTTCGCTTAGCAGGCCTACCTGTTTGCCACTAATCGGCGAATCACAGGCTCATTAGCCGGTGGGAATTTTTCGGCATCACTTACCTGAAGTTCAACCCAATTACCCGGTTGTCCCTCTTTCCCCCAGGGTTCACCTTCCCAGCTTTCTACCAGCCAGAACCATAGCGTGATGTGCCTGTCCGGAAACTGGTATTCGAGCTTATCAAACAGCGTTGCGCCAAGTGGAGTAATCCCCACCTCTTCCTGCAGTTCGCGAACCAGCGCCTCTTCCGGCGTTTCACCTGATTCGATTTTCCCCCCCGGAAACTCCCATTTGTTCGCCATATGGGCGTCAGCCGCGCGCTGGGTAATGAAGATTTGGTTTTGCGGGTTGCGAATAATCCCGACGGCAATTTGCAGTATTTTCATAGTGTCACTTCCATAAAAAAGGCGCAGATGTCTGCGCCTTTTTGCTTTTTCATGAACTTAGTTCAGACGGCCGTGGCACGCCTTGTATTTTTTACCGGAACCACATGGGCACGGATCGTTACGGCCCACTTTACGATCGCCCGTCTGCGCTGCGATCGCCGCTGCGGCTTCACTGTCATCAGTCTGGTGGCTCAGCTGTTGCATCTGCGCCAGACGCTCAGCTTCTTCGCGACGCTGCTGCTCCATCGCTTCCACTTCTTCCGGCATACGCACCTGAACCTTGCTCAGGGTGCTGATCACTTCATATTTCAGCGACTCCAGCATCGACGCAAACATCGAGAAGGATTCACGCTTATATTCCTGCTTCGGATCTTTCTGTGCATAGCCACGCAGGTGGATACCCTGACGCAGGTAGTCCATCGCCGCCAGGTGCTCTTTCCACAGTGAGTCCAGGGTCTGCAGCATTACACCTTTTTCGAAGTGACGCATCATCTCGGCGCCAACAACCTCTTCCTTACGCTTGTAGACATCCAGCGCAGTTTCGTAAATACGTTCGCGCAGCGTCTCTTCATGCAGCTCAGGCTCTTTGTCCAGCCACTCTTTGATTGGCAGATCGAGGTCAAAGTCGTTTTTCAGACGTTCCTGGAGACCTTCGATATCCCACATCTCTTCCAGAGACTGCGGTGGAATATGCGCGTCGATAGTCGCTTTGAATACGTCTTCGCGAATGCTGTTAATGGTTTCGCTCACGTCAGACACGTCCAGCAGTTCGTTACGCTGGGTGTAGATCGCACGACGCTGATCGTTAGCCACATCATCATATTCCAGCAGCTGCTTACGAATATCAAAGTTGCGGCTTTCCACTTTACGCTGCGCGTTTGCAATCGCTTTAGTGACCCACGGGTGCTCGATGGCTTCGCCTGGTTTCATGCCCAGCTTACGCATCATGCCGGATACACGGTCAGAGGCGAAAATACGCATCAGCGCATCTTCCATAGACAGGTAGAAGCGGGAAGAACCGGCATCACCCTGACGACCCGCACGACCACGCAGCTGGTTATCAATACGACGAGATTCGTGACGCTCGGTACCGATAATGTGCAAACCACCGGATGCCAGAACCGCGTCATGACGAACCTGCCAGTCGGCTTTGATCTGCGCAATCTGTTCTGGCGTTGGGTTTTCCAGTTCAGCCACTTCAGCCTGCCAGCTACCGCCAAGCATAATATCGGTACCACGGCCCGCCATGTTGGTGGCAATGGTCACCGCAGCCGGATAACCCGCCTGCGCAACGATATCTGCTTCTTTAGCGTGGAATTTAGCGTTCAGAACGTTGTGTTTGATACCCGCTTTAGTCAGCTCGTGAGAAACCACTTCGGATTTCTCGATGGAGATGGTCCCTACCAGAACCGGCTGACCATTCGCAGTACGATCGCGAATATCTTCGATGATCGCCTGAATTTTTTCCGCTTCGGTCATGTACACCAGGTCCGGCATATCCTTACGGATCATTGGACGGTTGGTTGGCACCACCACGGTATCCAGCTTATAGATGGAGCTGAATTCAAACGCTTCGGTATCGGCAGTACCGGTCATGCCCGCCAGCTTCTCGTACAGACGGAAGTAGTTCTGGAAGGTGATAGACGCCAGCGTCTGGTTTTCATTCTGAATATCCACACCTTCTTTGGCTTCCACAGCCTGGTGCAGGCCATCAGACCAGCGACGCCCCTGCATGGTACGGCCGGTGTGTTCATCGACGATGATCACTTCGCCGTCTTTTACGATGTAGTCGACGTCGCGGGTAAACAGGGCATGGGCACGCAGGGCTGCGGTCACGTGGTGCATCAGCATGATGTTGCTCGGAGAGTACAGAGACTCTCCCTCTTCCATGATGCCTTCAGCGACCAGCAGTTCTTCAATTTTCACCAGACCACGCTCGGTCAGGTTCACCTGGCGCGCTTTTTCATCAACGGAGAAGTGGCCTTCACCCTGGAAGGTATCGGAGTCTTCTTTCTCCTGACGCAGCAGGTGTGGAATGATTTTGTCGACTTTACGGTACATCTCAGAGCTGTCTTCAGCCGGGCCGGAGATAATCAGCGGAGTACGCGCTTCATCGATCAGGATGGAGTCCACCTCATCCACCAGCGCATAGTGCAGCTTACGCTGTACGCGCTCTTCCGGGCTGAACGCCATGTTGTCACGCAGGTAGTCGAAACCGTATTCGTTGTTCGTACCGTAGGTAATATCCGCGTTATACGCGTCACGCTTGGCTGGCGCAGGCAGACCAGACATGTTGATGCCGACAGTCATACCGAGGAATTCGAACAGTGGACGGTTGTTTTCGGCGTCACGCTGTGCCAGATAGTCGTTGACGGTGACGACGTGAACGCCTTTACCGGTCAGCGCGTTCAGGTATGCCGGCAGCGTTGCGGTCAGGGTTTTACCTTCACCGGTACGCATTTCCGCGATGCAGCGTTCGTTGAGCACCATACCCCCCAGCAGCTGAACATCGAAGTGGCGCATGCCGAACACACGCTTGCTCGCTTCACGGACCACGGCAAAAGCTTCCGGGATCAGGCTTTCTAAGGTTTCACCTTTTTCCAGACGCGCACGGAATTCTGCCGTTTTGGCTTTCAGCTCGTCATCAGAGAGCTTCTCCATCGCCGGTTCCATACCGTTGATGACTGCGACGGCTTTGCGCATACGGCGCAGGGTACGATCGTTACGACTACCGAAAACTTTGGTTAATAATTTGATTAGCATAATAAATTCTCAAACGCCCCATCGTGGGCAGATAAATTAAGGTATTGAAAAAGTTAATTTAGCTGAGGCGTTGCGGCCCGGCGCGAATACCGTGAACCTGGCTAATCCATGTTGAAACGGAGAATGAGGCAGGAGAAACGAACGCGAATCGCGCCGTCTGACGCACCATGACCGGTGGCTGGCTATCCTGAGTGAGCAGCGCATTGAGCGTATCGAGCAGGGCAAGATGCTGAGCCTGCTCCGGCCGCGCCGTTTCAGCAACAGGCATTGCCTGCGGTGCCATCGCAAATGACAAATGGCGGATAACCGTGCGAATGGCGTGCTGGTGCCAGTAATCTACTGAGAAATTCGGGCGGCGACTGGCTTCAAGCCACGCGAGGTTCGTAAAGTTAACCCGCGTATTGAGATCGTGTTTGGTTGTGGAGGTTTTCGGCGGTGTCGCTGCTTCAGCACTGTTACTGAGCGCAGGCAAGCCGAGACTCGCCGCGACCATCCCTAATAAGAGATGCGGCCAGAAGTAACGTCTGCCAAATTGTCGCCAGCGCGTCAGTATTCCGCTCACTTGCTCCACCACATAAGTCAGCCTTTACAAGCTGAAGTCAGTTATTCTTTTAAGCGCCCAGATATTACCACTAAAGCCAATACACAGCAGCAGGAATGACATGCTACTGCGGGGAAAAACGGTCAAGAATGCAGCTAACGCACAGATTTTCAACGTATGGCAACGGATTGAGGGACTGAGGGCAAAAATGAAGATAGGTATAAATAAAAATGACTGGTTCCCCTGGTCGGAGAGAGTACCAGGTTAACCAGTCGATTTTTTACGAAACGGCTTGTACCGTTACGCCAGAACCGTGCTTGGTGCTTTGAACGCCAGAGGCAGCTCTGCTTCGTCTTCGAAGGTCACATATTCCCAGGCTTCCTGTTTTGCCAGGACGGCCTGCAACAGTTTGTTGTTCAGCGCATGACCGGATTTGAACGCGGTAAATGCACCAATGATGTTGTGACCACACATGAACAGGTCGCCAATAGCGTCCAGCATTTTGTGACGAACGAATTCATCTTCGAAACGCAGGCCGTCTTCGTTCAGTACGCGATAATCGTCAACAACGATGGCACAATCGAAGCTGCCGCCCAGGCACAGGCCGCGGGACTGCAGATATTCGATATCACGCATGAAGCCAAATGTACGGGCACGGCTGATCTGGCGCATGAATGCATCAGCAGAGAAGTTCATCGCATAGCGTTGGGTGCTGGAATCAATCGCCGGATGGTTAAAGTCGATGGTAAAGTCCAACGAGAAACCATTGTACGGTTTGAATTCAGCCCACTTGTCGCCATCTTCGACACGAACGGTCTCTTTGATGCGAACAAATTTCTTCGCGCAGTTCAGTTCTTCGATGCCGGCATCCAGCAACAGATAAACGAACGGAGCAGCACTGCCATCCATAATCGGGATTTCTGGCGCATCAACTTCAACAATAATGTTGTCGATACCCAGACCCGCCAGGGCGGCGTTCAGGTGCTCTACGGTAGAAATCCGCACGTCATGCTCGTTCACCAGACAAGTACAGAGCATAGTATCACGCACAGATTTGGCATCGGCCGGAAAATCTACCGGTGGATTCAAGTCGGTGCGACGATAGATGACCCCGGTATTGGCCGGCGCAGGGCGTAACGTCAGTGTGACTTTTTTGCCGGTATGTAAACCGACGCCAGTCGCCTGAACGATACGTTTAAGTGTCCTTTGTTTGATCATCGTATAATCTCGCCAAATTAACTATCCGACCGAGAGTGTATATCACTAACGGTGGGCCAGTTTAGCACAAAGAGCGCAAATCCCCAAATTCCAGCCAATTCTTAGTCAGCTTGCTTACGCAGGAACGCCGGGATATCCAGATAATCTGGCTCTTTCGCGGTTTGCGGTGTTGGGTCATTAACCACTTTCGCGGCCGGTTTCTGCTCCTGAGTCAAAGGAGACATACCGTGCTGCTGGTAACGGTCCATTACCGGTTGCTGAGTCTGTTTGTTAGTCACCAGCGTGATTTCAGGACGCTTGTCCATACCGATACCGGTGGCAACCACAGTCACGCGGAGTTCGTCGTTCATTTCCGGATCAAGGGAAGTACCGATTACCACAGTCGCATTGTCAGAGGCGAACGCACGAATGGTGTTACCCACGGTTTCGAACTCATCCAGACGCAGGTCAAAGCCAGCGGTAATGTTGACCAGCACGCCGCGCGCACCAGACAAGTCGATATCTTCCAGCAGTGGAGAAGAGATAGCCATTTCAGCCGCTTCTTCTGCACGGTCTTCACCGCTCGCCACGCCAGAGCCCATCATCGCGTAGCCCATTTCGGACATCACGGTGCGAACGTCTGCAAAGTCAACGTTCATCAGGCCAGGACGGGTGATCAGTTCGGCGATACCCTGAACCGCGCCTTTCAGCACGTCGTTTGCTGCGCCAAAGGCGTCCAGCAGGGAGATACCGCGGCCCAGAACTTTCAACAGCTTGTCGTTCGGGATGGTGATCAGAGAGTCCACATGTTTGGACAGCTCGGTGATACCCTGCTCCGCAAAGGCCATGCGCTTCTTGCCTTCAAAGTTGAAAGGCTTGGTCACAACAGCAACGGTCAGGATACCTAAATCTTTCGCAACTTCAGCCACAACAGGTGCAGCACCAGTACCGGTACCGCCGCCCATGCCTGCTGCGATGAAGACCATGTCCGCACCTTCCAGTGCAGCACGCAGGGCTTCACGATCTTCTTCAGCCGCATTGCGACCGACTTCCGGGTTAGCCCCAGCGCCCAGCCCTTTGGTGATACCACCGCCGATCTGGATAGTCTGGCCAACAGCCGTTTTACGCAGTGCCTGCGCATCGGTGTTAACCGCAAAGAATTCAACGCCTTCAATGCGCTCGCGCACCATATGCTCTACGGCGTTACCGCCGCCGCCACCGACGCCGATGACTTTAATCACCGCGTCGTTGGTCAGTTCCATAGGTTCAAACATAATTTCTCTCTCCGTTGTGCCTGTCGCCCGAGACCGCTAATTCTCTCCGGTCTCTTAAAAAAATTAAAACTCTTTTCGCAACCAGTTGTTCAGTCGTTTGACCCACGACCCCACTGAGACGCGTTTTTCCACTTCTGCTTCGCCACTGAGATGAGATTCTTTCCCATAGTGAAGCAGGCCCACAGCCGTTGAATAATAAGGCTCCTGAGCATAATCCGTTAAACCGGTGATATTCAGTGGCGCACCAATACGCACCTGCGTATGGAACACGCGCTGAGCACAGGCTGCAAGACCTTCAATTTGCGCTGCACCGCCGGTTAATACAATCCCCGCCGCGAGATGATGCTTAACACCCTGCTGACGAAGCTGTTCCTGTAACTGTAAAATCTCTTCGTTGACGAGATTGAGCAGCTCGGTATAGCGCGGCTCGATCACCTCTGCCAGCGTCTGGCGTTGCAGACTGCGCGGTGGACGACCACCTACGCTTGGCACTTCAACGCTCTCATCTTTCCCAACGATAGACCCCAGCGCACAACCATGGCGCACTTTAATCGCTTCTGCATCGCTCGGTGGCGTACCAAAAGCGTAAGCAATATCGCTGGTCACAACATTCCCTGCGTAAGGGATCACTTTGGTGTGGCGCAGAGCACCGCCGGTATATACGGCCATGTCCATTGTACCACCACCAATATCGACCACACAGACGCCCAGTTCACGTTCATCTTCGGTCAGCACGGAATAACTTGCCGCCAGACCGGCGAAAATAAGTTGGTCAACTTTCAGGCCACAACGTTCAACAGCTTTTACAATGTTCTTCGCCATATCGTTGTGACATGTGATCAGGTGCACTTTTGCCTGCATACGCACGCCAGAAAGACCTACCGGGTTCTTGATACCCTCCTGGTAGTCGATGGCATATTCCTGCGGGATCACATGCAGTACGCGATGCTCATCGCGGACACGCACGGATTTCGCCGTATGCACAACGTTTTCAACGTCTTCCTGTGTTACTTCTTCTTCAGAAATCGGCACCATACCGATTTCGTTCTGGCAGCTAATATGCTTACCAGAAAGGGCCAGATAGACAGAAGAAATCTGGCAATCTGCCATCAATTCAGCCTGATCGATAGCGCGCTGTACGCATTTCACCACCGATTCAAGATCGTTTACCCCACCTTTATCCATACCACGGGACGGGCAACTGCCCACGCCAATGATATTGACCATACCGTCGGGCAGAACTTCCCCTACTAAAGCGGCAACCTTCGCGGTGCCAATCTCCAGTCCAACTACCAGTTTTCTGTCCGTCGCCTTGATCATTGTTGTTCTGCCTGTACCTGTGCCTGATTCTGTTGCTGATTAGGTTCCTCGACCGGAGCCGGTACCCAACCGACTGCTGCGCCTGAGTCATAGCGCAAATCAACGTAGCTTATCCGTTTGCCGTCAGTCTGTGCCTGCTGCTGTAAAACCGGGTAAAGTTCTACAAAACGCGCCAGACGCTTCATTGTGTCGCCGCGCCCCAGGTTAAGCTTTATGCCGTTCGTTAACGTCAACTGCCAGGAGCGGCGTGCCGTCATGGCAGCATCTTTTAACGTGAACCTGTCTTTTGCCAGCACCTGTCCCATTTCGCGAAAACCCTGTAACACTTCATTTTCGCTACCTTCAGGGCCATACAACATCGGTAGATTTTGCTTGTTGACACGATCGGTCGGGACGCTGAAGGAATTTCCGTCTACGTCAACCATGTGCTGATCATTCCAACGCGCAATGGGCACATATTCAACCAGATGAATCTTCAATTCATCAGGCCATTGCTTTCTTACACTCGCCTGTTTTATCCACGGCAGACGTTCAATCTGGCTCTGGATAATATTGACGTCCTGAGTCATAAAGGTGCCAGGCGATCCCAGCGCCAGAATTGACTGGCGAATATCATCGTTTCGCGTGTAGTGACGTTCACCGGTGACCACCAGCTTAGAAAGCGGTAACCGTTGTGCGTCTTCCATCCAGCCCAGGACCATCCAGCCGCTGATAAACACGGTGCACAGCACCCCGAGCAGGAAAATAATCCCTGCAAGACGCGTTCCATTACTCCGGCGTGAAGAAGTGTATTCTTCTTCGTCATCGCGGTTGCGTGTGTTCAATGCAGCCTGAGACATATCAGCCCGCCTGGTCCAGAATACGTACGACTAACTGCGAGAAACTCATTCCCGCCTGACGCGCAGCCATAGGCACAAGGCTGTGGCTGGTCATGCCTGGCGAAGTATTGGCTTCCAGCAGATAAAATTGGCCATCACTGTCGAGCATGACATCAATGCGTCCCCAGCCGCGGCATCCTAGAACATTCCAGGCTTTAAGCACCAGGGACTGTAAATCTGCTTCACGTTCTGCTTCAAGACCACTTGGGCAGAAATATTGCGTCTCATCAGAGAGATACTTCGCCTCATAATCATAGAAGACTCCAGCGGGTTGGATACGAATTGACGGTAAAATTTCTTCGCCAAGCATCGCAACGGTAAATTCCGGTCCGCTGAGCCATTTCTCAATCAGAACTTCTTCATCATGTTGAAATGCCAGTTCTAAAGCGGCTGATAAATCTTCAGCTTTATCAACTTTGGACATCCCAACACTTGAACCTTCCCGACTCGGCTTAACAATAACCGGTAAGCCCAGTTCAGCAATGCGTGTATTAACGCTATCCGACAGGCCCAATTCAAATTCGCGACGAGTCAGTGCAACCCATGGCGCGACAGGCAAGCCTGCCCCCTGCCACAGCAATTTGCTGCGCAGTTTATCCATAGAGATCGCGGAAGCCATCACGCCGCTGCCGGTGTACGGCATGCCGATTAAATCCAGCAACCCTTGCAGGGTACCGTCTTCGCCACCACGACCGTGCAGCGCGATAAAGACCTTATCGAAACCCATCGCTTTCAGTTGCGTCACATCCGTCTCTTTCGGATCGACCGGATGGGCATTGACGCCACCTTCACGCAGACCCGCCAGCACCGCCGCACCGGAATTCAGGGAAACCTCGCGCTCTGCGGAGGTACCACCAGACAGGACAGCAATCTTATCAGCCATGATGCTCATCCTCCTGGGTTTGCGGCTTCAGTTTGATTTCGGCTAAGGTACGGGCGATTTTGCCGATATTTCCGGCACCCTGAATCAGAATTAAATCGTTACCTGTCAGTACTGGTGCCAGAATTTCTGCCACCTGCGCCGGGTCAGAAACCAGAATAGGGTCAACTTTCCCGCGGCCACGAATGGTACGACATAATGAACGGCTGTCTGCACCTGGAATCGCGGTTTCGCCTGCAGAATAAACATCCAGCATTAACAGGGTATCGACCTGTGAAAGCACGCTGGCGAAGTCGTCATACAGATCGCGGGTACGCGTGAAGCGGTGCGGCTGGAAGATCATGACCAGATTCTTGTCAGGCCAGCCAGCGCGCGCGGCTTTGATGGTCGCGTCCACTTCGGTCGGATGGTGGCCGTAGTCGTCCACCAGCATCGCGGTACCGGCTTTACCATTCACGGCGTCCAGCGGGAATTCACCGAGGAAGTCGAAACGACGGCCAGTCCCCTGGAAGCTCTCCAGCGCCCTCAGAATCGCCTCATCATCAATACCTTCTTCCGTTGCAACAGCAACGGCCGCTGCCGCATTCAGGGCGTTATGACGGCCTGGAGCATTCAGCGTCACGTGCAGCAGTTCTTTGTCCTGACGCGCGAGGGTGAAATGCCCCTGCGCACCAATCTGTTTGTAATCTTCCACACGGACATCAGCATCTTCGCTGAAACCATAAGTGGTGATTTGACGCCCGACACGCGGCAGCAGCTCGCGGATCACGGGATCGTCCACGCACATCACCGCGCGTCCATAGAACGGCAGGTTATGCAGGAAGTTGATGAAAGTCTGTTTTAAGTTCTCGAAGTCACCCTGGTAGGTATCCATATGGTCAGCTTCGATGTTAGTGACAATCGCCACCATCGGCTGCAGGTGCAGGAACGACGCGTCGCTCTCATCTGCTTCCGCAATCAAATAACGACTGTGTCCCAGACGCGCATGTACGCCTGCGGCTTTGACCAGACCACCATTGACGAACGTCGGGTCGAGACCCGCTTCCGCATAAATACTGGAGACCATCGCCGTGGTCGTGGTTTTACCGTGGGTACCGGCAATGGCGATACCGTGGCGGAAACGCATCAGTTCCGCCAGCATTTCTGCACGGCGGATCACCGGAATTCGCGCTTCATGGGCGGCAACAATTTCCGGGTTGTCAGAGGAGATGGCGCTCGATACCACCACCACGCTCGCATCGCGCACGTTTTCCGGGCGATGGTTGAAATATATAGTCGCCCCAAGCGACGCCAGTTGCTGCGTAACAGGGTTTGGCGCGAGGTCAGACCCGCTGATCTGATAACCTTCGTTAGCTAACACTTCGGCAATACCGCCCATGCCAGCACCACCGATGCCAACAAAGTGAATGTGCCGGACGCGACGCATCTCGGGCACGATTGAACGCAGTTTTGCCAGTTGTTGTGTATTCATTCTCTAAACGCCATCGACTACTTAAAATTCGTGCAGCGCAACACGCGCTGCGAGGGTTAAGCCTGGGCAGCCAGGCTCACTTCTTTTGCCACCCGTTCCGTCGCATCAGGAATAGCGGTCGCGCGCGCGCGTTCTGCCATCTCCAGTAATACGTCTCTGTTCCAGCCCGCCAGGGTGGTGGCGACCGCATCGGCGGTAAATTGTGGCTGCTCAAATATTTTTGCGGCACCCGCTTTCTCAAGCGGCAGCGCATTCCAGTACTGCTGTCTGTCTTTGTGCTGGAACGGCACAAACAGCGCGGGTAAACCGGCGGCGGCGATCTCGCTCACCGTCAGCGCGCCTGAGCGACAAACGACGACATCGGCCCAGGCGTATGCTGCTGCCATGTCATCAATAAACTCCGTAACGTTATGCTGCGACTGCCCCGCTTCGGCGTAAGCCTGCTCAACGGTCTGCTGAGCACCTTTTCCGCTCTGGTGCCAGATGGTAACGGCATCCCCCAGCTTTGCAGCAACCTGCGGCATCGTCTGGTTTAAGATGCGCGCGCCCTGAGAACCGCCGACGACCAGCACACGAACCGGCCCTTCACGGCCCGTCAGGCGAGCATCCGGCAGCGGCAGTGCCAGCACATCCACACGAACCGGGTTACCCACGACGTCCGCTTTCGGGAACGCGCCGGGAAACGCCTGCATGACTTTGGTGGCAATTTTCGCCAGCCATTTGTTAGTCAGGCCGGCAATTCCGTTCTGCTCATGCAATACGACAGGGATACCTAACGACCATGCAGCCAGCCCGCCAGGACCAGACACATAACCGCCCATGCCCAGTACCACATCCGGCTTAAAGCGCTTCATGATGGTACGCGCCTGACGCCAGGCGTTAAAAATCCGCACCGGCGCCAGGAGTAGCGCCTTTATACCTTTGCCACGCAGGCCAGAAATACGAATAAAGTCGATCTCGATCCCGTGCTTCGGCACCAGATCGGCTTCCATGCGGTCTGCGGTTCCAAGCCAGCGAACCTGCCAGCCCTGATCCATTAAATGGTGCGCAACCGCCAGCCCCGGGAACACATGCCCCCCGGTACCGCCTGCCATCACCATTAACCGCTTCGGTTGATTCATCGTGAACCTCGTGTAAACGCCTGGGCTTTCTCCAGACGCGTCTCATAATCTATGCGTAACAAAAACATGATGGCTGTCGACATGATCAACAGACTCGAACCACCATAACTGATCAACGGCAACGTCAGGCCTTTGGTCGGCAGCATACCTGCTGCGGCCCCGACGTTAACCAATGCCTGGAAACTAAACCAGATACCAATTGAGCAGGCTAAGAAACCTGAGAAACGGTGATCGATTTCCAGCGCTTTTCGGCCAATAGACATGGCGCGGAAAGCGACGAAGAATACCATTAATAGCGCTAATACCACACCGATATAACCCAGTTCTTCCGCAATAATGGAGAAGATGAAGTCAGTATGCGCTTCCGGTAAATACTCCAGCTTTTGAACGGAATTGCCCAGGCCTTGCCCCCAGACCTCACCACGTCCAAAGGCCATCAACGACTGAGTCAGCTGATAACCGCTGCCGAACGGGTCTTCCCACGGGTTCCAGAAGGATGTCACACGGCGGATACGATAAGGCTCGGCGAGGATCAGCAGCACGACCGCCGAAATACCCATGCCGATGATGGCGATGAACTGCCACAGCTTTGCGCCCGCCAGGAACAGCATGGCGAGGGTGGTAACAAACAGTACAACAACGGTACCCAGGTCAGGCTGCGCCAGCAGTAATACCGCCAGCACCAGAATCACGCCCATCGGTTTTAAGAAGCCGCGCAGATTGTTACGCACTTCATCCACTTTACGCACCAGGTAGTTAGCCAGGTAGCAGAACAGGGAGAGCTTGGTAAATTCCGCAGGCTGAATACGCAGCGGGCCAAAGGCAATCCAGCGCGATGCCCCGTTTACGGAGCTCCCCACCACCAGAACGATCAGCAGCATGATGATCGAAGCAATCAGCATTGCCGTACTGTGCCGCTGCCAGAACTCCATCGGCAGACGTAAAGTCACCAACGCCAGGCAGAATGCCAGGATGATGTACAGACCATCACGCTTGGCAAACAGGAAAGGATCGTTCGCCAGACGCTGTCCAACAGGCATTGAGGCCGATGTCACCATAATAAAACCGACAGCTGCCAGCCCCAGCGTGAGCCAGAACAGCGTGCGATCGTACATGATCAGGCTGTCGTTATCTTTTTGACGAGAGCCCATCACCCAGCCTTTCAGTGCCGCAAACAACCACACCAGGATCCCAAATCCTGGCAGGCGCGGCATTCTCAGGCGAGGGAGAGATAAACGCATCAGCCTAACTCCTTCGCCAGGCGGGTAAAGACATCACCACGCTGTTCGAAATTCTTGAATTGGTCGAGACTGGCGCACGCCGGAGAGAGCAGTACCATATCGCCAGGCTTCACACGTGGGGCAATAAGATGCATAGCCTGTTCCATGGTTTCGGTTTGCTCGGCTACCTCAGGGCGCAGTTCAGCCAGTTCACTGCCGTCACGACCAAAGCAGTAGAGACGAATGTTATCGCCAGTAACATACTGCTTCAGGGAGGAGAAATCGGCTGACTTACCGTCGCCGCCCAACAGCAGATGCAGCGTGCCGTCAACGTGCAGGCCGTTCAGCGCAGCCTCAGTGCTGCCCACATTGGTAGCTTTGGAGTCGTTAATCCAGCGAACGCCGTTATGCTCCAGCGCCAGCTGGAAACGATGCGCCAGACCGGAAAACGTGGTCAACGCTTTCAGGCTGGAAGAGCGCGGTAAACCTACCGCATCCGCCAGCGCCAGTGCTGCCAGGGCATTGGTATAGTTATGCTGACCGGAGAGTTTCATCTCTTTGACGTTCAGCACTTTCTCACCTTTTACCCGCAGCCAGGTTTCCCCTTGCTGACGGTTCAGGTGGTAATCACCCATGGTAATACCGAAGCTAATGCAGCGTTCATCCGCCCCACGCACTGGCATGGTCAGCGCGTCATCCGCATTGACCACACAAACTTTGGCATTTTCATACACGCGCAGCTTGGCGGCACGGTACTGCTGCAGACCAAATGGATATCTGTCCATATGATCTTCGGTCACGTTAAGGATCGTCGCAGCGGCAGCGTGCAGGCTGGAGGTCGTTTCCAGCTGGAAGCTGGAAAGCTCGAGGACATATAGTTCACAGCCTTTGTCCAGCAGCATCAGCGCTGGCAGGCCGATATTACCGCCTACCCCTACGTTCATGCCTGCAGCTTTCGCCATCTCACCCACCAGCGTGGTTACGGTGCTTTTGCCGTTAGAACCGGTAATGGCAATAACCGGTGCCTGTGCTTCGCGGCAGAACAGTTCGATATCGCCGACAATCTCAACGCCCGCATCAGCAGCAGCGCTCAGTGACGGATGCGCCAGGGCCATACCCGGGCTGGCGACAATAAGATCGGCTGCCAGCAACCAGTCATCATTCAGACCACCAAGGTGGCGTTCAACCTGTTCCGGCAGCTTGTCCAGACCCGGCGGGGAGACACGCGTATCCATCACCCGTGGCGTCACGCCGCGTGCGAGGAAAAAGTCCACGCAGGAAAGGCCGGTAAGGCCCAACCCGATGATAACGACTTTTTTGCCCTGGTAATCTGCCATGATTAACGTACCTTCAGCGTTGCCAGGCCAATCAGCACCAGCATCAGCGAAATAATCCAGAAGCGCACAATGACGCGCGGTTCCGGCCAGCCTTTCAGTTCATAGTGGTGGTGGATCGGTGCCATACGGAAGATGCGCTGACCACGCAGCTTGAAGGAACCGACCTGCAAAATCACCGACAGGGTTTCAACCACAAACACCCCCCCCATGATCACCAGCAGGAACTCCTGACGCAGCAGAACGGCAATGATGCCGAGCGCACCGCCCAAAGCCAGGGAACCAACATCACCCATAAAGACCTGCGCCGGGTAGGTGTTGAACCACAGGAAGCCCAGTCCCGCACCGACGATCGCCGTACAGACGATCACCAGCTCACCCGCGTGTCGCAGATAAGGAATGTGCAAATAGTTGGCAAAGTTCATGTTACCGGTCGCCCACGCTACCAGCGCAAAACCCGCGGCCACGAAGACGGTTGGCATAATCGCCAGACCATCCAGTCCATCGGTCAGGTTGACGGCGTTACCGGTGCCAACAATGACGAAATACGCCAGCAGGATGTAGAACAACCCAAGTTGCGGCATCACGTCTTTAAAGAACGGTACCACCAGCTCGGTGGCCGGTGTGTCTTTTCCAGCCAGGTACAGCGCAAAGGCTACGCCCAGCGCAATCACCGACATCCAGAAGTACTTCCAGCGGGCGATCAGGCCCTTGGTGTCTTTACGCACCACTTTGCGGTAGTCATCGACAAAGCCAATAATGCCGTAGCCAATCAGGACGGTCAGCACACACCAGACGTACGGGTTTGACGGGTACGCCCACAGCAATACTGATACCACGATGGCAGTCAGGATCATGATCCCACCCATGGTAGGGGTACCACGTTTGCTGAAGTGCGACTCCGGACCATCGTTACGCACAACCTGGCCAAAAGAGAGTTTTTGCAGACGGGCAATCATGCGCGGACCCATCCACAACGAGATGAACAGCGCAGTCAGCAGGCTGACAATGGCGCGAAACGTCAGATAGGAAAAGACGTTAAAGCCTGAGTAATATTTGACCAAATGCTCGGCCAGCCAAACTAACATGTCCCGTTCTCCTGTAATGCGTGCACAACCTCTTCCATGGCGGCACTACGTGAACCTTTCACAAGTACTGTCACAATTTGTTTTTCTGCAATCAACGCGTTGAGGCGTTTAATCAACGCAGCTTTATCGGCAAAATGCTCACCAACGCCGCTGGCCTGGCTAATCGCCTGGCTCAGTTTTCCTGCGCTCAATACGCAGTCCAGTCCCGCCGCTTTCGCCGCTTCACCGACCTGGGTGTGGCAGGCTTCGCTTTCGTCGCCCAGCTCAGCCATATCACCCACTACCATGATGCGGTAGCCCGGCATCTCAGACAGCACCTGCACCGCAGCCGTCATCGAACCGACGTTCGCGTTGTAGGAGTCATCCAGCAGCAGTTTGTTGTCAGCAAGCTGGATAGGGAACAAGCGTCCCGGTACGGCTTTTAAATTTGCCAGCCCGGTTTTAATCGCCTCATGCGAGGCACCTACCGCCGTCGACAACGCCGCCGCCGCAAGTGCATTGGCGATATTATGGCGACCCGGCAGTGGCAGCAGCACATCGACGCCCCCGGTTGGGGTAGTGAGCGTGAATTCCGTGCCATGCGACGCCACATGAATATTGGTTGCGGTAAAATCACTGTTGGCCGCATTCGGCGAAAAGCGCCAGGTTTTACGCGAGCCAATAATGCTCTGCCAGTTCAGCCAGTCATTGTTGTCGGCATTCATAATGGCAATGCCGTCAACAGGCAGGCCGGTATAGATCTCACCTTTCGCTTTCGCCACACCTTCCAGCGAGCCAAAGCCTTCCAGATGCGCAGCCGCCAGGTTATTCACCAGCGCCGCTTCCGGGCGAGTCAAACTCACGGTCCAGGCAATTTCACCCTGGTGGTTTGCCCCCAGCTCGATAACAGCAAATTCGTGCTCTTTGGTCAGGCGAAGTAATGTCATCGGCACGCCGACGTCATTATTGAGGTTGCCTGCGGTATAAAGCGTATTTCCGCACTGACTTAGAATGGCTGCGGTCATTTCTTTCACGGACGTTTTGCCAGAGGACCCGGTCAGGGCCACGACACGAGTAGGGACTTGCTGTCGCACCCATGCCGCCAGCTCGCCAAAAGCGAGACGCGTATCCTTCACCACAATCTGCGGCAGATCGACAGCCAGTTTACGGCTAACCAGCAGCGCACCAGCGCCATTTTCTTTGGCCTGCTGTGCAAAATCATGCGCGTCAAAACGCTCACCTTTTAGCGCCACAAACAGACAACCTGCAGTGACTTTGCGGGTGTCGGTCGTCACGGCGTCAATGGTCAGATCCTGACCCAGCAATTCGCCGTGCAGTACCGTAGCAGCCTGACTTAACGTGATGCTAATCATGCCACCACTCCCAGCAGACGTGCTGCCGTTACGCGGTCCGAGTAGTCCAGACGACGATTGCCAACAATCTGATAATCTTCATGGCCTTTACCGGCCAGCAGCACCACGTCATTTTCCTGCGCCTGCATGATGGTGTTCGTTACCGCTTCGGCACGACCTTCAACAACACGCGCACGACCTGCGTCCAGCATACCAGCCAGAATATCGTTGATAATGGCGCGCGGCTCTTCGGTACGCGGGTTGTCATCGGTTACGACAGGAATATCCGCGAATTGCTCAGCAATGGCACCCATCAACGGACGTTTGCCTTTGTCGCGATCGCCGCCGCAGCCAAACACGCACCAGAGTTTACCGGCACAGTGCAGGCGCGCCGCTTCCAGCGCTTTTTCCAGCGCATCCGGCGTGTGGGCATAATCAACGACCACGGTCGGTTTACCTGGCGCGCTAAACACTTCCATGCGGCCACAAACCGGCTGCAGACGTTCGGCAGTTTTCAGCAGTTCAGCCATCGGATAGCCCAGCGCCAGTAATGTTGCCAGGGCCAGCAGCAGGTTGCTGACGTTAAACGCCCCCATCAGACGGCTTTCAATTTCCCCTTCCCCCCAGGAAGAGGTAAAGAGGATGGTGGCACCGCTATCGTGGTAGTTCACCTTAACGGCCTTCAACCAGCGACCATGGCAGTTAGGGTTAATATGATCTTCCATTGACACCGCAACCGCGTCTGGCAGCTTAGCCAGCCAGCGACGCCCCACTTCGTCATCGGCGTTGATGATGGCCTGTCCGCAGTGGTGCGTGGAGTAGAGCAGCCATTTTGCGGCTTCGTAATGCTCCATATCACCATGATAATCGAGGTGATCGCGGCTCAGGTTAGTGAACACAGAGGCTGCAAATTTCAACGCCGCCACACGGTGCTGTACCAGTCCATGCGAAGAAACTTCCATTGCAGCAAAGGTTGCCCCCTGCTCTGCCAGACCAGCAAGGACATGCTGTACATCAACCGCTGATCCGGTGGTATTTTCCGTCGGGCTCACTTTACCCAGCAGGCCGTTACCTACGGTACCCATCACCGCACCGGTTTCACCCAGCAGTTGCGCCCATTGCGCCATGAGTTGTGTGGTGGTGGTTTTTCCGTTTGTTCCCGTCACGCCAACCAGACGTAATTGGTCGGAAGGTTCGTGGTAGAAACGCCCCGCCAGCGCGGAAAGACGCTCATTTAACTGGCTGAGATAGATAACCGGCACCCCGTGCATCTCACGGATCTCACCGTCGGTTGCCTCATCTTTGGCCTCAGCAATAATGGCAGCAACACCTTGCGCAATCGCCTGCGGGATATAACGACGCCCGTCCGCCTGATGACCGACCACCGCCACAAAAAGATCGCCAGATGCAGCCACGCGGCTGTCCAGTACCATTTCTCGCAGTGCTCGCTCCGGTGCATTTGGCACCCACGGAGCGAGAAGGTCGCGCAAATTACGATCTGCCACCTGTACCCTCGCCTTGATTAATTACAAATTCACTTTTTTCGCCCGTCGCCAGCGCATCCGGTTCAATATTCATGGTGCGCAATACGCCGCCCATGATGGCCCCGAACACAGGCGCGGAGACGGCGCCGCCGTAGTATTTACCCGCCTGTGGATCGTTAATGACGACCACCAGCGCAAAACGCGGATTGCTTGCAGGCGCAACGCCTGCGGTGTAGGCAATGTATTTGTTGATATAGCGGCCGTCTGGCCCCACTTTTTTCGCCGTACCGGTTTTTATGGCGATACGATAGCCTTTGATCGCCGCTTTTACGCCACCGCCACCAGGCAGTGCCACGCTTTCCATCATATGCACAACGGTACGAACGATAGATTCCGGGAAGATTCTCTCTCCAGGAACCGGTGGATCAACTTTGGTAATCGACAGCGGACGATAAACGCCGTAGCTGCCAATCGTTGCGTAGACTCGCGCTAACTGTAACGGGGTTACCATTAGCCCGTAGCCGAAAGAGAAGGTGGCCCTCTCTATGTCAGACCACCGTTGTTTTTGAGGATATAAGCCACTGCGTTCTCCGACCAACCCCAAATTGGTCGCCTTTCCCAGTCCAAAACGTGAGTAAGTCTCTACTAACGCTGAGGACGGCATCGCTAACGCCAGTTTTGAAACACCGACGTTACTCGACTTCTGTAACACCCCGGTCAGGGTTAATTCGCTGTAGCGTGCCACGTCTTTAATCTCGTGGCCGTTAATACGGTAAGGGATCGTGTTCAGAACCGTGTTTTCATTGACGATGCCTCGCTGCAGCGCCGTCATCACCACCATCGGTTTCACCGTCGAGCCCGGCTCGAACACGTCGGTGATCGCCCGGTTACGCATCGCGTCTTTTGCGGTGCCGGTAAAGTTGTTCGGGTTGTAGGATGGACTGTTGGCCATCGCCAGCACTTCGCCCGTGCTGACATCCACCAGCACGGCGCTACCTGACTCCGCTTTGTTGAAAGCCACAGCATTGTTCAGCTCGCGGTAGACCAGCGCCTGCAAGCGCTCATCAATACTCAGCGCCAGGTTGTGTGCCGCCTGGCTGTCCGTGGACGAGATATCTTCGATCACGCGACCATAGCGGTCTTTACGCACGATTCGCTCGCCCGGCTGGCCGGTGAGCCACTTATCGAAACTTTTTTCAACGCCCTCAATCCCCTGGCTATCGACGTTAGTGAAGCCAATGAGGTGAGCAGTTACTTCGCCGGAAGGGTAATAACGGCGGGATTCCTCACGAAGATGAATGCCCGGCAGCTTCAGTTTGCGAATGTAGTCAGCCATGTCAGGGTTCACCTGACGCGCCAGATAGATAAAACGCCCTTTCGGGTTAGCGTTGACGCGGGAGGCAAGCTGGTCCAGCGGCATTTTCAGAGCATCGGAGAGCGCTTTCCAGCGGTTATCGAGGGTGATCCCCCCAGCATCGTGCAGCTCTTTCGGGTCAGCCCAGATCGCTTTGACCGGCACACTCACCGCCAACGGACGGCCTGAGCGGTCAGTGATCATCCCGCGGGAAGTCGAGACCTCCTGGACACGCAGAGAGCGCATATCGCCCTGACGTACCAGCATGTCAGGCGCGACGATTTGTAACCATGCCACGCGTCCCAGCAGAAAACCCAGTGCCAGTAAAATGCAGCCGCAAAGCAACGCAAAACGCCAACTGACAAAGTTGGCCTGTTCTTCCTGACGTTTTGGTTTTAGCGTTTTTGCCGCTGCTTTCATGCGTCGCGTTTTCCCTTATTTTTGTACTACGATATTTTCCTGGGAAGGATCAACATGCTGCAGTTGCAGCTTTTCCGTTGCGATCCGTTCAACCCGGCTGTGATCGCCGAGCGCGTTTTCTTCAAGGATCAGATTTCGCCATTCAATATCCAGCGCATCGCGTTCCAGTACCATCTGCTCGCGCTGCGCAGTTAATAAACGAGTGTGGTGGGCTGTGGTGACCACCGTTACTGCCGTCACAATGATGCAAATGAACAAGCAGAGTGGCAGCTTCCCAAACCGCAAAAGATCGTCGCCGATCACGCCAGGCAAGGCATGGCGCTCGTTGCTTCCTAACGAATCCTTAACTTTGCTTAGGGTCTCTGTCACTCTGCTGATCATGCGTTCGTCCTCTCTGCAACACGCAGCACTGAACTACGGGCACGTGGATTCTCTGCCACCTCTTCTTCGCCCGGCATCAACTTGCCTAATGCTCGCAACTGACGGCCACCCAGCTTCCTGAGTTGTTCTTCCGTCATCGGCAGCCCCGCTGGGACTTGTGGACCGCGGCTTTGTTCACGCATAAAGCGTTTCACAATACGGTCTTCCAGCGAATGGAAGCTGATGATGGATAACCGCCCACCCGGGGCCAGCACGTCGAGCGAGCTTTTTAGCGCCAGCTCTATTTCCTCCAGTTCACTGTTTACCCAGATGCGAACCGCCTGGAAGGTACGGGTCGCGGGATGTTTGTGTTTATCCTTCACCGGTGTCGCCGCCGCGATCACCTCGGCCAGCTCTTTAGTGCGGGTCATTGGCTCAATGCGGTTACGCTCAACAATGGCGCGCGCAATACGTTTGCCAAAGCGCTCCTCGCCGAAGGTTTTGATTACCCATGCAATATCGGCTTCGTCAGCAGTCTGTAACCACTCAGCAGCAGATTGGCCACGAGTCGGGTCCATACGCATGTCCAGCGGACCATCACGCATAAAGGAAAAGCCACGTTCAGCGTCATCAAGCTGTGGTGAAGAGACGCCAAGATCGAGAAGAATCCCGTCGATCTTGCCCGTCAGGCCGCGCTCAGCAACATATTCCGCGAGCGCAGAGAAAGGTCCATGCACGATGGAAAAGCGTGGGTCATCGATGGTTTGCGCCACAGCAATCGCCTGCGGATCGCGATCGATTGCCAGCAGACGTCCTTCCGCTCCAAGTTGGGAGAGGATCAAACGCGAATGGCCACCGCGACCAAAAGTGCCATCAATGTAGATGCCATCCGGACGAATATTCAGGCCGTTAACGGCCTCGTCCAGTAACACCGTTGTATGTTTATAATTTTCCATCATATTTATAGAGACAAGTCCTGCAGCCGTTCCGATAATGTTGCAGAATCAGACTGCTCAGCGTCGATATCTTCCTTGACCTGTTGATACCAGGTCGTTTCGTCCCACAGTTCAAACTTGTTGAACTGCCCGACCAGCATCACTTCTTTGGTCAGACCGGCATGTTGCCGCAACACAGGTGCAATCAGTAATCGCCCTGCGTTATCCATCTGACACTCACTCGCATGTCCCAATAACAACCGCTGCACGCGGCGTTCCTGCGGGTTCATGCTCGACAGTCGCGACAGCTTTTGCTCAATAATTTCCCATTCAGGCAAGGGGTAAAGCAGCAGGCAGGGGGAGTTAATGTCAATGGTGCAAACCATTTGACCCGCAGCGTTCTCAATCAGCTGGTCGCGGTATCGGGTTGGTACCGATAAACGCCCTTTGCTGTCGAGATTGACTAACGTAGCTCCACGGAACATGCCAGTCTCACCCCTCCTCACCACTTTAACCCACAAATTCCCACCTAAAGGAGTTTACGGAGCGAGGGAAAAGCTTGTCAAGCCAGGACTCTCCCTGTAAGGACTCAAATGCCCTCTATTTACAGAGTTAAACAGTCCTGGTTAATAACTGCACAACTGGCGAGGCAAAATTAACGTTATGAATATTTGTAAGAAAAAAACCGAATATGCACACGAGCGTTAAGACTCACTCAATATCATCGCAGATAAATATAAAGTGTCAGTTTGCGACGCGGGCAGCATTTTATGACAGATTCTCAGGGGATAACAGCGCCAGATTCATCACCGCGCTCAATAAGCACGGCGGCTGGCATGCAAGCGGACACAGGAGAAGGAAAAACGTCTGAATATTCATCGACCGAATAGGCTTTGTAACAAAACAATACAAAAATAGGTGCTTAAACCCGCTTAAAAGTTCTTTGACGCTCATTTTAAAAGTCAAAATGAATTAAGAGAAATAGCCGATTATGATTCCTAAGGAATTATCCTAATTTCTGTCAGGGAATTATCTATGCGAATTATTACAACAAAATGGGGCAGATTTCGCCGCCCCAGTCATTTCATTTGTTGCGGCTTAAAATTCCGCGATGGTAGAGATTACGTTTGATACGAGTCAGGCCCGGCTTCGGTTTCCGCGGCTCATCCAGGCTCGCCAGCACAATCTCCAGTACACGTTCAGCCACATCACG
Organism: Enterobacter ludwigii; assembly: GCA_023023105.1. Taxonomy (NCBI): domain Bacteria; kingdom Pseudomonadati; phylum Pseudomonadota; class Gammaproteobacteria; order Enterobacterales; family Enterobacteriaceae; genus Enterobacter; species Enterobacter ludwigii. Next base: position 779,910 of record CP083824.1, on the reverse strand, counting down.
ATGACGTTGCGCCACCGCCAGCACCGGGCACTGGAGGAAATCGAGCAGTTCGTTATCACCGAAAGTGGCAATGGCCAGGTCTGATGGCAGCTTACCTTCCCGACGTAAGGTCACATCCATTACACCTTGCAGAAGAGCAAACGAGGTGGTGAACAATGCCTGAGGCATCGGGTGCGTCTCCAGCCATTTCTCGAACAGCTGCGCGGCTGCTTCACGTTCATAGCTGTTAGCATAGAGATAGTGAACCTCACGCGGATCGTCTTTCCAGGCGGTCCTGAATCCCTGTTCACGGAGGAAGCTCACAGACAGCTCCGGCAGCGCGCCAAGATAAAGCACGGTTTCAGCCGGAAAGGTTCTTAGCTCTGCAGCCAGCATTTCCGCATCATCCTGATCGGCTCCCACAACACTGGTGAAGTGTTCGCGATCCAGGGCGCGATCCAGCGCAACAATCGGGAACGAATCGTTAGCCCAGCGCTGATAAAACGGATGCTCTGGCGGCAAAGAGGTCGAAACGATGATGGCATCCACCTGACGCTGGAGCAGGTGCTCAATGCAGCGCATCTCGTTGTCGGGCTGGTCTTCCGAGCAGGCAATCAGCAATTGATAGCCACGCTGGCGAGCCTGACGTTCAAGATAGTTAGCGATACGGGTGTAGCTGGTGTTTTCCAGATCCGGGATCACCAGACCAATAGAGCGGGTGCGCCCGGCACGCAAACCGGCTGCGACAGCATTCGGATGGTAGTTATGTTCACGAACCACCGCCATAACTTTTTCAACGGTCTTATCGCTGACACGGTACTGCTTTGCTTTACCGTTAATCACATAGCTGGCCGTTGTTCGTGACACGCCGGCTAGCCGGGCGATTTCATCCAGTTTCACAATTGCCCCTTAAAAAAAGAAAAGAGTCCATGGCCCTGTCAAGGTTATGGTTAAATCTTTTAACATCTAAACGCAGAAAAGCCTTCGCGGCAACCGCTTTTATCTGCGTTGTCGGCTGATTACGCAAAAAAAAGCCCGGCTTTGGTGACCGGGCTGAAAGAGGCGAACCTTTTTGACAACTAACGCATGATTTTCTCGCCGCGTGACAGGCCAACCACGCCCGATCTCGCGACCTCAACAATTTTTGCTACATCCCGCACGGACGCCAGGAAAGCATCCAGCTTGTCACTTGTACCGACCAGTTGAACCGTATAGAGGGAAGGCGTGACGTCGATAATCTGCCCACGGAAGATATCCGCACTGCGTTTGACCTCCTCACGTCCGTAGCCGGTGGCCTGGATTTTCACCAGCATGACCTCACGCTCAACATAGGCCCCCTGCCCCAGCTCGCTCACGCGCAGTACATCAACCAGCTTATGCAGTTGCTTCTCAATTTGCTCAAGCACTTTGGCATCGCCGACGGTTTGAATGGTCATCCGCGACAGCGTCGGATCGTCCGTCGGTGCAACGGTCAGGCTTTCAATGTTATAGCCGCGCTGCGCAAATAGCCCAATGACGCGCGACAGTGCGCCAGACTCGTTTTCCAGTAACACAGATAATATCCGGCGCATATCAGGTTCTCTCCGTTTTGCTTAACCACATTTCATCCATACCACCACCGCGAATATGCATCGGATAAACGTGCTCGGTCCCATCAACAATCACATCCATAAAGACGAGGCGGTTGTTTTTAACGTGTTCAAGCGCTTCAGCGAGCTTCGTTTCCAGCTCAGCTGGATCTGTCACCCGCATGCCAACGTGACCGTAAGCTTCAGCAAGACGAACAAAATCCGGCAGCGATTTCATATATGACTGTGAATGGCGGCCTGAATAGATCATATCCTGCCACTGTTTGACCATACCCAGGTAGCCGTTATTCAGGTTCAGCACGAGAACCGGCAGTTCATACTGCAGCGCGGTAGACAACTCCTGAATGTTCATCTGGATACTGCCGTCCCCGGTTACGCAGACGACGGTTTCATTCGGCAGTGCCAGCTTCACGCCCAGCGCCGCAGGTAGACCAAAGCCCATCGTTCCTAAGCCGCCCGAGTTGATCCAGTGTCGCGGTTTATCAAACGGGTAATACAGGGCGGCAAACATCTGGTGCTGCCCCACGTCTGAGGTCACGTAAGCCTCACCTTTCGTCAGTCGCCACACCGCTTCGATAACCGCCTGCGGCTTAATGTTTTCGCTTTGCGTGTCATATTTCAGACACTGGCGCGCACGCCACCGATCAATCTGCTGCCACCAGTCACGGATCTCATCCAGCGGCTGGGTAGCGTTCTCCTGGGCCAGCAGATCCAGCATTTGCTCCAGAACCTGACGAGCATCACCGACGATCGGCACATCCGCCGACACCGTTTTTGAAATTGACGTCGGATCGATATCAATATGCAGCACGGTGGCGTTCGGACAATACTTCGCCAGATTGTTGGTAGTACGATCGTCAAAGCGCACCCCGACCGCAAAGATCACGTCAGAATGATGCATAGTCATGTTGGCTTCATAGGTACCGTGCATACCCAGCATTCCCAGCGCCTGAGGGTGGGTGGCCGGGAATGCCCCAAGCCCCATCAACGATGACGCTACAGGAAGGTTAAGCTTCTCAATCAGTTCACGAAGCTGTACTTCGCAGGCAGAATTGATCGCCCCGCCGCCGACATAAACCACCGGTTTTTTGGCCGCCAGAAGCGTTTGCAACGCTCGCTTGATCTGACCTTTATGCCCCTGCGTTGTTGGGTTATAAGAGCGCATGCTGACCGATTCTGGCCAGACATAAGGCAGTTTGTTTGCCGGGTTCAGGATATCTTTAGGCAGATCGACCACCACCGGTCCCGGACGCCCGCTTGCCGCCAGCCAGAAGGCCTTTTTCAGGATGCCAGGAATGTCTTCGGTTTGCTTTACCAGGAAGCTGTGCTTCACAACGGGACGCGAAATCCCCACCATGTCGCACTCCTGAAACGCATCGTAGCCGATCAGTGAGGTCGCCACCTGCCCTGAGAGGATCACCAGCGGGATAGAGTCCATATACGCCGTTGCAATACCGGTGATGGCGTTAGTTGCACCAGGACCTGACGTGACCAAGACCACGCCCACTTCACCCGTTGCACGTGCCAGGCCGTCAGCCATATGAACTGCCGCCTGCTCGTGGCGTACCAGAACATGGTCAATGCCACCTACCGTATGCAGCGCATCATAGATATCAAGGACTGCGCCGCCAGGGTAGCCGAACACTTGCTTCACGCCCTGATCGATAAGCGATCGCACGACCATTTCCGCGCCAGACAACATCTCCATGCTTTGCCTCCAGGCATTTTGTTATAGACGGACTGCCGAATTCATTTCCGCACCGTCTTACGATTGGGATAAACCAATCTTATATTTTGCAGAGTGATCCTTACCTTAACCGCTCGTTATGAGGCAGGCAATTAGCAAACCGGCAGAGAGAAGAGGTACTTAAAGCAGAAAAAACAGACATTGGGAGGCGATGTGGTCAATTCATCTGGCATTAGAGGATGCGATGATAAATCATCGCTAAAAAGCGCGATGATTCAGTAATTCATCTATTTTTGCGAGCCTGATAGCAGCCAAAAAAAATCACAACAGAATAAAATATCAATAATCAAAATGAAGTCAGGATAAATCACATATATCGATGCAATTTACCCTGATGCGTTTACCGGCGGCAAATGCTAATAAGCAACTCTTCCATCCACTGATGTCCTTTGTCACGCCCCGCAGCTTCATGCCAGGAAAGATAACAGGTACGGCTATTCAGCTTGAGCGGCAGTGGCAATATTTGCAGATTTAACGGGTCGGAAAACTCTTCTGCCAGCCAACGCGGCGCAATAGCGACCAGCTGAGTCTGTGAGACAACGTTTAATACGCTAACCATTGCCATCCCCTGATAAGCCACGCTGGCCTGTTTATCCACGGAGTCATACCACGGCAGGCTAAAGGAAGCATATCTGTCGAGTGCTACAACGGCGTGCTGTTCACTATAAACATCACTTTCTCGTAGTGGAGAATTCAGCCGTGGGTGTTTTTTACTGGCAACTAAAACCATTTCATCCTTAAACAGCGGCACGCAGGAGAATTCAGGTCGACGGAATTCTTCATATCCCAGAACAAACTCCGTCTCCTGATAGCGTAACTGATGTTCTGTGTTTTGATTTAAGGATGACTTAAAAACAAGGTTGATATTCGGCGCAATTTCTTCAACCTTATTATAAATAATCGAGGTTAAATAATTATCTAATGGGCTACAGACACAAAGATGGAATACTCGCTCACTGCTTAAGGGTTCAAAGCCGGACCCCGGCAACTCATTTTGAACCAGCTGTAATGCCTGCCGGATAGAACCGAATAACTGGAATGCGCGCGCCGTGGGTTGGATCCCGCGCCCATAACGAACAAATAATTCGTCGTTAAACATGACCTTAAGTCTGGCAACGGCATTACTCACGGCAGGTTGTGACATCCCCAGCGCTTGTGCCGCGCGGGTAATATTCTGTTCCTGCATGACAGCATCAAACACCGTCAGAAGATTAAGATCCACCGTGCGTAATTGCGGTTTAATCCCATCAGAAGTTTGAGGTTGTTTAATATTATTTTCTGGCACTTCAGACTCCACTGTCACGCTACACTCCCTTTGCCAAGGTACGATAATAATCCCGGAAAATATGATTTATCATGCAAATACGATTAGCAAAAGAGAATTATTTAAAATTCGGAATATATAAAGATGATGCAAAGACTAAAAAAACAAAAGATCGCAAAAATGATACACTTAACTTTATGCCAGGAATGAAACCATAAACCAAACCAATATACAATCACCATAAAGTTAATGATGACTTAAGTATTATTAAACTGTTAACGCCATTCATCTACAGTTGGTTAACAACCTGTTATCTCCATTGGCATTTAAACGACATCAAAAACATTCACCAAACCCATAACTTAATGATATTAAAATAATTTAAGCATAATGCATTCACTGCGACGTGTTTTACTCAATTTATACCAATTATATTTATTTGTTTCAGCAATCTGTTTTTCAAGTCCAAAATTAGACAATTAGTCGGGTCATGAAAGTAAAATCCAGCACAATTAGCTAATGCAGGCATCTTGCCTGTTACGCCCTTCAGGTCCGTTTTTATCGTCAGGGGTTGACATGAAAGGCCGTATCCAGTACCACTAAAAGCATATTGAATTTAACGGAGCACGATTCATGATTCGCACCATTCGTTTCACCGGTCTACTACTACTAAACGCATCCACTGTGCGCGGTAGACTGGCGGGCGAAATTCAGCGTTGAATCGTCACCAGTAAGACTAAAAACCCGCGCCACTGCGCGGGTTTTTTTATGCTCGTAGCAAGGCGCCCTAAGACTGACAAGGACCTAACCCATGAGCCAGCAAGTCATTATTTTCGATACCACATTACGTGACGGTGAACAGGCGTTGCAGGCAAGCCTGAGTGTAAAAGAGAAACTGCAGATCGCGTTGGCTCTCGAACGTATGGGCGTCGACGTGATGGAGGTAGGTTTCCCTGTCTCGTCTCCGGGTGATTTCGAATCCGTCCAGACCATTGCGCGTACCATTAAAAACAGCCGCGTATGTGGTCTGGCGCGCTGCGTAGAGAAAGATATCGACGTCGCGGCTGAGTCACTGAAAGTTGCCGAAGCCTTCCGCATTCATACCTTTATTGCTACTTCACCGATGCATATCGCAACCAAATTGCGCAGCACCCTGGATGAAGTGATTGAACGCGCGGTGTACATGGTGAAGCGCGCACGCAACTACACCGATGACGTTGAATTCTCCTGTGAGGATGCAGGCCGTACGCCGATTGAAGACCTGGCGCGTGTGGTTGAAGCCGCAATCAACGCCGGTGCCAAAACCATCAACATCCCGGACACCGTCGGTTACACCATGCCTTTTGAGTTCTCCAACATCATCACTGGCCTGTATGAGCGCGTACCGAATATTGATAAAGCTATTATCTCTGTTCATACCCATGATGATTTGGGTCTGGCCGTTGGCAATGCTATAGCCGCGGTACACGCCGGCGCGCGTCAGGTTGAAGGCGCGATGAACGGTATCGGTGAACGTGCCGGTAACTGCTCGCTGGAAGAAGTGATCATGGCGATTAAAGTGCGCAAAGACATTATGGACGTGCACACCCGCATCAATCACAACGAAATCTGGCGCACCAGCCAGACCGTCAGCCAGATTTGCAACATGCCTATTCCGGCCAACAAAGCGATCGTCGGCACTGGCGCCTTCGCGCACTCCTCCGGTATACACCAGGATGGCGTGCTGAAGAACCGTGAAAACTACGAAATCATGACTCCGGAATCGATCGGTCTGAACCAGGTGCAGTTGAACCTGACTTCGCGTTCCGGTCGTGCCGCAGTAAAACACCGTATGGAAGAGATGGGTTATCAGGACAGCGATTACAACATGGATCAGTTGTACGACGCGTTCCTGAAACTGGCCGACAAAAAAGGTCAGGTGTTCGACTATGACCTGGAAGCGCTGGCCTTTATTAACAAGCAGCAGGAAGAACCAGAGCACTTCCGTCTGGATTACTTCAACGTGCAGTCAGGCTCCAGCGATATCGCAACCGCCTCAGTCAAACTGGCCTGTGGTGATGAAATTAAAGCGGAAGCCGCGAACGGCAATGGTCCTGTCGATGCCATCTATCAGGCGATTAACCGTGTTACTGAATACGATGTTGAGCTGGTGAAATATGACCTGACGGCAAAAGGTCATGGCAAAGATGCGCTGGGCCAGGTCGACATTGTTGTCACTCACAATGGCCGCCGTTTCCATGGTGTAGGTCTGGCAACCGATATTGTTGAATCCTCCGCGAAAGCGATGGTGCATGTTCTGAACAACATCTGGCGCGCCGCTGAAGTCGAAAAAGAGTTGCAACGCAAGGCTCAGAATAAAGAGAACAAAAAGGAAACCGTGTAATGTCGAAGAATTACCATATTGCTGTGTTGCCGGGTGACGGTATTGGCCCGGAAGTGATGGCACAGGCGCTGAAAGTACTGGAAGCCGTTCGTTCGCGTTTTGCGATGAAAATCACCACCAGCCACTACGATGTAGGCGGCATTGCGATTGATAATCACGGGACGCCGTTGCCAAAAGCGACCGTCGAAGGCTGCGAAAATGCCGATGCCGTGCTGTTTGGTTCAGTCGGTGGTCCAAAATGGGAACACCTGCCACCGGCAGAGCAACCAGAGCGTGGCGCACTGCTGCCGCTGCGTAAGCATTTCAAGCTGTTCAGCAACCTGCGTCCGGCGAAGCTGTATCAGGGCCTGGAAGAGTTCTGCCCGCTTCGTGCCGATATCGCAGCTAACGGTTTCGACATTCTGTGCGTGCGTGAGCTGACCGGCGGCATCTATTTTGGTCAGCCAAAAGGCCGCGAAGGCAGCGGCCAGCATGAAAAAGCGTTTGATACCGAGGTGTATCACCGTTTTGAAATCGAACGTATCGCCCACATTGCTTTTGAGTCTGCGCGCAAACGCCGCCATAAAGTGACCTCCATTGATAAAGCGAACGTGCTGCAGTCATCCATTCTGTGGCGTGAGATCGTCGGCGAAGTCGCTAAGCAGTACCCGGACGTCGCGCTGTCGCATATGTACATCGACAACGCGACCATGCAGCTGATTAAAGATCCGTCCCAGTTTGACGTGCTGCTGTGCTCCAACCTGTTCGGCGACATTCTTTCTGACGAGTGCGCGATGATCACCGGCTCCATGGGCATGCTGCCATCCGCAAGCCTGAATGAAGAAGGTTTTGGTCTGTACGAACCGGCGGGCGGTTCCGCACCGGATATTGCAGGCAAAAACATTGCTAACCCGATTGCGCAGATCCTCTCCCTGGCCCTGCTGCTGCGCTACAGCCTGGATGCAGGCGATGCAGCAACCGCAATTGAAAACGCCATTAACCGGGCGTTAGAAGAAGGCGTCCGTACCGGTGATTTAGCACGCGGCACGGCGGCAGTCAGTACCGATGAAATGGGCGACATCATTGCCCGCTATGTCGCTGAAGGGGTGTAATCATGGCGAAGACCTTATATGAAAAGTTGTTTGATGCGCACGTTGTTTACGAAGCACCAAACGAAACCCCGCTGCTGTACATCGACCGTCATCTGGTGCACGAAGTGACCTCTCCTCAGGCATTCGACGGGCTGCGCGCGCACAAGCGTCCAGTGCGTCAGCCGGGTAAGACCTTCGCGACCATGGATCACAACGTCTCCACGCAGACCAAAGACATCAACGCGTCAGGTGAGATGGCGCGTATCCAGATGCAGGAATTGATTAAGAACTGCAACGAGTTTGGCGTTGAGCTGTACGACCTGAACCATCCGTATCAGGGCATCGTCCACGTAATGGGGCCTGAGCAAGGGATTACCCTGCCGGGGATGACCATCGTCTGCGGTGACTCCCATACCGCGACCCACGGCGCGTTCGGCGCACTGGCCTTCGGTATCGGTACCTCTGAAGTTGAACACGTACTGGCCACGCAGACCCTGAAACAGGGTCGTGCCAAAACCATGAAGATTGAAGTGAAGGGTAAAGCCGCTCCGGGTATCACGGCAAAAGACATCGTGCTGGCGATTATTGGCAAAACCGGCAGTGCAGGCGGCACCGGTCATGTAGTGGAATTCTGCGGCGAGGCCATCCAGGCGCTGAGCATGGAAGGCCGTATGACCCTGTGCAATATGGCCATTGAGATGGGTGCCAAAGCCGGTCTGGTTGCGCCAGACGAAACCACCTTCAACTATGTCAAAGGTCGTCTGCATGCCCCGAAAGGAGATGATTTTGACGAAGCCGTCGCGTACTGGAAAACCCTGAAAACTGACGACGGGGCAACCTTTGATACGGTTGTCACGCTGCAGGCAGAGGAGATTGCCCCTCAGGTGACCTGGGGAACCAACCCGGGCCAGGTGATTTCTGTCAACGACAACATTCCCGATCCGGCCTCTTTCGCTGACCCGGTCGAGCGCGCCAGTGCGGAAAAAGCGCTGGCTTACATGGGGCTGAAACCTGGCGTTCCGTTGACCGACGTAACCATTGATAAAGTATTTATTGGCTCCTGCACCAACTCCCGTATCGAAGACTTGCGCGCTGCCGCAGAGATTGCCAAAGGTCGTAAAGTGGCACCAGGCGTACAGGCACTGGTGGTTCCGGGTTCCGGCCCGGTAAAAGCCCAGGCCGAAGCCGAAGGTCTGGATAAGATCTTTATCGAAGCAGGTTTCGAGTGGCGCCTGCCGGGTTGCTCCATGTGTCTGGCCATGAACAATGACCGCCTGAATCCAGGCGAGCGCTGTGCCTCCACCAGCAACCGTAACTTTGAAGGCCGTCAGGGCCGCGGTGGGCGTACCCATCTGGTCAGCCCGGCAATGGCCGCCGCTGCGGCAGTCACCGGCCATTTCGCCGACATTCGCAGCCTGAAATAAGGAGACAATCATGGCAGAGAAATTTACCCAACATACGGGCCTGGTTGTCCCTCTGGACGCCGCTAACGTCGATACCGACGCGATCATTCCTAAGCAGTTTTTGCAGAAGGTCACCCGCACTGGATTTGGCGCCCATCTGTTTAACGACTGGCGTTTCCTGGATGACAAAGGCGAAGTCCCTAACCCGGAATTCGTTCTGAACTTCCCGGAATATAAAGGCGCATCGATCCTGCTGGCGCGGGAAAACTTTGGCTGCGGATCATCACGTGAGCACGCTCCGTGGGCCCTGACCGACTACGGGTTTAAAGTGGTTATCGCCCCAAGTTTCGCGGATATCTTTTACGGCAACAGTTTCAACAACCAGCTTTTGCCGGTCACACTGAAGGACGAGCAGGTCGACGAGTTATTCGCTCTGGTTCAGGCAAATCCAGGTATTTCGTTTGAGGTGGATCTGGAAGCAGAAGTCGTGAAAGCCGGGGATAAGACCTACAGCTTCAGCATTGATGCGTTCCGTCGTCACTGCATGCTGAACGGTCTCGACAGCATTGGTTTAACACTCCAGCACGAAGCAGCAATTGCAACTTACGAACACAAACAGCCTGCGTTTATGAAGTAAACCTCCGGCCTGCAGTTTATTCTGCAGGCCTCGCTTTATTCCCTTACCCACCACTCCTGACACGCCGTTTTCGAAAAAATATCCGCTAATGACATTATATTTAATGTCAATTTAATAATGCCTGCGCAAGATAATCTAAAAGTTGGCTTACAGCGGAAATCTAAATGGAAAAGCAAAATAGCAATGATTCTCACCTCCGTTCTCAAGAAATACATAAATGCACATTGGTTAGCGTGGTAATAAATATATTACTCACTGGTTTTCAAATCGTTGCAGGACTATTTTCCGGCTCGCAAGGGTTAATTGCTGATGGGATTCATTCTCTTTCCGATTTATCTTCTGATTTTGTCGTTCTGATTGCGAACAAGAAAAGCCAGAAAGCCTCAGATATCGATCATCATTACGGTCACCTTCGCTTCGAAAACGGAGCAAAGCTCATTATTGGTGCTATTTTGCTGCTTGTGGGCATTGGAATGCTCTGGTCGGCGGGCAATAAACTGCTCCACCCTGAGACGCATCAGACAGTGAAAGGAGCCGCGCTATGGGTAGCGATACTGGCTTTAGTGATTAAGGAAAGTCTGTTCAGATACATGCTTGCAACGGGAAAACGCATCCAGTCCTCACTACTGATAGCTAATGCCTGGCATGCCCGTTCTGACGCGGCTTCATCCGTGGTTGTCGCCATTGGTATAGCCGGGAATTTAATGGGCTTTCACTCTATGGACCTGGTTGCAGCCCTGATTGTCGGGATGTTCATCGCTCATATGGGATACAAATTCTCTGCTGACGCGCTGCACGACCTGATGGATCGTTCGCTTGAACCTGACCTTGAGCGCGACATCAAAACGTGTTTGCTCGAAACCGAAGGTGTCGCCGGGATCCATGACTTAAAAACCCGCAAGATGGGCGACTTAGCCCTTGTCGATGTTCATCTTGAAGTCGACGGAGAATTAAGCGTAAAAGAAGGACATGAAATTGCCGTGAAGGCCAGAAACAACGTGATGCAAAAATTTAATGTGCTTAATGTTATGACGCATATTGATCCGGCACACTAAAATAGTGTAGATGGTTACGGTGTGATGCATTTTATTTATCGTTAAGGTTTCGTTAATTAATCTGCGTCACACTCCATCGCATCAGCTCTCTCATCATTGAGGTAAAAAGCGATGAATCCAACAATACGCGATACGCTTCCCCATAAAGAAACCCCTTTTCTTCGCATACTGCACATTCTTGTTGCAGTACTGGTGCTGGCCCAGATTATTAATTCCAACTTTACTGAAAGCGAAGCACTTGGTGAATCGGGTCTGAACGCGATTGTCACCTGGGTTCATGTTATTTCAGGCTTTGGTTTAATTTTTTGCGGTATTGCCATGATGGCATGGATGTTAACCCAGCGCGGATTTAAGTATTACTTCGCGTGGCTGGCACTGGACTTCAGCGGAATCGTTGATGATATTCGCACTCTCTTGCAACGTCAGCTTCCTGATGCTCACGCTGGCGGTATGGCGGCAACGGTGCAAGGCTTAGGTGTACTGGCTCTGCTCGGCGTTGCACTCTGCGGAGCGGTATGGTTCGTGCTGAACGCCACGCTCGGACCGGTTTCATCCGTCACGGAATCCGTATTAGATTTGCATAAATTCCTGACGGTCTTTATTGAGACCTACTTCTGGGCACACGGATTTATGGGTCTCGTGCATATGTACCTGACTTTACGCGCACAGCGTAAATATCAGTATTCGGAATAGAAAGGTTTGCGGAGCCCGGAGACCCGGGCTCCGCTCATTCATCCGATCACACGTCTTTTACGCGGCAGGTCAGCCCAAGCGTAACCAACGAAATCGCCGCAATCATCCAGTAGACCGACGCATGTCCATAGCTTTGCGACAGCGCCCCCTGAATCACCCCCGCCAGAATCACCCCGGTGGAAATACTGTTGGTAAAAAGCGTGGTCGCCGAGCCCGCACGGCCAGGCATTAAATCCTGGAACCAGAGCATGCCTATTCCGGCAACAATCCCAATAAACACAGCGTTAAATAGCTGTAGCGCCAGCAGCGCTTCCCGCGAGTGGAAGAAGATCAGCCCCACGTAGAACATCACCCCGGCAGCCACCGCAATGACCATCATCCTGCGTTTACCAAAACGCTTCACGTAATACCCGGCCAGAATCATCGCCGGAATTTCCAGCCCGGCCGCGGTTCCCATTAAGATCCCCGCGAGCTTATCCGGCAGCCCCAGGGAGCTGCTGATCCACAGCGGCATGTCGATGATATACATCGTGTTGCAGGTCCACATCAGCGTGGAGGCGATAAATAGCATGCGGACATTTTTGTCCTGCCAGCCGCTCACCTGAGTAATGGGTTTGTCCGTTGTCTGCTCGACGCGCGCCACAGACGGCAGCGCGAAAGCAATCAACACCAGGCTTATCGCAAAAATGCCTGCCGCAATGGAGAACATGGCGGTAAAGCCGTAATTCAATGCCAGCATGAAGGCCAGAGGCGGGCCAATAACCCATGCCAGGGAAAGCTGAGCACGCATCACCGAACTGAACATCACCACTTCCCGCGCGGAATTGTCAGCATACTCACGCGCCAGTGCGAACAGCTGCGGCATGGCGGTATTGGCCAGTGACGCCAGCAGCACGCCGCAGGTGATGAGCGTCAGATAATGACGATTAAAGGCAAAGAGTAACGCATTGCCAACGGCCATCGCACAGCAAAAGAGGATCAGTTTACGGCGATCGCCCTGGCTATCCGATCGTTTCGCCAGCCCCAGGCTGACCAGAATCCCGGCAATGGCGTTGACGGTATAAAACAGGCCAACCCAGAACGGCTGCGCCCCTACCTCCCGGCTGAGAAACAGACTCAGCGTCGGCGCCTGTAGCGCCCCCGCAACGCCCATCATAAAGGACACCAGCATAAAAGCGGCGTAGACGCCATTCAGGCGTCGCCCCATTGTCATCAACCAGAGCATGCGCAAATCCTTGTGAAAGCGAATCGAAATCGGGTGAAAGAATAAACGAAAAAAGCCAGCAAAAACATTTTGCTGGCGGGTGATAAGCACCAATACTCAGTCACACATGATCGAGGCGAGTTAGCGGGAAGAGGTCGGTGTTGTAACGTCCCACTGCATCAATTCTTCTAACGTTTTCAGCCGTTGCTCTGCACACCGGCGGGCCAGCCAGGACGTTCCTTTTGTCGCTGAAAAATAGTGCTGATAAAACTGACGTGCGGTAGACCTCTTCATAATTTACCTCCTCACTTCATCGGGAACTATTATTGGCTTAATATAGGGATTAATAAATTGCTGATTATTTGTCAGGAGTTCCTCTTTTATGCCTTCCGGTCGACTGCAACAACAATTTATCCGCCTCTGGCAGTGCTGTGAGGGGCAATCGAAGGAGACCACGCTGAACGAGCTGGCTGACCTGCTCAGCTGTTCTCGCCGTCATATGCGTACCCTGCTTAACACCATGCAACAGCAAGGCTGGTTGAGCTGGGAAGCAGAGGCGGGTCGCGGCAAACGCTCGCGTCTTACCTTTCTCTATACCGGGTTAGCGCTACAGCAGCAGCGTGCAGAAGATTTGCTGGAGCAGGATCGCATCGATCAGCTGGTGCAACTGGTCGGCGACAAAGCGGCCGTACGCCAGATGCTGGTTTCACATCTCGGGCGCAGTTTTCGTCAGGGCCGACACATCCTGCGGGTGCTCTACTATCGGCCAATGAAAAATCTGTTACCCGGCACGGCGTTGCGTCGCTCTGAAACCCATATGGCCCGACAAATCTTCAGCGGCCTGACGCGCATAAATGAGGAAAATGGGGAACTGGAAGCAGATATTGCGCACCACTGGCAGCAACTTTCCCCGCTTCACTGGCGCTTTTTTTTACGCCCTGGCATCCACTTTCACCACGGCCGCGAGCTGGAGATGAGCGACGTCATTGACTCTCTTCAGCGCGCGCGCGCACTTCCTCTGTATGCCCATGTCTCGCGGATCCACTCCCCGACAGCATGGACCGTTGACATCGAACTGTCCGAGCCAGACCAGTGGTTGCCGTGGCTAATGGGCTATGTTCCGTCGATGATCCTGCCGCGCGAATGGGCATCTCTGCCTCATTTTGCCAGCCAGCCCGTAGGGACAGGCCCTTACGCAGTGACGCGCAATACCAGCAACCAGCTTAAAATTCGCGCCTTTGACGACTACTTTGGCTATCGCGCGCTGATCGATGAAGTCAACGTCTGGGTTCTGCCTGACATCAGCGAAGAGCTGAGCTGCGGCTTAACGCTGGAAGGGCCAACCGAGGGGGAAAAAGCGGTTGAAAGCCGTCTTGAAGAAGGCTGCTATTACCTGCTGTTTGACGCTCGCAGCCATCGTGGCGCCAGTCGCGAGGTGCGCAGGTGGGTTAGCCACATTCTCTCTCCGGCTAACCTTATCTATCAGGCGGAAGAGCAATACCAGACATACTGGTTCCCGGCCTACGGCCTGCTCCCACGCTGGCACCACGCCCGACCGGTTCACGGTGAAAAGCCTGCCGGGCTGGAGTCGATCACGTTGACCTATTACCGTGACCATGTGGAGCACCGCTTTATCGCCCGGATCATGAGCAAACTGCTGGCTGCTGAAGGCGTTCATCTCGACATTCAGGAGGTCGATTATGATGAATGGCACCGCGGAGATATCGTCAGTGATATCTGGCTGAACAGCGCCAACTTCACCCTACCGCTCGATTTCTCGCTGTTCTCTCACCTGTATGAAGTGCCGCTGATCCAGCACTGCATCGAACGCGACTGGCAGCAGGATGCCGCCCGGTGGCGAGCAGGTGAGATGAACCTGGCCTCGTGGTGTCAGCAACTGCTCGCGCAGCAGGCGATTGTGCCGCTGATCCATCACTGGCTGATGATTCAGGGTCAGCGCAGTATGCGCGGCCTGCGGATGAACACCTTAGGCTGGTTTGATTTTAAATCCGCCTGGTTTGCCCCGCCGGAGCCATAACGCTTTCGCAATATTCACCAAATCATTACAATAGCGCCGTTCTCAACGGGGTGCTGCATCACTGATGTGCGCTGAGATAATACCCGTCGAACCTGATCCGGATAACGCCGGCGAAGGGATTTGAGGCTGTTGCTCAAAATCCTTTGCCACTCAACCCTGAGGTGCAAAGTGTTAAAAAAAGTTCTCCCCCTGCTGGCGCTGTTCGCGCTGCCTGCTATTGCGAAGCCCGTTCTGACGGTCTACACCTACGACTCCTTCTCTGCTGACTGGGGCCCAGGCCCGGTGGTGAAAAAAGCCTTTGAAGCGGACTGTAACTGTGAATTGAAATTCGTGGCGCTGGAAGATGGCGTCTCACTGCTCAACCGCCTGCGTATGGAAGGGAAAAACAGTAAAGCCGATGTGGTGCTCGGGCTGGATAACAACCTGCTGGAGGCCGCCTCGCAGACCAAACTGTTTGCCAAAAGTGGCGTAGCTGCAGATGCCGTCAACGTTCCGGGCGGCTGGAAAAATGACACTTTCGTTCCGTTCGACTACGGCTACTTTGCCTTTGTTTACGACAAAAACAAGCTGAAAAACCCGCCGAAAAGCCTGAAAGAGCTGGTGGAAGGCGATCAGAAATGGCGCGTCATTTATGAAGACCCTCGCACCAGCACTCCGGGTCTGGGTCTGCTGCTGTGGATGCAGAAAGTCTATGGGGATAAAGCGCCGGAAGCATGGCAGAAACTGGCCGCCAAAACCGTCACTGTCACTAAAGGCTGGAGTGAAGCCTACGGTCTGTTCCTGAAAGGGGAAAGCGACCTGGTACTGAGTTATACCACCTCCCCGGCCTACCACATCATCGCTGAGAAAAAAGACAACTATGCCGCGGCCAATTTCGCTGAAGGTCATTACCTGCAGGTGGAAGTGGCTGCGCGTACCGCGGCCAGCAAACAGCCAGAACTTGCCGAGAAGTTCCTGAAATTTATGGTTTCACCGGCATTCCAGAATGCCATTCCGGCGGGTAACTGGATGTATCCTGTGACCAACGTAGCATTGCCAGCAGGTTTCGAGCAGCTGACCAAACCGCAAACGTCTCTGGAGTTTACGCCGCAACAGGTCGCTTCACAGCGTGCAGCATGGGTAAGTGAATGGCAACGCGCCGTCAGCCGCTAATTCCCGGCTGGTTAATTCCTGGGCTGCTCGCCGCCATGCTGATGGTGGCGGTCAGCCTGGGCGCTTTTCTTGCATTGTGGTTGAACGCGCCAGAGAGTGACCTGCTCTCCCTCTGGCACGACAGCTATCTCTGGCACGTTATCCGCTTTTCTTTCTGGCAGGCGTTTCTCTCTGCCCTGCTGTCGGTGACCCCCGCCATTTTCCTTGCTCGTGCGCTTTATCGCAGGCGTTTCCCCGGCAGGCAGGCGCTGCTGCGCCTGTGCGCCATGACGCTGATCCTGCCCGTGCTGGTAGCCGTGTTTGGCATCCTGAGCGTTTATGGTCGTCAGGGCTGGCTGTCTTCACTGTTCGGCCTGCTCGGTCTGGAGTGGCATTTCTCGCCATACGGGCTTCAGGGCATCCTGCTGGCGCACGTCTTTTTCAATATGCCGATGGCGACACGGCTCTTTTTACAGGCGCTGGAAAATATCCCCGGCGAGCAGCGCCAGCTTGCGGCACAGCTGGGCATGCGCGGCTGGTCTTTCTTCCGCTTTGTTGAATGGCCGTGGCTGTGCCGCCAAATCCCGCCAGTTGCCGCGCTGATCTTCATGCTCTGCTTTGCCAGCTTTGCTACCGTGCTTTCACTGGGTGGTGGACCGCAGGCAACAACCATTGAGCTGGCAATCTATCAGGCGCTGAGTTACGACTACGATCCTGGTCGGGCTGCGCTGCTGGCGATAGTTCAGATGGTGTGCTGTCTTGTACTGGTGCTGCTGAGCCAGCGTCTGAGTAAAGCCATTTCGCCGGGCAGTAACCAGATAACAGGCTGGCGCGATCCCCAGGATAGCCTGCGTAGCCGTATCACCGATATTTCGCTTATTACGCTGGCGCTGCTGCTGATGCTGCCGCCGCTGATGGCCGTTATCATCGATGGCCTGAACCTCAATCTCCTGTCCGTGTTGCAGCAGTCTGTGCTCTGGCAAACGACCTGGACTTCACTGCGCATTGCGCTGGCCGCCGGGTTGCTGTGCGTCATACTGACCATGATGCTGCTGTGGAGCAGTCGCGAGCTTTATGCCTGCCATGCCCGTAAAGCCGGACAGGCGCTGGAGCTAACGGGTATGCTGATCCTGGCCATGCCAGGCATTGTACTGGCGACGGGATTCTTTTTACTTTTCAACAGTACCGTGGGTCTGCCGGAAAGTGCCGACGGCATTGTGATATTTACCAATGCCCTGATGGCGATCCCTTATGCTCTGAAGGTACTGGAAAACCCGATGCGCGACGTTAATAGCCGCTACGCACTGCTGTGTCAGTCACTTGGCATTCAGGGCTGGCAACGGCTGAGAGTCGTCGAACTGCGGGCACTAAAACGCCCTCTGGCACAGGCGCTGGCTTTCGCCTGCGTGCTCTCAATCGGTGATTTTGGCGTGGTCGCGCTCTTCGGCAATGAAGATTTCCGCACGCTGCCATACTGGCTGTACCAGCAGATCGGCTCTTACCGTAGCCAGGATGGCGCCGTCACGGCACTCTTGCTGCTGTTACTCTGCTTTGCCTTATTTACCGTTATCGAAAAACTTCCGGGGCGTGATGTTAAAACTGATTGATGTAACCTGGCTCTACCAGCACCTGCCAATGCGCTTCACGCTTTCTGCCCGCCAGGGAGAGATGATTGCGGTTCTGGGCCCAAGTGGAGCAGGAAAAAGCACGTTGCTCAATCTGATAGCCGGGTTTCTGCAACCGGCAAGCGGGTCAATAATGATTGAAAACCACGATCATACCCGCACGCCACCCGCCCGGCGTCCGGTGTCGATGCTGTTTCAGGAAAATAATCTTTTCACCCATCTTACCGTACGGCAGAACATCGCCCTGGGGATGGATCCGGGGTTAAAACTGAACGATACCCAGCGCCAGAAGCTGGAGATTATTGCCGGGCAGATGGGGATCACCGGGTTTATCGACCGTCTGCCAGGGGAGCTTTCCGGCGGTCAACGCCAGCGTGTCGCGCTGGCGCGTTGTCTGGTACGCGAGCAGCCTGTTCTGTTGCTGGACGAGCCCTTCTCTGCACTCGACCCGGCGCTGCGCCAGGAAATGCTGGCTCTGGTACAGGAGGTCTGCCAGCGTCAGAAGCTCACCATGTTGATGGTATCGCACAGCATTGAGGATGCCGCGAGGATTGCTCCGCGATCGGTGGTGATCGCGGAGGGTCGCATTCTATGGGATGGCGAAACGGAAGCACTGGTAAGTGGGAAAGCGAGCGCATCACAGCTTCTGGGTATTGGTTAACGGCTGACGACCTTCAATAAAATCTCGCCATACACCGGCATCAGCGGGTGGCGGATCAACGCCACCAGCGCCACTACGGCTATGCCGAGCGTCAACGGCGCAAGCCACAAAAGGCGCGAGCGAGGCAGGTAGCGCGTCAGACGATCAATATTCGCTTTCGCGCTGCGCCACAGCCGCCAGCACAGCCATGCGGCGATCCACAGCAGCAGAGCGGTCGCCAGCAATAGCCACTTAAACTCACCGCTTTGCATACCATCAGGAATATCAATAGCCGCCCCCGCGAGGATCCCCGGCAGGAAGTAAAACGGCGGCCAGAAGACACAGCCGATAATATTCGGCACAACAAATTTTGTGACTGGCAGATCCAGCATCCCGGCGACCATGGGCACCAGCGGACGCGTCGGCCCGACAAAGCGGCCGACCAGGATGGTGAACATGCTGTGCTGGTGCAGCGCATGTTCGGTTTTATCCAGCAGGGCTTTGTTCTTTTTCATGAACGACCAGCGGTGCAGCGGCTTCTTAAAGCGCCAGCCCAGCCAGAAGGAGATCCAGTCGCCCAGCAGGCAGCCGATAATCCCGGCCAGCCACGCCTGCCAGAAGTTGACCTCGCCGCTGCCAATCAGCGCGCCAAGCCCGGCCATCATCACGGTGCCGGGCAGAATTAACCCGACCAGCGCCAGCGATTCCAGAAACGCCACCAGCGCAACGGCGATGAGCGAGTACATAACGGACTGGGTAATAAAGTGTTCCAGCAAAGCCTGCATAACTATTCCGGTCAGAAAACGAATCAGCGATTCTGCTTAGCGCCCCGCACCGCGTCAAGGCATCAATTGTCTGAATAGTTTACAGGTTGCTTCCACAGTTCACCTGTTTGTTTATCTTTTTTTACCGTTTATTCACAACCCGCGCGGAATTCACTGGGGCTGGCACCCGTGCATTTTTTGAAAACACGAGAGAAATAAAGTTGATCCTCAAAGCCCACGTTACGCCCCACGGTGGCAATCGGCATCCGGGTGGTGCTGAGTAACAGCTTCGCCTGACTGATACGCTGGTCCTCACGCCAGCTTAGCACGCTGACGCCAAGCTGCTGGCGAAAGAGATGCGACAGCCGCGACGGAGACAGACAGACGTGCTGAGCGACGCTGGCGATATCAAACTGACTATCTGCCAGATGGTCACTGATGTACTGGCAGGCGTCGCGCACGCGGTTATCCAGTGGAGGATTAAGCGATTCGTTAATGGCCTCCATACGCCGCAGCAGCAGTTGTTCAAGCAGGTTAATCGCCAGCAGTTCGGCATAACGTCCTCCCGCCTGCCCCGCCTCAATGATCTGCGCAAAAAGCTCGCGAAACTGAGCAAGATGGAGATCATCCGGTCGATAAAAACCGGTATGCGCAAAAATCGCCGGCCACGAAAGCCACTCCTGCCAGTAGGCGCGCGGACGGAAGTAGACCCACTGGTGATACCACTCTTTTGCATCCGGGTGACGCCCGTAGTGGTGGATCTCCCCCGGCGGGAACAACAGGATATCGCCGGGGCGGCAGACAAACTGCTGGTCACCGTTCTTGATGATCCCCTCCCCGCGCACGGTCAGGTTGAGGATATACCCTTTCATCCCGAGTGGGCGGTCAATGTAAAAGTCGAGGTATCCCTCAGCCTCGATAGGGGTCAGTCCCGCCACAAGGTGCGCGTTAAACGAGTATCCCGGCAGCAAAGGATCGTTTTGCGTTTCGGCCATAGATTCAGTTCTCCCAAGGGTCCTGAAGGAAACCAATTGTCCATATCGTAAAAAGCAGGTTAAAAATGGCCCGCGAAAAGATCCAAAAAGCATCACGCCTCTTTTACGTCCGCCATGTTTCAGCCTTTCCCCCTGATTTATCCGCCAGGTCAGGCAAATAAGCAGTAACAAAAGTGTCTATAAGTGCGGCAGAAATGTCCACATTGAATATTTGCACGGCGTCACACTTTCCATCGCAACAGCAATTTAGTCCATAAGATTAGCGAATCCTGCCTGACGATTTTCGCCCCCAGTCTCTAATGTTCTTCCATACCTGTTTTTTTGATGGAGCAACACCATGGCAATTGCGATTGGCCTCGATTTTGGCAGCGACTCGGTTCGCGCGCTGGCAGTGGACTGTACGTCCGGCCAGGAGATAGCAACCAGCGTTGAGTGGTACCCGCGCTGGCAAGAGGGGCGCTACTGCGATGCGCCAAATAACCAGTTCCGTCACCACCCGCGTGACTACATCGAGTCAATGGAAGCGGCAATCAAAACCGTTCTCGCTGAACTGACTGACGCTCAGCGGGCAGAGATTGTCGGGATTGGCGTCGACAGTACCGGTTCTACACCAGCCCCTGTGGATGCGGAAGGCCGCGTGCTGGCGCTGCGCCCTGAGTTTGCCGACAACCCGAACGCCATGTTCGTGCTGTGGAAAGACCATACCGCCGTGGAAGAGGCCGAAGCCATCACCCGCCTGTGCCATCAAACGGGTAAAACAGACTACTCGCGCTACATCGGCGGCATTTACTCCAGCGAATGGTTCTGGGCCAAGATCCTGCACGTTACCCGTGCAGACGCATCGGTTGCCCAGGCGGCCGTCTCCTGGATTGAACTGTGCGACTGGGTTCCCGCTCTGCTCTCCGGCACCACCCGCCCGCAGGATATCCGTCGTGGTCGCTGCAGCGCCGGGCATAAATCCCTGTGGCACGAAAGCTGGGGCGGCCTGCCTCCGGCTGCGTTCTTCGATGAACTCGACCCGATCATCAACAAGAGCCTGACATATCCGCTGTTTACCGACACCTTCACCGCTGATATCCCTGCCGGCACGCTCTGCGAAGAGTGGGCGAAGCGTCTTGGGCTTCCGCAGAATGTGGCCATCTCCGGCGGCGCGTTTGACTGCCATATGGGCGCAGTCGGAGCAGGTGCACAACCCAATACGCTGGTGAAAGTGATCGGCACCTCGACCTGCGACATTCTGACGGCAGATAAATCCACCGTTGGCAACCGCGCGGTAAAAGGTATCTGCGGCCAGGTTGACGGTAGCGTGGTGCCGGACTTTATCGGCCTTGAAGCCGGTCAGTCTGCGTTTGGTGATATCTACGCCTGGTTTGGCCGCGTGCTCGGCTGGCCGCTGGACCAGCTGGCGGCGGCGCATCCTGAACTGAAAACCCAGATCGCCGAGAGCAAAAAGCAGCTCCTGCCACAGCTCACTGACGCCTGGGCAAAAAATCCGTCTCTCGATCATCTCCCGGTGGTGCTGGACTGGTTCAACGGCCGCCGTACGCCGTTTGCTAACCAGCGCCTGAAAGGGGTGATTACCGATCTCAACCTGGCAACCGACGCACCTGCGCTGTTTGGCGGTTTGATTGCCGCCACCGCGTTTGGCGCACGCGCCATTATGGAGTGCTTCACCGAACAGGGCATCGACGTGAACAACGTGATGGCGCTGGGCGGTATCGCCCGTAAAAACCCGGTGATCATGCAGGCCTGCTGCGACGTGCTGAACCGTCCGCTGCAGATTGTGGCCTCCGATCAGTGCTGCGCGCTGGGCGCGGCAATTTTCGCCGCCGTCGCCGCAGGTGTTCACGCGGATATCCCGACGGCTCAGCAGCATATGGCGAGCGCCGTCGAAAACACCCTGCAGCCGCGCGCCTCGCAGGCGCAGCGCTTTGAACAGCTTTATCAGCGCTACCAGCAATGGGCAAAAAGCGCCGAACTCCACTATCTCCCTGTCGCCGCCCCGGCCAAAAGCACCGCGGACACTACGGCAACCCTGACCCATTAAGGACACGACGATGACCATTTTTAATAATTATGAAGTGTGGTTTGTGATTGGCAGCCAGCATCTGTACGGGCCGGAAGCACTGAAACAGGTGACGAAACACGCGGAGCATGTCGTTAACGCGCTGAATGCAGAAGCTAAACTGCCGTGCAAACTGGTGCTGAAACCGCTGGGCACCACGCCGGACGAAATCACTCACATTTGCCGGGACGCCAACTACGACGATAAATGCGCCGGGATGGTGGTGTGGCTGCATACCTTCTCGCCCGCCAAAATGTGGATCAATGGCCTGTCCATCCTCAATAAACCTTTACTTCAGTTCCATACCCAGTTCAACGCCTCCCTGCCGTGGGACAGCATCGACATGGACTTTATGAACCTGAACCAGACCGCGCACGGCGGCCGTGAGTTTGGCTTCATCGGCGCGCGTATGCGTCAGCAGCACGCCGTCGTGACTGGCCACTGGCAGGATCAGCACGCGCAAAAACGTATCGGCTCCTGGATGCGTCAGGCGGTCTCTAAGCAGGACACCCGCCACCTGAAAGTGGTGCGTTTTGGTGACAACATGCGTGAAGTTGCGGTCACCGACGGCGATAAAGTCGCCGCGCAGATCAAGTTCGGTTTCTCCGTGAATACCTGGGCCGTGGGCGACCTGGTTCAGGTGGTGAATGAAATCAGCGATGGCGACGTGAGCGCGCTGGTGGATGAGTACGAAAGCAGCTATCGCCTGACGCCAGCGGCACAGATCAACGGCGACAAGCGCCAGAACGTGCTGGACGCGGCGCGCATTGAGCTGGGCATGAAGCGTTTCCTGGAACAGGGCGGCTTCCACGCTTTCACCACCACGTTTGAAGATCTCCACGGTCTGAAACAACTGCCAGGCCTGGCAGTACAACGTCTGATGCAGCAGGGCTACGGCTTTGCGGGCGAAGGCGACTGGAAAACTGCCGCTCTGCTTCGCATCATGAAAGTGATGTCAACCGGTCTGCAGGGCGGCACCTCCTTTATGGAGGATTACACCTACCACTTCGAGAACGGCAACGACCTGGTGCTCGGCTCTCACATGCTGGAAGTGTGCCCTTCTATCGCCGTCGAAGAGAAACCGATCCTCGACGTGCAATACCTTGGTATCGGCGGCAAAGCCGATCCGGCGCGTCTGATCTTCAACACGCGTACTGGCCCGGCTATCAACGCCAGCCTGATCGATCTGGGCGATCGTTTCCGCCTGCTGGTCAACTGCGTCGACGCGGTTGAAACGCCGCACTCCCTGCCTAAACTGCCGGTCGCCAACGCCCTGTGGAAAGCACAGCCTGATCTGCCAACCGCGTCAGAGGCCTGGATCCTGGCCGGTGGAGCGCACCACACGGTCTTCAGCCACGCACTGGATCTCAATGACATGCGTCAGTTTGCCGAACTGCACGATATCGAGCTGACCGTGATTGATAACGATACCCGCCTGCCAGCCTTCAAAGACGCGCTGCGCTGGAACGAAGTCTATTACGGTTCAAAACGTTAACAGGGGAATCTTTGGCCTGCCGCAGGGCGGGCCTCTTTTCCTGGAGGATTGCATGCTAGAAGAACTCAAACGTCAGGTACTCGAAGCCAACCTGGCGCTGCCGAAACACAATCTCGTCACCCTGACCTGGGGTAACGTTAGCGCCGTTGATCGGGAAAAAGGCGTGTTTGTGATCAAGCCTTCCGGCGTCGATTACAGCGTAATGACGGCGGAAGATATGGTCGTGGTCAGTATCGCCACGGGCGAAGTAGTGGAAGGAACGAAAAAGCCCTCCTCTGATACGCCAACTCACCGTCTGCTGTACCAGTCATTCCCGACGGTCGGCGGCATTGTCCACACCCATTCACGCCATGCGACCATCTGGGCGCAGGCTGGCCAGTCCATCCCGGCCACTGGCACCACGCACGCGGACTACTTTTACGGCACCATTCCCTGTACCCGTTTAATGACCGATGCAGAGATCAACGGTGAATATGAGTGGGAAACCGGCAACGTGATTGTCGAAACCTTTGAAAAGCAGGGAATCGACGCGGCTCAGATGCCGGGGGTTCTGGTGCACTCCCACGGCCCGTTTGCCTGGGGGAAAAACGCGGAAGATGCAGTGCATAACGCGATAGTGCTCGAAGAAATTGCCTATATGGGGATCTTCTGTCGCCAGCTGGCGCCGCAGCTACCGGATATGCAGCAAACCCTGCTGGATAAACATTATCTGCGCAAGCACGGTGCGAAAGCCTATTACGGGCAATAAACTGTATATATACCCAGCATAAACTATTCAACCAGGCTATAATCATGCCTGGTTTTGTTTTATGGGATAACGGCGTGGCGCAGGCGCAAGAAGGCTTTTTACTGACCCGACACTGGCGGGATACCCCTCAAGGTACTGAGGTTGCATTCTGGCTGGCAACGGACAACGGCCCGCTGAATGTTACGCTGCCGCCACAGGAATCCGTGGCCTTTATTCCTGAGGCACACGTCGAAAAAGCGAAGCAGTTGCTGCGCGGCGAAAATAACTGGCGCATCACGCCGCTTGAACTGAAGGATTTTCACCGTCAGCCGGTTTACGGACTTTACTGTCGCGCCCACCGGCAATTAATGCGCTATGAAAAACTGCTGCGTGAAGCGGGTGTCACGCTTTATGAAGCGGATATCCGTCCACCGGAGCGTTTTCTGATGGAGCGGTTTATTACCGCACCGGTTTGGGTCGATGGCACCGAGCAAAACGGCCGAATTGTCGATGCACGCCTGAAGCCCAACCCGCACTATCGCCCGCCGCTGAAATGGGTGTCGCTGGATATCGAAACCACCCGCCACGGGGAACTGTACTGCATTGGTCTGGAAGGCTGCGGCGATCGGGTTGTCTATATGCTCGGACCGCCGAATGGCGATGCCTCCGCGCTGGATTTCCGGCTGGAGTATGTCAACAGCCGTCCTCATCTGCTGGAAAAACTGAATCAGTGGTTTGCCGAGTACGACCCCGATGTGCTGATTGGCTGGAACGTGGTGCAGTTTGACCTGCGGGTGTTGCAAAAACACGCCGAGCGGTACCGAATTCCGCTGATGCTGGGACGTGGCAATACGGAAATAGAATGGCGCGAACATGGTTTTAAAAACGGCGTATTCTTCGCCCAGGCTAACGGCCGCCTGATTATCGACGGCATTGAGGCACTGAAATCCGCCTTCTGGAACTTCTCTTCGTTCTCTCTGGAAGCCGTCGCGCAGGAGCTGCTTGGCGAAGGCAAATCTATCGACAACCCCTGGGACAGAATGGATGAAATAGACCGCCGCTTTAACGAAGATAAACCGGCGCTTGCCACCTATAACCTGAAAGACTGCGAGCTGGTCACGCAGATTTTCCACAAAACCGAGATTATGCCGTTCCTGCTGGAGCGTGCGACGGTAAACGGTCTCGCAGCCGATCGACACGGCGGCTCCGTGGCGGCCTTTAGTCATCTCTACTTCCCCCGTATGCACCGTGCGGGGTATGTCGCCCCGAATCTCGGAGAGGTACCACCGCAGGCCAGCCCCGGCGGTTATGTCATGGATTCCCGGCCAGGGTTGTATGACTCCGTGCTGGTGCTGGACTACAAAAGCCTCTACCCGTCGATAATCCGCACCTTCCTGATCGATCCCGTCGGGCTGGTTGAGGGCATGGCCCAACCGGATGATGAGCACAGCACCGAAGGCTTTCTCGGGGCTCGCTTCTCACGCGAAAAACACTGTCTGCCGGAGATCGTCGGAAGCATCTGGCACGGTCGCGACGAAGCCAAGCGCCACGGCAATAAGCCGCTCTCGCAGGCGCTAAAAATCATCATGAATGCCTTTTATGGCGTGCTGGGTACCAGCGCCTGCCGTTTCTTCGACCCACGGCTGGCCTCCTCGATCACCATGCGCGGTCACGAGATCATGCGACAGACCAAAGCGCTGATTGAATCCAGGGGCTATGACGTCATCTACGGCGACACGGACTCCACCTTTGTGTGGCTTAAGGGTGGACATTCGGAAGACGATGCCGCGCAAATCGGCAAAGCACTGGTTGCCTACGTAAACGACTGGTGGCGGGTGCATTTGCAAAAAGAGCGGTTAAACAGCGCGTTAGAACTGGAATATGAAACCCATTTTGCCCGCTTTTTAATGCCCACCATTCGCGGTACCGATCAGGGTAGCAAGAAGCGCTACGCCGGGCTGATTCAGGAAGGCGACGCGCAGAGGATGGTCTTTAAAGGGCTGGAGACGGTACGCACCGACTGGACTCCTCTGGCGCAACAGTTCCAGCAAACGCTCTATCTGCGAGTCTTTCGCAATGAGCCTTATCAGGATTACGTGCGCGAAACCATTGCCAGCCTGATGGCCGGTGAGCTGGACGATCAACTGGTATATCGCAAACGCCTGCGCCGCCCGCTGGCTGAATACCAGCGCAACGTACCGCCACACGTGCGCGCCGCCCGTCTGGCGGATGAAGAGAATGTGCGACGGGGTCGCTCGCCGCAGTATCAAAACCGGGGGACAATCAAATATGTCTGGACCACCAGCGGCCCGGAACCTGTTGATTATCAACAGTCGCCACTCGATTACGATCACTACCTGACGCGCCAGCTCCAGCCCGTTGCAGAGGGAATTTTACCCTTCATCGACGATGATTTTGCTACACTAGTGACAGGGCAACTTGGCCTATTTTGAC
This sequence comes from Enterobacter ludwigii, assembly GCA_023023105.1. Classification (NCBI taxonomy): domain Bacteria; kingdom Pseudomonadati; phylum Pseudomonadota; class Gammaproteobacteria; order Enterobacterales; family Enterobacteriaceae; genus Enterobacter; species Enterobacter ludwigii. Next base: position 752,952 of record CP083824.1, on the reverse strand, counting down.
ACGTGACGAAATGGCTGCCATCCAGTACCATAGCGCCCTTTCCATTCCCGGACCCATTTTTCGATGACCGTCTTTTTTGACGGGGTCGAACTATTGCCTGCAATTAAAGATTAGAGCCGAACAACTATGCCTTTTACACTTGGTCAACGCTGGATCAGCGATACAGAAAGCGAACTCGGATTAGGAACTGTCGTTGCCGTCGATGCGCGCATGGTTACCCTCCTCTTCCCTGCCACTGGTGAAAACCGCCTGTACGCTCGCAATGACTCCCCTGTGACCCGCGTGATGTTTAATCCGGGTGACACCGTGACCAGCCATGACGGCTGGCAGCTCAAGGTTGAAGACGTAAAAGAAGAGAATGGACTGCTCGCCTACATTGGCACTCGCCTGGACACTGACGAGACCAATGTCATCCTGCGTGAAGTGCTGCTCGACAGCAAACTGGTTTTCAGTAAGCCGCAGGACCGCCTGTTTGCCGGGCAAATCGACCGCATGGATCGTTTCTCTCTGCGCTATCGCGCCCGTAAGTTCCAGAGTGAACAGTACCGTATGCCGTGGAGCGGCCTGCGTGGTCAACGCACCAGCCTGATCCCTCACCAGTTGAATATCGCCCATGACGTCGGCCGTCGTCATGCACCTCGCGTACTGCTGGCAGACGAAGTGGGTCTGGGTAAGACTATTGAAGCCGGTATGATCCTGCATCAACAGCTGCTTTCTGGCGCAGCCGAGCGCGTGCTGATTGTGGTTCCTGAAACCCTGCAGCATCAGTGGCTGGTCGAAATGCTGCGCCGCTTTAACCTGCGCTTCTCGCTGTTTGACGACGAACGCTACGCAGAAGCCCAGCACGATGCGGACAACCCGTTTGAAACTGAACAGCTGGTAATTTGCTCGCTGGACTTCGTGCGCCGCAGCAAGCAGCGTCTTGAACACCTGTGCGATGCCGAATGGGATCTGATGGTCGTCGATGAAGCGCATCATCTGGTCTGGAGCGAAGATGCGCCGAGCCGCGAATATATGGCGATCGAACAGCTTGCCGAACGTGTACCTGGCGTCCTGCTGCTGACCGCAACGCCGGAACAGCTGGGGCTGCAAAGCCACTTTGCACGTCTTCGCCTGCTCGACCCAAACCGTTTTCATGATTTTGAGCAGTTTGTTGAAGAGCAGAAAAACTACCGCCCGGTTGCCGACGCTGTCGCCCTTTTACTGGCGGGCAAGCGTCTGTCCAATGACGAACTCAATACCCTGAGCGATCTGATTGGCGAGCAGGATATTGAACCGCTGCTGCAGGCAGCCAACAGCGAAGGTGACAACGCGGAATCAGCACGTAAAGAACTGATCGATATGCTGATGGACCGCCACGGCACCAGCCGTGTTCTGTTCCGTAACACCCGTAACGGCGTGAAAGGTTTCCCGAAACGCGAACTGCACACCATCAAACTGCCACTGCCAACGCAGTACCAGACGGCGATTAAAGTGTCCGGCATCATGGGGGCGCGTAAAACCGCCGAAGAACGTGCGCGTGACATGCTCTATCCGGAACAAATTTACCAGGAATTCGAAGGTGATACCGGCACCTGGTGGAACTTTGACCCACGCGTAGAGTGGCTGATGGGCTACCTGACCGCACACCGTTCTCAGAAAGTGCTGGTGATCTGCGCCAAAGCCGCCACTGCACTGCAGCTGGAGCAGGTTCTGCGTGAGCGTGAAGGTATTCGTGCAGCCGTGTTCCACGAAGGCATGTCTATTGTTGAACGTGACCGTGCGGCAGCCTGGTTTGGTGAAGAAGACAGCGGCGCACAAGTTCTGCTGTGTTCTGAGATCGGCTCTGAAGGTCGTAACTTCCAGTTCGCCAGCAATCTCGTGATGTTCGATCTGCCGTTTAATCCGGATCTGCTGGAGCAGCGTATCGGTCGTCTGGATCGTATCGGTCAGGCGCACGATATTCAGATCCACGTTCCGTATCTGGAAAAAACCGCTCAGTCCGTTCTGGTGCGCTGGTTCCATGAAGGTCTGGATGCATTCGAGCATACCTGCCCAACAGGCCGTACCATTTACGATCAGGTTCATAGCGACCTGATCGGTTACCTGGCAGCGCCAGAAACAACCGACGGTTTTGATGAGCTGATCAAATCTTGCCGCGAGAAGCACGACGCGCTGAAAACTCAGCTGGAGCAGGGACGTGACCGTCTGCTGGAGATCCACTCCAACGGTGGCGAAAAGGCACAAGCGCTGGCTGAAAGCATTGAAGAGCAGGATGACGACACCAGCCTGATCAGCTTCTCCATGAACCTGTTCGACATCGTCGGGATCAACCAGGACGATCGCGGTGAGAATATGATCGTTCTGACCCCGTCCGATCACATGCTGGTCCCTGATTTCCCGGGCCTGCCGGAAGATGGCTGCACCATCACCTTCGAGCGCGATCTGGCCCTCTCTCGCGAAGATGCCCAGTTCATTACCTGGGAGCACCCGCTGATCCGCAACGGTCTGGATCTGATCCTCTCTGGTGATACAGGCAGCAGCACCATCTCCCTGTTGAAAAACAAGGCGCTGCCGGTCGGTACCCTGTTGGTCGAGCTGATCTACGTTGTGGAAGCCCAGGCGCCGAAACAGCTGCAGCTCACCCGCTTCCTGCCGCCGACGCCAGTGCGTCTGCTGCTGGACAAAAACGGCACCAACCTGGCCGCACAGGTCGAGTTCGAGAACTTCAACCGTCAGCTAAGCGCGGTAAACCGTCATACGGGCAGCAAGCTGGTCAACGCAGTTCAGCAGGACGTGCATGCCATTCTGCAACTGGGTGAAACCCAGGTTGAAAAAGCGGCCAGGGCGCTGATTGATGCCGCGCGCAGTGAAGCGGACGAGAAGTTATCTGCTGAACTTTCCCGTCTGGAAGCGCTGAAAGCGGTGAACCCGAACATCCGTGACGACGAGCTGGCGGCGATTGAAAGCAACCGCCAGCAGGTGCTGGAAAGCCTGGACCAGGCGAGCTGGCGTCTGGATGCCCTGCGTCTCATCGTTGTGACGCATCAGTAAACGGAGCGCGAAATGGTAATGGAGCCCTACAATCCACCGACGGATCCCTGGCTGGTCATTCTGTATCAGGATGAGCACATTATGGTCGTCAACAAGCCAAGCGGCTTGTTGTCCGTGCCGGGACGTCTGGATGAACACAAAGACAGCGTGATGACGCGTATTCAGCGTGATTATCCGCAGGCTGAGTCCGTCCATCGTCTGGACATGGCAACCAGCGGCGTGATTGTAGTGGCTCTGAATAAAGCGGCGGAGCGGGAGCTTAAACGCCAGTTCCGCGAGCGCGAGCCGAAAAAACAGTACGTGGCGCGCGTATGGGGTCACCCGGCGCAGGAGGAAGGGCTGGTGGATTTACCGCTGATTTGCGACTGGCCGAACCGGCCAAAGCAGAAAGTGTGTTATGAAACCGGCAAGGCGGCGCAAACCGAGTATGAAGTGCTGGAGTACTCGCCGGATAACACCGCGCGCGTATTGTTAAAGCCAATTACCGGACGCTCTCACCAGCTGCGCGTACATATGCTCGCTATGGGGCATCCGATTCTGGGCGACCGCTTCTACGCACCGCCTGAAGCGCTGGCCTTAGCGCCACGTCTGCAGTTGCACGCGCAGACGCTCACCATCACTCACCCGGCCTTCGGTAACGCGATGACGTTTAAAGCCCCGGTGGACTTCTAAAAAAAGCCCGACACCGTCGGGCTTTGTTTATTTGAAACCTTTCTTCTCTTTAATGAGCTCGTACGCCTTCTGGATTTCCTGCGCTTTTTGCTTCGCCATCTCCATCATTTCTGGTGGCAGGCCTTTCGCGACCAGTTTGTCCGGATGATGCTCGCTCATGAGCTTACGATAGGCACGTTTAATCGTGGTCTGATCGTCAGAGGGCTTTACGCCAAGCACATTGCAGGCGTCCTCCAGCGTCGGGCCACGCTGCGCCTGCTGCCAGGCACCGCCAGACGACTGCTGGTGATAGCCGCCGCCAAATTGCGCACCGCCCTGCATCATCCGCAGGAACTGGTCGAACTGCATACGGGAAATCCCCAGTTCCTCCGCAATGACGTATAAAACATCACGTTCATTAGGATGAAGCGAGCCGTCGGCGAATGCCGCCTGAATTTGAATCTCCAGAAACATCCGAATTAAATCGAAACGACCGAAGCAGATGCTGCGGAACTGACGCATTTTTTCGCGCAATGGATAGTTATCAGATTTACCGATGCGGAACGCATTTTGCGCCTCCAGACGGGAGTCTCCATGCAGATTCATACGATCCATAAAGACGCTGGCAATCTGAATATCGGCTTCTGTCACGCGTCCTTTGGATTTGGTTAAGTGCCCCATGACCTCAAAGGTGGTTGAGAAAAAGAGGGACTGGCGCTCGCGCTGGTTGGCAAACCAGGCCATTTTGCGGCTGCGCGCCTTATCAAACATATGGCCGATAATAAGCCCAAGCACAATTCCCCAGAACCCGGCACCCATGATGATGGCGAACGCAACGCCGATTATTTTACCCCAATACTGCATATACTCCCCGGATAGTCATATTCCTGTACGACGCAACGCCATCATCACAGTGTTTAAGCCACGGTCAATTGAAGGACATCGCCTATAATTTGCTTTATCATACTCGTCATTCGATAGCGAGCCTAACACTCTGGCACGCAAACGGCAGGATTAACGCTGGTACTGCGCTGATGAGTAAGATAGTCTCTGAGCGTTTGTAAGCCGTAGCCACTGATGACGGAACAATAAAATACAACGTATGAAAAAACGTATCCCCACCCTCCTGGCCACAATGATTGGCACAGCCCTGTACAGTCAACAGGGGCTGGCGGCCGATCTCGCCTCGCAGTGTATGCTTGGCGTCCCAAGTTATAATCGTCCTCTGGTGAGTGGCGATACAAATAACTTACCGGTAACCATTACTGCCGACAGTTCCAAAGGTACCTATCCTGACAATGCCACGTTTACGGGTAATGTGGATATTAACCAGGGTAACAGCCGCCTGCAGGCAGATGAAGTGCAGTTGCACCAGAAGCAGCCGGAAGGTGCGGCCGAGCCGGTACGAACGGTGGATGCGCTGGGTAATGTGCACTATGACGACAATCAGGTCATCCTGAAAGGTCCGAAAGCCTGGTCAAACCTGAATACTAAAGATACTAACGTCTGGAAAGGTGATTACCAGATGGTGGGTCGCCAGGGGCGCGGTGACGCAGACCTGATGAAACAGCGCGGTGAAAACCGCTATACCATTCTGGAAAATGGTACCTTTACCTCCTGTCTGCCAGGTTCGAATACCTGGAGCGTGGTCGGGAGCGAAGTCATCCATGACCGTGAAGAACAGGTTGCCGAGATCTGGAACGCGCGCTTCAAGCTGGGTCCGGTTCCAGTGTTCTACAGCCCTTACCTGCAACTTCCCGTGGGTGACAAACGTCGCTCCGGCTTCTTGATCCCTAATGCCAAATACAGCACCACGAACTACTTTGAGTTCTACCTGCCGTATTACTGGAACATTGCGCCCAACATGGACGCCACGATCACGCCGCACTATATCCATAAGCGCGGCAACATCATGTGGGAAAACGAGTTCCGTTATCTGACTCACGCCGGTGCGGGTCTGATGGAGCTGGATTATCTGCCGTCGGATAAAGTCTTCCAGGACGAGCATCCAACGGAAGGTAACAAGCACCGCTGGATGTATTTCTGGCAGCATTCCGGGGTGATGGATCAGGTCTGGCGTTTCAACGTCAACTACACCAAGGTCAGTGACCCGAACTACTTCAACGATTTCTCGTCAAAATACGGTTCAAGTACCGATGGCTATGCCACACAGATCTTTAGCGTTGGCTATGCGGTGCAGAACTTTGATGCAACGGTCACAAGCAAGCAGTTCCAGGTCTTCTCCAGCCAAACGGCAAGTACCTATGGTGCTGAGCCACAGCTGGACGTCAACTGGTACCAGAATGACGTAGGTCCATTCGATACCCGTATTTATGGTCAGGCGGTGCATTTTGTAAACACAAACGCCAATATGCCGGAAGCCACGCGTGTTCACCTGGAGCCGACCATCAACCTGCCATGGTCGAACGACTGGGCAAGTCTGAACACAGAAGCCAAGCTGATGGCGACCCACTATCAGCAGAAAAATATTGATGATTACAATACCACCAACAATGCCCATCTTGAGGAATCCGTAAACCGTACGCTTCCTCAGTTCAAAATGGACGGTAAGCTAATCTTCGAACGCAATATGGGCCTGCTGGCGGATGGCTATACCCAGACGCTTGAGCCACGTATGCAGTACCTGTACGTGCCTTATCGCGACCAGAGCAACATCAATAACTACGACTCCTCTTTACTGCAATCTGACTATAGCGGCCTGTTCCGCGACCGTACCTACGGTGGCCTTGACCGCATTGCATCTGCGAACCAGTTAACGACCGGCGTCACATCGCGTGTTTATGATGATGCTGCCGTTGAACGTTTTAACGTTTCTGTTGGTCAAATCTACTATTTCACCGAGTCACGAACCGGTGATGACAACATTAACTGGGAGAAAGACAACAAAACGGGTTCACTGGTTTGGGCTGGTGATACTTACTGGCGTATGACTGAGCGCTGGGGCCTGCGTGGCGGAGTGCAATATGACACTCGCCTGGACAATATCGCCAACAGTACTGCGGCCATTGAATATCGCCGTGATGAAGACCGTATGGTGCAGTTGACCTATCGTTACGCCAGTCCGGAATATATTCAGGCCACATTGCCAAACTATGGTACTGGGGCACAGTATAAAGACGGCATCTCGCAGGTGGGTGGCGCAGCAAGTTGGCCAATCGCCGATCGCTGGTCAATCGTCGGGGCTTACTACTTTGACACCAACACCAGTAAATCAGCTGACCAGATGGTGGGTCTGCAATATAACTCTTGCTGTTACGCGCTGCGCGTCGGTTACGAGCGCAAACTTAACGGCTGGGATACTAAAAACAATCAAAGCGAATACGATAACGTGATTGGCTTTAACTTCGAGTTACGCGGTTTGAGTTCCAATTACGGTCTGGGTACGCAGAAAATGCTTCGTTCGAACATTCTGCCGTACCGTAGCTCTTTGTAATGTGCTTGATTTGCAACGTAATCCGCTTTGCGGTTAATTGAAATGGAAAAAGTATGAAGAACTGGAAAACGCTGCTGCTCGGTGTCGCTATGGTTGCGAATACCAGCTTCGCGGCCCCCCAGGTTGTTGATAAGGTCGCTGCTGTGGTTAACAACGGCGTCGTGCTTGAAAGTGACGTTGACGGTCTGATGAAATCTGTGAAGCTCAATTCGGGCGAAGCAGGCCAGCAACTTCCGGATGATGCAACGTTGCGCCACCAGATCCTGGAGCGTCTGATCATGGATCAGATCGTTCTGCAGATGGGTCAAAAAATGGGTGTGAAGGTCACTGACGAGCAGCTCGATCAGGCGATTGCTAACATCGCGAAACAGAACAATATGTCCATGGATCAGATGCGCAGCCGTCTGGCCTACGACGGTATCAGCTACGCCACCTACCGCAACCAGATCCGTAAAGAGATGCTGATTTCGGAAGTGCGTAACAATGAAGTGCGTCGCCGTGTCACGATCCTGCCTCAGGAAGTGGACGCGCTGGCAAAACAGGTCGGTAACCAGAATGATGCCAGCACTGAGCTGAATCTGAGCCACATTCTGATCCCACTGCCAGAGAATCCAACCTCCGATCAGGCTGCTGAAGCAGAAAGCCAGGCACGTTCTATTGTCGAACAAGCGCGTAATGGCGGTGACTTTGGCAAGCTGGCGATCACCTACTCCGCAGACCAACAGGCGCTTAAAGGCGGCCAGATGGGTTGGGGACGTATTCAGGAGCTGCCATCCATCTTTGCCCAGGCACTGAGCACAGCGAAGAAAGGCGATATCGTCGGTCCAATCCGTTCAGGTGTGGGTTTCCACATTCTGAAAGTGAACGATCTCCGTGGGCAGAGCCAGAATATTTCCGTTACGGAAGTCCATGCTCGTCATATCCTGCTGAATGTCTCTCCGATCATGAATGATGATCAGGCACGTGCGAAACTGGAACAAATTGCTGCTGACATTAAGAGCGGTAAAACATCCTTCGCAAATGCTGCAAAAGAGTTCTCTCAGGATCCAGGCTCTGCTAACCAGGGCGGCGATCTGGGCTGGGCGGCTGCGGATATTTATGATCCTGCATTCCGCGATGCACTGATGAAGCTGAACAAGGGCCAGATCAGTGCTCCGGTTCACTCTTCGTTTGGCTGGCATCTGATCGAGCTGATGGATACCCGTAACGTTGATAAAACGGACGCGGCGCAGAAAGACAGAGCCTACCGGATGCTGTTTAACCGTAAGTTCTCTGAAGAAGCGGCAACCTGGATGCAGGAACAACGCGCCAGTGCTTACGTGAAAATTCTGAGTAACTAATGAAACAGCATCGTGTTGTTATCACTCCCGGCGAACCCGCCGGGATTGGGCCTGACCTCGTTGTCCAGCTCGCCCAGCGCAGCTGGCCGGAAGAACTGGTTGTCTGCGCTGATGCAACACTGTTACAAGACCGGGCAACACTGCTCGGTCTGCCTTTAACGCTTATCCCTTACGTTGAAGGTCAACAGCCAGCACCGCAACAAGCCGGTACGCTCACGCTGCTTTCTGTTCCCCTTCGTACGCCTGTTGTCCCAGGCCAGCTCAGCACGGAAAACGGCCACTATGTCGTTGAAACCCTTGCACGCGCCTGCGACGGTTGTCTGAAAGGTGAATTTGCCGCGCTTATCACCGGCCCCGTGCACAAAGGCGTCATCAACGAAGCGGGTATCCCGTTTACCGGCCATACCGAGTTCTTTGAAGAACGCTCGCACAGCCCGAAAGTGGTGATGATGCTGGCGACGGAGGAGATGCGCGTTGCTCTGGTGACAACCCACCTGCCCATTAAGGCCATCCCTGATGCCATCACTCCGGAACTGCTGCGGGAGATCATCGGGATCCTGCATCATGACCTGCAAACCAAATTCGGCATCAAACAGCCACACGTTCTGGTCTGCGGCCTGAATCCACACGCTGGTGAAGGTGGGCACATGGGCACCGAAGAGATCGACACCATTATTCCGGTACTTGAAGAAATGCGTGCAAAAGGGATGAATTTAAGCGGGCCACTGCCTGCTGATACCCTTTTCCAGCCGAAATACCTGGATAATGCCGACGCCGTACTTGCGATGTACCACGATCAGGGCCTGCCCGTGCTAAAATACCAGGGCTTTGGCCGCGGGGTGAATATCACCCTCGGCTTACCTTTTATTCGAACGTCCGTTGACCACGGTACTGCGCTGGATCTGGCAGGCCAGGGGAAAGCGGATGTCGGCAGTTTTATTACGGCGCTTAATCTCGCCATCAAAATGATTGTTAATACTCAATGACTAATCGAGTCCATCAGGGCCACTTAGCCCGAAAACGCTTCGGGCAAAACTTCCTCAACGATCAGTTCGTGATCGACAGCATCGTCTCTGCCATTAATCCGCAGAAAGGTCAGGCTATGGTCGAAATCGGCCCAGGTCTTGCCGCACTGACCGAGCCAGTAGGTGAACGCCTCGACGAACTGACCGTTATCGAACTGGACCGCGATCTGGCCGCACGCCTGCAAACGCACCCGTTCCTGGGGCCAAAGCTGACCATCTATCAGCAGGATGCCATGACCATGAACTTTGGCGAACTGTCAGAAAAAATGGGACAGCCTCTGCGCGTATTCGGCAACCTGCCGTATAACATCTCCACACCGCTAATGTTCCATCTCTTTAGCTATACTGATGCCATTGCTGATATGCACTTCATGTTGCAAAAAGAGGTTGTTAACCGACTGGTTGCAGGGCCGAACAGTAAAGCGTATGGTCGTTTAAGCGTGATGGCGCAATATTTCTGCAACGTGATCCCGGTCCTCGAAGTTCCGCCATCTGCCTTTACGCCGCCACCGAAAGTAGACTCTGCGGTTGTGCGCCTGGTGCCGCATAAAACGATGCCGTACCCGGTCAAGGATCTGCGCGTACTGAGCCGTATCACTACGGAAGCCTTTAACCAGCGCCGTAAAACAATCCGTAATAGCCTGGGTAATCTGTTTACGGTTGACGTGCTGGCTGAGTTGGGTATCGACCCGGCAATGCGTGCAGAGAACATCTCCGTAGAGCAGTACTGCAAGCTGGCTAATTACATCAGTGAAAATGCGCCTCCGAAGGAGAGTTAAGCCATGATTGATTCGCCCCGCGTCTGTGTCCATGTACAAAGCGTCTATGTTGAATCTCAATCCTCACCGGATGAAGAACGCTATGTCTTCGCTTACACCGTGACCATTCGCAATCTGGGGCGGATGCCTGTGCAACTGCGCGGGCGCTACTGGCTTATCACCAACGGTAATGGCCGTGAAATCGAAGTTCAGGGTGAAGGTGTGGTCGGTGAACAACCCCATATCGATCCTGGCGAAGAGTATCAGTACACCAGCGGCGCGGTGATTGAAACGCCGCTGGGTACCATGCAAGGCCATTACGAAATGGTCGACGTTGATGGCAATGTGTTCCGCGTTGCTATTCCTGTGTTCCGTCTCGCCGTTACAACACTCATTCATTAATCTAATGTCTACATATCTGATTGGCGACGTTCACGGTTGCTACGATGAACTGATCGCATTATTAAAACAGGTCGACTTTACGCCCGGACAGGACACACTCTGGCTAACGGGAGATTTAGTTGCGCGTGGCCCCGGCTCTCTTGATGTTTTACGTTTCGTCAAATCGCTGGGAGACAACGTGCGCATGGTGCTGGGCAATCACGATCTGCATTTACTGGCTGTCTTCGCCGGGATCAGTCGCAACAAACCCAAAGACCGGCTCACGCCATTGCTGGATGCACCGGACGCGGACGAGCTGATCAACTGGCTACGCCGTCAGCCCTTGCTGCAGGTCGACGAAGAGAAAAAGCTGGTCATGGCCCATGCCGGGATCACGCCGCAATGGGATCTTGAAACGGCGAAAACCTGTGCGCGTGATGTTGAAGCGGTTCTGGCAAGCGACTCATATCCTTTCTTCCTCGATGCCATGTACGGCGATATGCCGAACCACTGGAGCGAAGATCTCAGCGGTCTGGCCCGCCTGCGCTTTATCACCAACGCTTTTACCCGAATGCGTTTTTGTTTCCCGAACGGGCAGCTGGACATGTATTCAAAAGAGACACCGGAAAGTGCGCCCGCCCCGCTCAAACCGTGGTTTGCCATTCCGGGGCCTGTGACAAACGAATACAGCGTGGTGTTCGGTCACTGGGCTGCGCTGGAAGGTAAAGGCACGCCTGAAGGGATCTACGGTCTTGATACCGGATGCTGCTGGGGTGGAGAGTTAACCTGCTTGCGCTGGGAAGATAAAGCTTACTTTGTCCAGCCATCCAACCGACAGCTGGACTTAGGTGAAGACGAGGCCGTTGCCTCCTGAGGTTTATTCCCTCTCCCGGACGGGAGAGGGAAAATCACTTAACGACGTTCCAGAATCTCGAAGCAGTAGCTGTGGGAGTTCTGTGCATCCGCATCGTGAAACTCACTGAAGACAGACTCCCACTCATCCGGATCGTAATCCGGGAAATGGGTATCCCCTTCCACTTCTGCATCAATGTGCGTCAGATACAGCTTCTGCGCTTTTGGCAGGAACTGCTCGTACACGCGCCCGCCACCAATCACCATGATCTCTTCGGCGTTACCGCATGCGGCAATCGCCTCGTCCACGGATTTCACCCATTCAACGCGATCGTCAGTGCCAGGCTGGCTACTGATAACGATATTCTTACGGCCCGGCAATGGACGACCAATCGACTCCCAGGTCAGGCGGCCCATCACTACCGGCTTGTTTAACGTCGTACGTTTAAACCATGCGAGATCGGCAGGCAGGTTCCACGGCATGGCATTTTCCATACCGATAACACGGTCCACCGCCAGCGCTGCAATCAGACTGATCATTGAAAATTTCCCGGATGCAAAAAATTGCCGCCACTATACGGAAAGCTTAATCTTTCGTCGACTGGCGGCAGGGTAAAGAAACAGAAATTTTTTATTATTGCTGGCAACACCTCTTCACACTGAGGGTTTACTCTCTGGTTCGTCTTCCGGGTTACCCGTGTGCTTGCCCTCTTCCGTGCCCTGCCAGCCATGACGCTGGATCAGCGACAGATGATTACGATCTTCATTGATGATCTCTGTCAGCATCGCACTGGTACGTTTAAACACTGCAGCACGCTCAGTGGCCGTACTACCCGCCATCGCCGCCATCTCTTCTACCATATCGGTATTGAAGCGGCGGAACAGGTCTGCACGCTCTCGCGCTTCATACGCGCCAAGCCCCAGATTTTCCAGCGCCATACGGCCAGATTTCAGCGCACCTTCAAACGTCTCACGCTCAGGTGCGTCGACGCCCGCCTGCCGCAAGCGGATATAATGATCCACATCGCGTGCACGGGAGATAATGGTCAGCTCCGGGAAATGTTCTTTTACCAGTTCCACCATCTGCATGCTGGTCTCTGGATCGTCGATGGCGTTAATCAGCACCTCGGCTTTTGCCGCCCCGGCAGACTCCAGCAGATCAACACGGGTCGCATCCCCGTAAAAGACTTTCATATCAAATTTACGCAGGGTATCGACATGGTCAGGATCGTGATCGAGGATGACCATTTTAACCCCGCTCGACAGCAGTAAACGACCAACGATCTGCCCATAGCGACCGAATCCGGCGATAATCACCCGCGGCTGTTCTTCATCAATTTCATCGGCCTCCCGCTCCTGCTCACTGCCCGATTTTTCCAGACGCGTCAGCACCACCAGCAGAACAGGCGTCGCCGCCATCGACAGCGCCACGGCAAGCGTCAGCGCTTTCGCCCACTCAGGCTCGAGTACGTTTGCCATCTGCGCCGCACCAAAGACCACGAACGCAAATTCGCTTCCCTGCCCCAGCAGCACGGCAAACCAGCGACGCTGTTTGCCCGGCACCTTCAGCGGACGGGCAATCAACCACAACATCGCCATTTTAATGACCAGGAAACCGACCAGCAGGATGATGATCCGCAGCGGATGTGTCACCAGCGTGCCGAAGTCGACCGACATCCCCACACCGATGAAAAACAGTCCCAGCAGTAGCCCTTTGAACGGCTCAATATCGCTTTCCAGCGCGTGACGATATTCAGAACTCGCCAGCAGAACGCCTGCGAGGAACGCTCCCATCGCCATCGACAGGCCGGCCTCTTCCAGCAGCAGACCAAAACCGAACACCAGGAACAGTGCCACCGCACTGAAGACTTCACGCAGTCCTGAGCGGGCAACAAACCGCAGCAGCGGACGAGTCACGTAGCGGCCAAGCAGGACCACCAGCGCCAGCGCCCCTACCACCTTCAATGCCGACAGCGCGAAAGCGCCAAGCGTCGTAGAGGAACCACTTGCCGCCAGCAGCGGGATCATTGCCACCAGCGGAATAGCAGCAATATCCTGGAACAACAGCACCGAAAACGCACTGCGCCCCATCTGAGAGACCGTCAGATTTCGCTCGTTCATGGCCTGCATAGCAATGGCCGTCGAGGAGAGCGCCAGCGTCATGCCGATAAGCTCAGCCACTTTCCAGTCCATTCCCAACAGAATGCAGAACCCAGCCAGCAGCAGGCCGCAGGCCACCATTTGCAGCGCGCCACCGCCAAATACCGAGGCACGAAGTTTCCACAAACGCTGCGGGTCGAGCTCAAGGCCAATCACAAACAACATCAAGACGACGCCAATTTCAGCGAAATGGAGAATCGCCTCTGCATCCGTGACCAGACGAAAGCCCCACGGCCCAATGACGCAACCCGCAATCAGGTAGCCGAGGACAGACCCCAGCCCCAGACGTACTGCCACGGGCACAATCAGCGCCGCCGCGCCGAGGTAAATCAGCGCCTGTATCAGCGTATGGCTATCCATGGTGCGCCTCCTGCCACTCAAGTAAGCGTTGTTTATAATGACGAGCCTGCGCCTGCAACGTTTCATCGTCGCATACAAAAGTACAGTGCATCGCAAAAGGCGGAAGCCAGTTCATCCCGCAATAGAGCGCGGTGGCCTGCAGCGGCTGTGCCAGGACGTCAAAACCCGGGAAGGAGCCAATATCAAAGTGGCTTTCCCCACCGCCGGTCGTGACCGCCCACATCAGGTTTTTGCCCTTCAGTGCATGGCCGTTATGACCATATGCCCAGCCATGGGAGAAGACTTTATCAATCCACAGTTTCAGAAGCGGAGGGGTGCTGTACCACTGCATAGGATGCTGCCAGATAATCAGATCAGCGCGCGAAACCGCTTCCTGCTCAGCGGCGATGTCGATATTAAAATCGGGATAAAGTTGATAGAGGGAACGTACCTCTACGTTATCAAGCGTCCTTACCTGCTCAAGCATCCGCTTATTCGCATGCGAGTGCTGCGGATAGGGATGTGCATAAATTATCAGAATCATTGATTAGCCTGTTGTTACTGCTTTCTTTTAACAAAAGAGTGTAGTCAGTAATTCAGCAGGCTAATAGTGAATATTATTGACGGGCTAACGGCAGAATTCTGAATTAGTTATCCAGCTCGCCCATAGATTTTACCTGGTCACGGTTAATCTGCTCGTTTTGACCGGTTTCGGCGTTTTTATACGACACCAGCCCGGTATCGTCATCCACCTGCGGTTTGCCGTCGGTGACAATGGTTTTGCCATCAGTGGTTTTTACGGCCTGATTAGACGAACAGCCCGCAACGGTAAACATTGTCGTGGCAGCCAGAACGGAAGCGATCAGTAATTTATTTTGCATGGTGTTTTCCCCTGCATTCAGTTGGATTTCGTTATCGACCTAACCATTTTAGGCTAACTGACTGAATGTGGATGGAAAACCAGAAGGTTCTGAAGGTGGGGATAATGCCCGGCAACAGAGTGCTGCCGGGCATTTTTACTTACTTGTTAATCTGCGCGTGCATTTCCTGCACCGAAATCACCTTCTCGGTGGCATCCGCGTTCAGCGCCATGGCTGTTGCGAAACCGCCGTTCAGGGTGGTGTCGTAGTGCACTTTGTACTGCAGCGCGCTGCGGCGAATCAGCTTGGAGTCTTCAATCGCCTGACGGCCCGCCGTGGTGTTGATGATGTAGGTGTATTCGCCATTCTTGATACGGTCCTGAATGTGCGGACGGCCTTCATGCACCTTGTTCACCAGACGTGGATTGATACCTGCTTCACCCAGCACAATCGCCGTACCGTGGGTCGCATCCAGCTCGAAGCCCTGTTTCAGCAGCTTGGCAGCCAGGTCAACCACGCGCTCTTTATCGCCTTCGCGAACAGAGAGCAGCGCACGGCCTGATTTTCTCATGGTGGAGCTGCTGCCCAGCTGCGCTTTCGCAAAGGCTTCTGCGAAGGTGCGGCCTACGCCCATCACTTCCCCGGTGGAGCGCATTTCTGGCCCTAACAGTGGGTCAACGCCCGGGAATTTGTTGAACGGCAGTACCACTTCTTTCACCGAGTAGTACGGTGGGATGATCTCTTTGGTTACGCCCTGCTGAGCCAGCGTCTGGCCTGCCATCACGCGCGCCGCCACTTTCGCCAGTGGAACACCGGTCGCTTTGGAGACGAACGGTACGGTACGTGCCGCACGGGGGTTCACTTCAATCAGGTACACTTCGTTGTCTTTAACGGCGAACTGGACGTTCATCAGACCACGAACCTGCAGCTCGAAGGCCAGCTTCTGCACCTGCTGACGCATCACGTCCTGAATCTCCTGGCTCAGGGTGTACGCAGGCAGAGAACAGGCAGAGTCACCGGAGTGAACGCCCGCCTGCTCGATGTGCTCCATGATGCCGCCAATCAGCACCATTTCGCCGTCGCAGATAGCGTCAACGTCCACTTCTACTGCATCGTCCAGGAAGCGGTCGAGCAGCACTGGCGCATCGTTAGAGACGCTTACCGCAGTCTGGAAGTAGCGACGCAGGTCTGCTTCGTCATAAACGATTTCCATCGCCCGGCCGCCCAGTACGTAAGAAGGACGCACCACCAGTGGGTAGCCAATCTCTTTCGCCTTCTCAACAGCCTGTTCAATCGCAGTTACGGTGGCGTTTGCCGGCTGTTTCAGTTTCAGACGGTCAACCGCCTGCTGGAAACGCTCACGGTCTTCTGCACGGTCAATCGCATCCGGGCTGGTACCGATAACCGGTACGCCAGCCGCTTCCAGCGCGCGCGCCAACTTCAACGGGGTCTGGCCGCCGTACTGCACGATAACGCCTTTTGGCTTCTCGATACGCACGATTTCCAGCACGTCTTCCAGTGTTACCGGCTCAAAGTACAGACGGTCAGAGGTGTCGTAGTCAGTGGATACGGTTTCCGGGTTACAGTTAACCATAATGGTTTCGTAACCGTCTTCACGCAGCGCCAGAGAGGCGTGAACGCAGCAGTAATCGAACTCAATGCCCTGGCCGATACGGTTTGGACCACCGCCCAGTACCATAATTTTGTCGCGGTCGACTGACGGGTTCGCTTCGCACTCATCTTCATACGTGGAGTACATGTACGCGGTATCGGTCGAGAATTCTGCCGCACAGGTGTCCACACGCTTGTAGACCGGGTGCAGGTTGAACTGGTCACGCAGCTTGCGGATTTCCGCTTCGCGCACGCCTGCCAGCTTAGCCAGACGCGCATCGGCGAAGCCTTTACGCTTCAGCACGCGCAGGAAGTCAGCGTCCAGACCGTTGATGCCCAGATCCGCCACTTTCTCTTCCAGACGCACCAGCTCTTCAATCTGCACCAGGAACCAGCGGTCAATGTTGGTCAGGTTGAAGACGCCGTCCACAGACAGGCCTGCGCGGAAGGCATCGGCGATATACCAGATACGCTCTGCGCCCGCGTCTTTCAGCTCGCGGCGAATTTTTGTCAGTGCTTCCGGGTCGTCCAGGCTCACTTTCGGGTCAAAACCGGTCGCGCCTACTTCCAGGCCACGCAGCGCTTTCTGCAGGGATTCCTGCTGGGTGCGGCCAATTGCCATCACTTCGCCGACAGATTTCATCTGGGTAGTCAGACGGTCGTTCGCGCCAGCGAATTTCTCGAAGTTGAAGCGAGGTATTTTCGTCACAACGTAGTCGATAGACGGTTCGAAGGACGCAGGGGTGCGGCCGCCGGTGATGTCGTTCATCAGCTCGTCGAGGGTGTAACCCACCGCCAGTTTCGCTGCTACTTTGGCAATCGGGAAGCCGGTGGCTTTAGAGGCCAGCGCCGAGGAACGGGATACACGCGGGTTCATTTCGATAACAATCAGGCGTCCGGTTTTCGGGTTCACCGAGAACTGTACGTTAGAACCGCCGGTTTCCACGCCGATTTCACGCAGTACCGCCATCGAGGCGTTACGCATGATTTGATACTCTTTGTCGGTCAGGGTCTGGGCAGGTGCCACGGTGATGGAGTCACCGGTGTGGATCCCCATCGCATCAAAGTTTTCAATGGAACAGACGATGATGCAGTTGTCGTTTTTATCACGCACCACTTCCATCTCGTACTCTTTCCAGCCAATCAGCGATTCGTCAATCAGCAGCTCTTTGGTTGGGGAAAGATCCAGACCGCGTTCGCAAATCTCTTCGAACTCTTCGCGGTTGTAAGCGATACCGCCACCGGTGCCGCCCATGGTGAAGGAAGGACGGATGATACATGGATAACCCACGTCAGCCGCGACGGCCAGCGCTTCTTCCATGTTGTGTGCAATACCGGAACGCGCGGTGTCGAGGCCGATTTTTTTCATCGCCACGTCGAAGCGACGACGGTCTTCTGCTTTATCAATCGCGTCGGCGGTCGCACCAATCATGGTTACGCCGAATTCGGCAAGCACGCCCTGACGCTCCAGCTCCAGCGCACAGTTCAGCGCCGTCTGGCCGCCCATCGTTGGCAGTACCGCATCCGGGCGCTCTTTTTCGATGATTTTGCGCACTACTTCCCAGTGAATTGGCTCGATGTAGGTTGCATCAGCCATTTCCGGGTCGGTCATGATGGTTGCCGGGTTAGAGTTCACCAGAATGACGCGGTAGCCCTCTTCACGCAGAGCTTTACACGCCTGCGCACCGGAGTAGTCAAATTCACAGGCCTGGCCGATAACAATCGGGCCAGCGCCAAGGATCAGGATGCTTTTTATGTCTGTACGTTTTGGCATTGTCTTCTCAGCTCCTGATTATTTAGCGGTCTTACGGTATTGCTCGATAAGTTCGATGAAGTGATCGAACAGCGGTGCGGCATCGTGCGGGCCCGGGCTGGCTTCAGGGTGACCCTGGAAGCTGAACGCTGGCTTGTCGGTACGGTGGATACCCTGCAGGGTGCCATCGAACAGTGATTTATGCGTCACGCGCAGGTTAGCCGGCATTGAGGCTTCATCGACAGCAAAACCGTGGTTCTGCGCGGTGATCATCACCGTGTTGTTGTCGATATCTTTCACCGGGTGGTTACCACCGTGGTGACCGAATTTCATCTTAACGGTGTTCGCACCGCTCGCCAGCGCCAGCAACTGATGGCCGAGACAGATGCCGAAGACCGGGATATCGGTTTCCAGGAAAGATTTAATGGCGTTGATAGCGTAATCGCACGGAGCCGGGTCACCCGGACCGTTAGAGAGGAAGATACCGTCCGGGTTCATCTTCAGGACTTCTTCCGCAGAGGTTTGTGCAGGCACAACGGTCAGACGGCAACCGCGGTCAACCAGCATGCGCAGGATATTGCGCTTGGCACCGAAATCGTAGGCCACCACGTGGAATGGCAGTTCGCTCTCTTTTTTCGCTTCTGGCAGGTCGCCTTCCAGCGTCCAGCTACCCTGCGTCCAGTTGTAGGCTTCAGCGGTAGTCACCTCTTTCGCCAGGTCCATGCCGTTCAGACCCGGGAAGGCTTTCGCTTTTTCCAGCGCCAGGGCCGCATCCAGGTTATCACCCGCAATGATGCAGCCGTTTTGTGCACCTTTCTCGCGCAGCAGACGCGTTAACTTACGGGTATCAATATCGGCAATCGCCACAATGTTATGGCGCTTCAGGTAAGAAGAGAGGTCTTCGGTGTTGCGGAAGTTGCTGGCAATCAGCGGCAGGTCGCGAATGACCAGACCTTGCGCATGTACCTGAGAGGATTCTTCGTCAGCCGCATTGGTGCCGACATTGCCGATATGAGGATAAGTAAGAGTAACGATTTGGCGAGAATAGGAAGGATCAGTGAGGATTTCTTGATAACCGGTCATTGAAGTATTGAAAACGACTTCCCCAACCGCCGAACCTGTTGCCCCTATGGCCCGACCGATAAACTGGGTTCCGTCTTCCAGAACCAATAGCGCTGACTTAATCAAAACACCCTCCAGAGAATATTCACTCACTTTATTTGCATATTAATTCATAACCATGTCATGGATCAATGCAAATGTGTTGCCAGCGGATTTTTGGCAAACGGCGGCATTCTGGAGATTTGGTAGGTAAAAGTCAACTTAAAACGGAGATTTTGTTTGTTCTTTTGCAAGCCTGGAGACCCAAAGGCGGCTTAACCGACAAAAAGATCAGGTAAATCACCGCAGAAAACGCTTGCGCGGCAAGTTTAATGAGAAATCTGGGGTGAGAACTATAAAAAGTAGACCAGATGGTCAAAATTTACATTTCAGCAACGAAAAAAGAGATTTAAAAGCGTGTTTTTGTATGAAAAATAGAGAATAGACAATGAAACAGGTAAAATAAAAGGGCAATAAATTATTGCCCTATGCAATCAAGTAATTACGACTGCAATAACCACATCACGATGGGTAATAAGCTCTACAAATTGTTGAGATCAAGCACATCCCGCATATCAAAAAGACCATTTCTTTTGCCTTTTAACCACAAAGCAGATCGTACGGCACCGTTTGCAAAGGTCATACGGCTGGAGGCTTTATGCGTAATTTCAACACGCTCGCCAATATCGGCGAACATCGCGGTATGTTCGCCGACGATGTCACCCGCTCGCACGGTTGCGAAGCCAATGGTTCCCGGCACGCGTTCGCCGGTGTAACCTTCGCGGGTATAGACCGCGCAGTCTTTTAAATCTTTATCAAGTGCATGAGCAATCGCTTCACCCATTGCCAGCGCCGTACCTGATGGCGCATCAACTTTGTAACGGTGGTGCGCTTCAACAATCTCAATGTCGGTATAGTTGCCCATCACCTTCGCCGCTTTCTCCAGCAGCTTGAGCATGACGTTTACGCCCACGCTAAAGTTCGCAGCAAAGACAATCGCAATTTCTTTTGATGCGTCCTGAATGGCCTGCTTACCTGCGTCGTCAAAACCGGTAGTACCGATGACCATTCCTTTGCCGTGCTGGCGGCAAAACGCCAGATGCGTCAGCGTCCCTTCCGGGCGGGTAAAGTCGATGAACACATCGAAGTCATTTTTAACCGCGTCAAGGCTGCTCTGGACGGTAACGCCCGTCTTTCCCGCCCCCGCCAGTTCACCTGCGTCGGCACCAAGAAGTGAGGAACCTTCACGCTCCAGGGCCGCACCCAGCGCCACACCATCCATCTGTA
Organism: Enterobacter ludwigii; assembly: GCA_023023105.1. Lineage (NCBI taxonomy): Bacteria > Pseudomonadati > Pseudomonadota > Gammaproteobacteria > Enterobacterales > Enterobacteriaceae > Enterobacter > Enterobacter ludwigii. Next base: position 732,347 of record CP083824.1, on the reverse strand, counting down.
GCGCCGCCTGAATCAGCTGACGGCCCATACGTCCACCCGCGCCCGCAATCGCGACACGGATCTGTGCATCATGCATAGTTATTCTCTTACGTTAAAATGATGTAAACCGTTTTCAGATTAACCAGCCTTGCTCTGTGCTGCCAACTGAAAACACCAATAATTAGAATTTAATGATAAACAGGAAGAAATATCAGTAAAAAGCATAACGATCAGCGAAAACCGCAGGATTCCCGCACCACGAGGGCGGGGGGAAGGATAATCCGTTTTGCCGGTTCATCATTTCCTTGCATGCGGCTATACAGCAACTCTCCTGCCTTGCGCCCAATCTCTTTCGCGGCGACAGATACCGTCGTTAGTGCAGGCTGAACCAGCGCCGCTTCGGTGATGTCATCGAATCCCACCAGGGCAAAATCACGTCCGGGTTCCCGGTTCAATTTGCGTAAACACTGCATAACCCCGAGGGCCACAATATCCTGATAACAAATCGCGGCGGTGATTTCCGGATTATCGGTCAGCAAACTCTCTGCCACCCGTGCACCATCGCTTTGGCTGGCCTGTGAAGTCACAATCCAGGCCGGATTCGGCGTAATACCGTATTCCAGAAGTTTACTGGTAAATCCGCCAATACGCTGCGCCCGTGACCCCGAATTCTGGCTACCGCCGATAAATGCGATCCGCCGGTGTCCCATTTTTAAAAGATGTTCGGTCGCCATTTGGGTGCCAAGAAAGTTATCTGTTCCAACAAAATCGAACCCCGGATCGCTAAGCGGTCGTACAACCATAATCGCCGGAATATTGCGTCGCTTCAGGCTATCAAAAAATGATTGGGGCGTTTCGCGGGCGGCACAGAGCACCATGCCACCCACGTTGTTACGCATCAGCGAATCAACAAACTTTTGCTGTCGCTCGGCGGATTCTTCGCTATTTGCCAGAAACAGCATCAGCTCATGGCGCTCCATCTCATGGCTTAAGCCGGCGGTCATCTCGCCGTAGAAAGGGTTGGTGATGTCATGCAACAGCAGCCCCACCTGATTACTGCTGCGGTTTCGCAGGTTTGCCGCCGTCTGGTTATAGACATAGCCCGATTCATCCAGCGCCTTCAGTACCCTTTCGCGTGTGCTTTGCGAAATGCGCCCTTTATTGCACAGCACCATTGATACCGTTGCCGTAGATACCCCTGCGTACTTCGCAACATCTGCCAGCGTGATTCCTGTCATGTTGTCTCCTTAGTCTTCACTACAGATTAATCGAATAACCTTTTTTTTGCATTTTTCCCTGTGAGTCTCTTCACATTACGGCTATCAATCAGGATCCCATTCGTATTTATGGCGGGTTAATCGCGTTAACCACTCTTCTCAAATGCGGTTAATCGAATAACCTTAAATAACGATTACGGAGGATAAGATGACAACTTACGACAAATTCCCCACGGTGATGATTCAGGGTTATGACGACAGCGCCTGGCAAGGTTGGGAGGCGATTATCAGCAGCCTTGATGCAAAAACCCGACAGTGCAGCCGCACCGTACTGGTGATTGATTGCTATCCAGGCGTGCGCATGACCGAACTTGAGAACGCTTTGCTGCCGCAATTGCGTCCGACACTCACAATCAATGTCGAACAAGCGCGACAGGATGAGCGCACCATTCATGAAATGCTGGCACGCAACCTCACCGACGATCGCGTCTTTGGCGTACTCTCCTGCCACCAGCTCGGTGAGTTTTTCGATCCCACTCGTCTGGAAACATTGCAGGCTCAGGTGAGCCAATGCTCTGAAGGGCTGATTGTGATTTACGGCCCCGGTGCGGCGCTCGTCCATCCGGGTGATGTGCTGGTGTATGCCGATCTTCCTCGATGGGAGATCCAGCAGCGTATGCGCAGCGGTGAGATGGGGAACTGGGGCGTAGAGAATCAGCATGAAGATATCCTTCGTCGCTACAAACGCGCCTTTTTTATCGAATGGAGAGTCTTCGATCGCCACAAAACGCCGCTTCTCAAACGCGCCGATTTTTTACTGGATACAACCCGGGCAAACCAGCCCGCGATGGTCAGCGGCGAAGCCCTGCGTGCCGGGCTTGAACAAACGACCTCGCAGCCTTTCCGCGTAGTCCCCTTTTTCGACCCCGGAATCTGGGGCGGCCAGTGGATGAAACAACAATTCGATCTCGATCCCTCTGCACCCAATTACGCATGGTGTTTTGACTGTGTGCCCGAGGAAAACAGCCTGTTACTGCGTTTTGGCGCAGTGCGGATCGAGATCCCCTCTCAGGATCTGGTTCTGCTTGAGCCTCGCGCTCTGCTGGGTGAGAAAGTTCACGCACGTTTCGGCGCGGAGTTCCCGATTCGCTTTGACTTTCTCGATACCGTTGGCGGCCAAAACCTAAGCTTCCAGGTCCACCCCGTTACCGAGTACATCCAGCAACAGTTCGGGATGCATTACACCCAGGATGAGAGCTATTACATCCTGGACGCCAGGCCAGATGCCGTTGTTTATCTGGGCACCAAAACCGGTATAGATCCTAAGGACATGATGGACGATCTCAGGCGTGCGGGGCGCGGTGACAAACCGTTTGATGATGCCCGTTTCGTTAATCAAATCCCGGCCAAAAAACACGACCATTTCCTGATCCCTGCAGGCACAGTGCACTGCTCCGGCGCCGGGACCATGGTACTGGAGATCAGCGCTACGCCGTATATCTTCACCTTCAAACTATGGGACTGGGGCCGCCTTGGGCTGGACGGTCTGCCGCGCCCGGTACACCTGGACCACGGTGAAAAGGTGATCGACTGGCAGCGCGACACGCAGTGGGTGCATCAGCATCTGGTGAATCAGTTTGAACCTATCGCAGAAGGAAATTACTGGCGCGAAGAACGAACGGGGCTGCACGAGCGAGAATTTATCGAAACCCGTCGTCACTGGTTTAGCGAACCCGTGTTGCATCATACCGGTGGCGGTGTGAATGTGCTGAATCTCGTGGAGGGAGACGAAGCCATTGTCGATAGCCCAACCGGTGCGTTTGCACCTTTCACCGTCCATTACGCCGAAACCTTCATCATTCCGGCAAGCGTCGGTGAATATCGCATTTCACCGCCCGCCAATTCCTCCAGCCAACCACTGGCGACTATCAAAGCCTGGGTAAGGAGTTAACGATGATTCATTTTATTGTCGCCACCCACGGTCCGCTTGCCAGCGCTCTGCTGGAGAGCGGCCGGATGGTTTATGGCGATCTGCCCGGCGTGCACGCCGTTTGTCTGACCGAACAGGCAGGGATAGAGGGCTTCCGCCGTGACTTTTGCGCCACTCTGGAAGCAGCAAGCATAAATGCTGATGGCGTGCTGGTGCTGTGTGATATGCAAAGCGGCACGCCCTGGAATGTGGCTTGCGAGGTCGCGTTTAACCAGCATACACATCCACCTGTCGCCGTGGTCGCGGGGGTCAACTTCCCGATGCTGCTGCAAACCGACGAGGTGATGATGGCACGCGATGTTCATCATGCTGCCGCGCAAATAATCCAACTCACTCTGCCGACGCTGGTACAGGCGAAACAGATAGATTCTGAACCGACAGACGATTTTTAAGGAGCTGCATATGAGTATTTCTTTTGTTCGCATCGACGATCGCGTGATCCATGGGCAGCTCATCACACGCTGGGCCAAAGAGCTGCCCTGTGACGGCATCGTTGCCATTGATGATGCCGTTGCGGCCGATCCGCTGCTGTCGTCGGTCATGAAAGGCGCCGTCTCTGACACCAAAGTGTGGCTGTTCGATACCGCAACGGCGATTGAAAAACTGCCCAAAGTGATTGCCAGCGAGAAGCGGTATTTTGTGATAGGCAAATCGCCGCTTACGCTGCAGCGAATTGAACAGGCAGGCATTAGCCTGAAAAACAGCAACGGGAAAATCAACGTGGGGCCGATGAGCGCTCGCGCTAACACGATCACCATCGGCCCGAATCAATCGGTCACGAAAGATGAAGCGGCGGCGTTCGAGTGGCTCACCGTCCAGGGACACGCGATTGAATTCCGCCTGGTTCCAGATGCCAGTTTTTATACCTGGCAGGACGCCAGACAAAAGCTGAAATAAGGAGCGGATCATGTTTATCGAAGCGTCATTAATTGGCCTGCTGTGTTATCTGGGTGCACTCAGCAGTCCGTGGCTTTTAGGGTTGACTGGCGGTTGGTATCTCATCTCCCGACCGCTTATTTCCGGGATGCTGGTTGGCCTGATCCTGGGCGATATCAAAACCGGAATTATGATTGGCGTAGCGGTGCAGGCAGTGTATATCGCGATGGTGACCCCCGGCGGCTCGATGCCAGCAGATTTAAACTTTGTGGCTTATCCAGCCATTGCGCTGGGGATCCTTTCCGGCAAAGGACCTGAGGTTGCCGTCGCACTGGCAGCAACTATCGGTATCGCCGGAACCATTCTCTTCAATGCGATGATGGTGCTCAATTCATTCTGGAATCATCGGGCGGATGTCGCGCTGGAAAATGGCGATGAGCGAGGAATCTACCTCAACAGCGCCATATGGCCACAGGTGATGAATTTTGTGCTGCGCTTTGTCCCCACGTTTATCGCCGTCTTTTTTGGCGCGCAATACATTAGCGGCTTTATGGACAGCCTGCCGCAGATCGTACTCTCGACCATGAACGTGCTGGGCGGTATTTTGCCCGCCGTCGGTATTGCCATCCTGCTTAAGCAGATCATCAAAAGCTACACCATGCTCATCTATTTCCTGGTGGGCTTCGTCTGCATCGTTTTCCTGAAACTCAATATGGTTGCGCTGGTGATCGTGGGCGCCCTGCTGGCGCTGATTCATTACAACTACAAACCTGAGACGCCGCAGGCCGTGGCCTCTGCACCAGTCCCTGACGACGAGGATGAATTCTGATGGAAGAACGTAAACTGACCCGCAAAGATCTGCGCCGCTGCTGGCGGGCGTGGATGATGCACAACCTCTCTTCAATGAGCTTTGAACGGCTGGAATCTTTCGGCTTCTGCCTGAGCATGCTGCCGGTGGCAAAAAAACTCTATCCCGATGCAGCACAACGCACCGAGATGCTGCGTCGTCACGCGTCGTTCTACAACACAGAGCCGCAAATTGGCGCGATTGTTAACGGTATGGCGCTGGGTCTGGAAGAGAAGAAAGCCAACGGCGAGCCGATTGATGGTGAAACCATCAACACTCTGAAGGTGGGCCTGATGGGGCCGATAGCAGGGATCGGCGATTCGATGATCCCCGGAATGCTAATCCCCATCCTCCTCAGCATCGGGATGGCGCTGGCGGCAGGAGGGAACATACTTGGCCCGCTGTTTTATACCGTTGCCTGGCTGGCCATTATTATCCCGGGCTCATGGTTCCTGTTTCTTAAAGGCTACCAGATGGGATCAGGCTCTGTGGAGATGCTGGTCAGCAGCAAATCCACCCGCCTACGGGAAGCGCTCTCCCTGCTGGGCGTATTCGTCATGGGCGGCGTGGCGGCCAGCTATGTGAAGCTCGGTACCGGGCTGGAGTTCATCACCCGCGACGGCGTTAACATTCACGTGCAGCAGATGCTGGACGGTATTTTCCCGCAACTGCTTCCGCTGGTGGTGGTGCTGGGTACCTGGTACCTGATGGCAAAACGCGGCGTGTCGCCAGTCAAAGCCATGGTTCTACTGCTGGTACTCGCAGCGCTTGGCGTGGCAACCGGGGTGTTTGCAGGATAAAAAAGCCGGGGCTCTGCCCCGGCTTTTTTTATGGATGGAAATGGTGCCACAGCTCTGCCGTTCTGTCCGGGCGCGAGATAAACTGAAACCGAGCCGGATCGTCAATAAACTGCTGATAAATAGGCTCGTCCGTAATACCAAACTCACTGTAACGACGCGGTGTGATCATCTGTAACCGCCCTGCCATATAGTGGCTATTATGCTGCCATATAATATTTTTTCCCTGAACCAGCGGATACCAGGCCAGCCCCTTGCGCGCGCGAACCGCGTCATATTCAAAGCCGTACTCACGATCGCACCAGGCACCAAAAGTCAGCGGAGTATCAGGCGAGGCCGAAATAGTCGCATGACCCCAGCCAGGTGGCACCAGCACCTTTTCTCCTGGCCCCGCTAAAACGGCAAAACAGCGTCCGGGATCGTCCTCGACGTACTCCTGCATGTAAATAATCGCTTTACCTTGCCAGATCTCATAAAGCTCCGGCGGTGACCATCCGCTATGCTGGCTGATGCGGTGAATATGCCCCTGGCTGCGAATTGGCTCATCGCCGAGCGTACCTGCGGCGTAGGTAACCACACCAAAGAGCAACATCCGTTTTTCCAGCTCCGGCCTGTCCATCAGTCGCGCGACATCCATGGCGATGGCATACACCAGATCCGGCCCCTGACAGTCAGGATCGCGCAGTGACGGGCGAATCTGATCCAGACTACGGATTTCCGGCATCGGCCCGGTGACATCATCACCATAGCTAAAACCCAGCGGTTGATGGGTAATGGTCATATCAAGGCCATAGTCAGACATGACGCACCTCGACACCTTGCCCGGCGGCAAAGACTCGCAGAGCGAAACCCTCTGCCAGCGCCGCGTAGTCGTGCCCCGCGACGCTTGGCCAGACGGCCAGCGAGGAGAGCGTCTCATTACCGGTGTTGATCAAACGGTGCGCCGTAAAAGGAGGAATAATGTGTACCGACCCTGTTGCTACCTGCTCAATACGCGCATCGCCCGCCTCCGTTTGCAACAACAGTAAGCCGCTGCCACGCAGGCCAAAATAGACTTCCCCCTGTTCACGGCGCTCATGAAAATGACCGCGCGTCATAAAGAACTCATCACCAACTTTACCTGCATGAAGGTGCGTGACACCAACGTAGAGCGCCCCCTCAGCCATGGGGGATTCCAGTACCTCAACGTCGTATACGCTTTGTTGGGGGTCGCGACACCTCCACTCCTCGCGGTTAGCGAAGATGCAGGGAAGATCGGCAAGGCGGGTTGTCTTGCGAACAAGCGGGCCTCTGGCTAGCGCCCCAGTAGCCCATGCCACCTGAGGTGGCAGAATAATTTCTGGTTCCATAGTCATCTCCGGCCCAAGGAGAACAGCAACATCAGCCTATCAGATTAAACGATTAACCTGTCGATGAAGGCACCAATCTTGATGGTGAATCACAGTTAACCAGAAACAAAAATGCCGGTAGCTTTCGCCACCGGCATTTTTCAGGCAGAGAGTAAACTATTCCACTTCGCGGGCGTCGATACGCAGTTCTTTCGGGACTTCGAAAACGATGTTCTCTTCGCGTCCTTCCAGCGGTATCGCTTCGCCACCGCCCAGCTCCTGCAGACGGACAATCACGTTCTGCACCAGAATATCCGGCGCGGAAGCGCCTGCGGTAACGCCGACGCAGGCCACATTTTTCACCCACGCTTCCTGAATGTCCGTTGCATCGTCAATCAGGAATGCCGCTTTCCCCATACGCTGCGCAAGCTCGGCCAGGCGGTTGGAGTTAGAGGAGTTCTTCGAGCCAACAACCAGCACCACATCCGCCTGTTCAGCCAGTGCACGCACCGCTTCCTGGCGGTTAGTGGTCGCGTAGCAGATGTCATCTTTACGCGGCCCGACGATTTTCGGGAAACGCTGACGCAGGGCATCAATCACGTCAGAGGTATCGTCCACGGAGAGCGTCGTCTGGGTCATAAACGACAGACGGGCTTCGTTTTTCACATTCAGCGTCAGGACATCTTCCGGTGACTCAACCAGATACATGCCCCCTTCCGGGTTGCTGTACTGGCCCATGGTGCCTTCAACTTCCGGATGACCCGCGTGGCCAATCAGAATCGACTCTTCACCACGACGGCTGGCACGCGCCACTTCCATATGCACCTTTGTCACTAAAGGACAGGTGGCATCAAACACCGTCAAATCGCGGCTTTTCGCTTCGTTACGCACTGCCTGAGAAACGCCATGCGCGGAGAAAATCAGGATCGCACCATCCGGCACTTCGCTAATCTGCTCGATAAAGATGGCACCGCGCTCGCGCAGGCTGTCGACCACATAGCGGTTATGCACTACTTCGTGACGCACATAAATCGGCGCGCCGTAGATCTCCAGCGCGTTTTCAACAATGCTGATAGCGCGGTCTACACCGGCGCAGAAGCCGCGCGGGTTAGCCAACAGGATCTGCATTTCAGGCCTCCAGTACTGGGTCAATCTCCAGCACTTCAATATCAAAATGGACGGTGCGCCCGGCAAGTGGATGGTTGAAGTCAACGGTGATGGAGTCGCCGTTGATTTCGCGGATCACGCCAGGCATTTCGCTGCCATCCATAGCGGTAAAGAGCATAATCGCCCCGATTTCCGGCTCGCCCGCATCCATAAACTCGCGGCGCGAGAAATACTGGATCAGATCCGGGCTTGGCACGCCAAACGCGGCATCCGGCTCCAGTGAAAACGCCTTTTTCTCACCCTCTTTCAGACCAAGAAGCTGTTGTTCAAGACCTTCAGACAGGGAGGTATCGCCAAGACGAAACAGGGCTGGTTTGCCGTTATTGCGGGTGGATTCAGCGGTAGAGCCATCATCCAGTTTCAGCGTGAAGTGAACGAGAACCGCGCTGTTGCTCTGTACGGATTTAGACATGCAAATTGCTCGCTTGTTTTGCCCGGTGGCACTACACCACCGGGCGAGTGTGTTACGCCTGCTCTTTCGCGGCCGAGTTAGGCAAGAAGCCTTCCAGCACGATTAACGCCGCACCGATGCAAATTGCGCTATCGGCGAGGTTAAAGGTCGCGAAGTGCCAGTCGCCGACGTAGAAGTCGATCATATCGACCACAAAGCCGTGCCACAGGCGGTCAAACAGGTTGCCCAGTGCGCCGCCAATGATCAGTGCGTAGGCAATGTTATTCAGCTTTTGCGTTGCCTTCGAACGGTACATCAGCACCGCCAGCACCACACAGATACCGATCGCGATACCTGCAAAGAACCAGCGCTGCCAGCCACCGCTGTCAGCAAGGAAACTAAACGCCGCACCGTAGTTGCGTGCATAGTGCAGGTTAAGCGACGGGAACAGTGAAACCGTCTCCCCCAGAGCAAAATTCTGGAGGATCAGGAACTTGCTGCCCAGATCAATAATCAGCACCACCACAACCAGCCACAGCCAGCGCAGTCCTGTTGAACAGAGAGTTTTACTCATCAGGCAAACTTACGTTTTTCGCCGTCTCCGGCGACGTTGCTTACACAGCGTCCGCAGATATCTGCGTGATCCGCCACCTTGCCGACATCAGTGGTGTAGTGCCAGCAGCGCGGGCATTTCTCACCTTCGGCTTTGCTCAGCGCGACTTTCAGTCCTTTGAGCAACTCGCTCTGCTGAGCATCAGCAGAAGCGTCGGCATAATCTGCAACTTTCGCACCGGAGGTCAACAGGACAAATCGCAATTCATCGCCCAGCGCCGTCAGTTTTGCCGCCAGCTCAGGTTCTGCGTACAGAGTCACTGTCGCTTCCAGAGAGCCACCGACTTTCTTATCCGCACGTGCCTGCTCGATAACCTTGTTCACTTCGCCACGCACTTTCAGCAGCTCGTCCCAGAAAGCGTCATTCATCGCTTCGGTGCTGGAGAGATCGAACAGACCTTCGTACCACTCGCCCGTGAAGACATATTTCTCACGGTTGCCTGGCAGGTAGCCCCAGATTTCATCCGCGGTGAAGGACATGATCGGCGCCATCCAGCGCACCAGCGCTTCTGCGATGTGGAACAGCGCGGTCTGGCAGCTACGACGCGCCACGCTGTCCGCTTTCGCGGTGTACTGGCGGTCTTTGATGATGTCGAGGTAGAACGAGCCCATCTCGATGGAGCAGAAGCGCATCAGGCGCTGCACCACTTCGTGGAAGTCGTAAGACTCATAGGCTTTCAGGATATCTTCCTGCGCCGCTTTCGCACAGCCTACCGCCCAGCGATCCAGAACCACCATCTCTTCCGGTTTCACCATGTCTTTCACCGGATCGAAACCGTTCAGGTTCGCCAGCAGGAAGCGCGCGGTGTTACGGATACGACGATAGCTGTCGGCAGCACGTTTCAGGATCTCATCAGACACCGCCATTTCGCCGGTGTAGTCGGTCGAAGCCACCCACAGACGCAGAATGTCTGCGCCCAGCTTATTCATCACGTCCTGCGGAGAAACGGTGTTACCGATAGACTTGGACATCTTACGGCCCTGACCATCCACGGTGAAACCGTGGGTCAGTACCTGGCGGTAAGGGGCTTTGCCTTTCATAGCGGTAGAGATCATCAGAGATGACATGAACCAGCCACGGTGTTGGTCAGATCCTTCCAGATACATGTCGGCAGCGTGACCGGCAAATTCCGGGCGTACGTCAACGACTGAGGAGTGGGTAGACCCGGAGTCGAACCACACGTCCAGGGTATCCGGCACTTTCTCGTAGTTGTCTGCATCAGCGCCCAGGATGTCGCGGGAATCGAGATCCCACCACGCCTGAATACCGTCAACTTCGACGCGCTTCGCCACTTCTTCCATCAGTTCCAGGGTGTTCGGGTGCAGTTCCTGCGTCTCTTTATGCACGAACAGAGACATTGGCACGCCCCAGGTACGCTGACGGGAGATACACCAGTCAGGACGGTTCGCCACCATGGATTCGATACGCGCCTGGCCCCAGTCAGGGATCCACTGCACGCCTTTGATCTCTTTCAGAGACTGCGCGCGCAGGCCTTTCTGATCCATGCTGACGAACCACTGCGGGGTCGCACGGAAGATGATCGGCGTCTTGTGACGCCAGCAGCACGGGTAGCTGTGCTGCATTTTCTCAACGTGCAGCAGTGCGCCGCTGGTGCGCAGCATATCGACGATGATGTCGTTCGCCTTAAAGACGTTGATACCGTCCAGCGCCGGGTAGGTGCCAGGCAGGTATGAACCGTCCGGGCCAACCGGGTTGGCGATTTCCAGACCGTATTTCAGGCTGATGTTGTAGTCGTCAGGACCGTGGCCACCGGCGGTATGTACCGCACCGGTACCCGCGTCCAGCGTGACGTGGTCGCCCAGGATCGCCGGAACATCGAAGTCCAGGAACGGGTGTTTGAAGCGCATCAGCTCCAGCGCGTCGCCTTTCACGGTGCCCAGCACGGTATAGTTGGCGATATGCGCGCGTTTCAGCACGCTTTCAACCAGGTCTTTCGCCAGGATAACCGCCTGACCGTCAATCTGCACCAGTGCGTATTCGAACTCACCTGACAGGGAGATCGCGCGGTTGGCAGGCAGCGTCCACGGCGTGGTGGTCCAGATAACCAGAGAGACCGGACCGTTAACGGACGACACGCCAAATTTAGCTTTCACCGCATCCTGATCTACCGCGTGGAACGCCACGTCGATAGACGGAGAGGTTTTGTCGTAATACTCAACTTCCGCTTCTGCCAGCGCAGAACGGCAGTCCACGCACCAGTGCACCGGCTTCGCGCCTTTGTGCAGGTGGCCGTTACCGATGATTTTGCCCAGCGCACGGATGATGTTGGCTTCAGTTTTGAAGTCCATGGTCAGGTAAGGGTGTGACCAGTCGCCCAGCACGCCCAGACGGATGAAATCAGCACGCTGACCGTCAACCTGAGTGGCTGCAAATTCGCGGCATTTCGCGCGGAACTCTGCGGCGGTGAACTTCTCACCTGGCTTGCCAAACTCTTGCTCAACTTTCAGCTCGATTGGCAGACCGTGGCAGTCCCAGCCCGGAACGTAAGGCGAGTCATATCCCGCGAGTCCTTTGGACTTCACGATAATGTCTTTCAGAATCTTGTTTACAGAGTGACCAATATGAATGCTGCCATTCGCATATGGAGGGCCATCATGCAGAATGAAGGTTTTTTTGCCTTTTTTGGCTGCACGAATGATGCCGTACAGGTCATCATCAGTCCAACGCGCCAGCATTCCCGGTTCACGCTTGGCGAGATCGCCGCGCATCGGGAACCCTGTTTCCGGCAAATTCAGGGTTGATTTATAGTCACTCATCAGATTCTCGGTTCCGTATTTATCACGTAGGCATTTAAGCCGGGTTCAAAGCCCAAAAAACTCGCGGGCCGTCAATTCATCTCGCGCAATCTGCGCTTTTAGTTCATCCAGCGAAGCAAATCGCTGCTCGTTGCGTATTTTTTTACGCAGTATCACATCTATATGGCGACCATAAAGGTCCATTACAACATCCAGCAGGTGCACTTCTAACTGTTGACGCACACCCGCGACAGTTGGACGCGTGCCAATGTTAGCGACGCCGTAAAACGGCTTATCGCCCAGTCCAGCCACTTCCACCGCATAGACCCCTTTAACCGGGGAAACCTGACGACGCAGCGGTATATTCGCCGTCGGGAAACCAATAGTGCGGCCGAGCGCATCGCCATGAACGACGCGACCTGAGATGGTGAACGGATGTCCCAGCAGGGTTTCTGCCGTATCCAGTTCATCATCTGCCAGTGCCTGGCGTACCGCCGTGCTGCTGACGCGAATGCCACCTTCACAGAAGGTCATCGCGCTCGTGACGTCAAAACCGTACTCCAGACCAGCCTTCTGTAATAGCAAGAAATCGCCCTGACGACTAGCGCCAAAGCGGAAATCATCCCCCACAGCAAGAAACTGCACGCCAAGACGCTCAACCAGCAGGTCACTGACGAAACTTTGTGCTGTCAGTGCGGCAAAGCGACGATCGAAACGTACACACAATACGTAGTCCACACCGGACTCCGCCAGGTAGCGCAACTTCTCGCGCAGGCGAGTGAGACGGGCGGGAGATTTATCGCCCGCAAACAGCTCCAGCGGCTGCGGTTCGAAAATCATCACTACGACAGGTAGGCCACGGGTCTCCCCTTCTTTACGCAATCCCTGCAACAGCGCCTGATGACCACGATGCACGCCGTCGAAATTACCAATGGTCAGCACGCACCCGTGTGGTGCTCTGCTGAGATTATGTATGCCGCGTATCAGCTTCATGTCTGGCTCAAAACAGTGAAAATCGCCAAAGTATACCTTGTACGGCGGTTAAGGTTAACCGGCGATTGTTCGCGCAAAACAGAAAGCCGTAATGATTTCATCAGGCTGACCTTTCGCAGCGAAAAAATCTGCTCGTGAACTGCGATTTTTATGCCGAAAGGCTGTATTCAGGGAACACAAGCTGGTAGAATCCTGCGCCATCACTACGTAACGTAGCGTCGCTAATTAACGGCGCTTATTTGCACAAATCCATTGACAAAAGAAGGCAAAGAGGGCATATTCCTCGGCCTTTGAATTGTCCACATAGATCATATTTGGGAGTTGGACTTGGCTAATATCAAATCAGCTAAGAAACGTGCCGTTCAGTCTGAAAAGGCTCGTAAGCACAACGCAAGCCGTCGCTCTATGATGCGTACTTTCATCAAGAAAGTATACGCAGCAATCGAAGCAGGCGACAAAGCTGCAGCGCAGAACGCATTTAACGAAATGCAACCAATCGTGGATCGTCAGGCTGCTAAAGGTCTGATCCACAAAAACAAAGCAGCGCGTCATAAAGCAAACCTGACCGCGCAGATCAACAAACTGGCTTAATCGCTACTTGTTGTTGCTTGTTTAAAGAACCCGCTTAACGCGGGTTTTTTTATGCCTTCAGATTGCCGGTGGCGTAAACAGCGCCGAGTAGTCGCGGTTACAGATTCGCTGTACCGCCGGGTGCTGAATCATCCTTTCAGCAAATATGGCGTGATACTCCTCCATCACATTATCCACTCTGCCTATCTCCGTAATCTTGTCGTCCGAATAGAGATCGTGCGCGTACAGCGTTGGTGCAACGAAGATCGCATTGTGGGCTTCGCCAAAGGCTTTCATCAGAGCCGCATCATCGAACTCGCCGAGGATTTCTACCTTTAGCCCCTGCGAGTTAAACCAGTTCAGCAGCTTGCGCCCGAGCATTGAGCGCCTTCCCGGCACCAGCAGGCGGCGCTCTTCAAGGCACGCGGGGAACGGTTTTTCCGGCGGCGGGTTAATGCACCAGAAGCTGACGCCGCATTCGCCAATTTTCACTGAGAACAGCCCTTCCTGCTGGGTAGAGTCGATTGGGCAATCCGAGATAATCATGTCCAGCTTATGCTGGCTTAACTGCTCCAGCAGCATCTCGTGAGTAGATTCAAAGCAGCGCAGGTGGATTTGCTCATCTTCAACCACAGCCGCATCCAGCACGCCGCTCACCAGCCGTTTTGACAGCGCATCGGCCACACCGACATCAAAGAGCAGGTTAGACTCTTTGCGGTAGTTAACGATATCCAGCATCTCCTGGCTCAGGGTAAACATTTTGTCTGCGTAACGGAACACCAGCTCGCCCAGTTCGCTGGGCTCAATCCCACGGCCCTTACGCTTGAACAGCTTGCCCTGCAGTCGTTCTTCCAGCGCCTTGATTTGCCCGGTGATGGTTTGTGGTGTCAGGTAGAGCGCCTCTGCGGCCCCCACGACCGAGCCCTGTTTATAGACGTGCCAGAAGTAGTAAAGATGGTTGTAATTCAAATGAGACATTGCGTTTTCGCTCCCTGATAGTGTGTCGGGAGAAGGCTCCCCTCCTCCCGGTTTTCCGTTATGCCTGGACGGCCTGTCCGGACAACTTCACCTTCAACAAGGTATAACCGATCACTGCGGCCAGCAATGACCCGATAAGAATGCCCAGTTTAGCCCAGACGATAAGCTCCGGCGCATGCGTACCAAATGCCAGCGTCGAGATAAAAATCGACATCGTAAACCCGATTCCGCACAGCACACCTACGGCCATTATCTGCTTAAACGTGGTGCCGTGTGGCAATGATGCCATCCTCAGCTTTAGCGCCAGCCAGCAGAAGAGGCTAATCCCCAGCGGCTTACCGATAAACAGCCCGGCAATAATGCCCAAAGGCAGCACGGACGTCAGCCCGTCAAGCGTCACTCCGCCCAGGGAAACGCCCGCGTTGGCAAATGCGAACAGTGGCAGGATCATAAAGGCTACCCACGGGTGCAGCACATGTTCCAGCTGTTTGGCAGGCGACTTGCCGTCCTGCGGCTTAAGCGGCACGAAGAAGCCGACGATCACACCTGCCAGCGTGGCATGCACGCCCGATTTCAGCACTGCCGTCCACAGCACCATCCCCACGAGGATGTAGATGCCGATGCGACGCACATTGAAAATGTTCAGCAGCGCCAGCACTGCAATTGCCCCAGCCGCCACGCTCAGCGACAGGATCGACAGCTCGCTGGTATAGAACAGCGCGATAATCACAATAGCGCCCAAATCATCAATAATTGCCAGCGCCATCAGGAAGATCTTCAGTGCCACCGGCACACGACTTCCCAACAAGGCCAGCACCCCGAGCGCAAACGCGATATCCGTTGCCGCCGGGATCGCCCAGCCATGACGCGCAAGGGGGTCCTGCCAGGTAAATGCCAGGAAGAGTAACGCCGGAACCACCATCCCACCGATGGCGGCAATTACCGGAAACGCTGCACGCTGGCGGCTGGCAAGTGAACCCAGCACCAGCTCGCGTTTAACTTCAAGCCCCACCAGGAGGAAGAACACAGCCATCAGTGCATCGTTGATCCACAGCAACATGTTCTTGTTAATTTCCAGCGCCCCGACCTTCAGCTCGACGGGCGTTTCCAGAAATGCGTGGTATAGATCGCGGGTAACCCCCAGGTTAGCCAGCACCATCGCAGCCGCAGCGGCAATAATCAGGATCACGCCACCGGACGCTTCACTGCTAAAGAAACGGTGTAGTAATTTCACTTTAACTCTCTCTTTTACAACAATACCTCGATAAAACCATAATACCAAGCCACATAGCTCGGCAAAAACAGATTAATATTGAGTATAGATTCAGTTTTACCGAACTATCCTTACAAAAAGAAAAAGCCCGGAATTGCTTCCAGGCTTTTGCAGATTAAGGCCAGCTAACGAATTAGCGGGTCAAATCATCGAAGAATTTTTTGACGCCATCGAAGAAGCTTTTGGAACGCGGGCTGTTCTTCTCACCCGTCGGGCCGCCAAAGCTCTCCTGAAGCTCTTTCAGCAATTGTTTCTGCTTGTCGTTCAGGCCAACCGGCGTTTCCACGACGACGCGGCACAGCAGGTCGCCCTGAGCACCGCCACGAACGGATTTAACGCCTTTCCCGCGCATGCGGAACAGCTTACCGGTCTGGGTTTCACCTGGGATCTTCAGATTGACGCGACCATCCAGCGTCGGGACTTCGATTTCACCACCGAGTGCCGCCATAGCGAAGTTGATCGGCACTTCGCAATACAGGTTGTTACCTTCACGCTCGAAGATGGCGTGCTGTTTAACCTGCACCTGAACATACAGATCGCCTGCCGGTGCGCCGTGTTCCCCAGCTTCACCTTCACCCGCCAGACGAATGCGGTCGCCCGTATCGACGCCAGCCGGAATTTTAACGGACAGGGTCTTGGTTTTCTCAACGCGACCGTGGCCGTGGCATTTGGTGCACGGATCTTTAATCAGCGTACCGCGACCGTGACAGTGAGGACAGGCCTGCTGTACCGCGAAGAAGCCCTGTCGCATCTGTACCTGGCCTGAACCGTGACAGGTTGGACAGGTCTGCGGTTGGGTCCCCGCTTTTGCGCCACTTCCGTGGCAAACGTCACACTCTTCCAGCGTCGGGATACGGATCTCTTTGGTGACACCGCGAACGGCCTCTTCCAGCGTCAGTTCCATGTTGTAGCGCAGGTCCGCGCCGCGCGTTGCGCGCTGACGACCACGGCCACCACCGAAGATGTCGCCGAATACATCACCAAAGATATCGCTGAAGTCAGCACCACCGCCAAAGCCGCCACCACCGAATCCACCGCCGCCCATGCCGCCCTGTTCAAAGGCTGCGTGACCATACTGGTCATAGGCTGCACGTTTTTGTGCATCGGTCAGGACTTCGTAGGCTTCTTTGATCTCTTTAAATTTGGCTTCAGCCTCTTTGTCACCCTGGTTACGGTCCGGGTGGAATTTCATGGCCAGGCGCTTGTATGCCTTTTTGATTTCACGCTCTTCCGCAGTTTTCGGAACGCCTAAAATCTCGTAATAGTCTTGCTTTGCCATTGTTTTTTTAAGCCCCTTAACATGCGAGCACGGGCGTGGAGAGTTCTCCTACGCCCGTGCCGATTAATTACCCTGCATCAGGGCGATTATTTTTTGTCTTTAACTTCTTCGAACTCAGCGTCAACAACATCGTCGTCTTTCGCGTTGTTCTGGGAAGCGTCAGCGCCTGCCTGCTGTTGAGCGTGCTGCTGCTGAGCGATTTCCATCAGCTTCTGGGAAGCCTGTGCAAGTTCCTGCATCTTCGCTTCGATGTCCGCTTTATCTTCACCTTTCAGTGAGGATTCCAGCGCGCTCAGTGCAGCTTCGATAGCAGTCTTGTCTTCCGCTGGCAGTTTATCGCCTGCTTCTTCAACCTGCTTACGGGTGCTGTGCAGCAGATGGTCACCCTGGTTACGGGTCTGAACCAGCTCTTCGAACTTACGGTCGGATTCCGCGTTAGCTTCGGCATCGCGAACCATTTTTTCGATTTCCGCTTCGTTCAGGCCAGAAGATGCCTTGATGGTGATCTTCTGCTCTTTACCGCTGTTTTTGTCTTTCGCAGACACGTGCAGGATACCGTCAGCATCAATATCGAAGGTGACTTCGATCTGTGGCATGCCGCGTGGTGCCGGGTTGATACCATCCAGGTTGAACTGACCCAGAGACTTGTTATCCGCCGCACGTTTACGCTCACCCTGAATCACATGGATGGTTACCGCAGACTGGTTGTCTTCAGCGGTAGAGAACACCTGGCTGTGTTTCGTCGGGATGGTGGTGTTTTTGTTGATGAGCGCAGTCATCACACCACCCATGGTTTCGATACCCAGAGACAGCGGGGTAACGTCCAGCAGCAGTACGTCTTTCACTTCACCAGTCAGTACACCACCCTGAACCGCTGCACCGATAGCAACAGCTTCGTCCGGGTTCACGTCTTTACGTGGCTCTTTACCAAAGAACTCAGCCACTTTCTTCTGAACCATTGGCATACGCGTCTGACCACCCACCAGGATAACGTCCTGGATGTCAGATACAGACAGGCCAGCGTCCTGCAGAGCAACTTTCAGTGGCTCGATGGAACGGTTCACCAGGTCTTCTACCAGGCTTTCCAGTTTCGCACGGGTCACTTTGATGTTCATATGTTTAGGACCGGTCGCGTCTGCAGTGATGTACGGCAGGTTCACGTCGGTCTGCTGAGCGGAAGACAGTTCAATCTTCGCTTTCTCAGCGGCTTCTTTCAGGCGCTGCATGGCCAGCGGGTCGTTACGCAGGTCAATGCCCTGATCTTTCTTGAACTCGTCAACGAGGTAGTTGATCAGACGGGTATCGAAGTCTTCACCACCCAGGTGGGTATCACCGTTGGTTGCCAGAACTTCGAAGGTTTTTTCGCCGTCAACTTCGTCGATTTCGATAATAGAGATATCGAAGGTACCACCACCCAGGTCGTAAACCGCGATAGTACGGTTGCCAACTTCTTTATCCAGACCGTAAGCCAGTGCAGCCGCGGTTGGTTCGTTGATGATACGTTTTACTTCCAGACCTGCAATACGGCCAGCATCTTTGGTTGCCTGACGCTGAGCATCGTTGAAGTATGCAGGAACGGTGATAACAGCTTCAGTTACCGGCTCACCCAGGTAATCTTCCGCGGTTTTCTTCATTTTTTTCAGCACTTCAGCAGAGATCTGCGGTGGTGCCGTTTTGGTGCCTTTCACATCAAGCCATGCATCGCCGTTATCTGCTGCGATGATTTTGTAAGGCATGATAGAAACGTCACGCTGAACTTCTTCGTCCTGGAAGCGGCGGCCAATCAGGCGTTTAATCGCAAACAGGGTGTTTTGCGGGTTTGTCACTGCCTGACGTTTAGCCGGCTGACCAACCAGAGTTTCACCATCCTGGGTATAAGCAATGATAGAAGGCGTGGTGCGATCGCCCTCGGCGTTCTCCAGCACACGTGCAGTAGTGCCATCCATAATCGCTACACAAGAGTTGGTAGTACCCAGGTCGATACCAATAATTTTACCCATCTAAACGTCTCCACTAAAAATTCAGTCAACATGTGGTTGTGTACCTGTAATAAGGGCAGAACGTGCTTTTTCAACTGCCCAGATTTGATTTTTTTCAGGTCCACACACTGCGGTTGACTACAAGATGGGGTCGCCACAGCATCCATCAAGGGGGAAGGATAAAAAAATTTTTAATTTCACCCTGATGAGATCATAGACGCCATCGATTGCGCCCATTATGATGCCGCGCCCCGTCAGGGAGTATTGACGCGGGATTCACCATTTCACCATATTAATGATGATTTTTTTGAGGACTTATGGGCAACACTAAGTTGGCTAATCCGGCTCCGCTGGGCCTGATGGGTTTTGGCATGACCACTATCCTGCTGAACCTGCACAATATCGGGATGTTCCCGATGGATGGCATCATCCTGGCGATGGGCATTTTTTACGGCGGCATCGCGCAAATTTTCGCGGGCCTGCTGGAATATAAGAAAGGTAATACCTTCGGCTTAACCGCCTTCACCTCTTACGGCTCTTTCTGGCTGACCCTGGTTGCCATTCTGCTGATGCCTAAAATGGGTCTGGCAGATGCGGCAAACGCCCACTTCCTGGGCGTTTACCTGGGTCTGTGGGGTGTCTTCACCCTGTTCATGTTCTTCGGCACCCTGAAAGGTAACCGCGCGCTGCAGTTCGTCTTCCTGAGCCTGACCGTACTGTTCGCTCTGCTGGCGATCGGTCACCTGGTGGATAACGAAGGCATCGTTCACGTTGCCGGCTGGATTGGCCTGGTATGTGGCGCGAGCGCTATCTACCTGGCAATGGGCGAAGTGCTGAACGAGCAGTTTGACCGCACCATTCTACCGATTGGTGAAAAACACTGATCCCTCTGTCGTGCCTGCCTCGCGGGCACGACACTCCCACCCTTTGCGAAGCCAGACCCCTAACACCAGCCCCATCAGTGAGAGCGCGAGGACGTACCAGGCTGGAGCCATCGGCGATATCCCCATCAGCATGGTGACGGCAATCGGTGTTAGCCCACCAAAAATGGCATACGACACATTGTAAGAGAAAGAGATACCGGTGAAACGAACCTCTGGCGGGAACGCACGCACCATCACATACGGCACCGCCCCCACAACACCGACGCACAGCCCGACTACGCCGTACAGCAGGAACAGTTGCTCCGGGTGGCTACCCGCCAGATGGTAGAACGCCCAGCTTGATGCTGCCAGCAGCAGACTGCCGACGATAAAGGTCCGGCTCGCGCCAAAACGATCAACAGCAAGGCCAGCCGCCAGACAGCCAAAACAGAGCATAATGGTCGCAATACTGTTTGCCTGCAGGGTGACCGCTGGGGCGAAACCGTACTGTTTTTGCAGCCAGACCGGCGACATCAGGATCACGACGACGATACCCGCCGACAGCAGCCAGGTCAGCAGCATCGACACCACCACCGCACTTCTGTGACGGACCACCACCGCCTTCACCGGTAACTCCTGCGCCAGTGCCTTGCGCTGCTGCATCTCAAGGAAGATCGGCGTCTCCTGTAGCCAGCGGCGCAAGTACATCGCCACCAGACCAAAGGCCCCGCCCAGCAGGAACGGAAGACGCCAGCCCCAGTCGTGCACGGCCTGTTGCGTCATATGGGTATTCACGAGAGTTGCAACGACCGAGCCCAGCAGAATGCCGATGGTCAGGCCCGCCGTTAAGGTTCCACAGGCGATACCAATGCGACGCGCCGGAACATGCTCCGCCACAAACACCCACGCGCCAGGTACTTCACCGCCAATTGCGGCCCCCTGAAGAACGCGCATAAGCAACAGCAATAGCGGGGCAACAAGGCCCATTGAGGCATAGGTAGGCAGCAGGCCTATGGCAAGCGTAGGTACAGCCATCAGCAAAATACTGAGGGTAAACATCTTCTTACGCCCAACCAGATCGCCAAAGTGCGCCATAACAATGCCACCCAACGGACGAGCCAGATACCCGGCGGCAAAAATGCCGAAGGTTTGTACCTGGCGCAGCCATTCCGGGATATCTGCCGGGAAGAAGAGCTCCCCCACCACGGCGGCGAAGAAGACGAAGATGATGAAGTCGTAAAACTCCAGCGCGCCCCCCAGAGCAGCGAGCGTGAGGGTTTTGTAGTCCTGTCGATTCAGAGGTCGGGTGTTATGTGACATAGCGAACCATTATGCGTGTGTTGTGGATTTATTTTTACAGCAAACGTAAAGAAAAAATTACTATACCGTAAAACCTTTACCACGCCATCGCCGCTTCAGCTAATGTCACATAATCATTATTTTCAGGATATTGTCTCGCGGCGCGCGCTTTTAGGCCGAAAAGCTGCTACGACTTTCTCATCGGTTTCCACATACGGACCGTCCAGCAGCTGTATACAATACGGTACACTTGCAAAGATCCCGTGTACGATCACGCTGCCATCGTCGGATTTAAGCCCTTCCAGCGTCTCTTTGATCGACTTCGGCTGGCCCGGCAGGTTCAGGATCAACGCCTGTTTGCGGATCACGCCCACCTGGCGAGAGAGGATGGCGGTTGGAACAAAGTGTAGGCTGATCTGGCGCATTTGCTCACCGAAGCCCGGCATTTCACGGTCGGCGACTGCCAGCGTCGCATCTGGCGTGACATCGCGACGTGCAGGCCCGGTTCCACCCGTGGTCAACACCAGATGGCAGCTCATCTCATCCACCAGCTCGCACAGCGTCTGCTCAATGATCGGCTGTTCGTCTGGGATCAGGCGGGTCTGGATTTCAAAAGGGGTAGTCAGCGCGCTGCCCAGCCACTCTTCCAGAGCCGGGATGCCTTTATCCTGGTAAACACCGCTGGAGGCGCGGTCAGAAATCGACACTAAGCCGATGCGTAAGGTATTCATAGCCATTCCATCTAAAAAGTACTGATTAAAGGGAATGATACACGCAGAGAGGAAATTCAGACAGGGTACGAAAGAAGTCGCGTGACCGGGAACCCGGTCACGCAGAAATGATTACAGCAGGTCGCCGATCATTTTTTCCAGTTTGCCCTGGTCAACAGCAAACTTACGGATACCGTCCGCCAGTTTGTCTACTGCCATTGGATCCTGGTTGTGCTGCCACAGGAACTCGGACTCAGTGATGCGCTCTGGGCGCGCTTTCACTTCACCGGTGTAAGACAGCTTACGCTCGATCGCGCCTTCGCTTTCTGCCAGCTCTTTCAGCAGTGCAGGGGCGATGGTCAGGCGGTCACAGCCAGCCAGCTCGATGATTTCACCGACGTTACGGAAGCTTGCGCCCATAACAACAGTCTCATAGCCGTGCTGTTTGTAGTATTCGTAGATTTCAGTAACGGAAACCACGCCTGGATCTTCAGCAGGTGCGTACTCTTTCTTATCGGTGTTGGCTTTGTACCAGTCCAGAATACGGCCTACGAACGGAGAAATCAGGTAGACACCGGCTTCTGCACATGCACGCGCCTGCGCGAAGGAGAACAGCAGAGTCAGGTTACAGTTGATGCCGTCTTTTTCCAGCTGCTCAGCCGCGCGAATGCCCTGCCAGGTAGAGGCCAGTTTGATCAGGATGCGGTCGTTGCTGATACCCGCATCGTTGTACATTTTGATCAGGCGTTTTGCTTTGGCGATTGACGCTTCGGTGTCGTAGGAGAGGCGTGCATCCACTTCGGTAGAGATGCGGCCAGGAACCAGTTTCAGGATTTCCAGACCGATGTTCACTGCCAGTTTGTCAGTGGCATCAACGATCTGCTGCGCGCGGTCATTGCTCTGCGCTTTCGCCCAGGTCACAGCGTCGTCAATCAGTTTGCGATACTCAGGGATCTGTGCAGCGTTCAGGATCAGAGAAGGGTTAGTTGTGGCATCCTGCGGCTGGTACAACTTCATTGCCGCGATATCTCCGGTGTCAGCTACGACAGTGGTGAACTGACGAAGGGAGGTCAATTTATCCGTCATGATAGTGTTTCTCTTTTAACGTGCCCTGGATAATTCACGCTACCGACAGCATGCCTGCAGCGGAAAAATGACAGGTTTACTTGTTAGGGGGATGTAACCGGTCTGCCCAGATGATAACACGAGTGAGAGGTAGCGCAACCGCAGACAGTGCGCTTAGACAGAGTATGATAAACTCAGAATATTAACAGGCTGCTAAGTAACAGCATGCTCAATCAGTGGTAGCGCTTACATATTCATATTGGCATCAACAAGAGGGACGTTAATGCCTGATTTCCTTTTCTTTATCAACGAAATCCTCTGGGGTTCGATAATGATATATCTGCTATTAGGGGCAGGTATATGGTTCACACTGCGCAGTGGTTTTATCCAGTTTAGATATATACGCAAGTTTGGCAGAAGTCTGAAAAACAGCATTACGCCGCAGCCAGGCGGACTCACCTCGTTTCAGGCGCTTTGTACCAGTCTCGCCGCACGCGTCGGTAGCGGTAACCTGGCGGGTGTAGCGCTGGCCATCAGCGCCGGTGGTCCTGGCGCCGTCTTCTGGATGTGGGTCACCGCGATCGTTGGCATGGCCACCTCGTTTGCCGAATGCTCTCTCGCACAGCTGTACAAGGAGAAGGACAAACACGGTCAGTTTCGCGGCGGTCCGGCCTGGTATATGGCGCGTGGGTTAGGGATGCGCTGGATGGGCGTTCTGTTCTCGCTTTTTTTACTGCTCGCTTATGGCCTTATTTTTAATACGGTTCAGGCTAATTCTGTCGCCAATGCTCTGCGCTATGCCTTCGCCTGCCCGGAGTGGATCACAGGCATCGTTTTATCCCTCTTCGTTCTGTTCACCATTTCTGCTGGTCTCAAAGGCATCGCCCGCCTGATGCAGTGGATGGTTCCCGTGATGGCGCTGCTCTGGGTTGGCGCGAGCCTGTTTGTCGCCGCACTGCATGCCGACCAGGTTCCAGGAATCATTACCACTATCTTCAAAAGCGCTTTTGGCTGGCGTGAGGCGGCATCAGGTGCGCTGGGCTACACCTTCAGCCAGGCGCTGATGGCGGGTTTTCAGCGAGGAATGTTTTCCAATGAAGCGGGTATGGGGTCAACCCCCAACGCGGCGGCAGCCGCCTCTTCCTGGCCGCCACACCCTGCCGCACAAGGCATTGTGCAAATGATTGGCGTCTTTACCGATACCATTATTATCTGCTCCGCCAGCGCCATGATTTTGCTACTGGCAGGCCCCGTACCGCATTCGTCGGGAAACGCCGGGATACAGCTTCTTCAGCAGGCTCTGGTGAACCTTACTGGCAGCTGGGGGGCCGGTTTTGTCGCGATCATACTGATATTGTTCGCCTTCAGCTCAATTGTGGTGAATTACCTTTACGCCGAAAATAACCTTATCTTCCTGAAACTCGACTCCCGCGCCGCAATCAGTGCGTTGCGCCTGGGAGTGATACTGATGGTCATTGCAGGATCCCTGCTCAGCATGCCGTTGGTCTGGCAACTGGCTGACGTCATCATGGCACTGATGGCCATCACCAACCTTACGGCGATCCTGCTGCTCTCCCCCATTGTTAGCCTGATTGCCCGGGACTATCTTCGTCAACGCAAACTGGGTGTTCCACCGGTATTTGATCCCACACGCTATCCTGAAGTTGACGCGCAACTGGCCCCCGGCACATGGGATGATTTGCCCCGGCGATAACAGCTATCGATCAATTCAGGGCGATTTTTTGCTAAAGTCGCTCTAAATTTCCTGCAAGGACTGGATATGCTGATTCTTATTTCACCTGCAAAAACGCTCGACTACCAGAGCCCGCTCGCCACCGAGCGCTATACGCAACCTGAACTGCTGGACTATTCGCAACAGCTGATCCGCGAAGCGCGTAAACTCTCTGCACCACAAATCGCCTCGCTGATGAGCATCAGCGATAAGCTCGCAGATCTTAACGCCACCCGCTTCCACGAGTGGCACCCGGATTTCACGCCAGCCAACGCTCGCCAGGCGCTGCTGGCGTTTAAAGGTGATGTGTATACCGGCCTGCAGGCGGAAGAGTTCTGCGAAGCCGATTTCGATTTTGCCCAGCAGCACCTGCGCATGCTCTCAGGCCTGTACGGCGTTCTGCGTCCGCTGGATTTGATGCAACCTTACCGTCTTGAGATGGGTATCCGATTAGAGAATGCAAAAGGCAAAGATCTGTACCATTTCTGGGGTGACATCATCACCGACAAGCTAAACGCAGCGCTACATGCCCAGGGCGATAACGTGGTGATTAACCTGGCCTCTGACGAATACTACAAGTCCGTGAAGCCAAAGAAACTGGATGCGGAAATCATCAAGCCGGTCTTCCTTGATGAGAAAAACGGTAAGTTCAAAGTGATCAGTTTCTACGCCAAAAAAGCGCGTGGTCTGATGAGCCGCTACATCATTCAGAACCGACTGACGAAGCTGGAGCAGTTGACCGGATTTAACAGCGAAGGGTATTTCTTTGACGAAGCGTCGTCAGGGAAAGGTGAACTGGTGTTTAAGCGCCACGAGCAGTAAAACAAAACCCCGCCAGCTGGCGGGGTTTGCATTAATGGTGCTTCCAGTCCGGACCTGGACGATGATCGTCGTGACGGTGGTCTGGATGGTCGTCACGATCGCGATGTTCGTCATGAGGACGCCAGTGATTATCGCGCCAGTCATAATGGGCCTTCCACCAGTCATGGTCGCGCCAGCGACCGCCATCCCAGTAGTGTCCGTGGTTATCCTGGTCACCAATCTGCAGTTTTACCGCAGGCACGAGTGTGATTTCAGATGCCTGTACCGCCATAGGAGCGACCAGCATCAGTGAAAGTGCGATGAGGACAGGTTTCAACGTAGACATAGGTGACTCCTTATTCTTCTTGCCCAACGTGGGCCGATGTAAGGAGGTTACGTGAGGGGAACCGGGGTTGTTATTCTCTGCAATCCTAATCTCTAAGTTACCGCATTTATTGGGAATTTCTGCATTTTCCCTTCTTTTTTTCTCCTTAATTTCTCCATAAAAAAGCCGGGGGGCGCCGTCGCCTTACCCGGCCTACGTTCTGAGCCGTTGTAGGTCGGGTAAGGCGTAGCCGTCACCCGACAAAAATCACGCTCGAGCCATCATCAACTTACGCAGCGCGGCAAAATCCGCAGGTAGTTCATGAGACAGCAGCGGCAGGTCGGCACGTTCGGCCAGCTCTTTCGGCAGCGGCAGCGTTTCACCCAGAATCTCTTCCACGCTCTCTTTGAATTTTGCCGGATGCGCCGTCCCCAGGAACAGGCCATATTCACCTGGATTAAGCTGATCGCGCAAAGCACGGTAAGCAATTGCGGCGTGCGGTTCGGAGGTATACCCCACCGCTTTCAGCTCACGCATGGTCTCTTTGGTGGTTTCATCCGTCACCGCTGCGTAACCCAGATCGCCAAGACGCCAGATTTTGCGGCGGAACAGTTCTTCCACTCGCGGCCAGTTATTCGGCTGCGACACATCCATCGCATTGGAGAGCGTTGCCTGCGTCGCGTTCGGCGCCCATTTGCCGTCTTTCAGGAAACGCGGCACGGTGTCGTTAGCGTTGGTGGCAGCGATAAAGCGTTTCACCGGCAGACCCAGGGATTTTGCCAGCAGGCCAGCCGTCAGGTCACCAAAGTTACCGCTTGGCACAGAGACAACAAGCTGATTACGCGCTTCCTGCGGGAGCTGTGCAACCGCTTCGAAATAGTAGCAAATCTGCGCCAGCAGACGGCTGATGTTGATGGAGTTCGCCGAGTTCAGACCCAGCGCCGCCTTCAGCTCTTCATCATCGAAGGCCTGTTTGACCAGTGCCTGGCAGGCGTCGAAATCACCGTCGATAGCCACGGTCTCAATGTTGCCGCCGAGGGTACAGAACAGTTTTTCCTGCAGCGGGCTGATTTTGCCTTTCGGGTAGAGGATCACCACACGAACGTTTTTCAGGCCGTAGAACGCATGCGCAACCGCCGCACCGGTATCACCGGAGGTAGCCGTCAGAATGGTTACCGGTTTGTCGCCGCTGATGTGGGTCAGCATCTGCGCCATAAAGCGGCCACCGAAATCTTTGAACGCCAGGGTCGGGCCGTGAAACAGTTCCAGACAGCCAACGTCAGGCTCCACCTGCTGAACCGGAGCCGGGAAAGCGAACGCCGACCGCACGCGTTCTTCCAGCAGATCCTGCGGGATTTCGTCGCCGATAAACGCAGACAGAATTTTGGTACTGCGGGTGACAAAATCCAGCTTCAGCAGTTCATCAATCTCGGTCAGCTGAAATTCCGGCAGGTCATGGGGGAAGAATAACCCCTGATTTTTGCCCAGTCCCTGAGTCACCGCCTGCGCGAAGCTGACCTGCTCGTTATGATCTTTAAGATTGTAGAGTTTCATTCGTTATCCCAGTACTCGTGCGCCAGCCGTGTCCAGACGGCAAATATGAACAAAGCCTTCCTGATTTTGCAGGTAGTGTTTAGAGAGCCAGTCCGCTACGCGTTGCGCAGTGTCTGGTTTATCGCATAAGGCGAACAGCGTCGGGCCGGAGCCGGAGATGCCGCATGCCTGCGCGCCAATATCCAAAGATGCCTGTCGTGCCTCGTTAAAACCAGGCAGCAGTTTGGTACGGTATGGCTCGGCAATAACATCTTTCATCAATTTCGCCGCCAGCTGCGGCTGACGGGTATAGCAGGCGTGAATAAAGCCGGCCAGATGACGTCCGTGCGCGATACAGTCCTGGCGACGATACTGCGCGGGCAGGATCGCACGCGCTTCAGCGGTGGAAACCTTAATACCCGGATAGGCCAGCACCCACAGCCACTCATCAAACCCTGGCACCTGCTGGCTGATGATGCCATTTTCTTCGATCATCAACTGCATGCCGCCAAGGAAGCACGGCGCGACGTTGTCATAATGAATGCTGCCAGAGATCCGCCCTTCCAGCTCGCCCATTAACCCCAGCAGGCGGTTATTGTTCAGCGGTTTGCCGCAGTGTTCATTCATGGCCACCAGCGCAGCGACCACCGAGCAGGCGCTGGAGCCCAGCCCTGAGCCAATCGGCATACTTTTTTCCAGCGTCATGGTGACCGGCACATTTTTGCCAATCTCCTGACAGAAGCGCTCCCAGCACTGATAGACGATATTCTCGCGCGGGTCCGACGGCAGTTTGCTGGCAAAGCGGCCCACGTTATTCAGGCTGAAGCTATTTGCCGCTTCAACCGTGACCGTATCGCCCAGCAGAGAACCATCAACCGGCGTGACCGCCGCACCCAGCACATCAAATCCGACGCTCATATTGGCGCTGGAAGCCGGGGCATAAACTTTGACCATGTTAAACTCCTAACTTCCATGACAGGGTACGCAGCAGATCGGCAAACACACCCGCCGCTGTAACATCGTTCCCTGCGCCATAACCGCGAAGCACCAGCGGCAATGGCTGATAATAGTGGCTGTAAAACGCAAGGGCGTTTTCGCCGTTTTTGACTTTGTACAGCGGATCGTTGCCATCCACTTCGGCAATCTTCACCCGGCACACACCATCTTCTTCAATATTGCCAACATAGCGCAATACCTTACCTTCATCACGGGCTTTCGCAACGCGTGCGGCAAACGCATCGTCAAGCTGCGGCAAATTAGCCATAAAGGCACCGACATCACCGGAGCTATCAAATTCTGCTGGCAGAACCGGTTCAATCACGATATCGGAAAGCTCCAGCTCACGACCTGTTTCACGCGCCAGGATCAGCAGCTTACGCGCCACATCCATCCCGGAGAGATCGTCACGCGGATCCGGCTCGGTATAACCCAGTTCACGCGCAGCGCGGGTCGCTTCTGAAAGGCTCATGCCTTCATCCAGTTTGCCGAAAATAAACGACAGCGATCCGGAGAGGATACCGGAGAAACGCTGCAGTTCATCCCCCGCGTTCAGCAGGTTTTGCAGGTTCTCGATAACCGGCAAACCAGCACCCACGTTGGTGTCATACAGGAATTTGCGACGCGATTTGCTCGCCGCCAGGCGCAACTGGTGGTAGTAGTTCATCGACGAGGTGTTGGCCTTTTTGTTCGGCGTCACCACGTGGAAGCCTTCACGCAGGAAGTCAGCGTACTGATCGGCAACCGCCTGGTTCGACGTACAGTCGACAATCACCGGGTTGAGCAGGTGATACTCTTTCACCAGTCGGATCAGGCGTCCCAGATTAAACGGCTCTTTCGCCTCGTTCATTTCCGCCTGCCAGTTTTCCAGATTCAGGCCATGCACGTTGGTCAGCAACGCTTTTGAGTTGGCGATCCCGCAGACGCGCAGATCAATATGTTTCTTCTTCAGCCACGCCTGCTGGCGCTTCACCTGCTCCAGCAGCGCGCCGCCAACGCCGCCCACGCCAATCAGGAACAGTTCGATGACCTGATCGGTGTTGAACAGCATCTGGTGAACCACGCGAACGCCAGTGGTGGCGTCATCGTTGTCCACAACAACAGAGATTGAACGCTCTGACGAGCCCTGGGCAATCGCAACGATATTGATATTGGCGCGTGCCAGCGCAGCGAAGAACTTGGCGGAGATACCACGAAGCGTGCGCATGCCATCGCCCACCACCGAGATGATCGCCAGACGTTCCTGAATGTACAGCGGCTCAAGCAGTTCTTCTTTCAGCTCAAGATAGAATTCTTCTTCCAGCGCGCGGCGGGCGCGCAGGCAGTCGGCCTGCGGCACGCAGAAGCTGATGCTGTATTCGGAAGAAGACTGGGTGATCAACACCACGGAGATGCCGTTGCGGGACATGGCTGCAAACACGCGCGCCGCCATACCGACCATCCCTTTCATCCCCGGACCGGAGACGCTGAACATCGCCATGTTGTTGAGGTTAGAGATGCCTTTCACCGGCAGGCCGTCTTCATCGTTACTCGCGCCAATCAGCGTACCGGGTGCCTGCGGGTTACCGGTGTTTTTAATCAGGCAAGGGATCTGGAACTGGGCAATCGGGGAGATGGTACGCGGGTGAAGGACTTTAGCGCCGAAGTAGGAAAGCTCCATCGCTTCCTGGTACGACATCGACTTCAACAGCCTGGCGTCCGGTACCTGGCGCGGGTCGCAGGTATAAACACCATCAACGTCAGTCCAGATCTCACAACAGTCCGCGCGTAAACAGGCGGCCAGCACGGCGGCGGAGTAGTCGGAGCCGTTACGGCCCAGCACCACCAGCTCACCCTTCTCGTTACCGGCGGTGAAGCCTGCCATCAGGATCATGTGGTCAGACGGAATTTTGCTTGCAGCGATGCGGCGAGTTGATTCGGCAATATCAACAGTGGATTCGAGGTAGTGGCCCACCGCCAGCAGTTTTTCAACCGGATCGATCACAGTCACGTGATGACCGCGCGCTTCAAGCACGCCCGCCATGATAGCGATAGAGAGTTTTTCGCCGCGGCAGATCAGTGCCGCGTTGATGCTGTCCGGACACTGGCCGAGAAGGCTGATGCCGTGCAGAACATGTTTAATTTGCGCGAATTCCTGCTCAACGAAGGACTTCAGTTGAGCGTGCGGAAAGCCTGGCTGCGCCTCTGCCAGCCCTTGCAGTAAGTCAGCGAAGATGCGCTCTGCGTCGCTGATGTTCGGGAGTGCATCCTGACCACCGATGGTTTTTTCAATCATCGCCACCAGATGGTTCGTGATTTTTGCCGGGGCAGAGAGCACGGTCGCAACCTGCCCCTGCCTGGCGTTGCTTTCCAGGATATCGGCTACGCGCAGAAAACGTTCTGCATTTGCCACTGATGTACCGCCGAACTTCAACACTCGCATGGTTCTACCTCGTTTCCTTTAGCCGAAAAAAAAGCCCGCACTGTTCAGGTGCGGGCTTTTTTTTGTTTTTCCTGTACGCGTCAGCCCGCATCGTTACCTGTGGTAATGATGATGGTTGTGGTAATGGTGGTGATGCTGATGCGTTTCATGGATGTTGTGTACTCTGTCATTATTATCTGTCTGTGCTGTATTCTTTTAGGGTTAAATGATCGGGCACCTTAAGTCAATGGATTTTTAATTTGATCACATTTCGGGAGACTCTCACGTCCCGCTGCGTGCAGATTTATTTTCATCCGATTCCCCCAAGTGCAACCCATCCAGACAGACTTATTCGCCATAGTAAAAACTTATGGCAGTATTTTACTCGGCCAATTTTTTTTCAATATCGTGCAGCAAACGGTGCAGCATGGCGGTGTCCCGCTGCTCAAGACGCCCCAAACGCTGCTGCAGCCAGTCAGCCATTTTTTGATCGTCCGCTACCCCCAATTGAGATAACAGTTGCTCAACACGAGCGCGCAGTGCGGCCAGCTGGTTTTCGTTTGCCCCCTCAGCCTGTGGCTGAGAGATTTGCATTAGGGAAGCTAATTGATAGCAGTAGACCATGACCGCCTGGCCTAAATTCAGGGACGGATAATCGGCCACCATCGGTGCCCCCGTGAGCACGTCAGCGAGTTCCAGCTCTTCGTTTGTTAACCCGGAATCTTCACGGCCAAACACCAGCGCGGCTTTCTCCAGCCACTGGCTTTTCTCTTTCAGCATGGGCACCAGTTCAGCAGGGGTGGCGTAGTAGTGGAATTTCGCACGGCTGCGCGCGGTGGTCGCAACGGTAAACGAAATGTCGTGCAACGCGGCGGCTAGTGTGTCGTAAGTAGTTATATTATCGAGAATATCTCCCGACCCGTGCGCCACCCACCGGGCGGCAGGCTCCAGATGGGCCGCGCTGTCCACAATACGTAAATCGGTAAAACCCATGGTCTTCATGGCACGCGCCGCTGCGCCTATATTTTCGGCTCTGGCTGGGGCAACCAGTACAATCGACAGATGCATTTATGCTCTCTTTTTAATCAGTTAGCGGGTAAAAATGTGATGCACATCAACATATTACGCAGCGCGAATTTACAAAATTGCAACACAAATCACCGAAATAGCGTTTCATAACAAATTAAAAACGCTAAACTATTTTGTGTCTGAACAATCAGTTAGAATGTTAACAGAAGACTATTATCCTTATGTTTTATAATGATAATAGCGACATGAATACCCTATTCTGATTGGATTCACTTCGTTTATAAATCAAGGTCCGCAACTAGTTGGTTTATTGAAAAATTGTGATAAAGGCTAGCATTCAGCTACGATGATTTCATCAAACTGTTAACGTGCTACAATTGAACTTGATATATGTCAACGAAGCGTAGTTTTATTGGGTGTCTGGTGTCACTTAGCCTGTTATGTTGCTGTTAAAATGGTTAGGATGACAGCCGTTTTTGACACTGTCGGGTCCAAAGGGAAAGTACCCAAGACCAAGCTAATGATGTTGTTGACGTTGATGGAAAGTGCATCAAGAACGCAATTACGTACTTTAGTCACGTTAGGCCGGTCATGTTAATTTGCGACATGTATCAGGCAGGTCAGGGACTTTTGTACTTCCTGTTTCGATTTAGTTGGCAATTTAGGTAGCAAACATGCAGACCCCGCACATTCTTATCGTTGAAGACGAGTTGGTAACACGCAACACGTTAAAGAGCATTTTCGAAGCAGAAGGCTACGATGTCTTTGAAGCGACCGATGGCGCAGAGATGCATCAGATCCTTTCTGAAAATGATATCAACCTGGTGATCATGGATATTAACCTTCCGGGCAAAAACGGTCTTCTTCTGGCGCGCGAACTGCGTGAACAGGCGAACGTCGCGTTGATGTTCCTGACAGGCCGTGACAACGAAGTTGATAAAATTCTTGGCCTGGAAATCGGTGCGGATGACTACATCACCAAGCCGTTCAACCCTCGCGAGTTAACCATTCGTGCACGCAACCTGCTGTCTCGCACCATGAACCTGGGTACGGTCAGCGAAGAGCGTCGTAGCGTCGATAGCTACAAATTCAACGGCTGGGAACTTGATATCAATAGCCGTTCACTGATTAGCCCGAACGGTGAGCAGTATAAACTGCCGCGCAGTGAATTCCGCGCCATGCTGCACTTCTGCGAAAACCCGGGCAAAATTCAGTCCCGTGCAGAATTGCTGAAGAAAATGACCGGCCGTGAGCTGAAACCGCACGACCGTACCGTAGACGTAACGATCCGTCGTATTCGTAAACATTTCGAATCTACGCCGGATACCCCGGAAATCATCGCCACGATCCACGGCGAAGGGTACCGTTTCTGCGGTGATCTGCAGGAGTAATCCCGCAGTTAACGCATTAAAAAACGGCGCATTTGCGCCGTTTTTTTATTTCCAAATCCGCATCGTATCGTCATCCGGTGCTGCAGGTGGCTCAGGTCGCTTCGGCTGAGAGAGCGAGTACCAGTCGAAATGCCGGGTCAGGTACATCACCGCAAACAGCGCCAGCGCGAGAACCGCTGACCCCAACAGCAGCGCGCTGTCCTCCGAACGCAGCAGGAACCACATCACCACGTCCAGCCCGAGTAGCGCCAGCACAAACAGCCCGCTGCGCTTCCAGCTTTTCAGCACGGCCTGCAGGTACATTCCGTTCATCGCTGCGCCAACCAGACTTGCAACAACCCAGGCGGGCGTAAACCCGACGTGTTCAGACAGCGCCAGCAGCACCAGATAGAACAGGACCAGCGACAGCCCCACCAGCAGATACTGCATCGGGTGAAGGCGTAATCCGGTTAAGGTTTCGAAGACAAAGAAGGCCATAAACGTCAGCGCAATCAGCAAAATAGCGTACTTGATCGCACGGTCAGTCAGCTGATACTGGTCGGCTGGCGTCGCTACCGTGATGCTGAAGGCCGGGAGCGCCTCCCACTCCGGCGACTCCTTGTCGTAGAACCAGCTCTCAAGGTTATTTGCAAACCAGCTGCTCTGCCAGTTCGCCTGGAAACCGGACTCGCCTATCTGATGCTTAACGGGGAGATAATCGCCCATAAAACCCGGATGCGGCCAGTTGCTGGTGAGCGTCATTTCGCTATTACGCCCTACCGGTACCACCGCAAAACTGCCCGTTCCCGCCAGGCTGAGGGACATCTCAAGCGCAAACGTTTTGGCTTCCAGCGCTTTGTCGGTCAGCGGGATGTGGATCCCAGCAAGCGCCCCGTAGACGCCTGAACCGGGTTCCACGCTTAGCGTCTCACCGTTGATTTTAGAGATACTGACCGTGCCAATGCCCCGCGCGTCGCCAACGCCCGTTACGATAAACGGTTGCCCTGTTGTTATCGTTTCCCCTCTCAGTTGTTTTAGCTCTTCGGTATTAAACTGTGCTTTTATCTTCAGGTCAGCGTTCCAGATTTGCCCGTCGTAGATGCCAATATTTCGGGACTCCACGCGCTGGTTACCTTCCACAACCAGAGATTCCGGCAGAATGAAATGCATATAGCTTTTCTTGTATTCGACCTTCTTCTCGTCCTCTATCTTGTAAAAGATCTCCGTCATCGGAATCGCAATCATCGGACCGACCAGCTTTTGCGGTCCGCTGGTGCTCTGACGAAGCGTATTTTCAACATCGTTGCGGTAGTTTTCACGCTCTGAAATCAGGTTACTGACCATAAAAAGCGGGACTAACAACAGCAGGATGCACCCCAGCAGAGTGCTTACTTTCCAGAACAGGGGGGATTTCATCATTACGTCTCCTTTGTGATGAGGAGAGCGTAACCGGGCTATGTGGGGCCAGTTTGAAGTTATGTGAAGGGACGGTGAAGTATCAGCGTGGCCATCACGCCACCTTCATCACGATTACGCAATGTGATCTCCCCCTGGTGCAGACGCGCCACCTCCTGTACAAAGGCCAGCCCAAGGCCGCTGCTTTTCAATCCGTTGTCACGAGGAAGAGAGTAAAAACGTGCGAAAATTCGCGTCAGGGCATAATCCGGGATCCCGCTGCCGCTGTCGGTGACGGTAAAGTGTATCTGCTTGTCCCCTTCATGGGCTGCAAGCTGAACAGCCCCGCCCTCCGGCGTGAAGTCGATGGCGTTATCCAGTAAATTACCCAATGCCTGTTCAAGCAGCTCCGCATCACCTTCCACACACAGCGCGGTGCTTTTACAGGTCAGGGTGATATTTTTAGCGGTCAGTAGCGTCGAGCGGGCGTCAGCTAGCCGCGCAAACAGCGCATCGACATCAACGCTTGTGGGGACAATCTCCACCCGATTTTCAAGCCGGGCCTGGGCAAGCAACTTTTCGACCAACGATTGCATACGCGCGTTTTGCACCAGGATGTTGTCGATAAACCGCCTGGCGACCTGCGGTGAGGGCTGCTCAGCAAGAATTTCCGCCGCGCCCCGGATTGCGGCCAGCGGGCTTTTCAGCTCGTGGGTGAGCGAGTGGACATAGTGTTCAATGTAATTTTTCCCTTCCAGGCGAATACGCATATTCTCCAGCGCCTGCGCCAGCTTGCGCAGTTCACTGCTGCCGGGATTCGGTAATGGCAGAGGGGAATCGGTGGTAACCGCGTCAGCGTAGCGCGACAACGTACCGATAGAACGATTGATCCACCACGCCACAACAAGGCCAATCAGCAAAGCAATGCCAAGCAATGCACCACCCGCCCACAGGATCCGTCGCTCGCTGCGATGGATAACCGGGGCCATCGCGCTGTTGGGTTTCCCGACCGACAGCACGCCAATAATCTTACCGTTGTCCACAACCGGAGCCGCAACATACATCACCGTGCTCTCTGGATCGTCAGGATTGCTCTGGGTGCTCCGCGCGCCGTATTCGCCACGAAGGGTCAGCCAGACATCGTTCCAGCGGGAGTAATCTTTCCCCACAGCCAGACTCGCGGAATCAAACACCACTCTGCCCTGCGCATCGGTCATGTAGACGTGGTATTCGTTGCGCACTTTATGAATGCCGCCGATATTGGCGCGGAAAGGCCGCTGATGAAGTTGTGAAAAGGCCTGCGCCAGTTTGCCCTGCTGCGCATTGCCCGAAAGGAGATCCTCGCGCCCGACTTCGGCTAGCAAGGTCGCGGTATCGATCAACGTCCCTTCAGTTGCCCTGCGCACGCCGGGCTTCACTTCCTGAACAAAGATCGACAGCACAAACCACGCGGCGATACCCACGATCAGGAAGTACCCCAGCAGCAGCCGCATCCCAATGCGCATTAATAAAGCCCCAGGCTGTAGCCCATACCACGATGGGTGCTGATGGGTGAAAGCTCCTCGTTCACCGCCCGCAGCTTGGCGCGCAGGGTTTTGATATGGGTGTCCACGGTACGATCGAAACTGTCCCCGTCTTCGCCCCACACCTTGTCCATTAGCTGCTGGCGGGAGTACACACGTCCGGGAGCCTGTAACAATGTTTTAAGTAACAAAAACTCGTAGCGCGTGAGGGGTAACACCTCACCGCACCAGCTGATTCGTGCCGCAGGTTCGTTCAGTTCAAACTGGCCGATACGCACAACATCCGAAGGCGCGGCTGATTTTTGCATCCGCCGTAAAATTGTCCGCACCCGGGCACACACTTCGCGCGGTGAGAAAGGTTTAGCGACGTAGTCATCAGCCCCCATCTCCAGACCGAGCAGTTTATCCACCTCGTCGCTTCGCGCCGTTAGAAACAGCACCGGCAACGCCGGATGCAGCGCCAGCAGTTGACGGCACAGCTCAAAGCCGCTGATGTCCGGCAACCCGACATCAAGAATTGCCAGCGCGGGTAACTGCCGCCGCGCCTCTTCCAGCACGGGCAGACCGCGTTCAAACGCCTTCACCGCGAATCCTTCCTGCTGAAGCATGTAGATAAGTGTGTCAGCGATGCTGATTTCGTCTTCAACCAGCCAGACCACAGGTAGTTGCATGGTTCGTCCCTGAATTAACGCCACGGCATGATTGGCACCGCGCTAATCGCATTTTTCGGTGAGCCTTCCACCACTTTGTCGGAATAGGCCAGGTAAGCCAGGGTGTTGCGTTTCGCATCATAGAAACGTACTACCTGCAGCTTTTTAAACACCAGCGAGGTGCGTTTCTGGAACACCACGTCGCCCTGCGCTTTACCGTTCTTAATTTTATCGCTTAACTCAACCGGACCCACCTGCTGGCAAGAGATTGCCGCATCGGAGGTATCTTCCGCCAGTCCCAGGCCACCTTTGATACCGCCGGTTTTCGCCCGGCTGACATAGCAGGTGACATTTTTCACGTCCGGATCGTCAAACGCCTCGACCACAATTTTGTGGTCCGGGCCAAACATTTTGAACACGGTATCGACGGAACCAATCTGTTCTGCCTGCGCCACGCGCCCGACCATCAGCATCAACGCGGTGAAGATCAAAGTCTTGTATTTCATATTGTTACCATTCTTTAAAATTACACTGGGCGATTATTCAACACTTTAGACAAAAATGTAGCAAGATCACAGGATTAGAATATATTTGCCCACAATGTGCTCCAAAAAGCATGAATGCGCAAAAAAAACACTGAATGCTAAAACATCAAAAAATGCTATTATCCGCTAACCTGTTATCAGGCACCTGCTGTTTTAAGGATGAGGATAGTATATGGATCAGGCTGGAATTATTCGCGACCTGCTCACCTGGCTGGAAGGTCATCTCGACCAGCCTTTGTCACTGGATAATGTGGCGGCTAAAGCAGGCTATTCCAAGTGGCATCTGCAAAGGATGTTCAAGGATGTCACCGGTCATGCTATCGGGGCCTATATTCGCGCGCGTCGTCTG
Organism: Enterobacter ludwigii; assembly: GCA_023023105.1. Classification (NCBI taxonomy): domain Bacteria; kingdom Pseudomonadati; phylum Pseudomonadota; class Gammaproteobacteria; order Enterobacterales; family Enterobacteriaceae; genus Enterobacter; species Enterobacter ludwigii. Next base: position 694,728 of record CP083824.1, on the reverse strand, counting down.
TCTAAGTCTGCTGTGGCATTGCGCCTTACGGCACGGCCGATTCTGGATATTGCCCTGCAATATCGTTTCGATTCGCAGCAAACCTTCACCCGAGCCTTTAAAAAACAGTTCTCGTTAACGCCAGCGCTTTATCGTCGCTCGCCTGACTGGAGCTCGTTTGGTATGCGTCCACCGCTGCGTCTGGGCGAGTTCGCGATGCCAAAATACGAAATTGTCACGTTGCCTGAAACCCATCTGATCGGTACGACGCAGAGCTATTCCTGTTCTCTGGAGCAGATTTCTGAGTTCCGTCATCAGATGCGCGTACAGTTCTGGCGCGACTTCCTGAGCCACGCCCCGGCGATCCCGCCGATTCTGTATGGCCTCAACGAAACGCATCCAAGTCAGGAAAAAGACGACGAGCAGGAGGTGTTCTACACCACCGCGCTGACCCCAGAGATGGCCAATGGCTATATTCAGGGTTCGAAGCCTGTCGTGCTCGAAGGCGGCGAATACGTGATGTTCGCCTATGAAGGGCTGGGAACGGGCGTTCAGGAGTTTATCCTGACTGTTTACGGAACCTGCATGCCTATGCTGAATCTGAATCGCCGTAAAGGTCAGGACATTGAGCGCTACTACCCGGCGCAGGATGCCAAACCGGAAGAAGGCCCAATCAATCTGCGTATGGAATTCTTAATTCCGATTCGTCGTTAACGCTGCAGTTCGTCAAGTGCAGGGGCATCGAGATGCGAAATGTCCCCTGCCATCTCCACCACCCACCCCGACGCCAGCCATGCGCTTTCCTGGTAATCAATCCGGGAAATGGAGCAGTTGCGCAGACGCAAACGGCGTTCAGCGTAAGCCGGTAACCCCAGGATGGTGCTCACCAGGCAACCCAACGCAATCCCGTGACTCACCAGCAGCGGACGGCTTCCCGCCGGAAGCTTCAGGCATTCCGCGAGTGCGGCATGCATACGAACGCTCAGCTCTTGCATGGATTCGCCTTCAGGAATACGGCCATCTTCGGTACCGTTAACCAGCGTACGACGCCAGCCCTCCTCCTTCTCCGTCAGCGTATCAATATGGCGTTTTTCCAGCACGCCCATATCCAGCTCGCGCAGGCGCGGCTCAAGCATGACGTCACAGCCACAGGCGTCCGCGATGATGCGTGCCGTCTGCTGTGTGCGACCGAGATCGCTGGTGATAACGTGGGTAATGCCCAGCGTTCGGGCGCGTTCCGCCACCTGCCACGCTTGCTGTACCCCCTTTTCAGTGAGGGGACTGTCTGACTGGCCTTGAATACGTCGCTCGGCGTTCCACTGCGTTTCACCGTGGCGAACAAGGTATACCTGTAACATGCTTTTTTTCCGTTATACTGCGATGAGTTTTTTTTCGAATCGAGCTTAATTATGCACCATGTTGTCTCTGCTACCACTAATCCTGCCAAAATTCAGGCAATTCTAAGGGCATTTGAAGAGATCTTCGGCGAAGGATCCTGCCATATTGATGCTATCGGCGTCGAGAGTGGTGTTCCTGAACAGCCGTTTGGCAGCGAGGAAACGCGGGCTGGCGCACGAAATCGCGTGGCAAATGCCAAAGTTGCGGCACCTGAGGCTGACTTCTGGGTGGCGATCGAAGCGGGTATCGACGAAGGCGCAACCTTTAGCTGGGTGGTGATTGAAAGCCGCGAACAGCGTGGAGAGGCGCGTTCAGCCACCCTGCCGCTGCCAGAGATCATTCTGGAAAAAGTCCGTGCGGGTGACGCGCTGGGGCCGGTGATGTCACAGTACACCGGCATTGATGAGATTGGTCGTAAAGAAGGGGCTATTGGCGTCTTTACTGCAGGCGCACTGACGCGTTCAGGCGTTTACCACCAGGCGGTGATCCTGGCCTTAAGCCCGTTCCATAACGCGATTTATCGCTGATCGCCCAGCAGCACAGACTCCAGCCACTGACGCAGCTCAACCGGTGCCGATTTCAGGCTGTTCGATCCGCGGGTAATCGTTGCGATACCCGCGCCGAGCTCATTTTTGAGTTCACGCTGGCTCATTTCGCCGCGCAACAGCTCTTCAATGATCCGCACGCGCGTGCCCAGCGCTTCACGCTCATCTGGCGTGAGCATCAGCTGCATAAGGGGCAAATGCAAATCCTGATCGTAAGACTGGCGGAGCAACTCCACAAAACGAAGCCACTCCTGATGACGTTGTTCGGCCATTGCCGAGGAATACGGGGAATGCTGGGTCATGTTATGCTGCCTCTTGTACTCTTTAGCGAGTACAGCATAACACAACCCGCGCCGATCAGTAACGTCTCTGCCACTCGGCATCGCTCATCAGGGTATCTTTCTGCCCCATGAAGTAGCGATAGTATGCGTCATACGCCAGCACGTTCTTCACGTAGCCACGCGTTTCCGAAAACGGAATACTCTCGACAAACGCCACGGCATCGATACGTCCGGCGCTGTTGCCAAGCCAGGTGCGCACGCGACCAGGGCCCGCGTTATACGCCGCAGACGAGAAGATACGGTTGTTACCGAACTGCTGATAAACATACTGCAGGTAGCTGGTACCGATATTGATGTTGGTATCCGGATCGAGAAGCTGTGACGGGCTGCTGTACCCCGGGATATTAAACATCTTCACCGTGTGCGTTGCCGTGCCCGGCATGATCTGCATCAGACCGCTGGCACCCACCGGAGAACGAACTTTCGGGTTCCAGGCACTCTCCTGACGGGCAATCGCCATCGCATAGCTTTGCGGGATATCTTTACCGCTGGTATAGCGATCGAACAGATCTTTGTAAGCCAGCGGGAAACGCTCTTCGAGATGATCCCACAGCTTACCGGCGATCGTGGCCTGCACGCTCAGATCCCACCAGTGGTTATCAAACGCATAGCGGGCAAGCTGAGCTTTCTCGTCAGTACTACGGCTGGTGACCAGATTCGCCCACTCGCTGCGCGCGGTGTTATCCATATTCCAGTACATTAGCTCGCGAACGCGCGCCATTTCAGGCCCCTGCGTCAATGCAGGGTTCGCATTGGCTGGCGCTTTATCAATGCGGAAGGTGTACTCTTCCCCCAGGCGTTGCGCGGCCGCCATCGGGTAGAACCCGCGCTGCTGCATCAGAGTATGGAGGATCTCTTTCGCTTCCTCATCACGTCCTCTCTCCATCAGCAGATCGGCCTGCCAGTAGCGCCATTCGTCTTTCTCTTTCGCTTCCATCGGCAGGCGCGCAAGCCAGGTATTGAGCCCACGACGATCGCCTGAGCCCAGCGCCATTCGCACGCGACGTTCCACCAGCGACATGGAGTTCGAACGCATAATGGCATCGTCTCGCCAGCGCGCCTGTTCATCAGTCACATCCGTGCCCATCAGTCGCCACGCCACAATATCGCGCAACTCCTGGGTTTGCTCTTCGTTAAGCTGCTGCGTCTGCACCAGCTGCGGGATCATCAGCCGCGCGTTTTCCACATCGTCACGCGCCACGCTGGCAAAGGCTACCGCTGCCATCTGGCGGGTAAAATCGGTCGCGCCTGTGCTGCGGGCGAAGGTCAGCACCGAGTTGGGATCGTTGGCCAGCCCAATCACCGCAGAGGAAATGGTTTGATAATCCGATGGCATCTGCCCCGCCAGCGCGGTGACCAGACGCGTGTTTCCGGCCTTCATCGCCAGGCGAATACGCTCCAGATAGGCCAGCGGATCTTGCTTGCCAGAAGCGCGCCAGGCTCCAAAGAGAGAGTCGCAGGCATTGGGCTGATTTTTACCGGTTAACCACAGGTCTTTGGCGCCGCTCCACGCCTCTTCCTGCTGCCCCGTGGCCCATTTTGCGTAGTAATAGTTACACTGCGCTTCCGTGGTGTTCGGCTTTTCAGGGCTAAACGCCAACAGCCCGCGCCAGTCTTCACGACGAGCCAGTTCATTCACAAAACGAGACTGTAGCGTCCGCGCGGGAGGCAGGGTTGGGTTAGCCTGAATGAAATTATTCACCGCGACGGTCGGTTGATTCATGAGATCGTCAGTTAGCTGGCGATACTCCAGATACGGATACAGAGGGTAATCCTTCAGTGTCGGCATCAGCGCCTGCACGGTATCCATCTGCTTGTTGTCCCACGCCTGTTTGATCTGGGCGTAGCGATTACGTTGTTCATCCAGTGAATCGGCATGCACCGCCTGGCTTACCGCCATTACGCATACGCTGGCAGCGAGCAGACGCCAGACCACCTGTTTGGCTTTTTCCACAAGCTCTTCCTCTTTGTTTTTCGTCAATTGCAGCGTCTTGCCACGTCAAAGTCTAATCAACTTATGCTAACCAGGCATCCTGCAACGCGCCACGTCATGGACACTTTTTTACCTTTCTTGCGCGTTTTAACACTCCCGACGTTCCTGGCTGGGATTAGGTCGTGAAAAAGGCTACACTTCGAGGCTGAAATTCCTTCTCATTACGATAAAAGAGGCGAAGTCCAACGTGGCTCAATTCGTTTATACCATGCATCGTGTCGGCAAAGTTGTCCCGCCGAAACGTCATATTCTTAAAAATATCTCGCTGAGCTTCTTCCCGGGCGCAAAAATCGGTGTTCTGGGTCTCAACGGTGCCGGTAAGTCCACCCTGCTGCGCATCATGGCCGGCATCGATACAGACATCGAAGGTGAAGCCCGTCCGCAGCCTGGCATCAAGATTGGTTACCTGCCGCAGGAACCTCAGCTGAACCCGGAACACACCGTCCGCGAATCCGTTGAAGAAGCGGTGTCCGAAGTGGTTAACGCCCTGAAAGGTCTGGATGAAGTGTATGCCAAGTATGCCGAGCCGGATGCTGACTTCGATAAACTGGCTGCTCAGCAAGGCAAGTTTGAAGAAATTATCCAGGCGCACGACGGTCATAACCTGAACGTGCAGCTGGAGCGCGCCGCTGACGCCCTGCGTCTGCCGGACTGGGATGCAAAAATCGCTAATCTGTCCGGTGGTGAACGCCGCCGTGTAGCGCTGTGCCGCCTGCTGCTGGAAAAACCAGACATGCTGCTGCTCGACGAACCAACCAACCACCTGGATGCAGAATCCGTGGCGTGGCTGGAGCGTTTCCTGCACGACTTCGAAGGCACCGTTGTGGCGATTACCCACGACCGTTACTTCCTCGACAACGTTGCAGGCTGGATCCTGGAGCTGGACCGTGGTGAAGGTATTCCATGGGAAGGTAACTACTCCTCCTGGCTGGAGCAGAAAGATCAGCGTCTGGCGCAGGAAGCCTCTCAGGAAGCGGCGCGTCGCAAGTCTATTGAGAAAGAGCTGGAGTGGGTTCGTCAAGGCGCGAAAGGCCGTCAGTCTAAGGGCAAAGCCCGTCTGGCACGCTTCGAAGAGCTGAACAACACCGAATACCAGAAACGTAACGAAACCAACGAACTGTTTATTCCACCTGGAGCACGTCTGGGGGATAAAGTGGTTGAAGTCAGCAATCTGCGTAAGTCTTACGGCGATCGCCTGCTGATCGACGAACTGAGCTTCTCTGTGCCGAAGGGCGCGATTGTCGGGATCATCGGTCCGAACGGCGCGGGTAAATCCACCCTGTTCCGCATGATGTCCGGTCAGGAACAACCTGACAGCGGCTCTATCACCCTGGGTGAAACCGTGAAGCTGGCGTCCGTTGACCAGTTCCGTGACGCGATGGATAACAGCAAAACCGTGTGGGAAGAAGTGTCCGGCGGTCTGGATATCATGCGTATCGGCAACACCGAGATGCCAAGCCGCGCCTACGTTGGCCGCTTTAACTTCAAAGGCACCGACCAGGGCAAACGCGTGGGCGAGCTGTCCGGCGGTGAGCGCGGTCGTCTGCACCTGGCGAAGCTGCTGCAGGTGGGCGGTAACGTGCTGCTGCTCGATGAACCAACCAACGACCTGGACATCGAAACCCTGCGCGCGCTGGAAAACGCCCTGCTGGAGTTCCCGGGCTGCGCGATGGTGATCTCGCACGACCGTTGGTTCCTGGACCGTATCGCGACCCACATCCTGGACTACCAGGACGAAGGTAAGGTGGAGTTCTTCGAGGGTAACTTCACCGAATACGAAGAGTACAAGAAACGCACGCTGGGCGCAGACGCGCTGGAGCCGAAGCGTATTAAGTACAAGCGTATTGCGAAATAAAAGCAAAACGGCAACTTCGGTTGCCGTTTTTTATGTTTGTTCCCTCTCCCGGTGGGAGAGGGACAGGGTGAGGGCATCAGGCCGCACAAAATCACCCGCCCACGTAATACCGCTTCACCTCATCGAACTGCATCGCAAACTCGATATAGCTCATCAGCGCAGGCGAATTCAGCTTCCGGCTTGGATAGGCCAGCCACAGGTCATTCCCCTCGACATTCCACTCTGGCAGCACTTTTACCAACGCCCCCTTCTCCACCTTATCTTCCAGCAGAAATGCGGGTAAGAGCGTAATCCCGGCACCGGCAATGGCGCACTCACGTGCGTATACCAGGTTATCCGTCATATGGGCGTTATCCGGCAGATAGCGGTAATCCTCACTCTCGCTGCGTAGCAACCACTCAGACCAGGCTTTGTGCGTAATGCAGCGGTGCTCCACCAGTTGGCGGGGATGCGTCAGCGGCTCCCGACGTGCAAGATATTCGGGCGAGGCCAGCATATAGCGCGGGCAGTGGCCAATCATCCGGCCTATCAGGGAGGAGTCCTGCGGCTTGCCAGTACGCAACGCCACGTCAAAGCCAGACTCGACCAGATCCACCACGTCATCAGAGATCGACACATCCAGCGACACGTCAGGAAAGTTCAACTGGAACTCGGCGTTCATATGCGCCAGCAGCGTCGCGCCAATCCCTGCCGGGCAGGTGATCCTTAGCCGACCACTCGGGTTTTCGCGCAGCCGCTGAATGGCGTACTCTGCACGCTCGCTGGCTGCCAGCATCTCGCGGCAGTGTACCAGATAGTGCTCGCCCGCAAACGTCAGGTTCAGCCTGCGCGTGGTACGGTTAAGCAGACGGATCCCCACCTGCTGCTCAAGCTGGCTAATGCGCTGGCTGACGCTGGATTTCGGCAGTTCGGCCTTCTGCGCCGCAGCGGTAAAACTTCCCATCTCTGCCACCAGCGCAAACAGCGCCATATCCTGCAGCTGTTTAAACATGATTGTTCACCCTGTACGAACGCTGAGTTCTCGATTGTCCATCTTATCATGCAGCTGTCCACTTAATAGACTAGCCTCAACAAAACGCATTCCATTGAGGAGCACACCATGTCCGTTAAAGCCATTGCCGTTGACCCATCGAACCCTTCAGCCTTTATTGAGATTGCTCAACCGATGCCGCAACCCGGCGAGCACGACCTGCTGGTCGAGGTGAAGGCCGTTTCCATCAACCCGGTCGATACCAAAGTGCATGCCAGTATTGCCAGAAACGGTCTGCAGGAGCCGCGTATTCTCGGCTGGGATGCCAGCGGTATCGTTAAATCCGTTGGCGCTGGCGTTAGCGGATTTAAACCGGGCGATGCGGTGTGGTATGCAGGGGATATCACCCGCCCTGGCAGTAACACTACCCACCAGCTGATCGATGCGCGTATCGTCGGGCACAAACCAGCCAGCCTCGGTTGGGCCGCCGCAGCCGCATTGCCACTAACCGCCCTGACAGCCTGGGAAGGATTATTCGAGCGGCTGAACATTCAGAATGCCGACGCGGATAAAACGCTGTTGATTATCGGCGGTGCGGGTGGCGTAGGATCGCTGGCGATCCCGTTTGCGAAGCACAACAGCAAGGTGAAGATCATCGCGACGGCGTCAAGAGAGGATTCTGCCCAGTGGTGCCGCGATCGCGGTGCTGATGTGGTGGTGAACTACCGCGACCTGAAAGGTGAGCTGGCAAAACAGGGGATCACCTTTGTGGATTACATTTTCATTCTCAACGACACCGATGGCCACTGGGATGCGGTCAGTGAGCTGATTGCACCACAGGGGCATATCTGCTCCATCGTTGAGAACGCGCATCCGCTGAACCAGGATAAGCTGAAATCAAAATCTGCCGCCCTGCACTGGGAATTTATGTACACCCGCAGCATGTACCAGACTGCCGATATGGCACGTCAGGGGGAGATCCTCAATGAGGTGGCGAAACTGGTAGATAACGGTGTGGTAGAGAGTTCGCTGAGTGAGACACTGCACGGGCTGAGCGTGGAAAGCATTACCGAGGCGCACCGTAAAGTGCTGGACGGGCATATGCGCGGGAAAGTGGTGGTTGAGTTCTGAGTGGTCTGATTCCCTCACCCTGGCCCTCTCCCGTTGGGAGAGGGCGGTTAACGTTTACCCCTGCTCCCCCATCATCTCCTTCACCAGCTCGACGCAGCGCAGGAAACGGGAGTCGTAGTCTGACTCTTCAACATGCACAAACTCAACGTTGTTCTCATTGAGCATATCCACCAGCATGGTCTGGAATTCCCGCCTGTCCACGGAGCTGCCGAGGCTGCGCATCCCGTCGGCCACCCACGGGGTGTTGTTTTCCAGCAGGATCACCAGGTCAAAGCGGTATTCATCGATCAGCGCCTGCACGAACGGGTGCTCGCGCCCTTCGTACTTTTTACAAAACGCCTGGGTGGTGACGAAATCAGTATCAATGAATGCCACTTTATTGGCATATTTCACCGCGAAATCAATGTACTGGGCATGACCGAGCGCTATTTTGTCGTAGTCGGAATACTGCAGCGCCATCTCGTCGCCGCCCAGATGGGAAAAGACATAGTCACGCCCGTACTCCCACGCGCTGGTGGTATTGAAGATATTCGCCAGCTTGTTGACCAGCGTTGATTTCCCGCTCGACTCACCGCCCAGAATGGCGACGGTACGCACAAAGAACGGTTTCACTTCAGTTGGGATGTAATCCCAGTAGCGGAACGGGTTTTCGCGGATTTGCGCCCCACTGATGTTCATAAACGTTCGTTTCGGATCAATCAGCACCGTTTCAATACCCAGATGCTCGCGGAACTGCGGCGCGTCTGACTCTTCAGAGGTGTAGATCCAGTTAGGCGCAATACCCTTATCTTCCATGAACGCTTTGACGCCGTTGCTCCACACGTCCCAGCCGTGTGGATACGGCTCCATGCCTTCTTCATTAAAGGCATGGATGCGGATATTTTTCTGATACTTGAAGGTCTGGAGCAGCCAGCGCAGACGGTCCGGCACGGTTGGCTGCTGCGACATGGCGCTGTCTTCAAACAGTTGGCGATCGCGGGTTTCGTCATACCCCATGATGATGTGCAGCTCATCCACCTGGCTACAGGCGCGCTGAATCAGATAGATGTGCCCGGTATGCAGCGGGTAAAACTTGCCGAATACCACGCCGATATTCTTTTGCATACGCGGGAATTCAAGCCCCAGAAAGCGATGTAACGCCTCAAGCTTTTGCGCGCTGGGACTTTTGATTTTGGCGTTCAGCAGTTGGCTCAGGTAGCCTTTGGTCATTCCGCTGGCGTCCGCCACCTGCTGTAACGTGCAGCCCTTCTGGCGGATTGCGGTCTTAATGTAGTCAAATGATGACATAAATTACGGTGCCTCCTGCAAAATCGAATACGTAATTATAAGTCGTCAAAGACATTTAACGCATCTGCGAGTTTCTTAACGCCAAAAACCTGCATCCCTTCCGGGATTTTTTTCGGCACGTTAGCGGCGGGTACAATCGCCCGGCGGAAGCCGTGTTTTGCCGCCTCGGAGATACGCTCCTGGCCGCTTGGCACCGGACGGATCTCTCCAGCCAGACCGACCTCACCAAATACCACCAGATCCTGCGGCAGCGGCCTGTCTCGCAGGCTGGAGACCATCGCCAGCAGCAATGCGAGGTCTGCACTGGTCTCAGTGACTTTAACGCCGCCCACCACGTTAACGAAGACGTCCTGATCCGCCATCTGCAGCCCGCCGTGACGGTGCAGCACCGCCAGCAGGATCGCCAGGCGGTTCTGTTCCAGACCGACCGCCACGCGCCGTGGGTTGCCCATCATCGACACGTCCACCAGCGCCTGAATTTCAACGAGCAGCGGGCGCGTCCCTTCCCACAGCACCATCACCGAGCTGCCGGAGGTTATTTCATCGCCGCGACTCAGGAAGATGGCCGACGGGTTGCTAACTTCGCGTAGCCCCTGCTCGGTCATGGCAAATACGCCCAGTTCGTTCACCGCCCCGAAGCGGTTTTTATGGCTACGCAGGGTACGGAAGCGGGAATCTGCGTCGCCGTCGAGCATCACGGAGCAGTCGATACAGTGTTCGAGCACCTTCGGCCCCGCCAGCGAGCCGTCTTTGGTGACGTGGCCGACCATCACAATCGCCACGCCGCGCGTTTTAGCAAAGCGCGTCAGATAGGCCGCGGTTTCACGCACCTGCGCCACGCTGCCTGGCGAGGACTGAATGTCCGCCATGTGCATCACCTGGATGGAGTCGATAACCATCAGCTTCGGCTGCTCTTCTTCGGCAATCATGCAGATCTGCTCGATGCTGGTTTCGGAGAGCATGTTCAGATTGCCGGTTGGCAGGCCAAGGCGGTGCGCGCGCATTGCTACCTGCTGCAGGGACTCTTCCCCCGTGACGTACAGGGTTTTCATCTGCTCGGCGAGCTTACAGAGCGTTTGCAGCAGCAGGGTTGATTTACCCGCGCCCGGGTTACCGCCGATCAGGATGGCGCTGCCCGGCACCACGCCGCCGCCGAGCACGCGGTCAAACTCTTTGAACCCGGTGGAGAAGCGCGGCAGCTCTTCGAGGCTGATATCCGAGAGCTTTTGCACCTTCGCCACGCCCGCGTTACCGGCGTAACCGCTCAGGCGCTCGTTGCGCGCCACGCTCGGCGAAGCCGCCACACCACGCACTTCGGTGATGGTGTTCCAGGCATGACAGGCGCTGCATTGCCCCTGCCAGCGCGGATAATCCGCACCACATTCATTACAGACAAATGCGCGTTTTGGAGCTTTCGCCACGGTTTACCTCGTTATTTCTGATTAAGGCTGCCAGAGAGAATGCAGAACACCCCCATCAGGTCAGCATGACGGATAGTAACTTCCGTCTTTTCGTTCACTTTCGGCTTAGCATGATAGGCAATGCCAAGCCCGGCTGCTTTGATCATCGGCAGATCGTTCGCGCCATCGCCGATGGCGACAGTCTGGACGTGCGGAATTTCATATTTTTCCGCCAGACGGGTAAGGGTGTTAGCTTTGTACTGCGCGTCCACGATATCGCCGATCACCTGGCCGGTCAGCTTGCCATCCATGATCTCCAGCTCGTTGGCCACAACGGTGGTCAGATGCAGTTTTTCCCGCAAATAATCCGCGAAGAAGGTGAAGCCACCGGAGGCGATCGCGACTTTCCAGCCTAACGACTGCAGCTTCAGTACCAGCTGCGTCAGCCCTGGCATCAGCGGCAGCACGTCGCGTACCTGACGCAGAATGTTGGCATCGGCCCCTTTCAGGGTCGCCACGCGCTGTCTCAGGCTGGCGGTGAAGTCCAGTTCTCCGCGCATCGCACGCTCGGTGACTTCTGCCACCAGATCGCCGCTGCCTGCCAGTTTCGCAATCTCGTCAATACACTCGATCTGAATGGCGGTAGAGTCCATATCCATCACCAGCAGGCCCGGCGTTTTCAGGTGAGGAATTTTACCCAGCGGGGCAACGTCCAGCCCGGCGTCATGCGCCAGGCGTGTCGCACGTTGCGTCAGGGAGCCTGCCAGACGAATGACCTGATAATCCTCGACACACCAGGCGGCGACAATGACCATCGCGGCACCCAGTTTGGTTTGATATTGGGTAAGGCGTTGCTTATCCAGGCCGCGTCCGTACAGCAGCCAGCCGCTACGGCCAGCGTGGTAATCCAGAGGCATCACCTCATCGCCACTAAGAGAGAGCGGCAATCCTGGCCATAAAGAGACATCCGTTGGCAGGTCACACCAGGTAATGTTCGGCATTAAAGCTCCTGTAATTTCGTTCGCGCCGGAAGGTTCCAGAGGGAAAATAACGCATGAGGCTACCTTGTAACCATCACTTCTGGCAACATTAAGCCCTAAATTTTCAGCAGGTGGAATATGGCTCGCGCAAAACTGAAATTCCGGCTTCATCGCGCCGTGATTGTCCTTTTCTGTCTCGCACTCCTCGTGGTGCTGATGCAGGGGGCGTCGTGGTTTAGCCAGAATCATCAACGGCAACGTAACCCACAGTTTGAAGAGCTGGCCCGCACGCTGGCGCGTCAGGTGACACTCAACGTCGCACCCTATATGCGTACCGAGACGCCGGACGATAAACGAATCGGTCAGGTCTTACGTCAACTCACTGAAAACAGTCGTATTCTGGATGCGGGCGTTTATGACGAGCAAGGTGACCTGATTGCCCGCGCCGGCGAACATGTCGACGTGCGCGACAGGCTGGCGCTGGACGGCAAAAAAGCCGGAGGCTATTTCAACCAGCAGATTGTCGAACCTGTCCAGGGTAAAAATGGCCCACTGGGGTATCTACGTATGACGCTCGACACTCACACCCTGCCAACCGAAGCTAAACAGGTGGATAACACCACCAATATTCTCCGCCTGATGCTGCTGCTCTCTCTGGCAATTGGCGTCGTGCTGGCGCGCACGCTGCTTCAGGGCAAACGCACCCGCTGGCAACAGTCGCCGTTCCTGCTGACCGCAAGCAAGTCTATCCCCGAAGAGGAAGAGAGCGAGAAGAAAGATTAATGATAAAGTAGGCGGACGACCCGGAAAAGGAACTCTGCCATGACGACTTTACGCCTGCTTATCTCTGACTCTTACGATCCCTGGTTTAATCTCGCGGTAGAAGAGTGCATCTTCCGCCAGATGCCCGCCACCCAACGTGTACTATTTCTCTGGCGCAACGCGGATACGGTGGTCATCGGTCGTGCGCAAAACCCGTGGAAAGAGTGCAATACGCGGCGTATGGAAGAGGACAACGTCCGCCTGGCGCGCAGAAGCAGCGGCGGCGGCGCGGTGTTTCACGATCTGGGCAATACCTGCTTTACCTTTATGGCGGGCAAACCGGAGTACGACAAAACCATCTCAACATCCATCGTCCTGAACGCCCTCAATGCGCTCGGCGTGACGGCAGAGGCCTCCGGGCGTAACGACCTGGTGGTGAAAACCGTTGAAGGCGACCGGAAAGTCTCGGGTTCGGCTTACCGCGAAACGATGGATCGCGGGTTCCACCACGGTACCCTTCTTCTGAACGCCGATCTCAGCCGTCTGGCGAACTATCTGAATCCCGATAAGAAAAAGCTGCAGGCCAAAGGGATTACCTCCGTTCGCGGACGCGTGGCAAATCTGGTGGAACTGCTGCCGGGGATTACTCACGAGCAGATTTGCGATGCGATCCGTGACGCTTTCTTTGAACATTACGGCGAGCGCGTGGAAGCAGAAGTGATCTCCCCAGACAAAACCCCGGATCTGCCCAACTTTGCCGAGACGTTTGCCCGTCAGAGCAGTTGGGAGTGGAACTTCGGTCAGGCTCCTGCATTTTCTCACCTGCTGGATGAGCGTTTTACCTGGGGCGGCGTGGAGCTGCATTTTGACGTGGAGAAAGGCCATATCACCCGCACGCAGGTGTTTACCGATAGCCTGAATCCGGCACCGCTGGAAGCACTTGCGGCACGTGTACAGGGCTGTTTGTATCGGGCGGATATGCTGCAACAGGAATGCGAGGTGTTGATCGAGGATTTCCCGGAGCAGAAAAATGAGCTGCGGGAGCTGTCAGCGTGGATTGCACAGGCCGTGCGCTAGGTGCGGTCTGGTACCCTAACCCCGCCCCTCTCCCACAGGGAGAGGGGCGGAAGAGACAGAATTACTCTTTATCGCCCAGCAGAACGGATTCCAGCGCGATTTTGATCATGTCGTTGAAGGTGGTCTGACGCTCGGCAGCGGTGGTCTGCTCGTGGGTACGGATGTGGTCAGACACGGTGCAGATGGTCAGCGCTTTCGCACCAAACTCAGCCGCCACACCGTAGATGCCCGCAGCTTCCATTTCCACGCCCAGGATGCCGTATTTTTCCATCACGTCGAACATCTCGCCGCCGTCTGGCGCATAGAACAGGTCAGCAGAGAAGAGGTTACCTACGCGAGCGTCAACGCCCAGCGCTTTTGCTGCGTCAACGGCGTTACGCACCATGCCAAAGTCTGCAATCGCAGCAAAGTCATGATCTTTGAAACGCATGCGGTTGACTTTGGAATCGGTGCAGGCACCCATACCAATGACCACATCACGCAGTTGAACGTCCATGCGCACAGCGCCGCAGGAGCCCACACGGATGATTTTCTTCACGCCGAAATCGGTGATCAGCTCTTTGGTGTAGATGGAGCAGGATGGGATACCCATACCGTGGCCCATAACGGAGATTTTGCGGCCTTTGTAAGTCCCGGTGAAGCCCAGCATGCCGCGAACGTTGTTCACTTCACGCACGTCTTCGAGGAAAGTTTCTGCAATGTGCTTCGCGCGCAGCGGGTCACCCGGCATCAATACGACGTCAGCGAAATCACCCATTTCTGCGTTAATGTGAGGAGTTGCCATCTTCAGTTCCTTTTAAATTGTTTATTCTTTTCACCCTCTCCCTGTGGGAGAGGGTTGGGTGAGGGCATCAGACCGCACCCAACATGATTCAGAACATGGCCTTGCCATATTCCATGTCGGACGTACCAAAGTATTTCGCCAGGGTCTGGCCGATATCCGCGAAGCTTTCACGGTGACCAAGGGAGCCTGGTTTCACTTTCGGGCCGTACACCAGCACAGGAATGTGCTCACGGGTGTGATCGGTACCGGTCCAGGTTGGGTCACAGCCGTGGTCCGCCGTCAGGATCAGAATGTCATCTTCACCCACCAGTTCCATCAGCTCCGGCAGACGGCGGTCGAACAACTCCAGGCCCGCTGCATAACCGGCAACATCACGACGGTGGCCCCAGGAAGAGTCGAAGTCGACGAAGTTGGTGAAAACAATGGTCTTGTCACCCGCCTCTTTCATCTCTTTGATGGTGGCATCAAACAGCGCGTCCAGACCGGTGGCTTTCACTTTCTTGGTGATGCCGCAGTTGGCGTAGATATCCGCAATTTTACCCACGGACACCACGTGACCGTCTTTCTCTTCAACCAGCTTCTGCAGCACGGTTGGTGCCGGTGGCTCAACGGCCAGATCGTGACGGTTACCGGTACGCTGGAAGTTACCCGCTTTGTCGCCGATAAACGGACGTGCGATAACGCGACCAATGTTGTATCCGCCTTCGGTCAACTCTTCACGAGCGATTTCGCACAGTTCGTAAAGTTTATCCAGGCCGTAGGTTTCTTCGTGACAGGCAATCTGGAACACGGAGTCAGCAGAGGTATAGAAAATCGGTTTGCCGGTTTTCATGTGCTCTTCACCGAGCTCATCCAGGATCACGGTACCGGAAGAGTGGCAGTTACCGAGGTAGCCCGGCAGGTTTGCACGCTTAACCAGCTTGTCCAGCAGTTCCTGCGGGAAGCTGTTCTGATGATCGGAGAAGTAGCCCCAGTCGAACAGAACCGGCACACCGGCGATTTCCCAGTGTCCAGACGGGGTGTCTTTACCGGAAGAAAGCTCGTGAGCCCATGCGTAGGCACCCACCACTTCCGCGTTGCCGTCCATACCTGCTGCAATTTTACCGGTAGAACCTTCATGCGCTTTCACCAGACCCAGGCGGGTCAGGTTGGGTAGAGTCAGAGGGCCTTTACGACCTTTATCCGCTTCGCCTTTGGCACAGGCTTCCGCGATGTGACCCATGGTATCGGAACCCACGTCACCAAAACGTTCTGCATCTTCGGTTGCGCCGATGCCGAATGAGTCCAGCACCATAATAAATGCACGTTTCATAATTGTTCTCCGTACGTAGTGCTTAAAAATGATTGATCAGATCAGTATACCGCTATTCAGTGATACGACGATAGACCGTTGGTGTGCTTTCCGGTGCTTTATCGTCGAGTGTAATGGCCGCTTTAACCGCTTTCGCCGCTTCCTGCCAGCTGGCTTCATCTTTGGCGTGGATCACCGCCAGCGGACGTTGTCCGTCGACGCTGTCGCCCAATCGGGCCATATCGGTAAAGCCGACGCTGTAATCAATCATGTCCGATGCCTGGCGACGACCGCCGCCCATTGAGACAACCGCCATGCCGAGTGCACGGGTATCCATGGCTGAGACAAAGCCTTCGCTATCGGCATAAACCGCTTTACTGAGCGTCGCCGTTGGCAGGTATTTCGCGTAGTTTTCCACGAAATCAGTTGGACCTTTCTGCGCCGCCACCATGCGACCAAAGATCTCCGCCGCTTTGCCGTTATCCAGCACCGCCTGCAGTTTCGCGCGCGCGTCTGCATCATCTTTGGCAAGCTTGCCGGAGATTAACATCTCAACGCACAGTGCCATGGTGACGTCGAACAGACGCGGGTTGCGGTATTCACCGGTCAGGAATTGTACGGCTTCACGCACTTCAACCGCATTACCTGCACTGGAGGCCAGAACCTGGTTCATGTCGGTGAGCAGTGCAGTGGTGCGCACGCCGGCACCGTTGGAGACGCCAACGATCGCTTCGGCAAGCTGGGCAGAAAGTTCATAGGTTGGCATAAACGCGCCGCTACCTACTTTTACATCCATCACCAGCGCGTCCAGCCCTTCGGCCAGTTTCTTCGCCAGAATAGAGGCGGTGATCAGCGGGATGGAGTCAACGGTCGCGGTGATATCGCGGGTGGCATAGAAACGCTTATCTGCTGGAGCAAGAGAGCTGGTCTGGCCGATAATCGCCACACCAACGTCTTTAATAATGTCGCGGAAGCGGTTGTCATCCGGGAAGATATCGAAGCCCGGAATGGCTTCCAGTTTGTCGAGCGTACCACCGGTATGGCCGAGGCCGCGCCCGGAGATCATCGGGATGTAACCCCCACAGGCCGCCACCATTGGGCCGAGCATCAGGGAAGTCACATCACCTACGCCACCTGTGGAGTGCTTGTCCACAATCGGGCCGTTAAGGTTCAGGCTCTTCCAGTCCAGAACGGTTCCTGAATCTCGCATCGCCATCGTCAGCGAGACCCGCTCAGGCATCGACATATCGTGGAAGAAAATGGTCATCGCCAGCGCAGCGATCTGCCCTTCAGAGACGGTGTTATCACGAATGCCGTTGATAAAGAAGCGGATCTCTTCGTCGCTTAATGCATGACCATCACGTTTTTTACGAATAATTTCTTGTGCGAGAAACACGGTAACCTCCCGAAATAAGCCGGGATCGCTTCGCGTCACCCGGCAATTCAAACCTTAGTAGCTGCTTGTGCTCTTACCATCGCCGTGACCCAGCGCTTTCAGCAGGCTGGCCAGCAGGCTAGATGCGCCAAAGCGATAGTGACGGGAATCTGCCCATTCAGCGCCGAACAGTTCATCCGCGATGGCCAGGAACTGTTGCGCATCTTCCGCGGTACGTACGCCGCCCGCAGGTTTAAAACCAACCGTTTTGGACACGCCCATATCGCGGATCACTTCCATCATGATGCGTGCGCTTTCCGGGGTGGCGTTAACCGGCACTTTACCCGTAGAGGTTTTGATGAAATCAGCACCCGCCTTGATGGAGATTTCAGATGCTTTACGAATCAGGGCTTCTTCTTTCAGCTCACCGGTTTCGATGATCACTTTCAGCAGTACGTTTGCCGCAGCACACGCATCTTTACAGGCTTTCACCAGGTCAAAACCGACCTGCTCGTTGCCCGCAATCAACGCACGGTATGGGAATACCACGTCAACTTCATCTGCACCGTAAGCAATAGCTGCGCGAGTTTCTGCCAGCGCAATCTCGATATCGTCGTTGCCGTGCGGGAAGTTAGTCACGGTTGCAATACGCACGTCCGGCGTGCCCTGCTCTTTCAGCGTTTTACGGGCAATCGGGATAAAGCGCGGGTAGATACAGATAGCAGCGGTGTTACCGACGGGCGTTTTCGCCTGATGGCACAGGGCGATGACTTTTTCATTGGTGTCGTCATCGTTCAGGGTGGTCAGGTCCATCAGTTTCAACGCGCGCAGGCTGCTTGCAGTTAAATCGGTCATAACATTCTCCAACGGCAGTGCCGTATAAATTTTACCTTGCGGGTCTGTGAGTATTCTAACATTCACCCGCATCCACACTTCGACATTCATCACAGTTAATGAAAACTACGTACAAATTTGCATTACTGTAATGAGATCTTCTTCAAATTTTATCGTGCTAATTGCTGACGAAAGCAGCAATACCCCCTGTCGGATCAAAAGCCACAACAGGCTGGCTTCCTACAATCCGTTCATCATCCGCAGAATAAACAAGGAAGCGATCATGTCCCACTCCAGCCCCGACGCCCTGCAACAACGTTGCCAGCACATTGTGACAAGCCCGGTGTTAACCCCGGAACAAAAACGTCATTTCCTGGCGCTGGAAGCGGAAAACAACCTGCCTTATCCTGAACTCCCTCAGGCAGCGCGCGCCGCGCTGGACGAGGGGTTTATCTGCGACATGTTCGAAGGCCACGCACCTTACAAACCCCGCTATGTTCTGCCGGATTACGCAAAATTTTTGGCTAACGGCTCAGAATGGCTGGAGCTGGAAGGCGCGAAAGACCTGGATGACGCTCTTTCACTACTCACCATTCTTTACCACCATGTGCCATCCGTAACATCCATGCCTGTCTATCTGGGCCATCTTGATGTGTTACTGCAACCGTATGTTAGAATTCTAACACAAGAAGAGGTTGATAGCCGAATAAAACGTTTCTGGCGCTATCTCGACCGAACGCTGCCGGATGCATTTATGCACGCAAACATCGGGCCTGCTGACGGCCCCATCACCCGTGCCATTCTGCGTGCCGATGCAGAGCTGAAGCAGGTCGCGCCGAACCTCACCTTTATCTACGACCCAGATATTACCCCGGGCGATTTGCTGATTGAGGTGGCAAAAAACATCTGTGAATGCAGTAAACCGCATATTTCTAACGGCCCTGAAAATGATAAAATTTTCACAAAAAGCCGTTACGGCGTGGTGAGTTGTTACAACTCCCTGCCGCTTGCGGGCGGTGGCAGCACCCTGGTACGCCTTAACCTCAAAGCCATTGCTGAACGCAGCACTTCCATTGAAGACTTCTTCACCCGCACGCTCCCGCATTACTGCCGGCAGCAAATTGCTATCATCGATTCACGCTGCGATTTCCTGTACGAGCAATCTGGCTTCTTTGAGAATAGCTTCCTGGTAAAAGAGGGGCTGATTGATGCCGATCGGTTTGTGCCGATGTTTGGGATGTACGGTCTGGCAGAAGCGGTGAACATACTTTGCGAAAAGGAAAGTATTGCGGGGCGCTACGGTAAAGACGAGCAGGCCAACGCGCTGGGCTACCGCATCAGCGGGCAGCTTGCGGCATTTGTGGAAAACACGCCGGTGAAACACGGCTGGAAGCACCGCGCGATGCTCCACGCGCAGTCGGGGATCAGCTCTGACTCCGGCACCACGCCGGGGGCGCGCCTGCCCTATGGGGATGAACCGGATCCGATCAACCATCTGCTGGCCGTAGCGCCGCATCATAAATACTACCACTCAGGGATCAGCGATATTTTGACCCTGGATGAGACGGTAAAACGCAACCCGCAGGCGGTGGTTCAGCTATGTCTTGGTGCGTTCAGAGCCGGTATGCGTGAATTCACCGCGAACGTAGCCGGTAACGATCTGGTACGCGTGACCGGGTATATGGTGCGCTTGTCAGATCTTGAAAAATACCGTGAAGCCGGATCGCGTACTAATACCACGTGGCTTGGAGAAGAAGCCGCGCGTAACACCCGCATCCTCGAACGTCAGCCGCGCGTGATTAGCCATGAACAGCAGATGCGCTTTAGTTAGTCAGGTTATCCCTTTCTCCTGCGTGGACGGGCCGGGCAGCCGCCTGGCTCTTTTCCTGCAGGGATGTAACCTGCGTTGTAAAACCTGCCACAACCCGTGGACGATCGGCCGCTGCAACGACTGCGGTGACTGCGTGCCCCACTGTCCGCACGACGCGCTGACCATTCATGCCAGGCGCGTCTGGTGGCAGGAGAGTGACTGCCAGCAGTGCGACACCTGCCTCCGCCAGTGCCAGCAGCAGGCAACGCCCATGGCGCATCGCTTTAGCGTGGAGGAGATCCTCGCGCAAATCCGCAGAGCTGCACCCTTTATTGAGGGTATTACGGTGAGTGGCGGTGAGGCTACCACGCAACTTCCTTTTCTGATCGCGCTTTTCACGGCGATCAAAACGGATCCCACGCTGAATCATCTAAGCTGCCTGGTGGACAGCAATGGCCTGTTAAGTGAAACCGGCTGGCAGAAACTCCTGCCGGTGCTGGATGGCGCGATGCTGGATCTAAAAGCATGGGGAAATGAGCATCACCGTTTCCTGACCGGACGCGAAAACCCACAGATTAAACAAAGCATTCGCTGGCTGGCCGATCGTCACCGTTTGACGGAACTGCGCTTACTGGTCATCCCGGATCGGTGCGATTATCTGGAACAGATCAAACCGCTGACGACATTTATCCACGGGCTTGGAAACGTCCCGGTGCGAATCAACGCGTTTCATGCGCAGGGGGTTTATGGCGAAGCGGCGTCATGGCGCAGCGCTACACCGGAAGACGTTGAGCCGCTGGCGCTCGCGCTGGAAAAACAGAAGATAACCGTGATCCGTCCGGCGCTTTACCTATAGCGTAATGCCAAATACCGAACGGGTATTCTCAAGCAGCGCATCGGCAATCACCTCTTCAGGCTCCTTTCGCAGTTCACACAGGGTGGTAAACACGCGCGCCGCTTGTTCCGGGCGATTCGGCTGGCCCTGAAAACCATTCAGCGGCATATCCGGCGCGTCGGTTTCCAGCAGAAGCGCCGACAGCGGCAGCTGTGCCATTACGTCCCGGGTTTTACTGGCACGCGGATAAGTGATGGTGCCACCCACGCCAATTTTATAGCCCAGTTCGGTAAAACGCTGCGCCTGCTGCAGGCTGCCGGAGAAACCGTGTACGACACCTCTCCGTGGTAGATCGATGCGTTTCAGGTGCATCGCCAGCTTATCGTGCGTGCGTCTTGAGTGGAGGATCACGGGCAGATCGTAACGCTTGGCCAGCCTGAGCTGCGCATCAAGGATCGTCTGCTGACGCTCAAACTGCGGCTCCTCACGGTAAAGATCGAGGCCGATCTCACCGATGGCGACAAGTTTGTCTCCCGCGGTCTGCAGTACCTCATCAAGCCTCTCAATGTGCTCATCAAGATGTCGCTCAATGACAATCGGATGGAGGCCGAGCGCGGCATAGAGCGCGGGATGTCGTGTGGCAAGCTCCAACACACGGGAAAAGTAAGCAGCTTCCACTGACGGCACAATGATGGCCTGAACGCCTGCTTCGGCAGCTTTCGCAATACTTTGCTCTTCATCCCCCGTAAACGGTGGAAAATCAAAGTGGCAGTGGGTATCGACAAAGCAGTGCGTCACGCCAGATCCTCGTTATCCAATAGAGCGTCATTCGCCTGCGGAATATCCACCAGCGGCATCGTCAGGGTATCGTTAGCGACAATCGCAGGCGGCATAATAATACGTTTATGCCGATGTAGCGGTGGTTGCTCCGCCAGCATTTTCCCCACTGTCGCCAGGAAGTAACGGCCGCACAGCCGGCCCGTTTTATAATCTGCACGCAACGCCGGGACGCGGCTGCCCAGCGCCATACTGACCAGCGGCTTAGGTGGATAGATTTCAAAAATACGCAGTTTTCCCGGCGGTTTTTCAATGAAACGCTGCATCGCGCCGTAGGTGGTTTCATGCTGTTTAGCGATGTTCACCAGCGGTTGCAGGCTGCTGTCGCCTAACCAGCGCTCCATGCGTTTAAACCACTGCGGGGTGTAGTACATTTGCGACGGTACGGTACGGATCACCACAATAGTTTTCGCTCCGCGCCGGGCAGCTTCCTGCACTGGCACTGCGTCACTGATCCCCCCATCCAGATAACTGATGCCATCCAGCTGCGCACCGGTACGATAAAAACCGGGAATGGCACTCGAGGCACGAATGATATCCAGCCAGTTCTCCTTCTGCGGAGAGAAATACCCCGGTGAATAATCATCTCCCCGGCTGGCACACATCCAGAATTCTTTCCCGCCATCAAACAGGCGCGCTGCAGTGTCCATAGCCAGCGGCATCTGGCTGGAGGTGGATTCCAGCAACCAGTCGAGATCGATCAGATTGCCGCCACGCACAAAGCGTACCGGATTAAAAAATTCTTTCGCCGTGGTATAGCGCATTATCACTTTTCGCGCATAACCAGGCTGGTTACAGACATAGGCAGACAGGTTCTGTGCCCCGGCTGAGGTGCCGAAGTAAAGGTCAAACGGGTTGAACTGCGCGCGCATAAATTCATCCAGCACGCCCGCAGTGAAAATGCCACGCTGCCCGCCCCCCTCACAGACCAGCGCGAGCTGGCCTGCACGAAACGGCTTTAACGTTAGCGGCGCGATATTGCCGAGCGTAACGGGAATTCGTTGCCCCACCTCTGCCTTCCTGTTCTGGTTATTCTGTAACAACACAGTAACGCACACGACCTGCAACGCAAATAAGAAAAAGCCAGTCGCAGTGACTGGCTTTTTTTTGTTGAAGGAATATTGCGTTTGCTACGGACGTCGACGTCCGGTAAACAGGCTGACCAGGAACAGAATAATACCGACGACAAAGACAACTTTTGCTGCCCATGCCGCAGTACCCGCCAGTCCACCAAAGCCCAATGCGGCGGCAATTAACGCGATAACCAGAAATATAATGCCCCAACGAAACATAAGCCTCTCCTTTACCATAGTTAATGTCGGCCGCTAAACGTGAGCGCTCAGGTCACTCACCGGCGTTTTCCAGAGTCGTTCTTATTTTCGCCCGCTGGTTTTAGCCAGACGGGCGAATGGTCCAGATTTACTTCGTTTTCAGATCGTTTTTAACGCTTTTCACGCCATCAATCGCTTTCGCGATGGACTCGGCACGTTCACTTTGCGCCTGCGAATCTACCGTACCGGAGAGCTGAACCACACCATCGGTGGTTTCCACTTTCACCTTACGGGACGGCACAATGTCATCTGCTAAAAGTTTAGCTTTGATTTCGCTAGTGGTGGCTGCATCACCGGCATAACCTTTCACCGACGCGTTTTTGCTGTCACGTACGTGCAGCTTATCGCTGACGGACGCAACGCCTTCGACGCCTTTCGCCACTTTCACCGCCTGTTCGGCCTGAGCCTGGCTTTCAACAAAGCCACTCAGCGTGACCACTTTCTTGTCGGTCTTAACGGATATATCGGTGCTCTTAATGGCTTCATCATCCACCAGTGCGGCTTTCACTTTTGCTGTGATTGAGCTGTCATCCATGAAATTGCCGACTTTATTCATAGAGCTATCGATTTTTTGCCCTGCGGTATCGGCCGTGGACTGTGCTTTATCCATGGTGCTGCTTTCCGCCAGAGCGGAACCGCTCACCAAAACGCTACCCAGGGTTACAGCCAGCAGAGTTTTCGAAATCTTCAGTCTTGTCATATTCATCGATCTATTCCTGTGTTTACCCGTTATTCGGGCTACATACTTCCTTAGTAGTTTTATATATTGCGAATAAACGCACGGGCAAAATGGATAACCTAAAGTCATGCATTTAACAGTTAATTTATCCAAGCCCGGCGTTAAACACTGAGTTAAATATAGATCACTCTCACAGAGCCGCTTTCAGAATTGGGTAAAAAACGCGCGAATAGCGAGAAATTGCGTTGAATTAAGAACATTCCGCAAGGGATTAATAAGACAGGAATTAAAGAAGAGCACGGCGGCAGCCGTGCTCTGAGAGGGGATTAGTGTTCGCGGGTTTTGCGGAACTGAACATCAGGATAGCGTTCCTGAGTCAGGTTCAGGTTAACCATGGTTGGGGCGATGTACGTCAGGTTATCGCCACCATCGAGCGCCAGCTGAATTTCGTTCTTACGCTTAAATTCTTCGAATTTCTTCACGTCAGAACACTCAACCCAGCGCGCGGTCGCCACGTTCACCGATTCG